>NZ_CP026949.1:2529122-3161403 GCF_003065425.1 Mycetocola zhujimingii
GCACACTCACCGTGCCGGATGTCGGCGTCTCAAGCCCGTTGAGGAGCCGGGCGAAGGTGGACTTGCCCGATCCGTTGGCGCCGATGACGGCGATCCGGTGCGCGTCAAGCCGCGTGGTTACGTCGATCAGGGCCCGCCGGTTCTCATAGTCGACGCTCACGCCGGACAGCGAGATCTCGCGTGTCATCAGCGCACCACCCGGAAGAGGGCGGCGACACCCATGCCGCCGCCGATCGCTGCCGTCGCCAGGCCCAGCGTTCCGGCGGGGCGACCGGCGCGCACGAGGCGCGAGAAGAGCCGCACCACGCTGACCGCGCCACTTGCTCCCCACGGGTGGCCGAGGGCGAGAGCGCCGCCGTCGGCGCACACGCGGTCATCGACGGCGAACTCTGAGGCGAGCCCGACCTCGGAAAGCACGGCAAGGGTCTGGGCGGCGAACGCCTCGACGATCTCAACGGCCTCAACGTCATCGAGGCTGATTCCGCTCGACGCGAGCAGGGATTCGATCGCGAACACCGGCCCGAGTCCCGGTGTCGCCGGGTCACAGCCGACGGTCGCACTCCCGATGAGTGCGAGGCCCGGCGCCACGCCGCGCTCGCTGTCTGGCACGAGTGCAACCGTTGCGGCACCGTCGCTGACGCGGCACGAGTTTCCCGCCGTGACGGTGCCGTCGGCGCCGCTCGCGAAGACCGGGGCAAATCGAGCGAGAACGGCCCGGCTCATCGCGCGTGGTCCGTCATCGATCGCGACGTCGCCGACAGCGGCGAGCTCATCGGCGAATCGTCCCGCTTCGCGAGCCGCCACCGCACGGGCGTGGCTGCGCAAGGCGTAGGCATCCTGCGCCTGACGGGTGATGCCGTGGGACACCGCGAGCGCCTCTGCCGCGGGTCCCATGTCGGGGTCGGGGAAGCCGTCGGGCGCGAACGCGGCCCGCGCGTATGCACCCCGCGACGCGACGCGCGTCGGCGCTGTCGACGCGCTCTCGGCACCCCCGGCGAGCCGCATGGCCCGGCTGCCGGCAGCGATCTGCTCGGCAGCGACGAGCACAGCGGCAAGGCCTGAGCCACACTGGCGGTCAACGGTCATGCCAGGAACGGCGACGTCGATGCCAGCGGCGAGCGATGCGACCCGTGCCGTGTTCCCGCCTGGTCCCATGCAATTACCGAGGATGACGTCGCCGATCGGAACGTCCCGACCGAGTGAGCGCCTGGCATCGGCGACGGTTGCTCCGAGGCTCACCGCGGCGAGCCCGTCGACGGTCGAATCGGCGAGGCGCTGGCCGATTGTCGCAATCGGTGTGCGCCGAGCGGCGATGACGGTGGCGACGCTGTCACGCAAGTCGGGGCATCCGTTCATCGATCGCGTCCTGAGCGATTCGTGCGCGGGCGGGCTTTCCGGTCGCTGTTCTCGGGAGTTCGGTTGCGAGGTACCAGCGCCTGGGCATCTGCGCGACGCTGAGTTGATCGCGGCAGGCGGCGCGCAAGGCCGCCGACGTCGGCGGGTTGGCCGCATCCTCCACCTCGATGACGGCGCACACGAGCGAACCGAGCCGGGGGTTGGGTTCGCCGAAGACGACGGAGTTTTTCACGCCATTGAGTGTACGCAACACTTTCTCGACGTCTTCGGGCACGACGGTGGCCGCGGCGGTGAGGATGGCGCCGTCGCGCCTGCCAGAGAGAGTGAGGATGCCGTCGGTGCTGATTCTCGCCAGATCGCCGACAGAAGCCCAGCCGGCGGCATCCTTTCGAAACGATCCCGTGTGGCCGGGCAGGTAGCCGATGGCAACGTACGGCGAGCGGCTCTGCAGTTCGCCATCGAGGATGCGCAGTTCGACACCGTCGAAAGGCCGAAGGCCGTTGCCGTTCTCGTCGACCGCGACGAACGAGAGCTCGGCGGCACCGTAGTAGCTGACCACCCGGATGCCGGCAGCCTCAGCCCGCGCCCGGAGTCCGGCGTCGAGGTGCGCACCGCCGATGAGTGCCAGCCGAAGCCGTATCGGGGTGCCGGCGTCGAGAAGGTCGAGCACGCTTTCGAGTGCGCCGGGAGTGCCGTGAAGGATCGTCGCCTGTTCCCACTCGAGCGGGGATACCACCGCCATCTCCGGGAGCAGCACTGTAGCGCCCGCATCGAGGGCGTGCACGATCGAGAACATCGACAGCGAGGAGACCAGCGGCGATGGCAGTAGCACAACATCGCTGGACGTGAGGTTCATCAGCCGAGTGACCGCGGGGAACGACAGTGCCCACGACGACTCATCGCGGAGGATGACCCGAGGCGACCCGGTGCTGCCCGAACTGAACGTCGCCCAGGCTGCGCCGGAGGGGGTGACGACGTCGGAGAGGGATCGGGTCAGCTCCTCCCAGTGGCGCTCGCTCCAGCGCACGTCACCGATCGCAGGCACTCCGCCCCGCTGCCGCACGGCCAGTGCGGCGACAACGAGTTCCGTCGCGTTCGCCGACCGGAGCGGGACAATCTGCCCGTCGCGTATGTCGCCGCTCCACTCCGCGAGGCGCCGGCCGAGTTCGCCGTAGCTCAACCGGGACGCGCCAACGACGAGAGCCTCGGTGTTCGGACTCACGGTGTCGCGGCGACGGCGGCCACTCGGGGCTGGGTGGAGAAGGTGAACGCCCTCGGGTACGCCCGCCACACGGCCATCACGAGGATCGCAGACAGGGCTACCTTGACCAGGTCTCCCGGGAGGAAGATCAGGCTCGCGTATGCGGTTCCGAGCAGTGGGATACCGGTGACGAGAGACTGCAGCGGGATGCCGAAGAGGTAGACGGTGAGTACTCCCCCGACGAACGACCCGACAATGACCCGAAGCCACGTCGGTTTCGACGCACCGGCGTGGACGATCAGCCCGGTCACCGCAGCGCCGAAGACAAAACCGATGAGGTAGCCGACCGATGGACCGAAGAACACACCAATACCGCCGCGTCCGCCGGAAAGCAGGGGCAGGCCGGCCGCGACAAGGGTGAGCAGTGCCAGTACCGAGGCCGCGCCGCGCCACCAGCCGAGGATCGCGCCGGCGAGCATCACCCCGAGAGTCTGCAGCGTGATCGGAACGGCATTGCCGAAGAGCGGGATCGCGCCGGGCAGGCCGAGCACAGCGATGATCGCCGTAAAAGTGGCGATTCGGGTCAGGTCACGGAGCGAGGTGTTGTGAGGCACGACTCAAGCGTGCCAGCAAGTCGCGCGCTGCGCCGCGCGGAGGGTCCAATGTGTCGATGTAAGTCTTGTGGATGTCATCCAATGACCCCGCCCTCAGGCCAAACGGCGGTGGGCCTGAAGCGCGATCGCCGTCGCCGTCACGTCGTGCACGCGCACTCCCCAGATCCCAGCGCCGGCGAGCAGGGCGCTCACCACTGCCGTCGGCAGGTCGCGATCGCCCATCGGGGCGCCTTCGGGAAGCAAATCGCCCAGGAACCGCTTGCGGGATGCTCCGACGAGCACGGGCAGCCCGAGCGACTGCAACTCGGAGATCCGCGACAGGATCTCCCAGTTCTGGTCGGCCGTCTTCGCGAAACCGAGACCGGGGTCGAGAATGATGCTCTCCCGCGCGACTCCCCCGGCTTCAAGGGCAGCGATCCTGGCCTCGAGCTCCGCGCGGACGTCAGCGACCACATCGCCGTAGTGTGCACGGGAGTTCATGTCGACGCTGTGCCCGCGCCAGTGGCTGAGAATGTAGGGTGCACCGGTGTCCGCAGCAACGGCCACCATCTGCGGATCAGCGAGGCCACCGGACACATCGTTGATGAATTCGGCCCCTGCTTCCACCGCGGCGCTGGCTGTTTCGGCGTTCATGGTGTCGACAGAGACGCGGATGCCGTCGGCCGCGAGAGAGCGGACCACCGGAAGGACGCGGCGCAACTCTTCGGTCACACCGATTCGCTCGGCGCCGGGGCGCGTGGATTCACCGCCGACATCGACGATGTCTGCACCGTCGGCGACGAGCTGCCTGGCATGGGAGACAGCGCGTTCGTGGTCGAGGAACTGACCGCCGTCGCTGAATGAGTCAGGGGTGACGTTCACGATCCCCATGACCAGCATCCGCTGGGGTGCCATGGCTCGATCAGGCATGAGCGTCCGCCGCACCGTGGCCGATCAGGGCGAACAGCTCAGCACGGCGCGCCGGCTCGGCAAGAGCGCCGCGGCTTGCAACGGTCACCGTGGACGAGTTGGCCTGCCGGACCCCGCGTGCAGCGACGCAGCCGTGCACGGCGTCGAGCACGACGAGAACGCCACGTGCCTCAAGACCGCGCTCGAGCGCATCCGCGATCTGCTCCGTCAGGCGCTCCTGGAGCTGGGGCCTCGACGCGAGGGTGTCGACGACGAGCGGCAGCCGGCCGAGGCCCACGACGCGCTCCCCCGGCAGGTAGGCGACGTGCGCTTTGCCGAGGAACGGGAGCAGGTGGTGCTCGCAGATCGAGCGGAAGGAGATGTCGCGCAGGAGCACAACCTCGCCGTTGCCGTCATCGCCGACCGGAACCGACTCGCGCAGGTGCTCGAGCGGGTCCTCGCCGATCCCCGAGAAGAACTCAGAGTAGGCCTCCGCGACCCGCGCCGGGGTCCGCTCGAGCCCTGGCCGCTGCGCGTCTTCGCCGATCGCCGCGAGCAACTCGATGACAGCCGCTTCGACGCGCGGCTTATCGACCCCCGCCATCTGAGCTACGCCGTTGCTGGGCGCGGGTCGGACTGCGGGAGAGGCGTGTTGCTCGAGTCACTCTGGACGCCACCGTCTGTCGCGTCGGGATCGATGGGAGCCTTCGTGATCGGCACAGCAATCGGAGGGCGCTCAGAGATCGGGCGCTTGGTCGATGACAGCCACTGCGGGCGCGGCGGGAGCTTCTTGATGTCCTTGAAGATCTCGGCGAGCTGATTGTGATCCAGTGTCTCCTTCTCGAGGAGTTCAGCGGCAAGCCGGTCGAGGATGTCGCGGTTGTCGTTGAGCACCTGCCAGGCTTCGTCGTGGGCCTGTTCGATCAGCGCGCGGACCTCAGAGTCGACCTCTTCAGCGATCTGCTCCGAGTAGTCGCGCTGGTGGCCCATGTCGCGGCCGAGGAAGACCTCACCGCTCGACTGGCCGAGCTTGATGGCTCCGACGTTGGCGCTCATGCCGTATTCGGTAACCATCTTGCGGGCTATTCCCGTGGCCTTCTCGATGTCGTTCGACGCTCCGGTTGTCGGGTCGTGGAACACCATCTCCTCAGCGACACGTCCGCCCATGGCGTAGGTGAGCTGGTCGAGCAGTTCGTTTCGGGTCACCGAGTATTTGTCTTCGAGCGGGAGCACCATCGTGTAGCCGAGGGCACGGCCGCGGGGAAGGATGGTGACCTTCGTCACGGGGTCGGTGTTGCGCATCGATGCCGCGGCGAGGGCGTGTCCACCCTCGTGGTACGCGGTGATGAGCTTCTCCTGGTCGCGCATCACACGGCTGCGGCGCTGAGGTCCTGCCATGACCCGGTCGACGGCCTCGTCGAGGGCGCGGTTGTCGATGATCTGGGCGTTCGATCGCGCGGTCAGCAGCGCAGCCTCGTTGAGGACGTTCGCGAGGTCGGCTCCGGTGAACCCTGGGGTCTTGCGGGCGAGGACTTCGAGGTCGACGTTCTCCGACATCGGCTTGCCCTTGGCGTGTACCTCGAGGATCTTCATCCGGCCCTTGAGGTCAGGGGCGTCGACGCCGATCTGGCGGTCGAACCGGCCCGGTCGGAGAAGTGCGGGGTCCAGGATGTCTGGGCGGTTCGTCGCGGCGATCATGATGACGTTCGCCTTCGGGTCGAAGCCGTCCATCTCGACGAGCAGCTGGTTGAGTGTCTGCTCGCGCTCGTCGTGCCCGCCACCCATGCCTGCGCCGCGGTGGCGACCGACGGCATCGATCTCGTCGACGAAGATGATCGCTGGCGCGTTTTCCTTGGCCTGCTGGAACAGGTCGCGAACACGGCTTGCGCCGACACCCACGAACATCTCGACGAAGTCAGATCCGGAGATCGAGTAGAACGGGACGCCAGCCTCACCGGCGACGGCGCGGGCGAGAAGTGTCTTACCGGTTCCGGGAGGGCCGTAGAGCAGCACACCCTTGGGGATCCGGGCGCCAACGGCCTGGAAGCGCGCGGGCTCCTTGAGGAAGTCCTTGATCTCCTCGAGTTCTTCGATCGCCTCATCGCTGCCGGCAACATCCTCAAAGGTGACCTTCGGGGACTCTTTCGAGACGAGCTTCGCCTTCGACTTGCCGAACTGCATGACCTTCGATCCGCCGCCCTGCATGCTCGACAGCATGATCCAGAAGAAGACACCGATCAACAGGAGCGGGAGGAGCAGTCCGAGAGCCGACAGCCAGAAGCTCGGCTGAGGCACCTTGTCGTTGTAGCCGTCGGAGGGCGCAGCCTCATCGACGGCTGAAACGACATCCGCTGCTCGCGCGTTGATGTAGTAGAACTGGACCATTGTGCCGTTGTCGCCGTCGGCCTTCTCGAGGGTCAGATCCGCGCGGTTATCACCCTCGGTGAGCGTCGCTTCAGCGACTTTTCCGTCGGCGAGCAGCTCAAGCCCGTGCTCGGTGGTTACCTCTTTGTAGCCATTCATGTTGAGCAGGCTGGAACCGACGAAGAAGACAATGACCGCGATCAGGATGTACGGCAGCGGGCCTTTGAAGATGCGCTTGAAATTCATAGTGCGGATGAGCGGATGCCCAACACCTTTCTGAAGGTACGGCGAGACAACTCGCGCCTCGTGGCCTCAAGGCTATCGCCAGAAAGCTGGGCTGCGCCTCTGTGTTCGCCCCAAGGGTAAACGCCGGGGGCTGCGGGGGTCAGGAGTAGACGTGCGGCGCGAGAACCGCGACGTCGCGCAGGTTGCGGTAGCGCTCATTGAAGTCGAGGCCATAGCCGACGACGAAGTCAGTAGGGATGTCGAAGCCCACGTACTTGCAGTCGATCTCAACCTTGGCCGCCTCGGGCTTCCGAAGCAGGGCGCAGACCTCGATCGAGGCGACGCCTCGTGACGCGAAGTTCTCGAGCAGCCACGACAGGGTCAGCCCGGAGTCGATGATGTCTTCGACGATCAGCACGTGGCGGCCGGTGAGGTCCGCGTCGAGGTCCTTGCGGATCTGCACGACACCACTGGACTTCGTGCCTGCGCCGTACGACGAGACGGCCATCCAGTCGATGGACACGTGCTTCTTCATGGCGCGGGAGAGGTCTGCCATCACCATGACGGCACCCTTCAGCACGCCGACGAGGAGAAGGTCCTTGCCCTCGTAATCGGAGTCGATCTGAGCGGCGAGCTCATCCAGCTTGTCGTGGATCTCTTGTTCCGTGACGAGGATGGTCGTGAGGTCGCCTGCAATATCGCTCGATTCCATGGATTTATCCTACCGTCGGCTGTCGAGCCGAAAATTCGAGCCGGCCGCCAATCCTGGTCACCGTGAAGCCGGGAACATCGATCGCGCCCTGGCCTTTCCAGTCGGTGACGAGTGCGGCGATCGCGAGCGTGTGATTCCGTGACAACGACTGACCGAACTCGCTCGCAGCAACCGTCCGGATGATCCGGTGCCTGAGCGCGGGAGGGTTCGCTGCCAGCGCGGAGACGGAAACCGCGATGCCCGCCTCCGCGGGTTCGCAGATCTCCTCGATGAACTCGTCGATCATCGCATCGAACGCCTCCGTGTCTTCCCGCAGTTGCTCAGCTGTCCGGGCAAGCGCCTCAGCGATGCCGGGGCCGAGTTCCTTCTCGAGCACGGGCAACACCGTCTCGCGCACTCGCACCCGCGTGTACGACGGGTCGCTGTTGTGCGGGTCGGTCCACGGTTCGAGTCCTTCTGCGGCACACGCAGCGTGCGTTGCCGCACGCCGAACCCCGAGAAGCGGGCGGAGGTAGTGCCCACTGACGGGCGCCATCCCCATCAAACTTCCCGACCCGGACCCGCGCGCCAGCCCGAGCAGAACGGTTTCGGCCTGGTCGTCGAGGGTGTGGCCGAGCAGAAGAGCGGATGCTCCGGTGTCGGTGAGCGCGGCGTCGAACGCCGCGTAGCGGGCGGTTCGGGCTGCGGCCTCTGGTCCGCCGCGACCGTCCACGCCCACCCGGATCACCATCACCGGCTCCAGGGCGAGCGCCCGCGCCTGGTCCGCCGCGCGCGCCGCAACATCCGCCGATCCATCCTGCAGACCGTGATCGACGATCACGGCGCCCGCACGGATCCCCTGTTTCGGTGCTTCGAAGGCCGTCGCGGCGGCAAGGGCCAGCGAGTCAGGCCCACCGCTCAGTGCGACGAGCACCGCCTCACCCTCGCGGACGGTTCCGGCGAGCGACTGGCGCACGGCGAGGCGCACATCGGCGACCGCTTTGTCGAGCGGTTCACGGCGGAATTTGCTGTTTGTGGGCATCAAGTAACGTTATTCCAGACTTTGACACAAGGGAGAACACACTTATGGCCGATTACGACGTCGTCGTAGAAATCCCCAAGGGCAGCCGCAACAAGTACGAGGTCGACCACGAAACTGGTCGCGTCTACCTGGACCGCGTTCTGTTCACCGCTTTCACCTACCCCGTTGACTACGGCTACTTCGAGAACACGCTCGGCCTCGACGGCGACCCCGTTGACGCTCTCGTGCTGCTCGAGTACCCGGTCTTCCCCGGCGTCGGCATCAAGGTTCGTCCCGTCGGCGTGCTCAACATGAGCGACGAAGCTGGCTCGGACGCCAAGGTCGTCTGCGTCCAGTACAAGGACCCGCGCTGGGCTCACATCCAGGACATCACCGATGTCCCGGAGCAGACCCGCAAGGAACTCGAGCACTTCTTCGCTCGCTACAAGGACCTCGAGCCCAACAAGTGGGTCAAGATCGAGGGCTGGGGCGACGCTGCAGAAGCTGAAGCAATCGTCGAGGCTGGATTCGTGAAGCTCCGCGAAGAAGGCGGCCACTAGGCATCCGCTTCGTGACGAAACCCCGCATCCGGATCCGGATGCGGGGTTTTTCGTTTGAGGCCCGGAATTCCGCGGTTTTTGCTGCCGGCTAGCGCTCGTTTTGCAAAAACGTGTGTGAGCACCGTATGCTTACTTCTCGGTAGTTACAGAGCCCCTCAAAGGCTCGCGGCCCCATCGTTTAGTGGCCTAGGACGCCGCCCTTTCACGGCGGTAGCACGGGTTCGAATCCCGTTGGGGTCACAATAACTACTACACTGAATACAAGTAAAAAAGTAAGGCCCTGTAGCGCAGTTGGTTAGCGTGCCGCCCTGTCACGGCGGAGGTCGCGGGTTCAAGTCCCGTCAGGGTCGCTGAAGTGAAGAGCCCTTCCGAAAGGAAGGGTTTTTCACCTTCCAGCGGCAGAAACGCCGTTGGGCTCTGTAGCTCAGTTGGTAGAGCGCACGACTGAAAATCGTGAGGTCACGGGATCGACGCCCGTCGGAGCCACTGAAATCCTCGTAAGGCTTCTACTTGCGGGGATTTCTTCATTTAACCGCCGAGCGCACCACTTCCGGTCGAACACACCGGTTGCGCCGGATGTTCTCGACCGCAACTGATGCTTTCGCTGGAGCGAGGTCGCGCTGGCCCTGTCCGCCGAGCTACCCCTCCGTCCGGCCCGAGATATCGACGAGGTTCGCCTCGACGCCGGCCAGGAACTGTGCCCCGAGCGCGGTCAGCGACAGTTCCTTGAGTTTGGCGCCGGTTCGAGGGGCCGCAACCTCCGAACTGTGCAGAAGGCCTGAGTCCTGAAGCCGCTTCAGGGTCCGATACAGGCTGCGTTCGGTAATCGACCAGCCGGTACGCGAAGAAACCTGGGCCGCTATCGCGGCAATCGTCACCGGCTGAAGGTCATCCACCACGCGAAGGATCACCGGCGTCAGCATCGACTTCTTGTAGGTCTCCACCCACGATTCGACCCGACCATCCGCCCATTCCTGTTCTTCGCTGGGGCGCGTCACGGTCAGTCTTCCCAGCCGCGGCCGAGCACCGCGCCGGTGAGGTGAACGAACAGCCCGATCCCCCAGGCCGCGCTCATCACGAGGGTCGCGCCAAACCAGGGGGTCGCCAGAAGCTCAGCGGCCGGGGAGTCGACGGAGATCGCCCGAATCACCGCGTGCACGTTGAATGATGTCGTCACAGCGAGAAAAGCGATGGCGTGAGCGATCGCGATGCCAAAGCGGATCTTCGCGAGGGTGCGGTAATTGCGCCACATCCACGCACCGACTGCGACGGCGACGACAGCGGTGAGAGTCCCGGCGAGGATGCCGACCTCTCCCCCGGTCAGGGCGATGACCATCTGGATGAGCACCACTGCAGCAACCAGGACGAGCAGGTATGGCAGGAGTACCGAACGGGCGTTGACGGTGGCCGGAGCGAGCGTTTGTGTGTTCATGAAGGCACTGTACCAATGGAACACTACCGGCGGTAGTATTCATCAGAAAATTCTCGCGGCGCTGGGCGAGCGCATCATTTCCGGCCCAGAACACCAGTTTCGCGGGATGCTCTCGACCGGAAGTGATCCACTCGACGTGGCCGGCGGGCATCCGAGGCACGGAAAGCGCCCAACCGCGACCAACGCATATACACACTGGGGCCCCGCGATGTGCGGGGCCCCAGTGCACTGGTGCGTGGCTCTAACCCACCGCGACCGCGATCTCGTTCGGCGTCCCGGAGAGCTCGCTCGAAGCAATGATCTCGCCGGTCTCCAGATTCACGGCGTGCAGGGAATCGGTCGCCGGTTCGGTGACGTACGCGATGTTCCCGTTCACGGTGATGGCCGGGTGCGCATCCTGCCATTCGGCCGGTCCCTCCCACGGCTCCACCACCGGGTACGCGGCCGTTATTTCCCCGGTGTTCTCGTCGAGCACGTGGATGTTTCCATCGCTCGCGAGGACGTAGACGTCGTCTCCGGGGCCACGCGCAACATCCCTGAACGTGTAGCTCACGCCAGCGGGCAGGTCGATGACCGCGAGGGTTTTCGCTTCAGTGTCAATGATCGCCAGCTCGGTGAGGAGGTACCCTTCCGAATCGGGGTTCGAGTTGTAGTCTCCCACCGCGATCGGGCTCGTCTCTGTGACGTAGGCGTTTCCCATCCGTCCGTATGCGTCTGGTGCCGGAATCTTCGTGATGGTTCCGTTGTCGTAGGCAAGCACACCGTCACTGCAACCGAAAACGACGACCTCGTTCGCCGCGGTCCCCTCACCGTGCACAGACGGGCACTCGTCGCTTGCCGCGATCTCCTCCCGATTGGAGTCGAGCACACGGATGCCTGTGCGGCTTTCCGAGTCCCCCACCGTTGTCAGCAGCGTGCCATCCTCCAGCTCGATCGACACACCGTGGTGTGCCTCCGGCGCCGGTACCACCTCGGTTTCGGGCAGTTCGCCATCGAGGGCCAGGAGGTCATCGGCCTCGAAGATCATCGTGTCACCGGTGCCGTCAGCGAAGAGGACCGTCTTGCCTCCGTGCTTGACCACGTGACCGGCCGCATCCGCTTCGAAAATCAGGTCGGTGAGCTGAGGTTCGGCAACAAAGCTCGCGCCGTCAACTGTCCACGTTCCCGCGTCGAGGATCTGGAACCCGTCCGGGACGGTAACGAGAACATGTCGCCCATCACCGGCTGAATTCACCCGGGTGAAGCCTTCGATGGGAAGGTCGGCGACCTCCTCGAGCGTTTCACCGTCAAGAACGAGGATGCCGCCGTCATAGGTGACTGTGACGCGGGGCACCGGCGCGTCGAGCGCGTCCGCGCCGGAACCTGAGGTGCCAGCGGGGACAGGCGGCGCGCAAGCGGTCGCGAGCAGCGCGGTGCCGAGCACAGCAACGGATGCCCCAAACAGGCGGTGGTGTCGTGATTTCATGGTTTCTTTCTGGGAAGTGGGTCTCGGTCAGGAGAGCCCGGTGACGATGCGTTCGGTATTGACGCGCATCATGGTCAGGTAGTCGCTTGCGCCCTCGCCAGGCGCCGTGAGCGACTCGGTGTAGAGCTCGACGACGGAGACGTGCACCCCGGCCTCGTCGGCGAGCACGCGAACCAGCCGGTCCGGTTGGGACGACTCGGCAAAGATTGTCGACACGCCGGATTCGTCGAGAGCGGCGACGAGGTCACGGAGGTCAGACGCGCTCGGCGCCGCGAGGGTCGTCCCGCCCGGGATGATCGCGCCAATGACCCGGAAATCGAACCGCTCGGCGAGGTATCCGAAGACGTGATGGTTGGTGACCAGCGCCCGCTGCTCGGCAGGAATGGCGGTGAACGCGGCGGTCATGGCCTCATCGAGCTCTCCGAGCTCCGCGAGGTAGCGGGCGGAGTTTCCCGCGATCACATCGGAATCGACGCCATCGATCGTCGAGACGGCCGCCTCGATCGCCAGGACAACCTCGACCATGCGAGCCGGGTCGGTCCAGAAGTGCGCGTCTGGCATGCCCGCAGCATCCCCGTCGGCGTAGTTGAGAACGTCGATGTGATCCCCGGCGACGACGGAGGGGACGCCATCCGCCGACGCGGTGTCGAGGTGTTGTTGCAGTCCTTCCTCGAGCCCGAGCCCGTTCGACACGAGCAGCTCTGCGTTGTGCAACCGCGACGCCTCCTGCGCCGAAATCTCGAAGGAGTGCGGGTCGGCGTTCGGTTTCATGAGGGTGAGCACGTCGAGTTCGTTGCCCACGATGTTCGACACCACATCACCGAGGATGTTGGTGGTCGCGACGACGAGCGGCCGCTCGGCTGCGACGGGGCTGCACCCCGCCGCCGTGAGGACAACGACAACGGCACTCACCGCGCCCAGCAGGATTCTGACCATCCGTCAGCGCCCCGTCTCTGCAAAGAACAGCGGGATGTTACCCGTGGCGAACGTGCGCGCGACTCGTGCCGAGTCAGCGAAGTCGATCTCGAACAGGGCCCGTTCTGCCGGCGCATTGAGGTACACCCGCTGAGCGTCGGCAACGAGGTCGACACCACCGAGGAGGTCAGGGGTGAGGAGAGTTTCAGGCAGGAGCGGTTCAGTGGTGGCGAGTACGGCACCGTCGTCAGCGGACAAGACAGTGACCCGGCCATCGATAGTGAGCCCGATGATGTGGCCGGCCGCGTCATCAACGGCGGTGACCTGGCGCAAGGGCACCTCTGTCTGAAGCAGTGTGAGTGCACGCTGCCTGGAATCGAGCAGCCACACGCCGGCGTCGCCAGCGAGCCCGGCAACGATCGGCCGGCCTTTCCTCGCGGCGAACGATGTGGCCGGCGGCGCTGAGGACGCGGGGTAGTCGATGCGCTCGAAGCGGATGCCGTCTTCCGCCGTTGTCGCGAGCAGCACACCATCGGCGCAGGGATAGGCGACCCCGACCGACGTGGTGATCGGCAACCCGGCGCCGGTGCAATCGGCCTCGTTGGTGACCGACGCGTCGAGGCCAAGGACCTGCACGGCAGATGGTTTCCCGGCATCCGCTGTAGTCACGAGAGTGGACTCACCGCGCTGGACGATCGAGCCGTCGTGGGGAACGCTGTTGTGACGGACAGTTTCCACAATGTCCCCCTCTCCGAGCGCGGCGTTGTCGAGCATCACTCCGACCCCGGACTCAGGGAAGAAGATTCCTGTTGCGCTGCTGCCCGCGCTGACCGTTGCCGGCCCCGTTTCCTGGATCGAGCCGACGATGCGAGAGCTGGCCCGGTAGTAATGGAAGTGGTCCCCGTGACTTTGCGTCCACATGCCGCTGTCGACGATGGTGACAAGACCCGCCGCGGCATCGGAGACAAACACAAACCGTCCGTCGGTCGCCGCATCGGTGGCTCCGTCGACGGTGCCGACCTCCGTCCACTCCTCGGTGGACAGGTCCAGCTGGTTCACTGCGTCATCCGTTCCGAGCGTGAGGAGGTGCAGCGGGGGCTCCTGCACCTCCTCGGCGCCGGCAACGTACCCGTGCCCGTCGCCGAGGGCGCTGGTCGAGGACGCTTCGGGCGTCGGCTCAGGTGGGGAGCACGCGGTGAGCGCAAACGTACAGAGGACGAGCACGGGAACGGCACGCAAGTTACGAGGAAACAAGAGTCGCTTTCGGTGAGGGGTCGACAACGGCGGAAGCGGGGCTGCGCCTGAGAGCGGAAAGAGCGGATCGCAGGACTGCCGATGCGGCCGCCGTCAGAACGGCTGTGGCGGCGATCGAGGCGCCGGCGGCCGTTCCGGTATGCCAGGAGAGGAGCAAACCCGCGGCGACAGCGGTGACGCCGAACACCGCGCCGAGCATCATCGTTGGCACAATCCGCGTTACCCATCGCCCGGCGGCGACGGCGGGTGCGAGCAAAAGCCCGACGACGAGCAGGGAACCGACCGCCCGGTAGGACGCGACAACCGCAATGGTGACGAGTCCAACGAGCATCGCCTGAGCGAGTGCGGGCCGCAGGCCGAGCATCCGCGCGACCCGCTCGTCGAAGGCGAGCGCGACGAACGCACGGTGAAAGAGAGCGGCAACGCCGAGAGTGACCGCAAGCGCGAGAGCGAGCGTGATGATGTCAGCCTCCGAGATCGCGAGCACGTCGCCGAACAACACGGCCGTCGCGTCGGTGGCGAAGCTGCCCGAGTGAGAGATGACGATGACGCCGAGAGCGAGCATCGCGACGAAGAGCAGTCCGATACTCGTGTCGTGCGACAGCCGACCATGGCGACGGATCAGACCGATCCCCGCACTCATCGCGACGGCACTGAGCGCGGCTCCCGCCATGACGGGTGCTCCGATCAGCGTCGCAAGGGCGACACCAGGGAGCATCCCATGCGCCATCGCCTCGCCCAGGAATGCCATTCCACGAAGCACAACCCAGACGCCGACGACGGCGCAGATCAGCGCAACGAGCGTGCCGCCGACGAGGGCTCGCTGCATGAACTCGACGGAGAAGGGATCGGTGAGCCAGGACATGGTTCGAAACCATAGCGTTAACGATAACGATTATCAATTGCTATTGTGGGGACGTGTCATTAGCCCCTCCCATCGCAACCCTCTCCGCTGGCCGCATCGATCGCGCAGGCAGGAGCATCCTGCACGACGTCGGCTTGACCATCCCCGCCAGCTCACTGACGGTGGTCACCGGCGCGAACGGGAGCGGCAAATCAACACTGCTCCTGGCGCTGGCCGGGTTGCACCCGCTCAGCAATGGCACGCTCACGATTGCCGACGGTGCGCGACGAGCGCTGGTGCTACAGCGCAGCGCCGTGACAGACGCGCTCCCGCTCACCGTTGCAAATGTCGTCGCGATGGGGCGCTGGTTCCCCTCGCGCCAGCGGGATCGCCGGCGCGACTGCCTCATCATCGCTGAGAGCGTGAGCGCCGTCGGTCTGCGCGGACTCGAGAAGGCCTCACTGAGCACGCTGTCAGGCGGTCAGCGCCAACGCGCCCTTCTCGCCCAGGGCCTCGCTCAACGCGCAGAGATCCTGCTCCTCGACGAGCCAGCGGCCAGCCTGGACCAGGATGGAAATGCCCTGCTTGCCCGCTGCATCGAGCGCGAACGCGCCCGCGGGGTCGCCGTCGTGCTCGTGACCCACGACCCGGTCGACGGGCTCAACGCGACTCAGCGCCTCCACGTCTCAGCAGGGCACGTCGCTCGCGTCGCGTAACTGCAGCGCTCAAGCTGAACGGCGGAGGACCCCAAGGCGCCGCGACGCGAGATACGCGAGTTCAGCGAGACGCAATTCGGCCCCGTCGACCACAAACATGAGCATTCCTCACCCCTACTACTGGGGGCAGGGCTCGCGCTCCCTACACCGCTACTGTCAATAGCGGAGCAAACATGAGAGAACCTCGTGTTTAACGGAATGTGAATTTTCTGCTCAGGGAGGCGGGCTCGCGCCCCCGTTCAGTTGTATCCGACGAGCACAGAGGAGAGGGGAACTGATGCGCTTAAGCACCATACGCCCGTCGACTCAGGATTCTCCTCTGCCAACCGAACGCGGCCTGTCGTGACCGAAGTCAAATCGCGTCCCGTCCTTTCAGGCCTTGCCCGCCCTCGGCTACGTCGGAGGATCACCACCGCCGCGCGCGACCACGCGCTCAGCCAGGCGTCCGAGCGAGTGTGGGCACGCAACTACCGGATACGCCTGCGTCTGACCGACGTCGCAACGATCATTCTCGCGGTCACCCTCGCGTTCTCGCTTCGATTCGGTATCGAGGCGATACCGGCAAGCACCCGGATCAACGACGGGCAATATCTGGTGATTTCCGCCACCATTGTGGTCTCCTGGCTCATCGCTCTCGTCGCGTTCGGCGTCCACGACTCTCGCGTCATCGGCGTTGGCACCAGCGAATACAAACGCATCGTCAACGCCAGCGCCACCGCTTTCGGGCTCTTTGCCATCGCCCTGGTCATCCTCAAGGTGGACATTGCTCGCGGATACTTCATGCTCGCGCTCCCCCTCGGAACGGTGAGCCTCCTCGGCGCCCACTGGCTCTGGCGCCGCTGGCTGGTCGCGCAACGAAGCCTCGACCACTACCTCTGTCGTGCACTCGTGGTTGGCGACCTTGACGACGTTGGCTACGTGATCCGGCAGATTCAACAAAAGTCGGGGGCCGCATACAACGTGGTTGGCGCGGTCGTGTCAAACACTGACGCCCCCACAGTGGCGACCGGTCAAAAGCCCGTTCCCGTGCTCGCGACCACCAATGTCGCGCAAGCCGCACGCAACGCTGGAGCCGACACCGTGATCATCGCCGGCCAGCCCAAAGGGGGCGCGAACTTCATTCGCAACCTGGGCTGGCAACTCGAAGGAACGGCAACTGATTTGGTGCTCGCTTCCCAATTGACGGATGTTGCTGGCCCGCGAATTCATTTCCGACCGGTGGAGGGGCTCCCGCTCATTCACGTTGAGATTCCGCAGTTCGAGGGCGGCAAGCATGTTCTCAAGCGTGCGTTCGACGTCGGCTCAACGGCCGCCGGGATCATCGTTCTCGCTCCGCTGTTTCTCATCATCGCTCTCCTCATCAAGCTCGACGACGGCGGGCCGGTGTTCTTCACCCAGGAGCGTGTCGGCCGTGGCCAACGCACGTTCCGGATGGTGAAGTTCCGCTCGATGGTGACCACCGCTGAGAGCGATCTGGCTGCCCTGACCCACGAAAACCAGGGCAACGGCGTGTTGTTCAAGCTCAAGCACGACCCGCGGGTCACAACGGTCGGCCGCTTCCTTCGGAAATACTCACTCGACGAGCTGCCGCAGCTCTGGAATGTGTTCCTCGGCGACATGAGCCTGGTCGGTCCCCGCCCGCCACTCCCGCGCGAGGTCGCGGCATACGAAGACCACGTTCACCGCCGGTTGTACATCAAACCAGGGCTCACCGGCATGTGGCAGGTCAACGGGCGAAGCGACCTGAGCTGGGACGAGAGTGTCCGGCTGGACCTCTATTACGTGGAGAACTGGTCGCTCACCGGCGACCTGATCATTGTCTGGCGCACCGTCAAGGTGCTCCTCAATCCTGTGGGCGCTTACTGACATGACCTGTGAACATCCCATGAAAGGAAAACGATGACCGACAGAATCGGGTACGCGGGCGGCGCCTTCGACCTCTTCCACATCGGCCACCTCAACATTCTCCGCCACGCAAAGAGCCAGTGCGACTACCTGGTCGCAGGGGTTGTTTCCGACGAAATGCTGCTCCAGAACAAGGGAATCACGCCGGTGGTCCCCCTGGTCGAACGCCTCGAGATCGTACGGAGTATCGACGTGGTCGATGAAGCGATAGCTGAGGTGCACACCGACAAGATCGACACCTGGCGAGACGTCGGGTTCAACGTGTACTTCAAGGGCGACGACTGGAAAGGGACCGAACGCGGTTTGCGGCTCGAAAAGGAATTCGGTGCACACGGTGTCGAGGTGGTCTATTTCCCCTACACCCTGTCGACCTCAAGCACGTCACTGCGTCGAGCGCTCGACACACTGGCCGGCATCTCGGTCGGCGACGACGTCGAACGCCGCTGACGGCTCTCTCGAAAAGGGCTTACCCCATGGCAAAAACCGCACTCATCACCGGAGTCACCGGCCAGGACGGCTCCTATCTGGCCTCGACCAGCGAGCTTTACGGGCTTGTCCAACAGATCCCGCAAACCGAATCAACACCATTTTACCCGCGCTCTCCCTATGGGGCAGCTGTCGTTCAACACCTCAATGCGGGACGGCGCACCGCGCGAATTACTCGACGTGTCGCGGCTCTCGGCTGGACCGCCGATATCAACCTTGCCGATGGCATCCGATCGACCTACGACTGGTTTCTTCCGAAGGGCGTTGACTACCGTGGTCGATAACTCGCACAGCCCTCGCGTCACAATTGTGGGTCTGAACTATTCCCCGGAGCCCACCGGAATAGCGCCATACACGACCGGACTTGCCGAGGGACTCGTCGCCCAGGGCCATGATGTTCGCGCGATCTCAAGCTTTCCGCACTACCCACAGTGGCAGGTGGCGGCGGGTTACCGAGGCAGCGCTCTGGAAGAAGTAGTCAACGGGGTCTCTCTCCTTCGTGTCCGTCACTACGTTCCCCGGACCCCGACGAGCGGCAAACGACTGCTGATGGAGATGCACTTCGGCCTTCGCGCTCTGTTTGCACCATGGAAATCACCCGACGTCGTGGTCCTGGTCAGCCCCGCTCTTTTTGCAACCCGATTGCTCCTGCTGCGGGCCCGAATCTCCCGGATCCCCGCCTGCGTATGGGTGCAGGATATTTACTCCCTCGGGGTCGCTGAAACAGGGTCTGGCGATCGAGCGGCACGACTCGTCGGGCTGGTCGAGCGCTCTGCCCTGAAGCAGGCCTCACGCACCGTCGTAATTCACGACCGCTTCAAGCGCTACCTGACTTCTGAGGCACTGCTCCCCGCCGATTCGATAGACGTCGTTCGAAACTGGTCGCACATCGACGATTCCGCCGTGCAGCGCGACGAAGCCATGCGCCGGCGGTTGGGCTGGGGGCCCGAGGACATTATCGTTCTGCACGCGGGGAACATGGGCGCGAAGCAGGGCCTGCACAACGTCGTGCGCGCGTCCCACCTCGCTGAAGAGCTCGATTCCAGGGTCCGGTTCGTCTTGCTCGGAGACGGAAACGCCCGTCAGCAGCTGGAGTCTGGGCCACAAAGCACGCATCTCCAATTTCTCGACCCGCTCCCCGACGGGCAGTTCGAAGTTGCCATCGCCTCGGCAGATATATTGCTGGTGAACGAACGCCCTGGGCTCACGGAAATGTCAGTTCCGAGCAAGCTGACGTCATATTTCGCCACTGGACTGCCCGTCATCGGCGCCGTCGACGAGGGAAGTATCACAGCCGAAGAGCTACGCGCTGGACATGCCGGGCCCATCGTTGACCCGAACCGGCCCATCGACCTCCTGCATGCTGCAGAAGCCCTGGCGGACGATCCCGAACGTGCGGCAGAGTACGGTGCGTCCGCGAGGGCATACCGGCGTGAAATGCTCTCCGCAGGAGCGGCTCTGACCAAGTTCGTGTCCGTGTTGGATGACGTCCTCCGCGGAGTGCAGTCACAGCCATCAGCCGAATACTCGACGACGGCTGGACCGGCTTAGCCTGTCATTCGACCCGCACTGCTGAGAACTCAACGGGAATGGGGTCCGCGTAGTTCTTGCACAACGAGAAGTACCCTCCCCGGTGTCGCGAATCATCGACTGCTACTACCCATGCGGGGTTGCCGCCCCGGCTCACAGTGATCCTCGCGCCGCTGATCGACACGACCAGATCGACCCATTCACCCACCGCCGGCGCGGGCGTAGGCACCGTCCCGAGCAGGGTTCCACGGGCAATGCCGCTCCTCCGCTCGTACAGATCAAGCCTTCCATTGGCGCGCAGGATGGCGTGATAGCCGCTGACCCTGGACGAGATACCGACTCGATAGGGATCGTCGCTTGCAAGGCCGAAAGACAGGCCAGCGTGCTTGCTTGAAGCGGGCGTACTATCGGGCCAGCGCAGTCGGAAGGAAATACGACAGTCCCGGGTGTCGACCGGCGCAAACGAGCCCATGTGGTAGCTCTCAATGGTGGGATATGCGAGGACAACCGATCCGGAATCCGGGATGAGCTGTGGCTGGTTTTTCCAGCCCAGATCTGTGGTCCACGGCAAGTCACCGGGCGCTCGCACACCGCTGGCGAACGAATCGGTCACTGCTGGCAACGTGGAACCCATGACGTAAGGGATGTTCGAGCACATCATTCCGACGACGCCAAGCTTCAATAACCGGTCCCGCATCGAGCGCCGGTGCACCTCCCAAGCGATCACGGGCTTTCCTCGTGCAACGAGTCGTGAAATGGCAGCGTCTGTGGCCGAGTGGTGAATCCCGAGGTAGTCAAACCCGTCGAGCATCTCCGTCGTCAGGGCGAGATCAGAGGTCACATATCCCCAGGTCTTATAGCCGCGCTTTCGAGCCAGTTGGTGCTGCTTGGCCCCCGCCCATTGTTTCCACACGAAGTGCTCTGTGGCGTCCGGGTAAGAATCCATGAGGGCGAGCAGAGCGGTCGTGTTACGCCCGGTTTTGTCCTCGATGAAAATGACGTGCTCGGCCGCGAGGTCGTCAAGCACATCGGAGAGGCGCGGTATTGGCTCGAGCGAAGCGAGGGGGCCGAGCCATCGCCGTGCGTCATTTCGTTGAGCCTGCAACTCGCTCCATGACATTTCGGCGATATCCCTATCGACCCCCGTCATCCTGCGGATGTTCTTATCATGGTGACAAACCAGCACGCCATCTGCTGTCGCGTTCACGGAGATTTCGATCGCCTGTGCACCCGCAGCAGCAGCGTTGCTGTACGCCAGAGCTGTGTGCTCGGGCCAGTTGTCGCCGGATCCGCGGTGGGCAATATAGAACGGCGCCGCCAGTGCGAAGAGTTCAGAGACCGCCCGCACCGTCGATGCGGGAGCCGCTCCGACCAGCTGGTAGTTCGTTGGGCTGCTGCGCTGCGAGCAGGAGGCCAGAAAGAGGACCGCCGCTCCGCCCACGAGGAATTGTCGCCGATCAAACCGGGCTCGAATCAATGACTCGCTCATGCGTTCGGCGTGTAGGTCAAGGTGATCATGGGACGATAGCTCGCCGTTCCCGACTCGGTCGACCACAGACGCACGTTATCGCTGCCGTTGCCTGTGAATCGAGCCGATACCGTTTGTCCGAGCAGCGAACCGAGGGTCTCGATCGAGAGCGCCCCGACGTACTGAGTGTTGGTCGCGGTCATTGGACCCATCGTTCCCATTGTTTGCGCGGATGTGGTCGGCCTGTTATTCCAGGTCAGACCTGCTTCTGTCCAACCGTCGGCGGCCGTTGAAAGCGTGAACGTGTCGATCGATCCTGCCGCAGGGTCGGTAGAGGTCCTGACCGTGAACGTGGCGCCGGTGAGTGTGTATCCGATGGGCGCGGTCGGAAGATCGAAATGCAGGAACGATTCGATCTGAGCTGTTCCCCCACCGCGCGCCGACAGTTGAGTATTTGAACCATAGTTGGTCCCGCCGGCCGCTTGCACCACCATTGCGTCATCTGTCGCCGGCACCTGCACGGTGACGGCGGCAGGCGACGGGGGCGAGACGATTGCTGCGACCGCCGCAGATGGTGCGCTCAGATTTCCTGCTGCATCCGTGGCGTCAATTCGGTAGTACCAGGTGCCGGCCGACACGGGACTGTCCGTAAAGGATGTCCCCGACGTTCCCGCGATCCTGCTGGTCGCATTAGCCGGGAAATCGCTCGTGGCTCCGCGGTAGATCGAGTATCCCGTGACCCCGACGCTATCCGTCGATGCGGACCAGCTGACGGTCACTGCCGACTGATTCACCGCCGTAGACACGCCAGTGGGAACGGAGGGCGCCGTCGTGTCAGGTTCCGGCCCCGTACCGGGCCGGAAGGTGAGAGTCAGTACCGGGCGGTATGAAACGTTGCTCGCTTCGCTCGACCAGAGCCGAAGGTTGTCACCACCACCGCTCGTCAGACGAAGCGATACGTTTTGACCGGTCAGCCCGGCGAGAGGTCCCGCTGCCAGGCTGGCGGTGTATACGGTGTTGGTCGCACTGGCGCCTGTGAGCGTCCCCATCGTCGGCCCACTTCCAGTCGGGCGGTTGTTCCAGGTGAGAGTGTCCTCCGCCCAACTCGACGCTGCCAGCGAGTATGTATGGGTATCGGTCGACCCAGCGGTCGCATCGGTCGATGTACGCGTGGTGATCGTCGCCTCGGAGAGAACCATTCCCGGCGGGGCAACCGGCAGGGGGAACTTGAGGAAGGACTCGAATGCAGAATTACTCGCCGCCCCTCGTGCGCTCAGCTGATTGTTCTGACCGTAGTTTGTCGCCGGGGAGGACTGATACACCATGGCATCTTCCGTCGGTGTCACCCTCATCACAATCGGATCGCTGACAGGCTGTCCCACCGTTGCAGCCGCTGCCTCACTCGGTGCGCTGACGTTTCCAGCCGCATCCACCGCCGTCACCCGGTAATAGTAGGTGCCGTTGGCCAGGTCTGGATCCGAATAAGACGTACCGGCGGAATCACCGATGCGGCTCGTGGCGTCAGCAGCGAAGCCGACGGTCGCACCCCGATACACGGTGTACCCGGTGACCGCGACGTTATCGCTCGAGGCTGACCAATCCACCTGAACGGTCGAGCCCTGATTCTGTGCAGTCACACCCACCGGTGCTGTCGGCGCGGAACTATCCACGATGACGATGGTCACAGGATTCGATGCACCTGACGCCGCGCTGACGTTACCGGCTGCGTCTGCCGCCGTCACCTTGTAGTAATAAGTACCGACCTCCAGCCCGGCGTCCACGTACCGGGTCTCGGTAGTCTCCGCGATCAGGGTGGACCCGTTGACCGCGAAGCCGCTCGTCGTTCCTCGGTGCACCGAATATCTGACCACTCCAACGTTGTCGGTCGATGCCTCCCACTCCACGGTGACACTGGTCTGGTCAGCTCCGGCGGACACGTCCGTTGGAGCCGTCGGTGCTGTCCTGTCCGGCGCCGCGATGACCACTTCGCCCGATGCTTCAGATGGTGCGGTCACATTGCCTGCGGCGTCAACCGCTGTCACCCGATAGAAGTAGCTTCCCGGCTGCAAGCCGGTATCGGTATAAGAAGTGCCAGTGAGCTCAGCAATCCGATTGGATGCGTTCGCCTCGAACCCGGCGTTGTTGCCGCGGTAAAGCGCGTACGTTGCCACGCCAACGTTGTCCGTAGAGGCGGTCCACGTTATTGTCGCGGAGGTCGCACCGGCGCTCGCGGTCACTCCCGATGGAACCGATGGCGCGATCGTGTCTGTCACCGTCACTGCAACAGCACTCGTTGGAGCACTCACATTGCCGCTGCCGTCTACCGCAACGATCCGATAGTAAGCGGTGCCGATCTCGGGATTGATTCCCGTCCAGCTGGTTTCGGTGACCTCATCCACGAAACTCGATGAATCTGCGGTGAAGTCTGCGGACTCGCCACGGTAGACGCGGTAGCTCTGCACTGCTGTGTCATCGCTCGCGGCATCCCAACTCAGCGTGACTGCACCATCCTCAAATCGTCCATCGACGTTTTCTGGCATCGCTGGCGCCGTGGAGTCATTGACTCCGAGAGCATGGTGGTTGGCAATTTCCTGCGCTGTGAGGGTGCGTGAGTAGAGCGCGGCTTCATCGATCGAGCCTGCAAAATAGAAGTTCGACGGCTGCGATGGCCAGCCATTGATATTTCCACCGCCGACTCTCCAGTACCCGGTGAACGACTGGTTCGACACCGTACCGTTCGAGTTGATCAGCGACCCGTCGACGTACAGCTTCATGCCGGTCGCATCCTGGACTCCAACCACATGGTGCCACGATCCATCGTTGTAGCTAATCGGACTCTCCACGTATGCGACTCCACCCGTGTAGACACCGAAGATCAGGGAGCCTGAGTTGGTCATATAGATCTGCTTGTCGTAGTCAGATCCATTTCCCGATTGCGTGTTCTCGAAGCCGATGAGCTTTCCACCGGACGTTGAACTCGTTCGGAACCACAGCTCGGCCGCGAAAGTTGAGGAAGACCCACCAGCCACCGTGGTGGCGACGAGACTCTCCGGCGCACCGTTCATCGTCACTGCGGAATTTCCTTCGACGATGCCACGCGAGCCTCTCTCAACTCCAGCGCCGTACACTCCCGGCGTTGAGCCGAAAGTCGAGGAGTCGCGAGCGGTAGTACCGTCACGCTCAGCGAGGCGCCAGTAGAAATCAGGATCACCCGCGTAGACCGCCTGGCCATAGGTGTCGTCGGGTGCGGGATTTACCGCCGCAGAGCCCCCGGCGAGCGTGTAGTGACTGAGCACTTGCTGGCGAGTCAAAGCACCGCCGTACACGGCTGTTTCGTCAATCTGTCCGCCAAAGAAGTCCGACGAGGGGCGGTCAGGCCAACCCGAAAGGTTGTCGCCACCGACCCGCCAGACTCCGTGATAGGACTGAGCGTTCGTCGTTCCGTTCTGACCCACGCGCAGGCCATCAACGTAGAGCGCCATTCCACCCGCCCCCTGGGTAGCAACGATATGGTGCCATCCGCCGTCGTTGTAGGCAGATGCACTCCGAATCGTCACCGCCGCCCCGGTATAGACACCGAACGTGAGCCGCCCGGAGTTGTCCATATAGATGTGCCGGTCATAGCTGCCGCTGTTGACGTTCTCACCTGAGTCTGTGCGCGGACGCCCATTGCCGTAGCCGATGATCTTCCCACCGGTGGTTGTAGTTGTCTTGATCCACGTCTCGATTGAGTACGTCGACGGCCCGGGGACATAGTTGTCTTCCCAGACATTGTCGTCGACATCGTCAAAGACCGCGGAGCCGGTCGTGTCCCCGGCGAATGCGCCATCCGCTGCACGTGCAACGCCGTTCTGGGCGATCCCGCTCATACCGTCGGTCCTCGTCGCAGTAGCGCTCTTGTCTTGAATCCATACCCCGGTTGTGCCGTCATACTGCCAGTACAGTTGAGCACCGTCAGCGCGGACCTGGGCCGGGTAGTCGTTTGAGGATGCCGTTGCGCGAGTGGTGACGGCCGCAGAGAGCCCACTGGTGTTTGTCCCGTCGGATGCCGTTACCCGGTACGAATACTGGGTGCCTGTGTTCACTGCCGTGTCAACGAATGTCACCTGCGGGCGCTTCCACCATTGCGAGTTTGCCGTTCCTTCCCACACGGGAGTGCTCGCGTTGTTGCGGTAGATCCGGTACGTCAGGACGCTGTCGTCTGAGTCCACAACTGCGCGGAAGCGTACCTGAATCGACCCGGAGCTGGTCGCTTGTGCGGAAGCAACCGGTGTAGGAGGGGCCCCTGTGTCAGCGGCGCTGAATCGGGTCAGACCCTGTTGAGCCGTGTTGTTGATTCTGGTGAATTCACCTCCCGACCACAAATATGGCTGGCCGGTTGAGTTCCCGTTCGAGATAACGAGGGCGCGAGGGCCGATCCCTTCGCCTGTGCCGTCGTTACCGAGCGGGTTCCAGCCAAGTAATTCGGCGGATTCCGCATTCTGCGCAGTGAAGTACGTCCGTTTACCGTCCTGGAAAGCGCGGTTGGATGAACAGTCGTGGGCGTGGTTAGCTGCGTAGACAGTTCCTCGATATTCAAGCAACGCCTGAGTAGCACCGAGGCAGGTATCGCGCCATTTTTGCTCGAGGGTGTTCCAGCTGATGGCGAAACGCCCGTCAAACACACCACCGCCGGTACCCTCGTTACCGCCGTAAAAGGTGTCCCCGCTGGAATACAGCGCCTTCGTCACCGATGTGCTTGGAATGAATCCCACCGGATAGTTGCGGACATTCGCTCCTGAGATCGCGTCGACCACGCCGATGGAGTGCGAGTCCTGACCGTTGACGAAGAAGAAGTCTCCGCCAACGGCTACCTTGGAACCGTCTGGCGAGACAGCCACCGCACGTCCGGTGAGTTCGGTGTTCGCCACCCACGGAAGCAACGCACCTGTCGTCGCATTCACCGCGGCGAAGCTCAGCCGTTCCTGCGCGGCCACGCTCTTAAACGCGCCCGCGAGATAAAGGGTATTGCCTTTCACCGCGAGGCCATAGACGACCGATGAAATGGCGCTTGTGCGCAAGGGGCGGACTGAACAGGAGTTCACGTCGATGGCGGCCACCCTGGCCACCGTGACACCCGACATGCTTGAGAAGTTGCCGCCAACATAGACGGTATTCCCGTCATCGGAGGTGACGATTGCGCGTATTGTCGGCGTTCCGCCGCTCAGCGCGACAGTGAACTGGCAGGGGTCAGGCGCACCAGTTTCAGCGTTGAACACCGCGAGTGCGTTCCGGGTTTGAGCCGTTCCGGAGCCGCCGGTCGGCGGGCGAATCTGGGAGAACGTTCCTCCGGCGATAACTTTGCCGTTCGATTGCCCCAATGCATAAACGACACCATTGGTTTGCCAGGTCGGAAGGTTTTCCGCGCTGAAGTGAACACCAGGAGACAGCGCCGACGCTGCCTGAGGTGACAACGACCCGACGATCAGTCCTGTTACTAGGGTGAGCACCGCAATGGTCCCGCCCAGAGCGCGTGAGCGCATGTTGTCCCCGTTCGGAAATCGACACGGCGCAAGGCCAGGTCGGTATAGGAAAAGTGATGCCCACAACGCAGAACGCCGAATCGCGAGTATCTGAAGATTACTCACGTTTGACCGCAGGGGAACCACCCCGATAGGGGGCCAAAACTGAGAAAAGCTCGCGTTATGCGGTAGATTCCGAATTTGGAACCGAACCGTGAACCGCTCGCCCGAGCTCGACGTCAGGATGCACCCAGTGACCACCTTCAAATTGGCGTACGCAGAACTGGTGCAGGCCCAAAAGCCGAAGAAGGGCGTGTCACTGTACAGCCGGCACGTGAACAGGCCTCTCGGCAGGATGCTCGCGGCCGCGTTGCACAGTGTGGGCGCCAGCCCCAACCAGGTCACGCTTCTCTCGGCAATAGCTACTACAGCCGGGCTCGCGGTGCTGGTTTCGCAGCGCCCGGGGCTTGCCGTGGGCATCGTCGTCGCGCTACTGCTCGCGCTCGGCTTCGCGCTCGACTCGGCAGACGGCCAGGTGGCACGACTCTCCGGGCGCCAGTCACCCGCTGGAGAATGGCTCGATCACGTCGTCGACGCCGCAAAGATGGTCGCCGTTCACGGTTGCGTATTCGTCGCTGCGTGGCTTCACACGTCGGTCGAGACGCTATGGCTTTCAATTCCCCTCGTTTTCCAGGTGATCTCCACGCTGCTGTTCGCCGGGGGAACACTGCTCGAACTCATTGAGCGCTCACTCCCCGCGAGGCGGGAAGTGGTGCCGAGCCGTCCCTCCACGGTGCGAGCGGTCGGACTATTGCCAGCGGATTACGGAGTTCTGTGCCTGAGCTTCGTAGTCTGGGGCTTCACCCCCGTGTTCGTCGTGGCGTACAGCCTTCTCTTTCTGGCGAACGCAGCCATCGCCGCAATGCTTCTCACCAAGTGGTTCCGGGAGTTGTCCGCACGCCCCTGAGTCACAGGGCATTCTCGACGGTGGTATCGGTATCAGGAATGAAGACGCGCGACGTGGAGGTCGTCTCCCGGTCAAACCATTCGCCGCTCACAGGACGCTTATACTCCGCCGGTACGCCGGCCCAGAGGCCCGCTGCCGGATGACCTTTGAGGTGCGGCAGAACCGACCCCGCGGCGAGGACCGACCTGGCGGGAAGGACCGCACCGCCCAGAAGGAGGCATCGCGCACCCACGAAACTCCGTTCACCGATGACGATCGGGTACGCGACCTGGGCGTCACGTGCGAGGTCAACGCTGTGAGACAACACTCGGGTGTCGTGCCCGGCGATCGATGACAGCTCACCAACCCGCAACCCGCCGGAACAATCGAGCTGGTGACGGCTCGTAATTTTTGCACGCGAGCCAAGGTCGAGTCTGGCGCCAACGGGGTAGAGCCGCACATATACCGGGTGAGAGGAAATGACATTGAGACGCCCGATCGATGCACCGGACCCGACCGACACGGTCGACATGTGTTTGATCAGGTTCCATTTACCGATGCGACTTCCCGGTTCCATCACGAACGAGTCGACGCCCCACACAAAGTTCGAGCGTGCGCGCGCGCCAGGATCTATTTGGTGCCCGAGGCGTCGGAGCAGGCGATTCTTCACCGGTCCGGCAGGAAGCAGCCAAACGGCCATCACCAAACCCAATCTAGATCTGTGCACGTTGAGTTCTCCTCGTATTGACTGCGGTAGACACAGGCCCGTCGGCTCGTCGAAAAGTGGTGAACACACCGGTGAGCTCAATCCCCACGCGGAGAGCGAGGCCGACGAGAATGGCCCCCAGCGCCCCACTCGGCCCAAAGAAGACGGCGCCGACGGCGACAAGCGGAAGTCCAACCAGGCTGCCGACGAGCGTGGCGGTGGCCACGACATTCACCCGATCGATGGCAATCAGGATTGCTTTGCTCACGACGGCCTCGAACAGGGCCAGGGCGACAAATCCCGCCATCAGCACGAGTGTCGTGGTTCCGGGGCGAATCTGATCACCGCCAAGCCACGCAATCAAATAGGGCGCGACGCTGAGCATGCCCACACCAAGAAGGATGGAAAAGAGTAAAGACAGCGCGAGCGCTCGAAACACCCGCTCACGCAACCGATCACTCGTTGCTCGAGGCACCCACCCCTGAAACACGGTCACGAACGGATTGAGAGCAACCGATACCTGACGCTGAACTTTATCCACGATCGCATAAACCGGAAGGGCATAGGGGGCGACGGCAGACACGATCAGGACGGGGGCAGCCACGTATCCGGACGATAGCAGGGTCGAACTGAGGCCAAGCCCCTGCGAACCCAGAACGCTCCACAGCGGGCTGCGCGGCAGCCTCTCACCCCGCGGCACACCGCTTACACCTTGAATGAAGATCGACGAGGCGACGAACGCCAGCACCATCCCGCCCAGCACACACATGACCCCCACGAACGCATCGGCCCCCGCGAGCATGAGGGCGATTCCCACCACTGTCCCCAGCACGCGTGGAAATGTCTCGAGAAAGAACAAGGCATACGGCCGCGAAAGACCGACAAAATACCAACTCGCCGTGAGCCCGACCGCTGCCGTGGAGAGTGCCCCGACCGCAGCAAGATCCGGGCGCGTCGGCGTCAGGAGTGCGGCAAGACTCGCCGCAGTCGCCCCTACCGGCACAAGAAGGACGCACTTGACCCAGAGGGACTCGGAGTGAGCGCGCACTCGCGCTGGTGGATCGGCCCGCGCTACGACAGCCGGCCCGGTCAGGCCCCAGCCATATCCCACCACAACGGCGGCAACGCCGCCGATGGATTGTCCGACGGCGATGGACGCCCACGCCCGCGGGCCGTCCGCTCCAACCATGACGGGAATGATCGCCAGCGATGCCACAGCCAGGACGAGCATTGAGAGGGAATAGCCCGCAATTTTGCTGAGCCCGGACCTGGCAGCGACCAAACGACGTGTGCCTCTCGACATGGCTCCACTCTCCGGGAGTTCCACCCAACTATCGATTTCCTTGCGCGTATCGCTCAACGCTAGCGCGAATACCGAGGAATCCTCAAATACCCACAACGGGGGCGTCGCCGAAGAGCGTTCGGGCCAAATTACGTGCGTACACTGTCGGGATGACCACCCACCGCGACGGTTCCGAGCGCCATAGCGCGACCCCGACAACGCCATCGAGCGCGGAACCGATATCCCGGAGAAACCTCTCTGGATTCTCCGGTGCCGGGTATGACCGGGGACGCAACGCCCTGTGGCAGGTAGCGTGGCTGTTGGTCTCCGGGCTGGTGTCGATTCGGTGGTGGTGCCCACCGAGTGCGAGAGTCAGCATCCTCCGTGCCTTCGGGGCGACCATCGGCCGAGGAGTCAACATTCGCCACGGCGTTCGTATTCATTGGCCATGGAAGCTCACTGTTGGAGACAACTCGTGGATCGGAGAACAGACCTGGATTCTGAACCTCGAGCCCGTGACAATCGGATCAGACGTCTGTATCTCACAGGGGGTCCTCCTCTGCACAGGTAGCCATGACAGGCGCTCCCCCACTTTCGAATTTGATAATGCGCCGATCGTTGTCGGTGATGGTGCGTGGATCGCCGCTCGCGCTACGGTGCTCAGAGGATCCACGATCGGCCACGACGCGGTTGTCGGCGCCACAGCACTTGTCAGCGACAGCGTCCGCCCCGGCGCGCTCGTCCTGGCCCCTCGGGCACGGCCGACGGATGCGGTATCGCGCTGACATGCGAATCCTCTCGATCGTTACGCTCATCAGCCCGAATGGCGAATATGGTGGACCAGTTCGCGTGGCCGTCAATCAGGCCCGAACTTTGATGGAACGCGGGCACGACGTCACGATTGCCGGCGGGCATCGTGGCTTCGAATCTGCCGCCCCCGTCCTTTATGACGGCGTCCCCGCGGTACTTTTCCCGGCGAGGACGATCATGCCAGGGGCAGGATTCGCCGGCTTGACCGCGCCAGGGCTCCGGCGCTGGCTGTCGTCGAATCTTCAGAACTTTGAGGTGGTGCACATCCATGCAGCTCGGGACCTGGTGACGCAACCTGCCGCCTACCAGGTCAAGCGCGCGCGAGTCCCGTTTGTGCTTCAGACACACGGCATGATCGACCCTTCCTCCCATCCGCTCGCCCGTCCGTTGGACGCGTTGTTGACGCGCCGGATCCTGAAGAGTGCGAGGCGCGTTTTCTATCTCACTCCCGAAGAACGACGCGGATTGGAGGCGGTTGGGGGCAACAGCCTCTCGCTGCAGGAGCTCTCGAACGGCGTACCGGTACCTGATATCGAACCCCACCGGGAGCCCGGATCCGTCGAGGTTCTCTTCCTCGCGCGGCTCGCGCCTCGTAAGCGTCCGGGATTCTTCGTCAATACTGCCTCAACTTTGGCGCCGGACTACCCCGACGTACGCTTTACCCTCGTCGGCCCAGACGAGGGAGAAGGCGCGGCCACACGCGCAGCCATCGACGAGGCAAAGACTCCGCGCCTATCTTGGGACGGACCTCTCGCGCCCGAAGCGACCAGCCAACGCATGGCTCGCTCATCCATCTACGTCCTGCCGTCGGTGGATGAACCGTTCCCTATGTCCGTGCTCGAAGCTATGTCACTCGGCCTGCCGGTCGTCATTACGGAGTCCTGTGGTCTGGCCGAGATCGTGCGGCGGGCCGAGTGTGGACTCGTCATCAATGAAACTCAGTCGGGTCTGGATGACGCGGTGCGCTTTTTGCTGGATAACCCGGACATAGCCGAGGCGATGGGGCAGAGGGGCGCAAAGGCCACCCGAAAGGACTTGAGCATGGGCCGTGTTGCCGACATTCTCGAGTTGGCATATACCAGCTAAGCGCGGTCGAGTCTTTCGACATTTCTTCGCTGGCGGACGAAAAGCACGCAGGCCACCGCTACGGCCATCGCTCCCGTAGCTTGGAGCAACGAACCACGCATCAGGATTGTCATATAGACAGGAAAGATTGCGCCGACCACCGCCCAGAGGCCACCGAGTCCGAACGAGAGCAGCAGCCTGGTATCCATGAACCTCAACCCGATACCCGCGAGCACGAACCCGACAACCACGAGAATGACCCCGCCGTTGACCAGCAATTCCGCCCACAGCGGCGCTGACAGGTTGTCGAAAGTGTACCCTCGGTAGTTGGCCAGAACGATGCCGGTATCCGTCGGTTTATCCGCCCACAGAGCTCGCGGCACCCAGAAAAGCACGCTCCCCAAAAACTGTCGGAACGGAATCACCAGCCCGTCCACCCAGTACGAGAACGCATTTGCTACCTGCCAGAACGCGTCATAGTCGGGGTTGCTCATATATTCGCCGAAGAATCCATTTCGCGTGAGTTTCACCTCTTCGCTCCGGAACGCGTCTGCGAGAGGAAACAGAAACAGAAAGGCTCCGAGCGTGCTGGCGAGAGTCACCCGCACACGCTTCCCCGACACCAGGGCGCCGGCGTAAACAGCGAGGGCGAAGCCAACTGTTCCGAATGTGTATCGCGCGCTGCCGACGGGATTCACGATGAGAAGCAGTACCACGACGCAACCCACCAAACTGAGGGTGTACAAGCGAACCGCCTTCGGTGCCTGAGCACGACGCCGAAGCTGTGCAATCGCCCCCGCGCCCACAAGGAGCGGATAAATCGCGAGCGCGTACATCACAGAACGAATGGCCGGATCGGGCCACGCCCCCTCACGGGCAGCGAAGGACGCTGCGCGACTGCCAAGCAACGCGCCTGGACCAACAGACAGCAGGAAGTACGCGCTCGCTGCGAGCCCCACACCAACGAGAAGCAACGTATGCCTTCTGTCGACAAGCGCAATGGTGGGCAGCGCGTTTTCCTGAGTACTGACAGACCGCAAAACAGATCGTTCGCGACCCATCCGCGCCAGACGGCCGAGTTCATAGGCACCGAGCCCCAGACAGACGATCAAAGCCGTGGGAAGGTACAACCCCTCGTCGATTCCGGGAGTAGTGGTCGATGTGAGGCCGGACCGCAACTGCACGGTTGGCGCTATACCCATAAAGATGTAGCAGAACATCCAGAAGAAGAAATCAAAGAGCCTCGGCATCCCAGCGACGATCAACCAGCCGAGCCGTACCCCACCCCACACTATTATCGCCGCGGTGAATACCCAGGCATCGGTGAGACCAACATCATCGACTTGAGCCACCAACGTGAGCGGGATCACCCCCGAGAGCAGGGCGGTAATGGCTACGAGCGCGACGGACTGGCCAACGTGCCAGCGCTTGCTGGCACGAACTGGAACTGTGGGCGTGGCGAGGTCAGCGGATGTCACGTCGCCCATCCCATCATCGAGGGGCACGCACCACACACACCCACAACAGGGCACAAACCTGAGATTCACTCACTTCACGCATGACCATGTGCATATCATGACATGTGGCGGCGGGCAGTCCGGCATTCGTGTGCGGACATCCCGCGGCATCACGTCAACCGGGCTGTCGCGTGCACGAGCGCCGCGTGCCGGCCAATGAGGGGAACGAAGTGGAACACCGGGGAATTCTGAACATGGTGCGGCTGCACTGGCTGACCGTGGCATTCATCACGGCGCTGGGCGGCGGCCTCGGTTTCGGCTACACGTTGCTCGCAACCGCGGAGTACAGCGCCAGCACCGAGCTCTTCGTTGCGGTTTCTACCGGCGAGAACACTGGTGAACTGGCACAGGGAAGTAACTACTCCCAGCAGCAGGCGCGAAACTACAGCGCGGTGGCAACGCGGGAGATCGTCCTGCAACCGGTTATCGATTCACTCGGCCTGGACACGACAGTGCGCGAATTACGCACCCATATCTCCACCGCAGTTCCGCTGAACACATCGCTCATCTCCATCACGGTCACAGACAGCTCAAGCGATCGCGCCGCCGCAATCGCGAATGGCCTCGCGACAAGTCTGTCAAACTCCGTCCAGACGCTCGTCCCCAAACTGCCGGACGGGAGTTACCCACTCCAGTTGAAAACGGTGCAAAGCGCGGTCCCGCCCCTGTTCCCGTCATCACCGAACACGTCACTGTCGGTCACTCTCGGGCTCTTGGGCGGACTTGTCGCAGCCATCGCCCTTGTGGCCGCCCGTGAGAATCTCAATGCGCGAGTGCGGACGCCAGAACAGATCAAGGCGGTTACAGGCTCAAACCTTCTGGGCTCCATTGTGTACGATCGCTCGGCCTCAGCAGCACCCATGGCTCTCCGATCCAACCGACTGTCATCACGGGCGGAAGAGTTCCGCCAGCTGCGCACCAACCTCCGTTTCCTTCAAGCGGATGATGATCACAAGGTATTCGTCCTGACGTCCTCGATTCCCGGCGAGGGCAAGAGCTCGACAGCAGCCAACCTGGCCGCGACTATTGCCGCCTCAGGTGCGAGCGTCTGCCTCGTGGAGGCAGACCTCAGGCGGCCAACCCTCGGCGGTATTCTCGACCTCGAAGGCGGTGTCGGCCTCACCACGCTCCTCGCTGGCGAGGCGAAACTCGACGACGTCCTCCAGCCATGGGGCGTTGACGGCCTCAAGGTGCTGCTCGCGGGAGAGATCCCTCCTAACCCAAGCGAGCTCCTGGGATCCGCGCGGGCCGAAGAAATTCTGACGTCCATCAAGGAGCGGTTCGCTGTCACAGTGATCGACTGTCCCCCACTGATACCGGTAACCGACGCAACGATCCTCGCTCGCCTCTTCGGAGGGGCCATCCTCGTGGTCGGAGCGAAGAAGGTCGAAGTGCGTGAGCTTCGCAAGGCAGTCGAGCGGATGTCGGTGGTGGACGCGCCCATCCTTGGCACAGTTCTCAACCTGGCTCCGACCAGCGTGATGGGTCGCTACCACATGACGTACGCCTCTCAACCAGCGCCGAAACTAGCGCCGAAACCAACGCCCAGACCAACAACGGTGGCCGGACGGCGCGCCAAGAGCAGCGCGCAATCCTCACCCCAGACGATACCGTTTGACGCTCCAGCGGACGGGGCCGCACGACCTGCTTCCAGGAAGCCACGGTTAGGAGCCTGATGCCAGTTTCCCCCCGCGCACCGCTTTCCATGGCCGGCACAGACGGCACGATTCTCTTCGTCTGCTCCGGGAACATCTGCCGGTCACCGTTCCTTGAACTCACAATGCGTCGCAGCCTGGCGCAGCACCACATCACCTCCATAGCGGTTCGCTCCGCGGGAACCGACGCGCTTCTGCGCCAATCAGTTGCGGGCCCCATGGCCGAGATCCTGCGAGAAGACAACATCGATCCGTCTCTGTTCCGCTCTCGTCAACTCTCCCACCAATTGGTCGCATCGGCCGACCTCATCCTGACTGCCGAGCGGGCTCACAGATCGGTGGCGGCCCGAATGCACCCGTCAGCAGTCTCCCGTATCTTCACCGTCACTCAGGCGGCACGGCTCTTGCAGGCCGCGCCACCGCTCCCGCCGGATCCCGCGCTGAATCCCGTTGCGCAACTGACGTCGCTCATAGCATCCGGGCGCGGGGTCAACCAGACCTCGGCCGGCAATGGCGACGATATTGCTGACCCGTGGCAACAGTCGCGTTCCGTCTATCGAGCGGTTGCCAGAGCAATGAAGGAGCCACTCGCCGTGATCGTTCACGCGCTTGTCGCCCAACGAACGGCCCTTTCACACGTGAGCTCGGATTAACTCAATCCCTGCTGCTTGCTGCGTAATACTGCAGATCCTGCACAAGGGGCCTTGTGACGACAGTATGCGGCGAGACGACGGAGTCGATGGCCGCTCCGTTTCTGGAGGCAGTCGCCGAAACCTTCCCTACCGCGAGGGGGAACGTCTTGGCAAACACTCCGGCCGGTGCATTGTACGAAACGGCCTTGCCACCCACCGTGACGGTGACACTCGCCGCCGCCTTCAGCAGCGTCAACACCTCGACAGTGTCACGGGGCGGTGTTCCGTTGCCGCTCAGCGTCGGAGACATCGTCTTTGTGAGGGTGATTTGAGGAACCGCCGCCACAGCGTGAATGCGATGAGTCACATAGATGGCGTCATCCGAGATGGTGAATTTTCCCGTCTTGAATTCCGCCGCGTAGTGTCGGGAGATGTCAAGGAACGCGGAACCGTGGGCAACAGATGGGGCGAAGTGGGTCGATTCGCTGTAGTCATTCCAGGTCGCAATCTGTACGGAATCCGCTCCCTCGTCAATCGCGCGGTTCCACGTGGCGCGGAGCGTCTCCGTGTTCCCCGACTCATCGTAAATGAATGAACGTGCGCGTACGTCTTGAACTGCCACCGGTGCCATCCACTTCAGCCCCATGGCGTGGGCGCGCGCAGCGTTATTCGGCCCACCTGTGACCGTTGCTACCGTTCGTGTTCCCCAGTTGCCGACCCCATCGCTAATCGGAGCAAAGGCTTTCATGTTTGCATCACTCGCGTTGAGGAAGATAGCGGTGAACGTGACGGGAATGTTCCGGGATTTGAGCGCCTGGATGATCGACGACCACCAGCTCACTCCCTTGTTCTCGGCCTTGAACGACGACAACGCGTATTCGCCGTTGGACGCCCTCTCTGCGGACGAGTATTGGTAGAGTTCCGCGAGCTTTGTGGCGATCGCTGTGGCGCTTTGCGATCCGATGCTTGCGGTCCCGTCGATCATCGGAATAATCGTGAAGTCCGGGCTTACTGCGGCGGCTGCCTTCATGAGGTTGATGCTGGCATCCCAATTTCGACCGGAAAGACCCATGATGTTGAGCGTGAAGCCATCGATGCCCGCCGCCATCGCCTGCCGAACTTCAGTCTTCAAATCCTGAACGCGCCAGTCGGAACCTGAGAGAGGAGCGCGAGTCTCCGGTCGGTCCCTCAAGAGTCCGCCGTACGACGCGTGGATACCGCCCTCGCCGTCGACCGTCAAGTAGTTTTTCTCGTAGTAGTCGTTCGCAGGCGCTGCGTTATCAATCGAAATCGGATACGGCGGGAAATAATGTGCAAAAACCTTCTTGCCATTGGTACCGACTGGCGGAACCACTGGCGGTGCGACCGGTTTGGCGATAGCCGCGTCCTCGACAGTGACCCGCAGCTTCGGAAGGTCAGACTGGGCAAGCGAAAAATTGTTGCTGACATACTGCTGCGAGTACCGCAACCCGAAGGCCATCTGCGTGGCGGAGACGGCGCTGAGGTCACTCAGGGGCACCGACAGTCTCGCACCGGTCTTGGCGAGCACCAACGCGGTGTTGAGGGCTGTAGGCCCCAGTGCCGGCCGGTTCTGGTGGGTGAGAGAACTTTCACTCCACGTGGTCGAGGTCGGGTAGGCAACAACTCCCCCCGCCGTCGCCGTGCTGAACGAGACACTCAATTCCAGCGACGCTTTGACGACCTTCTTGCCCGCAAACTGCTTACCGTCAAACTTGAGATACGACGTGTCCTGCGAGCTGGACGCGCTCAGGTATGGCTTGTCGCCGAGAGGAGTGCCTGGTAGCCGCGCCGATGTCCAGGTGGCGGCGGTCGGTGACAGCACGACCTCAGTGGTCGCCGCAACCGCTGGGGCGGCAAGTGGTGTCAGAACCGACCAGGCAAGGGCAACAACAACAGCGCCAGCGAAGAGCCGCCGGCGCGGTGACAGTCGAACCTCAGGGTCGATGTGATCTATTGTCGGTGACTTCATATAGGTATACTCCCTGTTCGCTCTGTTGCCCCTCGTGAGAGGCACATGCTACGGGGTTTATGAGAATTAATCATATTCTGTCCACAAGCGGAGCGAGAGCGGCGCCTCGCACAGGCGTCACGTCAACCCGGGTTCGTCCGCTTGAGAGGGTCACGACTGGGTTCAGGTAGGCGGTCTAGACGAGGCCTTCCCGGTGCGCGAGGATCACCGCTTGCACCCTGTCCCGAAGGTCGAGCTTCGACAGGATGCGCCCGACGTGGGTCTTGACCGTTGATTCGGAGAGAAACAGGCGCGAGGCAATTTCGGGATTGGAGAGCCCCTCCCCGACGGCGACGAGCACCTGGCGTTCGCGCTGGGTCAGGGCAGCGAGCTGCGCCGATGTCGCCTCCGACCCAGCGACGGGCAGTTTGCCGCCGTAGAGGTCGAGCATGCGTCGCGTGATGCGAGGCGAGACAATCGCCTCGCCAGTGGCAACCGCCCTGACCGCGGCAAGCAGTTCGGCAGGCGGCGCGTCTTTCAGCAGGAATCCGCTCGCCCCCGCGTTGAGTCCACCGAACGCGTACTCGTCGAGGTCAAACGTCGTCAGAATGATGACGCGGGCATTCTGGCGGTCCGCCACGATCCGGCGGGTCGCCTCGATTCCGTCGAGGGCAGGCATCCGCACGTCCATGAGAATGACATCGGGTTGCAGCGCCATCGCCCGCTCGACAGCTGTCTCACCGTCGGCGGCTTCACCGACAACGACCATGTCGCTTTCCGCGGCGAGAACCATCGCGAGTCCCATCCGCAACAGGTCCTGGTCATCAACGATCATGACGCGGATACTCACGGCTCTTCTCCTGTCTCGGGCATGGTCATGCGTACCTGCCAGCCGCCCCGCGGGAGTCGGCCACTCGTCACTGATCCGCCGAACAGAGCCGCGCGCTCAGCCATTCCGATCAGCCCTCGCCCGGCGCCCTCCGACGGCGGCACCCGGCCGGACGCACCATCGTCGGTCACAGTAAGAACGACGGCGCCATCGGCACATTCCAAGTGAACTCGCACCTCACGCGGCTCCCTCGCGTAGCGAATGGCGTTCGTCAGCGCCTCCTGGACAGCACGATAGATCGTGACCTGTGCGCCCTGTCCCGCTGGAGGAACACCGGTAAAGGTAAGCGTCACCGGAAGCCCGGCCGCACGGTAACTTTCAACCAGCTGTGGCAACTCCTCGAGCGTGGGTTGCGGAGCCCGCGACGCGATGTCGTCCTCCTCATCGCGCAGCACACCGAGCAGTCGCCTCATCTCGGCGAGCGAGGCACGCCCGGTCGAACCGACATTGCGCATCGCAGTCAGTGACGCTTCGGGATCCTTCGTTGCCATGGCTTCAGCGCCGTCCGCCAGCCGCACCATGACGGAAAGGCTGTGCGCCACGATGTCGTGCATCTCCCGGGCGATTCTGGATCGTTCGGATGCCGCGGCCAGTTGCGCCTGCTGGTCACGTTCACGCGCCAGTTGACCTGCCCGGTCGACGAGCGCCCCGATGTAGCGTTTACGGTTGCCGACGTTGCTCCCGATGAGAACCGCAAACAGGCAGAGGGTGATGGTGGTGGCGACCACGCCCGTCCACGGATCGTCGAACATACCGAATGTGAGAAGCCCGGTGACCGTGATGGTCACCGCCGCGACGGCGAGACCGATCCACGCCGCTCGAACACTGTGGTGCACCGCAACGGAGTACAGCGCGATCATGAGGCCGAGTCCGCCCAGACTGTACTCGCTCCAGATAAACAGAGCGGTGCTGGCGAGTGACGTGACAAGAGCAGCGATGGGGGCGCTCCGTCGTTTATAGAGAGCGACCGATGTGGCGATCCCCAGCAGCAGACCGAGCGTGTTGTACGCCGGCGGCATGGATGCGTCCCCGTACGTGGCGACTCGTGAGATGACCTCGGGAATCGCGTAGACCAGCGTGACGAGAACGTCAGCTGTCCGCGTGTGCCTGGCCCAGAACCGCCGGACGACCCCGGGCGGTGCTGGCAGCCGAAGCTCCCCGACCGCACCCTGTTGGGCACGCGCCGGGGAGCTTCTTGGCGTCTTGGTCAGGCGTCTCTCCGCTTCATCAGGGTGGCACCGGCGGCGAGGGAGGCAGCAACCCAACCGAGCACGATGAGCAGTTGCTGCCACGGCTCGAGGGCGCCGGGGACATCCGATTGTAGGCCGAGGGCGCCAAGGCCCGCATCTGAGATGACGTACGGCACCAGGTTCGCTGCCCAGTCCGTCGGGATGACCTGCAGCACGGTCGGCAGGATCAGAATGATCCCGAGAACTATCGCGATGCCACCGGCCGAGTTGCGAACCATGGTTCCGATACCGAGTGAGAAAACGGCGATGAGGGCGAGGTAGAGCGCTCCTCCGACCGCGGCGCGTACGACATCCGGGTCACCGAGGGGCGCAATGATCCCGCTTCTCGCCAGGAAGGGTGCACTGGCCAGGTACCCGCCGACCGTCGCGATGAGCCCGACGACGAATGTTGCGGCGAAGAGCACGACACTCTTGGCCCACAGCACCGACAGGCGGCGGGGCACGGCCGTGAACGTGGACCGCACCATCCCGGTGCCGTACTCGCCCGCGATGAAGAGCACACCGAGGACCGCGGCGACGAGCTGCGCGAAGCCAATGGGGAAGGCAATCACCTGCATGACGACCGCGGTCTGCGCGTCTGCCGGAAGCTGCTCGTCCGGGGCGCTCGCGAGCGTGGCGGCCAGTAGCACCGCGAGCCCAACCGAGACCAGCACGAGGACCGCGTACGACCAGACGGTCGAACGGAGGCTGCGGAGCTTGATCGCCTCCGAACGCAGTATCCCGACGAAGCGAAGCGGACCGGCTGACCCAGCCGATGGCATCCGCGCTTGTCGCGATTCGGGCGCGGAATCGAGAGTGTGTGTCGTCATCGTGAGACCTCCAGGTCCATGACGGGAGCACCTGTCCGGTATTCCACGTCGTCGTTGGTGAGTTGCAGGTAGGCCTCTTCAAGCGAGGCAGTCACCGGGGTGAGTTCGTGAAGAGCGATTCCGTCGCGCGCTGCCACATCGCCAATGGCTCCCGCCGTGAGGCCGCTGACAGTGAGCAGGTCGTGCTCCACGTGTGTGACCGTGATTCCAGGAGCGGTGAGCGCAGTGGCGAGGACGGATGCCCGTGGCGATCGAACGCGCACACCGGACTGCGTGGCACCGCCGATGATCTCCGCAATGGGGGCATCCGCAATCACGCGCCCTTTTCCAAGCACGATGAGATGGTCGGCGGTCAACGCCATCTCACTCATCAGATGACTCGAGAGCAGCACCGCGCGACCTTCGGCTGCCAGGTTGCGCACGAGCGCTCGCACCCAGCGGATGCCCTCAGGGTCGAGCCCGTTGATGGGTTCGTCGAGGAGGAGCGTCTTCGGATCACCGAGCAGGGCAGCGGCGATGCCGAGCCTCTGGCCCATCCCGAGCGAGAAACCACCGACGCGTTTTCTGGCCACCGATTGGAGCCCGGTGAGCTCGATCATCTCTTTCACCCGCGACCGTGGGATGCCGTGGGTGGCGGCGAGGGCGAGAAGGTGGTTTTCGGCACTCCGACCGGCGTGCACTGCTTTGGCGTCGAGCAGGGCTCCGACCTCGGACAGCGGTGATGTGTGTTCCCGGTAGAGCCGGCCGTTGACGGTGACCCGGCCGGCGGTAGGACGGTCAAGACCGACGATCATGCGCATGGTCGTTGACTTGCCCGCGCCGTTTGGGCCCAGGAATCCGGTGACTGCGCCTGGCCGCACGGTGAACGAGACGTCGTTCACGGCGGTTTTCGCGCCGTAGGTCTTGGTGAGGTTATGTGCTTCGATCATGCTGCGAGGTTATGAGCAGCGCATCACCGGGCGCATCATCCCGGCAGTCAGCACATCGCCCGCTGTGTCATACCCAGGTACCGTCGTTCGCGGTACCTGGTCTCTGCCGATCTAGAGCTGGGAGCCGTCCACCGCGAACGTATCGCAGGCGCCGGGTCCACCCTCGCGGCCGGCGTTGAACCAGCGCTGCCGCTGTTCGCTTGACCCGTGGGTCCACGCCTCGGAGTTCACGCCCTGGCCGGATCCCGCCTGGATGCGGTCGTCACCGACCGCCGCGGCGGCGTCGAGCGCGTCGGCAATCTGAGCCGCTGTCGGCCGCTCGAGGTATGTCACACCGTTCTCGTCTTCGGTCTCGCTCGCTCCGGCTACCCAGGCGCCGGCAAAGCAGTCGGCCTGGAGCTCGATGCGCACGGAATCGGAGTCCGGCCCGGTTCCCGTGCGGTCGGCGGACTCCATGATTCCCGAGATCGCCTGGATGTGGTGCCCCCACTCGTGTGCCGCGATGTACAACTGGGCGAGCGGGCCACCCGTGGTATCGAACGGCGGCTGGCGCAGCTGCGCAAAGAATGAGGTGTCGACGAAGATCGTTTCGTCGCCGGGGCAGTAGAACGGACCGGTCGAACTCGATGCCGCACCGCACGCCGTCGTTGTGGATGATTCGAAGAGGTCGAATCCGGGCTTACGGTACTCGCCGCTCGCGACCGTGCTGTAGTTGTCGATCCAGAAGTCGTCGATCGACGACCCTGCCCCGACCATGAGGCACTCGACGCTCTCGTTGGCGTCCTCGCCCGTCTTGCACTGTTCGCTGAGGGATGTGGAGGATGGCGCCGAACCGCCGGCTTCCCCGCCGCCGCCGATGAACCCGCTCAGGTCGATCCCGGTGAACTGGGCGATGAGGAAGACCGCCACGACAGCGAGTCCACCACCGCCGACGCCGATCGCTGTTCCACGACCACGCTTGCGTACGTTGCTGCCGGAGATGTCTGAGTCTGGATTGAAGGTCACCGGGATAACTTACCGGCACCCGGCCTGAGCCGCAGAACCGCTTGCGCGGGAGGAACGGCGACCGCTAGGAGGCGAAACGATCGGTGGCTTCGATCAGCGCATCGAGGATTCCCGGTTCATCGAACGCGTGCCCGGCATCCGGAATCATCTTCAGCTCGGCGTGCGGCATCGCTTCGGCGAGCGCCCACGCCGTCATCGGCGGCGTGCACATGTCGTATCGACCCTGCACGATGACGGTGGGGATGCCGGCGAGCTTCGGAGCATCCCGAATCAGCTGTCCTTCCTCCCACCACCCGCCGTTCATGAAGTAGTGGTTCTCGATGCGGGCGAATGCGACGGCGTATGCGGGTTCGGTGAAGCGCGCAATGTTCGCCTCGTTGGGGAGAAGAGTGATGGTCGACGATTCCCAGCGCGACCAGGCAACCGCCGCCGGCTCGTGCACGGCCGGGTCCGGGTCGTTGAGGAGCGTCGAATACGCACGGATGAGATTGCGGCGCTGATCGACAGGCACCGGCTCGAGAAAGCCCTGCCACAGGTCAGGAAAGACAGCGGATGCGCCACCCTCGTAGAACCAGTCAAGCTCGACCTGGCGCAGGGTGAAGATGCCCCGGAGGACGAGTTCAGACACCCGATCGGTGTGGGTCTGTGCGTACGCGAGGGCGAGCGAGCTGCCCCACGACCCACCGAAGACCTGCCAGGTATCCACGCCGAGGTGTTCACGCAGCTTCTCGATGTCGGCGACCAGGTGCCAGGTGGTATTCGTCTCGAGGTCCGCTTCCGGCGCGCTCGCGTGCGGCGTGCTCTTGCCACAGCCGCGCTGGTCGAAGAGGACGATGCGGTACTTGTCCGGATCGAAGACGCGGCGCTGGCTCGGGGTCGTTCCGCCGCCGGGCCCGCCGTGCAGGAAGACGACGGGCTTGCCGCCCGGGTTACCGCTCGTCTCCCAGTAGATCAGCTGACCGTCACCCACATCCAGGTGGCCTGTGTCATACGGTTCAATCTCCGGATACATCTCGCGCATACCTCGACAGTATCTCTGTCCGGGTGCTGTGTGAGGGGTCCTTGTGCCTTCCCACGAACCGGCCTCGCGGCATCCGTCGCAGAACCAGTGGCACAGAACGCGAGCGGGTGCAAGGTCCCGAACATCTGTGGCCTCGAACCGTCGGCTGGGCGTAGCGTGGCCGCATGGACAATCGCTATCTCGGCAATTCAGGCCTGAAAATCTCCGAAATCATCTACGGCAACTGGCTGACCCACGGGTCACAGGTTGAGAACGACACAGCGAAGCAGTGCGTCGCCGCTGCGCTCGAGAGTGGCATCACAACGTTCGACACCGCTGACGCCTACGCGAACACCGCGGCGGAGACCGTGCTCGGCGAGGCGCTCGCCTCCGAACGACGCGAGTCGCTCGAGATCTTCACGAAGGTGTACTGGCCGACCGGTCCGATGGGCCCCAACGACTCCGGCCTCAGCCGCAAGCACATTATGGAGTCGATTCACGGGTCGCTGACCCGGCTCGACACCGACTATGTCGACCTCTACCAGGCGCACAGGTACGACCACCACACCCCGCTCGAAGAGACGATGCAGGCCTTCGCCGACATTGTCCGCCAGGGAAAGGCGCTGTACATCGGCGTTTCGGAGTGGAACGCAGACCAGCTGCGCCGTGGTTCTGCTCTGGCGAAGGAGCTCGGCTTCCAGCTCATCTCGAACCAGCCGCAGTACTCGATGCTGTGGCGGGTCATCGAGGAAGAGGTCGTGCCCGCCTCCCGCGAGCTCGGCATCTCGCAGATCGTCTGGTCCCCCGTTGCACAGGGCATCCTCTCGGGCAAGTACCTTCCGGGCCAGCCGCTGCCGGAGGGCTCCCGCGCGACAGACGCGAAGGGCGGCGCCGACTCGGTGAAGGTGTTCCTCCGCGACGAGGTGCTCACCGCTGTGCAGAACCTCAAGCCCATTGCCGAGGAGCACGGCCTGAGCCTGGCGCAGCTTGCCGTCGCGTGGGTGCTCGCCAACGACAACGTCGCTGGCGCCATCATCGGCGCTTCCCGCCCCGAGCAGGTGCGCGAGAACGTGAAGGCGTCCGGCGTCAGCCTGTCGAAGGAGACCCTCGCGAACATCGACAAGGTCCTCGGGTCACTGCCCGAGACCGACCCCGCGAAGACAAAGTCACCGGAGGAGCGTCCGTCCTGACCGACGGCGCCGCCACGACGACTTCTACAACCGCTACGACCTTTACGACCAGGGAGAAAACAATGAGCCGAATCGTCATCATCGGAGGACACGGCAAGATCAGCCGCATCCTCACCTCACAGCTCGTCGAGAACGGCGACGAGGTCGTCAGCGTCTTCCGCAACGCTGACCACTCGTCGGAAATCAGTGCACTCGGCGCAGAGCCGGTCGTCTGCGACATCGAGACGGCGAGCGTCGACGACCTCGTCCCGATCCTCACCGGGGCGGATGCTGTCGTGTTCGCGGCGGGCGCGGGCCCCAATTCCGGCGCGGAACGCAAGCACACCGTTGACTACGAGGGCTCGGTCAAGTCCATGAAGGCTGCCGAGCGCGCCGGGGTCAAGCGCTTCGTGCAGGTCTCCGCAATGGGAATCGACGGCGAGGTCGACACCAGCGACGACGTCTGGGCCGCTTACGTAGCCGCCAAGCGCAACGCAGACATCGAGCTGAAGAAGACGTCACTCGACTGGACGATCCTCCGGCCCGGTGCACTCACGGACGACGAGCCGACAGGCCTCGTCACCCTCGCGACCGAGACCGAACGGGGCTCAATCCCCCGCGCGGATGTCGCATCACTGATCGCCGCAGCACTGACCTTCCCCGAGACAGCCGGCTTCACCTGGGAGGCCATCTCGGGCGAAACCCCGATCCCTGCGGCGATTGCTGCCGCGGTCGCCGCGGGCTAGCTCGACCGCTACAGATCCATGCGGGCGCTGCAGATGCTTCTGCAGCGCCCGCATGTTTTGTGCAGCGCCCGAGATGATGACGGGGCGGATGCCGTCTCGTCGCCGGGCGCGGAGCATCAGCTCGCGCGCTACCGACCGGCAGCGACGTAGGCCATGATCCCGTCGAGTACGCGGGCGAGCCCGAACTCGAACGCCAGCTGCGGGTTGCTCGCCGCCTGGTACACCTCTCCGACAGCCTGCCCGACGCGTCCGGCGAGCGGGTACCTCGACCCGTCCATGACCTTCTCGAGCACCGGCGCGTTCGCGGCCCACCATTCGGCGTCGCTTACGCCCGACCGCTGCTGGGTCTGGTCCATGTCGCGCGCCATCCGCGCTGCGCTGAGCACGAACCCCGCGACCAAAGTCACCATCTGGTCCATGTCGATGTCGCTGAGACCGATTCCCTCGACGGCGGAGAGCTCCCACTCGTAGCGGTCGGAGATGTGCGGTCCGAGCGCCGGCCGCGACGTGTCGACCGAGAGCAGCCAGGGATGCCGGCGACACTCGGCCCAGAGGTGCCGCGCAACGGTATCCAGCCGGGAGCGCAGGTCGCCAGCGAGCTGTGGGTGCGGGATCTCACCGGTGACCTGGTCGACCATGAGCCCGATCAGGTCCTCCCGCCCTGGCACATAGGTGTACAGGCTCATCACGCCCATTCCCATGCGCTCGGCGACCTTGCGCATCGAGAACGCCTCGAGCCCCTCCTCATCCGCAAGGGCGATGCCGTTCGCGACGACGGCGTCCACCGTCGTCTTCTGCTTCGGCCCGCGAGCACCGGGCTGCTCCCCCAGGGTGTGGCGCCAGAGCAGCGCCAGCGTGCGATCCGGGTCAGCCGTGCCTTCACCATCGTTCGCGGTCATGCCCCTAGTGTACTTACTCCGTATGGTGTACGCTCGGCTCCTCATTAACTCCGTACGGCATACGATAAAGGAGTATCGTGCACCTTCCATCCTCCTCCCGGCCCGGTTCCCCACCCGCCCGATCCCCGCAGGCCCCCTCCCTCAGCGCCACCCGGCTGCGCAAACACTATGGCTCCGTTCACGCGCTCGACGACTTCGACCTCACCATCCCGGCGGGCAGGATCCACGGCCTGCTCGGGCCAAACGGTGCGGGCAAGAGCACCGCTGTTCGCGCGCTCGCAACCCTCATCGACCTGGACTCGGGCGAGGCGACCGTCGCCGGGTACGACGTGCGCTCCCAGTCGACGGGGGTCAGGGCGAGCATCGGCCTCGTCGGACAGAGCCCTGCTGTCGACGAGATCCTCGGCGGCAGGCAGAACCTCGTCATGTTCGGCCGGCTCTTCGGCCTCGGCAAGCGCAGCGCGGGGGTCCGTGCCGACGAACTGCTCGCGGCCTTCGACCTGACCGAGGCAGCCACCCGGCCGGTGTCCGGGTACTCGGGCGGCATGCGGCGACGCCTCGACATCGCCGCGAGCCTCATCCTCTCCCCCGCGGTCCTCTTCCTCGACGAACCGACGACAGGGCTCGACCCACGAGGACGCAACGAGGTCTGGCGCACCATCCGCCGGATCGCCCGCGCGGGCACGACAGTGCTCCTCACCACCCAGCACCTCGACGAGGCAGACCAGCTCGCGGACACGATCTCCGTCATGAACGCCGGTCACGTCATCCGCTCGGGAACCCCGGACGAGCTCAAGAAACAGCTGGGCGCCGATCGGATCGTCGTCACGGTTGCGGATGCCGCTGACCTCGCGTCCGCGGCGGACGCCATGCGGAGCGGAGGCAATCCGACCGTCGACGAGGCGGCGCGCACCGTGACGGCGGAGGCGCCGTCGGGCACCGCGGCGCTCATGGCGACCGTCCGCGCTCTCGACACCGCAGGCATCCAGCCGATTGACCTTGTGCTCCGCCGGCCGACCCTCGACGAGGTATTCCTCGCCCTCACCGCACAGGAGGACCCATCGTGACCACGCTCACCCCCGATGCGCCGGCGCCGCACGCGCCGGCATCCCGATCCTCGGTTCCTCGTTCATCGGCCCTGCGCAACGGCTGGATCCTCACCCAGCGCGAGCTGCTGCACTGGGTGAGGCAGCCCGCACTGCCGATCTTCGGGCTGCTGTTCTCGATCATGCTTCTCCTCATGTTCGGGTTTCTCTTCGGCGGCGCGATCGAGGTCCCCGGCGGCGGCGGCTACATCACCTTCCTGCTCCCCGGCATGTTCACGCTGACCATGCTGTTCGGACTCGAAGGCACGATGCTGGCCATGTCGACGGATGCCGCCAAGGGCATCACCGATCGCTTCCGGTCGATGCCGATCCACAGTTCGGCAGTGGCGCTCGGGCGAAGCGGAGCCGACATGGCGTCGTCCATCCTGAACCTCGCCGTGCTTCTCGGTGGTGGCCTGCTGATCGGGTGGCGCATCACCACAGACATCGGTTCAGCGTTGCTCGCCGTCCTGCTCCTGTTGTGGCTTCGGTTCGCCCTGCTCTGGATCGGCATTTTTCTCGGGCTGGTCTTTCGCGGACCCGGCGCGACCATGGCCGTTCAGGTGCTGATCTGGCCGATCGGCTTCCTGTCCAACGTCTTCGTTGCGCCGGAGACCATGCCGGGCTGGCTCGGCGCCGTCGCCGAGTGGAACCCGATCTCAGCCACAGCCACCGCTACTCGGCAGCTCTTCGGTAACCCGACCGGCATCACGTCGGGCTGGCTGCCGGATGCCGCGCTCGGAATGGCGCTCGGGTGGCCGCTCCTGATCACGCTCGTGTTTTTGCCACTGTCGGCGAGGGCGTACCGCCGGTTGCGCCGGTAGCGACAGGTCCCAGCGACAACTCCCGGCGACAACTCTCCGCCACACAACGAAGCCGCCCTCCCCGGTCGGGAAGGGCGGCTTCGTGTGTGACTACTTCTTCTTGGCCTTGAGCGACTTCTCCTGCACTGGTGCGGTGCCCGACGCGCGAAGATTTGCGAAGTACGCAGCTGCTTCGTCCTGGCGCTCGGCTTCGATGCCGGATGCGACCGGCGCCCGGAGGTGCTCCTGGGTGTACCCGAACGCCTCGACCAGGTCGAGTGCATGCGGACGGAGCCGCGCGAGCAGCCTGTCGATGTATGCCGTGACGGCACTGGCGCGCTGGCCGGACAGCCGGCCGTTGATCAGGTACCAGGAGAGGTTCTTCTCGATCAGCCCGAGTCCGAACAGGTCCCTGAGCCAGGTCAGCACCTTCTTCGTGCCCGGGTCGGTGACATCGGCGAGTGCCTCGGTGAACGCTTCCCACTGGAGCAGCTCGGTGTGCGCGCGAGCAGCTTCAATGAGTTGGTTCTGGTTCGCGTTGAAGAGTGCAGCGGCATCCGTCGCACTCAGCTTGCTCGCTGCCCGCAACCGGCCGGCGATCCCGGCAACCATTCCCTCGACGCGGGCCGTGAGCAGCTCGCGCTGTGTCGCCTCATTCTGCAGGTGCCCGACGGACCGTGCCGTCGAGCCAAAGTCTGCAACGGTCTGCGCGAGAGAGCGAAGCCCTGTGCCGTGAACGACCCGTCCGCGAGCCTGTTCGGCCGCGAATCGAGCGAGAGTCGCGGCGTCAGCGCCCTTGAACCGCTTGGCGTAGTCACCGAGGAGTCGCTTGCCGACGAGCTGAAGCAGCACGTTGTTGTCGCCCTCGAACGTGACATAGACGTCGAGGTCGGCGCGAAGGCTCGTCAGCCGGTTTCCGACCATGAACCCGGCGCCACCGCACGCTTCGCGCGCTTCCTGGAGGGTGTCGAGCGCGTGCCAGGTCGACAGCGACTTGAGGCCGGCAGCAAGCGTCTCGAGGTCCTGCCTGTCGTCTTCGGTGTCGGACTTGCCGCTGAAGACTCCGTCGAACTTCACCAGCAGCTGATCGTGGGCGAAGATCTCCGCGTACGTGGTGGCGAGCTTCGGCAGCAGCCTGCGCTGGTGACGCTGGTAGTCGAGGATGACCTCTTCCTGCGTGTCGCTGGCCGCGTTGAACTGGCGCCGCTGGCTTCCGTAGGTGATCGCGATCTGCAGGGCGACAGCGGATGCCGCGACAGCGGCACCATCAAGCGACACACGCCCCTGCACGAGAGTGCCCAGCATCGTGAAGAACCGGCGACCTGGGCTCGAGATGGGCGACGAGTACGTGCCGTCCTCGGCGACGTCGCCGTATCGGTTGAGCAGGTTCGTGCGAGGGATCCGAACGTGGGTGAAGTGAAGCTTGCCGTTGTCGATGCCGTTCAGCCCGCCCTTGATCCCGTCGTCTTCACCGCCGATTCCGGGGAGGAAGTTGCCCTCGTCGTCACGGAGAGGAACCCAGAAGCAGTGAACGCCGTGGTTGACGCCGTTGGTGATGAGCTGGGCGAAGAGTGTTGCAGCCTTTCCGTGCACCGCCGCATTCCCGAGGTAGTCCTTCCAGGCCGCACGGAACGGCGTGTGGATGTCGAACTCCTGCGTCTCCGGATCATAGGTCGCCGTTGTGGCGATCGAGGCAACGTCTGAACCGTGGCCGACCTCGGTCATCGCAAACGCACCGGGGATGTCGAGGCTCATGATGCCTGGCAGCCACTTCGCGTGGTGCTCGGGAGATCCGAGGTGCATGACGGCCGATCCGAAGAGTCCCCACTGCACACCGGACTTGATTTGGAGCGACGGGTCGGCGGTGACCAGTTCCTCGAACCCGGCGATGTTTCCGCCGTGGTCGTCCTTGCCGCCGAGCGCGACGGGGAAAGCCCGGAGCACCTGGCCGTTCTCGACGAGGAGCTTGAGCTGGCCGAAGACCCGCTCGCGGTGCTCGTCGAGGTTCTGGCCCTCGATGCGGTGGAACTCCTCCCGCGCGGCGAGCGCCCTGGCGTTCAGCCGCTGCTCCGGCCAGGTACCGAGCAACCGGTGCGCGAGGTCAGGTACGTTCACCCTGGATCCGTCCGGGGCACCCGCGGGAAGGTCAGCGAGCACGTCGTCGCGGGTAATCTCATCGGGGCGGATGGTGGTGTCAGCCATGGGAAGGTCCTTGTCTTTCGGCACTGAAGTACGTCTGAATAAACCGTACGAGCGGCACATGCCGATACGAAAAATGCCGTCCCACCGCTACAACTGGAGCGAAGAGGCCCCACACTCGCGCTGTGGAAACCTACAGTCCGGGGGGTGATTCCTCATCCAGACCCCACAAGGAGCCGTGCGAGATTCCGTCGAGCGGTCACAGACGTGCCCTTCGCGCGGATACAGCGTATGGTCAAGAGACACAGCCGGCGCGGCTGGCAGGTCGAAGGAGCACTCATGCCAAGCAAATCACCCCAGAAAAACTCCGCCAAAAAAGAACCAGCGAAGTCACTGAAGGAGAAGCGCGCCGACAAGTCGGCGAAGCGCGAAGACAAGGCTCGCAAGGGCTAATCAGCCCGAATACTCTTTCTCACTCAAGCGCTGTGCCCCCGGGCACGGCGCTTGAGTGCGTTAACGGCCGCGGCTTAGGAGTAACGAGCTGCGGAGCAGACAGCTAAGGAGCCGACAGCTCCTGGGGCTCGGCCGGTTCACGGCCAGCAACGACGTCGAGCAGCGGCTGCCCGTATGTCGCCCGCTTCTTCTCGCCGATACCGGTGATCGACGCGAGCGCATCGAAGGAATCGGGCCGCGCGGTGGCGATTGCACGCAATGTTGCATCGCCGAAGACGATGTACGCGGGCACCCCCTGCTGCTTCGCCGTCGCCGCGCGCCACGCGCGCAGCGCCTCGAAGAGATCGACATCCTGCGGGGCGAGGTCGGATACTGCCTGCTTGCGCGCCTTGCTGGCGGACGCTCGCCGCTCGGGCTCGGTGCGCATGGGTACCTGCTGGGTTCCGGAGAGCACCGATGCGCTGTCGTCGGTGAGACCGAGCGTGCCGTATTCACCGCGCGTTGCGAGCAGTCGCTTGGCCAGGAGCTGGCGGATGACGCCACGCCACTGCTGCTCGCTAAGGTCCTGCCCGATTCCCCACGTCGCTATCGACTCGTGTTTCCACTGGGTGGTGCGGGGCGTCGTCTTTCCGCGGAGGATGTCGATGAGGTGGCCGGCACCGAACTCCTGGTTCCGTTCGCGCTTGAGCCGGACGATCGTGGAGAGCAGTTTCTGTGCCGGGATCGTTCCGTCCCAGACCTGGGGCGGATCCAGGCAGGTGTCGCAGTTGCCGCACGGCTCTGACGGCTGGCCGAAGTAGCTCAACAGATTGGTGCGGCGGCACTCGACTGTTTCGCACAGTGCGAGCATTGCGTCGAGGTGTGCGGACATGCGCCGTCGGTGGGCGAGGTCGCCGGGTGACTCATCGATCATGCGGCGCTGCTGCACGACGTCCTGCAACCCATAGGCGAGCCACGCGATGGAGGGTTCTCCGTCGCGACCGGCACGACCGGTCTCCTGGTAGTACCCCTCGACGCTCTTCGGCAGGTCGATGTGGGCGACGAACCTCACGTCGGGCTTGTCGATGCCCATTCCGAAGGCGATGGTCGCGACGATGACGATGCCGTCTTCGCGGAGGAACCTGGCCTGCGTTTTCTGGCGAACCGAGGCGTCGAGGCCCGCGTGGTACGGCAGCGCGTGAATGCCGTTCGCCTGCAGGTGGGCCGCGGTCTTCTCCACGGTGTTGCGGCTGAGCGCGTAAACGATGCCGGCCTCTCCCGCTCCTTCTTTGGAGATGAAGTCGACGAGTTGCTTGCGTGGCTCGTTCTTCGGCACGATGCGGTACTGGATGTTGGGGCGGTCGAAGCTCGCCACGAAGTGGGCGGCGTTCTGCAGGTGCAGGCGTTCGGTGATTTCGCGGTGCGTGGCATCCGTCGCCGTTGCCGTGAGCGCGATCCGCGGAACGTCAGGCCAGCGCTCCGCCAGCTCGCCGAGGGCGAGATAGTCGGGGCGGAAGTCGTGGCCCCACTGCGAGACACAGTGAGCCTCGTCGATGGCGAAGAGCGCGATTTTGCCGTTCGCGAGGAATCGCTTTGTGGCTTCCGAGCTCAGTCGCTCGGGGGCGACGTAGAGCAGATCGAGCTGCCCGGCGAGGTACGCCTGCTCGACCCGGTCGCGCTCGACGGCGTCCTGCGTCGAATTGAGAAATGCCGCCCGAACGCCGACGGCCAGAAGGGCGTCGACCTGGTCCTGCATGAGGGCGATGAGCGGCGAAACGACGATGCCGGTGCCGTCGCGCACGAGTGAGGGCACCTGGTAGCAGAGGCTCTTGCCCCCGCCGGTGGGCATGAGCACCACGGCGTCACCGCCGGAGATGACCTGGTCGACGATCGCCTGCTGCTCACCGCGGAACGAGTCGAAGCCGAAGACCGAGTGCAGCACGTCGGCTGCGGTGGGGGCCCTTGACGCTTCTGGCAGCACGTTTGTCACCTCGCAAACGATAGCCGCTGCCGGTGACAACGGTTAATCGCGGGAGGCACCTCGCGGCTGGCGAACCCCCACCGCTGCAGTCCCATGCAGGCGCTACAGACACTTCTGCAGCGCCCGCATGGATGTGCAGCGCTCGGCGCAGGACGCCCCGAGCGGAGCCCTCGCTAGCGCTGAGCCCCTGGCGACGACGCGTCAGCTTCGCCAGCCTCGTCGGCACCCGGCCCGGCGGGCGGACCGTTCTTTCGCCGCACAACGACGACGACAACCACTGCCGCGATCACGAGAACGGCGAGCGCCCCGCCAATCCAGAGGAGGTCATTCGACGCGGCGGTCGTGTCGTCCGACTCGATCGGACCCGAGGGCGAGGCGGTGTCAGTTGCCTGGGTGGTGAACCTCGGCTCCGGCTCCGGCGTGGCCGATTCGACGGGTGCCTGGGCCTGTCCACACACCGGTACGGCTGCCACTCCCGCCGCGAGTTCCTGACCGGATGCCGGCTGCCAGGTGAACGTGAATTCTCCCGAGATCGGATGCCCGTCAGCGGACACCACCTGCCAGAGCACCGTGTAGTCGCCCGGCTGGCCGAGCTGCACCGGGGTGGTGAGCGTGCTGCCAGAGACGGTCATGCAGCCATCACCGTAGTAGAGGGTCTCCGCACCAGGGCCGCGGACCTGAATAGCATTCGATGTTCCGCCCGCCTCGAGGATGGCGTCGTTGGTCGTTATTGAGAAAGTGCCGGGCTGCTCCGTCACGACGGAGTCGGCGGCCGGCGTCGAAGAGACCAGCGCGTTATGCGCCTGGGCGGGTGCACCGGTCAGGCCGAGCCCGGCAACCGCGAGCAGTCCGGCGAGTGTCGATAGTCCGAGAAGGCGGCGAATACGCATATGCCTAACCTTCCATACTCCCGGCGCGGATTGACCCTGCGCGTGAGCCAGCTGGGTGCCTGGGTGGACGGTGTGAGTTCGATTCATGAGTTCCGAAATTCGTTGAGGTGCGACCGGGCGCGCAAAGCGGCGGTCGGCGAAAGAAAATGGTCTGCGTTGTGCCGGCCGCCAGTCGCTGAAGGCGAATGCCCTCCGCTGTCAGGCGAACGAGTGGGTCCGGCGAACGGGCGCGGGAGGTCCCCGATGGCGCATCGCCGAGAGCAGCACGCGGTGACGGGCAACCAGCACGGGCAGCCAGTCGACCGCGGTGCGAACCTCGCCGCCGACGACAGGGACGACACGAGCGATGATGAGCGCCCGAACGCCCATCCGCAGCGTGTCGACCAGGGCGACGAGCACTCGCTCGCCGCGAACCAGAGCAGCGATCGTGACACCGGCCGCGAGCGCGTGGCCGAGCCACATCGCCGGGGCTGGCGTCGCGTGGACGTGGGTCACGGCATCCGTCGACAGCAGGATCATTCCGGAATGGTGGCCCGCACTGGTCGTCACCGTGCCCGTCGTCACTGTGCCCGTCGCCACTGCGCCCGTCGTCACCGTGCCCGTGGTCGCTGGCGCGAGCGCGAAGAAAAGGTGGTAACCCAGCTGGCTGAGCACGACCGAAACCGCGAGACGCCAGGGCGAAAGCGCTCGACCGGCGAGGGCGATGCACACGAATACGGCGAGAACGGATGCCACGGCGAGCGCGAAAATACCGGGAACAGCGTCGCCGGAAATCGTGTGGGAGAGCGCGGCGACGAAGGTGGCCAGTGCGGCCGCGAGAAGGCCGCGAAGCACGCGGGTCCGCCGAGCGCGCATGATCATCCTTCCCGCGGGAGAGTGGGCTGACTGGCCCTCCCTCCACTGTACGTCGCCCCAACAGGAGCGCAGCACCCGGAACCGCGGCGTGCGCCGGGCTGTGGCGAGTCAACTACGCTTTCGACATGCTCACCGCGGTCATCGGCCTGATCGGCGCGTTCGTCTACGGCGCGGCGGACTTCCTCGGCGGACTCGCCTCGAAGCGAATCAGCCCGCTCAGGGTCACAGCACTCGCCGCTGTGTTCGGTCTTGTCATTCTCCTCGCGGTACTGCCTCTCGGCTTCGGGCGCTGGTCGGCCGAAGCCGTGCTGTGGGGCGGGCTGTCTGGCGTCACCGGCGCCATCGCCATCTCGCTGCTCTACGCCTGCCTCGCGATCGGACCGATGTCGATCCTGTCCCCGCTCACCGCCGTCGTGTCGGCGATAGTACCGATGACCTGGGGACTGACCACGGGCGACGAGTTCGGCGTCCTGGGATTCTTTGCGCTCGGACTCGCGCTCGTCGCCGTCGTCCTGGTCGGCTTCGTTCCTGAAAAGGGCGCGGTACGACCGAGCATCCGTGGTGTGCTCATGGCAATCGGCTCGGGTGCGATGATCGGCGCGTTCATCATCCTCATCGACCAGACGCCCGAGGATTCCGGGGTCGTTCCACTCGTGATGAACCGGGCGGTGAACGCCACGCTGATGTTCACCGCGGTGTTCCTCATCTGGCTGCGAACCCGGAACCCCGGTCGCGATGCGAGTCCCTCCGCACCTGCGCGGACCGGGTGGCGCCCGGGGCTGAGCCTCGCCGTCGCGTGCGGCCTCCTCGACGCGCTCGCCAACACGCTGCTGCTCATCGGCATCCGGATCGGTGATCTCTCGGTGATGGGCGTGCTCACGGCTATGTACCCCGCCGGCACGATTCTTCTTGCGGCCGTGGTACTCAAAGAACGGATCGCCCCCGTGCAGTGGCTCGGGCTCGTGCTCGCACTGGTCGCAGCGGGCATGCTCGCTCTCGCCTGACGGTGCCGGGCCGGGCGGTCAAATGAGGGAATCCGCTCGCGCCTCGACGACGACAGGAATAGGTTGGAGTGACCCCTTCCGTCGTTCGTGAGAAAGCAGGAACCTGTGGCTGATGATGCCGACCAGACCACCAGCGTCACGAGGAACGACGACGAGTCGAGGTATGAGATCCGGGTCGGTGGCACGCTCGCCGGGTTCGTCGCCTTCCGCCAGAAGCCGGGTCGGCTGTCGTTCACCCACACGCTCATCGAACCCGAGTTCGAGGGCCTTGGCCTTGGCTCGGTCCTCGTGCGAAGCGCCCTCGACGACGTCGTCGCCAGCGGCGACACGATTGTGCCGTACTGCACCTTCGTTCAGTCCTGGCTGAAGCGTCACCCCGAGTTCGAGGGCACCGTCGACTGGAAACCAGTCCAGCAATGACGCGACTGGACCAGCCGGTGAGTGAATCGCTCAGCTCGCGCTCCGGTCCGACGGGGCAGACGGCGCGCCGGCTCGAGTCCCGCGAGGTCCCGCTCGGCGGCATCCGCGGGATCGTCGTGCACCGGTCACTCCCCCAGCGCACGCTGCCCATGGTCGGCGCGTGGTGCTTCCTCGACAGGTTCGACGACGAAGAGGTCGGGATGAAGGTGCTGCCGCACCCGCACACCGGACTGCAGACAGTGACCTGGCCCGTCGAAGGCAGCATCCGTCACCGTGACAGCGTCGGCAGCGACGTCGCCGTCGAGCCGGGCGAACTCAACATCATGACGAGCGGGTACGGCATCTCCCACTCGGAGTTCTCGCTCGACCCCGCCGGCAGTCCTCTCCGCGGCCTCCAGCTGTGGGTGGCGCTGCCCCGCGACGTCGCCGACATCGATCCGTTCTTCGAACGCCATACCGAGCTTCCGGTCTATCGCGCTGACGGCCTCACCGCGAGCGTGCTCGTCGGCAGGCTCGGCGACGTCGTCTCGGAGGCGACCGTATTCACGCCGCTGGTCGGGGCGGATGCCGTGATCGACGCTGGTGCGCGCGTCACCCTCCCACTCGAAGGCCACTACGAGTACGCGGTCATGGTGCTCTCGGGCACGCTCGAGGTGGCCGGTGAATCGCTCACGCCCGGGCCACTCCTCTACCTCGGCTCCGAGCGCGAATCGCTCGACGTCGCGAGTGCGGACGGGTGCCGGTTCGTTCTGCTCGGCGGTGTGCCGTTCGCGGAGGAGCTCATCATGTGGTGGAACTTCGTGGCCAGGAGCCATGAGGAGATCGTGAGCGCGCGGGACGCGTGGGAATCGCGCAGCATCCGTTTTGGTTCGGTCGAGGGACACGGTGGTGAACGGATTCCGGCACCGCCGCTCCCGGGCGTGCGGTTGACCCCGCGTCGCCGACAATCCTGAGCGCGGGTCTCAGGCGAGACGCACTAAACTTAGGGTTACCTCACCAACGAAACCGCTCACCCGAAACCGAGATCGACATGCGAAACGCGAGCACCCGCCTCCTGCTCACCTGCGCGGCCATCGGCGTCGCCGGTGGCCTGGTTTTTGTGGTCAGCGGCTATCTCAACGGGCTCGTGTCGGCCACTGCTCCGGTTCTGTACGGTTCGATCGTCGGCGTGTATTTCCTCCCCGGCGTTGTCGCACAATCTCTCCTTCGACGGGGTGGGGTCGCGCTGCTCACCGGTCTCTTCGCCGGTCTCATCGCCGCGGCTTTCAGCCCCCAGTGGTTCCTCCGCTACCTGGGCGCCGGCCTCGCGATCGGGCTGCTGCAGGAACTGCCGTTCCTCGTCAGCCGCTACCGGTACTGGCGCTCCTGGGTCTTCTACCTCGCGGCGGCGATCGCCGGGATCATCTTTGGCGCCGGGGTCTATCTGACCATCGGTGCCGAACAGTTCAGCGCGAGCCTCGGTGTCGTGTACTTCGCTCTGTTCGCCGTGAGTCCGATTATCTTCACCTGGCTCGGGCGGGTCATCGCCAGCCGGATCGACAAGACCGGGGTGGCGCGGGGGCTCCAGCGCGAGGTCGACCGCAGGCCGGACTCACCAGGTTCGGTCGACGCACCAGTGACCTCCGCGTGACCAGCTGAATGCCGGATCACACTGCCGCGCTGCGGCTGGAGGATGTGCGGATCCGCTATGACGGGAGCGCCGACGACACCCCGAACGGTGTGAGCTTCGACGTTCGCACGGGTGACGTCGTCCTCATCCTCGGCCCATCGGGGTGCGGCAAGTCGACACTCGCCCTGTCACTCAACGGGCTCGTCCCGCACGCTGTTGCCGCGACGCTGTCAGGATCCGTCTTCGTCAACGGCATCCGAACGGCGGATGCCACGGTGTCGCGGTTGTCGCAGGATGTCGCGATGGTCTTCCAGGACCCCGATTCGCAGCTCGTCACCGGCACGGTGTTCGACGAGGTCTGCTTTGGCCCGGAAAACCTCCTTCTCCCCGTGGACGACGTGCTCGAGCGAGCCGAACGCGCCCTCCGTGCCGTTGGACTCTGGGAGAGGCGGCTGGACAACCCCGACCTGTTGTCGGGCGGTGGCAAGCAGCGACTCGCCATTGCCTGCGCCCTCGCCATGGACACCGGGGTGCTCGTGCTCGACGAGCCGACCGCCAACCTCGACCCGACCGGTATCAGCGATGTCTACGCGGTCCTTCGCGATATCGCGGCGGCGGGGACGCACGCGGTTGTCCTGATCGAGCACAACCTCGACGCGGCCATCGACCTCGTCGACCGGGTCATCGTCCTCGACGGCACCGGGAAAATCGCCTTCCAGGGCGACCCGAGAACAGTGCTCGCCGGGGCCGCGGAGCAGGTCGCGGCGCTCGGAGTCTGGCTGCCCGTCGCCACCCTCGCCGCGCTGCGGTTGAGGAGCGCCGGAGTGGTACTCGATCCGCTCCCCCTCACCCCGGACGAACTGACGACCGCGCTCAATGGCATCCGTTCTCTTCCCCCGCTCGCGGAACGCAGGCCCGAGCCGACCGTCGTCCCGAGCGATGCGGCCGTGAGCGTTCGGGGTCTGACCGTGACCCGCGGCCGCACCCCGATCATCCGTGACGTGTCACTCGAGATCGGCCGGGGCGATTTCGTCACGGTGATCGGTGCCAACGGAGCGGGCAAGACCACGCTCGTTCAGGCTCTTGCCGGTGTCGTTCCGCCGCCGAAGGGCCGGGTTCGCGTCGGCGATCTTGACCCTGCGACGAGTGACGCGCGGATGCTGGCGGACCACGTCGGTTTCGTCTTCCAGAACCCCGAGCACCAGTTCATCGAGAACACGGTGTTCGACGAACTCGCACACGGGCTGCGGGTGCGCGGGCGCTCTGACGACGGGCCGAGCGTGGATGAGATCGAGGCGCGCGTCACAGCGATGCTCGAGCGCTTCGGCCTGGCGAAGCACCGCGACATGCATCCGTTCCTTCTCTCCGGTGGACAGAAGCGCCGGCTTTCGGTGGGGACAGCACTCATCACCGGCGCCCCGGTGCTCGTCCTCGACGAGCCGACGTTCGGCCAGGATCGCCAGCGAGCGAACGAACTGCTCACCCTGCTTCGGGACCTGCACCGCTCGGGAACAACGGTGATCACCGTGACCCACGACCTCCAGCTCGTCGCCGAATACGCGAGCCACGTTGCTGTGATGCATGACGGACAACTCCTGGCGTTCGGTGCCGCCGGGGATATTCTCGGCGACGGCGAACTTCTCTCAAGGGCCGGGCTCATTCTGCCCCCACTTGCGCGGGCGATGCGGGGCGTGACGCGGCATCCGTCGTGGATGTCGCTGACCCGCGTCGCTGACCTGCCGGGGAGCCCCACGTGACGGCGGCGCTCGACCCGTACTCCGTGCGACGCGGAGTGACGGCCCGACATTTCCTGCACAGGCTCAACCCGCTCGCGAAGATCGCCGGGCCGCTGCCGTTCATGCTCTACCTCCTGTTCGTGCGCGACATTGCGACTCCGCTTGTGTTCATCCTGCTTGCGCTTCTGCTCATCACCGTCGGGGCGAAACTCAGTGCCAGGCTCGTGGTTGCGCTCTGGCTCGGCCTGCCCGCTGTCGTTGCCGTGCTGTCGGTGAGCTTCGGGCTGTGGACGGATGCCGCGCGCGTCGACGACACGCTGCTCCTGTTCCAGCTCGGCGAGTACCGGTTCTATCTCGGGGCCTGGCTGATCGGACTGGCCACGGCACTCCGTCTCGGGGCGCTGCTCTCGCTCGCGCTGATCGCGGGCCTCACGATGACGGGGCCCGACCTGGTTCGGGCGCTGGTGCAGCACCTGCGCGTGCCCTATCGCATCGGGTATACGGCACTCGCCGCCTATCGGTTCGTGCCCCGGTTCCGGCTGGAACTCGAGCAGATTCGCCGGGCGCACCGCGTTCGGGGCGTGTCAGGCGGCAGGGGCCCGCTCGCCGGCATCCGTCGCGGTCTCGGCTACATCGTGCCGCTGCTCGTCGGGGCGATTCGGCACGCTGAGCGAGTCGCACTCGCGATGGACGCACGGGCGTTCGGCGCGCATGAGTCGCGCACGGAGCGGTATCTCGTCCCGTTCCGCGCCCGCGATTGGGTGTTCGTCGTGCTGTTCTGGGCGGTTGGCGCGGCGCTCATCGTGGCGGCGGCGGCCCTGCTCTAGCGGGCCTGTTCACCGAGCGCGGCACTTCCATGCCCTGCGCTGCAGAAGCTTCTGCAGCGCAGGGCTGGATCTACAGCGGTCGCGGGCTAGAACGCGCTCGCGCACGTCCGCTTCCTCAATAGCCCGGTTTTCTCGAATCCATGTTCTAATGGAGTGCATGAGGTGGGACGGTCAGCAGCTCGGCACCGAGGAGCCCTCGGCGCTTCCGGGCCTCGCGAAGCTCAACAACCTCGTGCGCAGCGTCCAGACGCCGGAGTTCGCCGGGGTGACCTTTCACGAGGTGCTCGCGAAGTCGGCGCTCAACAAGATCCCGCGGCAGTCGCAGATGCCGTTCGGCTGGACCATCAATCCTTACCGTGGCTGCAGTCATGCGTGCGTTTATTGCTTCGCCCGCCCCACCCACAGCTACCTCGACTTCAACGCCGGCGACGACTTCGACAACCAGGTCGTCGTGAAGATCAACGTCGCCGACGTGCTCTCGAAAGAGGTCGCGAAGCCGAACTGGGGCAAGTACCCGGTCGCACTCGGGACAAATACCGACCCGTACCAGCGCGCAGAGGGCAAGTACGCGCTCATGCCCGGCATCATCACGGCGCTGGCGAACTCCGGCACACCGCTGTCGATCCTCACCAAGGGCACGCTGCTCCGCCGCGACCTCCCGCTGCTTGCGGATGTCGCCCAGACCGTTCCCGTTGACCTCGCGATGTCGATTGCGATCTATGACGACGAACTGCAGAAGTCGATCGAGCCGGGCACGCCGTCGGCGAAGGCCCGCCTCGCCACGGTGACCGCCGTGCGCAACGCCGGGCTCGACTGCAGCGTCTTCCTGATGCCGATCCTGCCGTACCTCACCGACACAAAGGCGCACCTCGACGAGGCGCTGCGACAGGTGAAGGCGGCGGGAGGAACCAGCGTGCTCTTCACCTCGCTCTACCTCAAACCGGGAGTGAAACCGTGGTTCATGCACTGGCTCCAGCGGCAGCATCCTGAACTCGTCCCGAAGTACACAGCCCTCTACGCCCGCGGCCAGTACGCGCCGAAGGAGTATCGCACCTGGCTGGCCGCACGCATTTCGCCGCTGATCCGTGCCCACGGGCTCGAACGCGGGCGCGAAGATCCGGCGACGGGCGGCATCCGTTCGAAAGCGCTCGGGATGCTGCGCAACGACGCGGGCGAGCGGCCAGCGTTCTCGAGTGATGACGGCTCGACCGGTGCGCGCATCCTGCCGTCGACCGAGCAGCCGATGCTGTTCTAGAGAGGCCCGAAAAGGCTGCCGGGTACACGAAAACACCCGCCCCGGTCGAGAACACACGTGTGAACGGGTGGTCTCGACCGGAACGGGTGTTCTGGCGGCTCAGCTGTTAGGCGGTGAGCTTCGCATTGGTCATGCGACCGGCGAGTTCCTCGATGATCTCGTCACCGGGGCGAGCCTGAACGTAATCAGCCTCGATCTCGGCGCGACCGAGCAGGTCGGTCATGCGACGCTGGCGCGCCTTCGGGATGATCGTGACGACGGTACCGACCTTGCCCGCGCGGCCCGTACGGCCCGAACGGTGGAGGTACGTCTTGTACTCGTCGGGCGCGTCAGCCTGGATGACGAGGGTGATGTCGTCGACGTGGATGCCACGAGCGGCGACGTCGGTCGCAACGAGCACGTTCACTCGCCCTGAGGTGAGCTGCGCGAGGTTGCGTGTGCGACGGGCCTGGTTGAGGTCACCGTGGAGCGATACGGCACGGATGCCTGCATCCTCCAGCTGGTCAGCGAGGCGCTCGGCGTACGCACGGGTGCGCGAGAAGATGAGTGTCTTCTCGTTGCGGTTCGCGAGTTCCTCGATGATGCGGTCCTTGTCGCGGTGCTCGACCACGAGAACGCGGTGGTCGATCGTCGCTGAGGCCTGGTCTTCGCCGGCAACCTCGTGCACGGCGGGGGACGGCAGGAATTCCTTGACGAGCGAAGCAACACCCTTGTCGAGGGTTGCCGAGAAGAGCAGCTTCTGGCCACCGTTTGCCGTGCGGCGCAGGATGCGCTGCACAGGCTCGAGGAAGCCGAGGTCGCACATGTGGTCGGCCTCGTCGAGGACCGTGATGGTCACTTCGGAGAGGTCGAGACGGCCCTGCTCGATGAGGTCTTCGATCCGGCCGGGGGTGCCGACGATGATGTCGACTCCGCGCTGGAGAGCGCCAACCTGGCGACCCTGCGGCACTCCGCCGTAGATCTGCGTGGTGAAGAGGCCGACGCTGCGGGCGATCGGCTGCACTGTGCGGTCGATCTGCAGCGCGAGTTCACGGGTCGGTGCGAGGATCAGCGCGCGGGGCTTGCGACCCATGGCACGCTTCTTGCCTCCGCCGTTTTCCATGAGCTTCTCGACGAGCGGTGCGCCGAAGGCAATGGTCTTGCCTGATCCGGTGCGACCGCGGCCGAGGACATCCTTGCCGGCGATGACGTCGGGGATGGTTGCTGCCTGGATCGGGAACGGGCTCGGTGCGCCGAGCTCAGCGAGAGCGGCGACGATGTTGCCACCGAGGCCGAGGTCGGTGAACGAAATGCCCTCGACGTCGACAGCCAGTGTTGCCTGTGCCTCGAGGCGCTCGAGCACGACGTCGTCTTCGGGAGTGAAGTTTCCCTTGGCGTCGCGGTTCGGGTAGAAGTTCTTGTCTGCTCCGGCGTCGCGGGGACGGTCGAAGTTGTTGTCGCGGCGGGGTGCGCGGTCGTCGCGGCCCGCAGAAATGCGACGCGTCGACGGACGCTCGATGCGCTCGCCACGCGTGAACGGGCGGTCGTTGTTGTATGCGGGGCGCTCAGAGCGGTCGCTACGGGGAGCGCGGTCGTCGCGGTTGTACGACGGACGCTCAGTGCGGTTCTCGCCACGGTTATACGCGGGACGCTCACCGTTGCTGCGCGGGGCGCGGTCGTTGTACGACGGCCGCTCGGCGCGGTCACCGCGAGGTGCACGGTCGTCACGGTTGTACGCGGGACGCTCGGTGCGGTTCTCGCCACGGTTGTACGCGGGACGCTCGCCGTTGCTGCGCGGGGCGCGGTCGTTGTACGACGGACGCTCGGCGCGGTCACCGCGAGGTGCACGGTCGTCACGGTTGTACGCGGGACGCTCGGTGCGGTTCTCACCGCGGTTATACGAGGGACGCTCGGTCCGGTTCTCACCACGGTTATACGCGGGACGCTCACCGCTGCTGCGAGGCGCGCGGTCGTCGCGGCCGTACGAGGGACGCTCGGTCCGGTTCTCACCACGGTTGTACGCGGGACGCTCGGTCCGGTTCTCACCACGGTTGTAAGCAGGACGCTCGCCATTGCTGCGCGGGGCGCGGTCGTCGCGGCCGTACGAGGGACGCTCGCTGCGGTCACTGCGGGGCGCACGGTCGTCGCGGCCGTATGCCGGGCGCTCGGTGCGGTTCTCACCACGGTTGTACGCAGGACGCTCGCCGCGCTGCGGCTGGCCACCGTCGTTGCGGTCGTCGCGGGGTGCGCGCTGGTCGCGGGGCTCGTCGGCGTGACGGCGCTGGGCGCGCTCGTCTGCGTTCCAGCGGGCCTTCTTCGGTGCGTCGGATTCTGCCGCGCGGTATCCGCGGTGTCCCGGGCTCCTGCTGCCAGCTGTGGTTCCTGCCGGGCCGCCGCTCTTGCGGGCGTAGCTCGGGTCGAAGTTGCGGGCGGCGCGGCCGCCAGCGGGTTTATTGTTCTTGGGCATAGTACTTTCCGGGTTTTAGTTCATGCATGAATCGAGAAGCGCACAGCAGAGCTGCGGCATTCATATACCCGGGCAGTCGATGGCCGGGACCGTTTCACATCAAAGTGAATACAAGTCGCGTTTTCGCGATGTATAACCGGCCCACCAGACTTACAAACCCTTCCGCGGTACATCCACGGTGTCCAGAGCCGACTTGGCTACATTACGGCACGAAGGCGGAATTGTCACGTAAATTTCCGAGTTTCGCAATGACTTAGCGGCAATTCCCCAGAAAAACCTCAAACACGGTACTCTCGAGTTACACCAGCCTAACCGGGCGGGTTCAACGGGACTCCGGCAACGGAGATCCATCGGACAAATGGAGGTGGAGCCTTGGGCTTCCTGGCATTTCTTCTTCTCGGTCTGATTGCTGGCGCAATCGCAAAGGCCATTCTTCCTGGCAAACAGGGCGGCGGATGGCTCATCACACTGCTTCTCGGTGTCGTGGGCGCGCTTCTGGGCGGCTGGCTCGGTGGCCTGCTGTTCAACATCGACATGAACGAGTTCTGGAGCATCTCGACCTGGCTCACCGCCATCGTCGGTTCCATCATCGTGCTCCTCATCTACGGCCTCGTCACGCGCAACTCGCGCAGCGGCAGCCGGGCCTAACGGTCCACGAACCAAACGGATGCCTCCTCGCCTCACGGCGGGGAGGCATTCGTCGTTTCGACCTCCGTCTTTCGTGTGAATGCCGGGTTCCAGCTTGAGGTCCGCCGTCGGGTTCGGAAGGGTTGGACTCTTCTGACCGCCGATCGCAAAGGACGCTCATGCTCACCCTCACCGATAACGCAAGCACCATCGTCAAGACCATCACACTTCAGACGGCGGGGACCGAGGATGCCGGCCTTCGGATAACCAGCCCGGAACCGTCGTCCACCGACCTTTCCGTCGCGGTCGCCACGGCGCCTGAGCCGACGGATGCCGTCGTCGAGTCGAGCGGTGCCCGGATCTTTGTCGACGAGAACGCCGCGGTCATGCTCGACGACAAGATCCTTGACGCTGAAGTCGACGAAGCCGGCGCGGTTCGCTTCGCCATCGGCACCCAGCCCTGACCTCAGCGCCTCACGGTTTTGTCGAGATCCCGCGGTCCCGGATCTCCTCCGCTGGGCTGACCCCACCCAATACCTGAGGTGGATGCCGTGAACATCAGGCCTTCGTAGCCTCGAAAACGGTGCCGCACTCCTGCGTCGCCGCGATCGAACGGCTGACATGGACTTTCTCACCGATGCTCTTCTCTCGACGGCCACCTCACCGTGGGTCTATGCGATCGTCTTCGCTGTCGTTGTCATCGACGGGTTCTTCCCGCCGGTTCCGAGTGAGACCGTGGTCGTCGCCGCGGCCGCCATTGGCGTCTCGGCCGGAGCACCGAACCCGGTCCTGATCATCCTCGTGGCCGCGATCGGGGCGGCACTCGGCGACAACATCGCCTACCTCCTGGGGCGCATCGTCGGAACCGACCGCTTCGCGTGGATGCGGCATCCGCGAACCGTCCGTGCCTTCGACTGGGCCGCACACGGCATCCGTTCCCGGCCGGCGGCCCTGATCCTGACCGCGCGGTACATCCCGATCGGCAGGATCGCCGTGAACATGACCGCGGGAGCCACCGGGTTTCCCCATCGACGGTTCTGGCCGCTCACGGTTCTCGCCGGAGTGTCGTGGGCGGCGTACTCGGTTCTCATCGGCCTGCTCGCCGGGCACTGGGTGAAGGACCAGCCGCTTCTCGGCGCGCTGATCGGAATCGTGATCGCCATCGCGCTCGGCTTCCTCATCGACCGGGTATCGAGTGCGGTCGCGCGGCGGCGGACCGCGGCCCACCAGAGCACAGCGACCGCCGACATTCTGGCCCGGTGAGACCGCGTTCCAGCGTTTAGCTGACGGATGCCGCCTTCGCCGCTTCTGCAGGCTCAGTCGCCTCGGTCTCCCGCTCGGCCACTGCCCGCCGCTCGAGCCGACGCTCGCGCGCACCTTCGACCAGGTTGTAGAGCGTCGGCAGCACGACGAGCGTCAGGACAGTCGACGACACAAGTCCACCGATCACGACGATGGCGAGCGGCTGCGAGATGAAGCCGCCTTCACCGGTGAGGCCGAGTGCCATGGGTACCAGGGCGAAGATCGTCGCGAGCGCCGTCATGAGAATCGGGCGGAGCCTCCGCGACGAACCATGGCGCACCGCTTCGGTCACCGCCATGCCGCGGGACCTGTACTGGTTGACGAGGTCAACGAGCACGATCGCGTTGGTCACGACGATACCGATGAGCATCAGCACACCGATGAGCGAAGCAACACCGAGCGGAACACCGGTGATGACCTGCAGGCCAATGGCACCCGTGGCGGCGAACGGCACAGACACGAGCAGAAGCAGCGGCTGGCGAAGCGACCGGAAGGTGGCCACCATGACGATGTACACGATGAGGATCGCGGCGAGCATGGCAAGCCCCAGCTGCTGGAAGGCGTTGCCCTGGTCAGCGGTCACGCCGCCGAGCGTCGCCGTCGTCCCCGCGGGAAGGTCGATCTCGTCGAGCGCGGTTGACACCTCGGTACTCGCGGTACCGATGTTGTCACTCGCCGGAGTGATGGCGACCGTTGCTGAACGCTGGCCTCGCACCGAGGTGATCGTCGACGGGCCGTCGACCTCCTCGACGGTGGCGAGGCTGTCGAGCTGCACCGGTCCGAGAAGGGTCGGAACCTCGAGCGCTGACAGTTCACTGATCGTGGCTGGCGGAGTGTCGGTCGCGATGTAAATGCTGACGGTGGTCTCGTCGAGCACGATCGAACCAGCGGATGTCGGTTGCATCGCCTGTGAGATGTAGCCGCCGAGCGCAACCTCGCTGTAGCCGGCAGCAGCGGCGTCGAGCCGGTTGACCTTCACCTCGATGTACGGTCTGGATGCGCTGAGGTTGTTGGTGACCTGGCGCATTCCCTCGAGGTCCTTGGCCGCGTCGGTGACGGCATCCGTCGCCTCCCGCAGCGTCTCCTGATCGGGTGCCGTGATGTCGACCTCGATGTCACTCGATGCACCGAAACCACCGGCAGAGCTGAGCTCGATTTCGCCGGCGTCAGCAATGTCTTCGAGTTCGGAGCGCACCGTGGACTGGAGCGCTTCCTGGTCGGCGTCTTCGTCGGTCGTCACCGAGTAGGTGATGCTGCCTTCGCCGCCACCGCCGAACGCGGAGAGAAGCCCTCCGGACGAGCCGATCGAGACCTGGACGGTGTCGATGCCCTCGATGTCGCGCAGGGCATCTTCAACCTTCGTCGCCGCAGCATCCTGGGCATCGAGGCTTGAGCCGACGGGGAGCTTCTGCGAAACGCTCAGCGTGTTCTGCCCCGAGTCACCCAGGAAGTTGGTCTTCATGAACGGCACCAGGGCCAGGGTGCCGCCGAGCACGAGCAGCGAAAGCAGCAGCGTCGCAACCGAGTGCTTGAGCGTCCAGTTGATGATCGGCAGGTAACCCTTTTGCAGGAGGGTCGGGTGCTCGAGCTCGTCTTCGTCTTCCACTCCGGTCTTGCGACCCCGGCGGGTGGCCACCGCGACAGCGGCAGCGGAGGCATAGACGGCGGGCTCGGTCTCGCGGTGCCCTGGCTGCTCGCCCGAGGTCTCGCTTGAGATCTCACTCGAGACCGGGCTTGGAGCGTGTGCAGCCTCGTGTGGGGTGACGACTTCGGATGCTGTCACGACGGATCCGGCAGCGGGCTGCGCGGTTGCACCATCGGTGACGGCAGCGTCGGCGGCGGCATCGTCGGTGACGACGTGCGCCGCCGCCGGCTCAACGGCCTTCTGGTCCTTGATCGCCGTGGCCTCGGTAGACTCCGTGGCCGCCTTGGCCGTCTTCGCGGGCTTCCGTTCCTTCGCGCGGAGGAACCAGTACGCGAGCACCGGCACGATGGTCAGCGAGACGAAGAGCGACGCGACGAGGGCGATCGTGACGGTGAGCGCGAACGGGCGGAAGAGCTCGCCCGTCATGTCGCCGACGAACGCGAGCGGCAGGAATACAGCGACGGTCGTGATCGTCGATGCGGTGATGGCGCCGGCGACCTCGCGCACCGCAGTGACGATCGATACGGCACGGCCGTCAGCCGTTCGGTCGCGTGCCGCTGCCATGTGTCTCTTGATGTTCTCGATGACGACGATGGAGTCGTCAACGACGCGTCCGATCGCAATGGTGAGCGCACCGAGGGTGAGGATGTTGAGGGTGTAACCCGTCGCCTGCAGGCCGATGAAGGTGATGAGCACAGACGTGGGGATCGAAATGGCCGTGACCAGGGTCGCCCGCACATCGAGCAGGAAGACCAGGATGATCAGAACGGCGAAGACGAGCCCGAGCAGTCCCTCTGTCGCGAGCGACTCGATGGACTGCTCGATGTACGGGGCCTGGTCGAAGACGATGTCGAGTTGGACGTCGGAACCCAGCGCTTCCTCGAGGTCGGGAATCAGCGCGCGAACGCCCTTGGACACGTCAACGGTGTTGGCGGCCGGGAGCTTGGTTACGGCGATGGTGAGTGCCGGCTTGCCGTCGACGCGGGAAATACTCGTCACCGGGTTGTCGGTGAGTGACACCGACGCGACGTCGCCGATGGTGAGCACGGCTGAACCCGGTGCACCGGGCGCATCCCGGACCAGCGGCAGTCCGGCGAGCTCCTCGACGGAGCCGAGCTTTGAGCCGGTCTGAACGGAGAACGTGCTTCCGTCTTCGGTGATGTCACCGGCGGGGATGAGCACTCCGTATTGTTCGAGGGTGTCGCTGATCGCGGTCCGCTGCACTCCCTCCTGCGCCAGCCGGACGGCATCCGTCACGATGGTGACCCGCTTGCCGACCTCACCGATGAGCGCCGCTTCGCGCACACCCTCAATGTCTTCGATGTCGGGCACTGCCGTCGCGTTCAGGCTGTCTGCGAGCGCGTCGGTGTTCTCGCCGGTCGCACTGGCAGCAATCTGGATCACCGGAAGGTCGTCGAGTCCGCCGGAGAGGACCTCGGGTTCGACGTCTTCGGGGAGTGTCGACTTGATCCGGTTGATCGCCTGGTTGATCTTCTGCTCGGCGGTGGCGAGGTCGGTGCCGTAGGTGAAGGTCGCGGAGATGAGACCGAGGTTGGTCGATGAGGTCGTGCTCGTCGACTCGATACCTGCAACACCCTGGATCGCCGTTTCAATCGGGGTGGAGACGTCATCGTTGACCACCTCGGGTGACGCACCGGGGTAGCTGGCAACGATGGCGAGCTGTGGGAAGCTCACGCTCGGAGCGAGTTCCTGCTTGAGGCTCGACAGGGCGATCCCGCCGAAGACCGCGGCGACGATGGTGACGAGTGCGATAAGCGCACGGTTCTTCATGCTTAGAACGGCAAGGACGTGCACGGGTCTCCTGAGGGCGATGCGATGACTGCCGCGAGCGCGGCGGGAGAAACGACGCGTGGCCGCTCTACACAGCAAATTCTGTCACAGCGCCCGTGCAGGAACTGCACGTACGACAAATGCTCAGCGTTCCGTTATCGCCCGGGTCGTGGCGTAATTCCGCACGCAGAATTCATCCGCTCGGTCACACCACCTCGGCGAGGAGCGCCGACTCAGGAACAGGCGCACGGAGGATCGACTGCCAGGCTATTGCGAGGGCATCGATTGCCCGCTCGGTGTCGTCCACCCCGTAGGTGATCGGGATGCGAATGAACCGCTCGAAGGCCCCGTCGATGCCGAATCGTGGCCCTGACGCGATCAGCAGGCCCTGGTTGCGGGCCGCGAGCGCGAGCTGTGAACTGACAGGCACTCCGAGGTTGACCCAGGCCGACAGCCCGCCGTTGACGTGCGGCACATCCCAGTACGGGTAGCGATCACCGAGCAGTTGCTCGAGGCGATCGCGCGTCGCCCGAAGCTGTGACCGTCGCGTCTCAAGGATCGACGTCATGTCGGGCAGCAGTTCGAGCACGGTCAGCTGTTCGAGAATCGGAGTGCCGAGGTCGCCGATCGACCGGGCGGCTACGAGCTTTCGGATGACACCCCGGTCGGCGCGGATCCAGCCAAGACGGATGCCGCCCCACACGGTCTTTCCCACCGAACCGACCGTGATGATTTTGGCACCGGCGTCATCGGTCGCCGCAAACGGAGGAAATGAGTCGGGCCTGTCGATATCGAGCTCGCGCGTTGTCTCATCGATGAGAAGCACAGTCCCCTGACGGGCAGCCGCGCGACACACCCGCCGGCGCGTCTCGAGCGGCATACTCGCGCCGGTGGGATTGTGAAAGTCAGGCATGAGGTAGGCAAGGGTCGGCGAGGAGTTGTCGAGCGCGTGCTCGAGGTCGTCGTCGTTCCAGCCGCCCTCCGCCGTCACCGGGATGGGTACCAGGCGTGCCCCGGCCGATCGGAGCGCGTCGTGGGCGTGCGGATAGGTGGGGTGCTCGATGAGCGCCCGATCACCGCGCGACAGGTGGGTCCTCGCGATCAGTCCAATCGCGTGCTGCGCGCCGAGGGTGACCATGATCTCGTCAGGCGACGTGGGTAACCCGGCTTCGGTGTACCGGTCCGCGATCGCCGCCCGTAACTCGGGCAGGCCGATCGTGTCGTAGTCGAAATCGTCGAGGTAGCGCGGAAGCCGGGCCGCCGCGCGCACGGCGGCTCCTGTCATCGCTCCAATGGCGGGCAGCGCCGCCTTGCTGAAGTCGAGGTAGCCCGATCGTCGGGCCGTCACGGGTCCGGGCCGAACGCCCGGAAGCTGGGCGACGCTCCCTGACCCGCGGACGCTCTCGAGGAATCCGTTGTCCCTGAGTTCACGGTAGGCAGCGGTCACTGTCGTCCGGCTGACGTCGAGGCGCTCGGCCAGGTCCCGCTCGGCCGGCAATCGGGTGTCGGCAGGAATCCGTCCATCGAGGATCAGCAGGCGGACCCGATCGGCGAGGCTCCGGTACGCCGCGTCCTCATTGCGCCAGGAACCAAGCAGGGCGGAGAGCGCGCGGGCCGTGATGTGGACATCAACCATGGGGCCACTATAGAGAGATTGGCCTCTTGCCAGAAGGCCAATTGTGAAATTGGATTGAAACCATGACCCGCCGCATCCTCCAGCTCCTCATTGGCCTCTTCCTCTACGGGATTGCCATCGCACTCATCGTGCGTGCGGGGATCGGCGTTTCGCCGTGGGACGTCCTGACCCAGGGCGTCTCGCTCAAGACCGGCTGGGGTTTTGGACTCATCACCATCCTGATCGGTGCACTCCTCCTTCTGCTCTGGATACCGCTGCGGCAAAAGCCGGGGATCGGAACAGTCCTCAACGTGCTCCTCGTCGGACTCGCCGCGGATCTCGGCCTCTGGTTGATCCCCGAGGATCTGGTGCTCTGGGCCCGGATCCTGCTCTTCTCCGCCGGACTTCTCACGCTCGCTCTCGCCACGGGCCTTTACCTCGGTGCCCGGTTCGGCGCCGGCCCACGAGACGGCCTGATGACCGGTGTGCACGAACTCACAGGCTGGCCGATCTGGGTTGGCCGCAGCGGCATCGAACTCACCGTGCTCGGCATTGGCTGGCTCCTCGGCGGCAACGTCGGCATCGGTACCCTGCTCTTCGCCGTGCTCATCGGCCCGCTCTGCGGCATCACGATCCCGTGGTTCCGGATCGATCTGCCGCGTGACGCAGCAGATAGCCGCCTGTCGGGGTCGGCCGAACCGAGCGCACCCCTGCTCGACTCCCCCGCGAACTAACCAGCTGCGCCGCTGGCCAGATACCGGATGCGGTCTGCGTAGACCGCGAGGGCATCGCGGACGAATACAGCACCCGCGCCGGATAGCAGATCGGTTTTGCGGATGCCGCACCGCAAGCGGAGAATCGCAGGACACGTTCCGACCGATTGGACCCCCATGGACACCATCACCGTCTCCGAACTCGCCGCGCTCGATGGCGCCACAGTCATCGATGTTCGCGAGCCAGACGAATTCCAGCAGGTGCGCGCGGCCGGTGCCGTCAACATCCCGATGAGTCAGATCATCGACAGGATCGACGAGCTTCCCGAAGACGACACTCTCTACCTCATCTGCGCCCTCGGCGGGCGGAGCGCCAAGGTCGCCGAATACCTGGAGAGTCGTGACTACAACGTCGTCAACGTCGAGGGCGGGACGCACGCGTGGACCGACGCTGGCCTGCCCGTCGAACAGGGCTGATCCGGCGGCTCGACCGAATCCTGAGTATCACTCGGAAACTCTTGCTCTTCGTTAGAACGCGATATATCGTGTTTGGAACGAGATATATCTCGTCTTCCACAGACGGCGACCCTTGGCGGGTCGGCAGGAAAAGGATCAACAATGTCACTCGAAAAATGGATAGTGCGTCCCGGTGAGTCCCGCGTCATCGACGTGGAGCTCGTGCGCAAGCTCAAGGTCGGAATGATCGGCGGCCAGATCGACATTCTCGGACACGATGAGCCCGGCGCCCGGGTCGAGGTGCACAGCGTCTCCGGTAAAGAACTCAAGATTTCCATCGATGGCGACGTTCTCGAGATCGACCATCCCCAGCTGGGATGGGACAACTTCCTCGAGGTCTTCAAGTCGTTTGGCTCGAACTCCGCGAAGGCACAGATCAGCGTGCTCGTGCCGCGGAAGATCGCGCTGACATTCGGAATGGTGTCGGCAGGCGCATTGATCTCCGGCCTGACGACCAGCGCGCGCCTCTCCACGGTCAGCGGCGAACTCCAGATCGAGTCGGTCACGGGCGACCTCGACCTCAACAGCGTGTCAGGGGAGATCAGCGTGCAGTCCCACGTCGGCGCGATCAACGCCCACAGCATCTCCGGCGACATCACGGTGGCGGGCGAGATCAGCCGGTTCACCAGCGACACCGTCTCGGGAAATGTCTTCATCGACGCTTTCGGACGTTGCGACCGGATCTCGACGAACGCCGTTTCCGGCAGCCTCACCGCACGGCTCCCCGCGAGCACAGGCACGAAGTATGTCGTCAACACGGTGTCGGGCACCCTCCAGCTCGACAACTCAGTGATCCGGGGTACTCGCGGTCGCGGGTTCTCGAGCACGACAGAGGGAGACGGCAACTTCTATACCGACGTGCTCGCTAATTCCGTTTCCGGCAGTGTCTCCGTCGTTCGCAGGAATGACCAGGAGGAGGGCGAGACGCACCCATCAGGTGCCTCGGCCGGGGCTGCAAGCGAACCAGAGAACGACGACGACGCCTTCATGAGCGGTGGCCACGCATGAGCCCGGTATTCGGCCACGGCAGCCTGCGCCTCTACCTGCTGAGCCTTCTGGCCGAGGGACCCAAACACGGTTATGAGCTGATCCAGGCGCTCTCAGAACGGTTCGGCGGCACCTACTCACCGAGCGCGGGCACGATCTATCCCCGGCTTGCGAAGCTCGAGGAAGAGGGCCTCGTCACCAGCTCGAGCGACGGCCGCAAGACCGTTTACTCGATCACGGATGCCGGCCGCCGCGAACTGGAGGACCGTCGCGTCGACCTTGACGCGATTGAACTCGAGTTGACGGATTCAGTCCGCCGCCTGGCCGACGAGGTCCGCACCGGCGTCACCCACGCCATGCGGACGCTCAAGGCCGACCTGGCATCCGCCGCCCAACAGGCCAAGCAGTCGGCGACGAGTGCGCCGTCCGTGTCCACCGACGACACGGCACCGCGGACCGCGAGTCGCATCGCTCTTCACGACGCCGACACCGTGCTCGCCGATTTCCGTCAGGCCATCCGGTCGGAGCTGCGCGGGCATGTCAGCGCCGGTGGGACCCTGAGCGATGATGTCGTCCGGAGCCTCAAGGACGAACTCGATCGCGTGCGCGCCAGCGTCAGAAACTCGCTCGGTACGCCGCAGGACTGACGACTCCCGCCGACGAGGAGCGCCGCGACCCACAGTGTGGGGACCGGCGCTTCTCGTTTCGCGGCGGGGAATCTCGGCGCCGAGGGCCAGCAGCCGAGGCGCGCCATGCTAATATCGAATTTAGTCTTTATCGTTCCCTGGTTGGTTAAAACCAAAGGGCGGGTCTTCACCGCCTCGCTACTAACCGCCTCGCTACTATTCGTAAGGGGGTCTCGCATGGGGCGTGGCCGTCAGAAGGCAAAGCACACGAAGATCGCACGTGAGCTGAAGTCGTTTAGTCCCGACGTGAACTACGACGCTCTCGAGCGCGAGCTCACGGGGCACTCCGACGACGAGTCGTACGCAGGCGAGGCAGCGAAGTGGGCGGAATACGCCGACGACTACAAGGCAGCCGACGAACCGAAGCGCGCGTAACCGCCGTATAGATCGGTGTCGACGAGATCGTCATTGACCCGGCATCTGCGCTCAGCTCGTAGCGCGAGCTGATTTGCGCGAGTTCCACCATGCCCAGAATCGTGACAGCTGACGCTTGACGAATGCCGCGAGGCGCTTGGCCCAGGCAAATTCGGTTCCGAGGATGGCGAGACCGAGAAAGACGACGAGCCACCCCGGGCCCGGCAGGGGCACGAGGACGAGGCCGACAACCGCAATCAGCCCGCCGAGAATACCCACGCCGGTGCGGTAAGCGTGCCGGAGCCTCGGTCGATCATCGATCCACGCCCGCGCACGGCGAAGCATCCGCCGAATAGGACGATCGGGGCTTTCCCCCGCGGCGATGTCGCGGGCGAACTCGTCCTCTGAAACCATCCCCACACGCTATATCGCGAGTCTGTGATTCCGCCACGAACGGGCGACCCATCCAGCTCGGCGAACCGACGTGCCCGCGGCGGTTACTGGTTGTCGGCAGATTCGAGTCGCTGGATGACCTCGGAGAGAACGCGCTCGACGACCTTCGCGTCGGCGCTTGAGAGTGCCTCCATCGACTCAACCACTGACAGGTGGAAGTTGCCGTAAGACTCTTCGATGTTCTTCGCCCCGGCGGGGGTCGGCTGGAGGATCCAGGCACGGCGGTCGGTCTTGTGTGGAGAACGATCGAGGTGGCCGAGCTCGACCAGATGATCGACGATCTTCGTCACCGCCGCACTCGAGAGACCGAGCATGACAACGAGGTCCTTCGGACCCATCTCGCGGTCCTCGCGTTGGGCCTGAAGCAGGTATCGCATCGCGTGGAACTCGTTCTTGCTGAGTCCGGACGCCTTGCGCACCCGCTCGATGCTTACTTCTTCAGCTCGATGAAGTCGCAGAACGGCCTGAACCGCACCGAGCGCGGATGCGCCGTGCGGCTGGCGGGTGTAGAGGTGCTCCGCTTCGTGTCGAACGACGTTGAGGGGCATGCCACACGCGTCCTTTCTGAGGGGTCAGAATCGGAAGAGCCGGCCATCATCGCCCAAGCCTCAGTCAATTCAGGGCCGGTCGCGTTGCTCCACAAGGAGAGACGCGAGGTGATCCTCCAGTTTACGCTTCGCTGTCGTCAGGTCGGAGAAGTCTCCGATGTAGCGGGCGAAGGTGTCGCGCACGAAGTAGTGCCCGCCCTGCTTGTCGATGGTCCCACCGAAGTAGCCGAGGTACGACGCCGCCCAGAAATCGGTGTCAGCGAGGCGCCACTCGGCTGCGGCGTGCGCTTCGGGTTCCTCCGTCGCCGCCCACGTCATTGGGGCGGAAGGGGAACTCTCCAGGAGTGTCATGCGTGTGTGTGCTTTCGTCGTGCTTGAAGTGTGAGTGGCGCGGATGCCGCAGCCTAGTTCCAGCCGGAACCGAGGAGCATCATGATGGTCACGCTGACCACCGAGAGAACGCCTGTTGCGCTTGCCAGGGTCATCAAAACCTGGTCGCGGGCGGCCTCGCGCACCTCGGTAAAAGGGCTGTGCAGCCGTCCGGTGTTGCGGTGTGTAATGCTCATGTGCTCTCTCCCGTCGTTAGAAAAACTCTCTCACGAAGTAAGATTTTTACGGAAGAACATTGTCTGCTATTGACATAGTTTGCACGATGTGCGAGTTAATCACGGGCCGCTTAAATAGCGGTCAGCAAGGGCCGCGGCGGCGGTCAGCTAGGAGAGCTGGTTACGCTCGACCCACTCGAGGTACTCGGGGGTGACGGTACCCGTGACGTACTCCCCCGTGAAGCAGCTCATCTCAAGTTCGGTCACATTCGAGCCCTGGATGATGGCATCCTTCATGTCAGCGACCTCCTGGTAGATGAGGTGGTCGGCACCCAGCTCTCGCGCGATCTCGGGGATCTTGCGGTTGTGTGCAATGAGCTCGGAGCGGGACGGCATGTTGATGCCGTAGACGTGCGGATAACGAACGGGCGGAGCTGCTGACGTGAAGGTGACTTTGTTGGCACCTGCCGCGCGTGCCATGTCGACGATTTCCTTCGACGTGGTTCCCCGCACAATCGAGTCGTCGACGATGAGAATGTTCTTTCCCTTGAACTCCATCGACATCGCGTTGAGCTTCTGACGGACACTCTTCTTGCGCTGCGCCTGCCCCGGCATGATGAAGGTGCGGCCGACGTACCGGTTCTTGTAGAAGCCCTCGCGGTACTCGATGCCGAGTTTCTGGGCGACCTGCATCGCAGCGGGGCGCGATGAGTCGGGGATGGGCATGACAACGTCGATGTCTCCCGTTGGCGCGTACTCGGCGATGGTCGTCGCCAGGCGGTCACCGAGCCGCAGCCGGGCCTCGTAGACGGAGATTCCGTTCATGACGGAGTCCGGGCGGGCGAGATAGACATACTCGAAACTGCAGGGGACGAGCCGCGGGTTTTTCGCGCACTGCCGCGAGTACATCTCCCCGGAGGTCGTGATGAAGATCGCCTCGCCGGGCGCAACCTCGCGCACGACCTCATAGCCAGCGCTCTCGAGCACGAGCGACTCGCTCGTGACGATCCACTCGTCACCGACGAGTCCGGCGGAACGTCGGCCAAGAATGAGCGGGCGGATCCCATACGGGTCACGGAATGCAAGCAGGCCGTGTCCCGCAATCATGGCGATTGCGGCATACGAGCCCTCTACCCGCTCGTGTACCTGGGACACGGCGGTGAACACCTGGTCCGGGTCGAGTTCAAGACCGGTGATCTGCGCCTGAAGTTCGGTGGCGAGGACGTTGAGCAGCATCTCGGTGTCGCTCGTCGAGTTCACGTGGCGACGATCGATGTGGAACAGGTCATCGGCGAGCTCGCGGGTGTTCGTGAGGTTGCCGTTGTGGACAAGGATGATGCCGTACGGCGCGTTGACGTAGAACGGCTGCGCCTCCTGCTCGTTATCCGCGATTCCCTTCGTCGCGTATCGAACGTGGCCGAGGCCCATCTTGCCGAGGAGGGACCTCATGTCGCGAGTGCGGAACGCCTCGCGCACCTGGCCCTTGGCCTTGTGCATGTGGAAGGTCGGACCGTCGGCCGTTGCGATACCGGTCGAGTCCTGCCCGCGATGCTGCAGCAGCAGCAGCGCGTCGTAAACCTGCTGGTTGACCGGCTCAGGGGAAACGATGCCGACGATGCCGCACATACCTAGCGGGCTCCTTGCGTTGCGGTGGTCTTGTGGGGGTATTAGTGCGAGTAGCTTCCGACGAGTCGGACGGCGCCGCCGTCGACGCCCTTGGCGCCCTGTTCAAACCCGCTGAAGTCCCGTGCTCCCGTGTGCACGGTTCCGGTCTGCCAGGCCGGGATGCCGCCAGCGGCCAGGTCCGCGATGACCGCGTTTACGGCATCCGCCTTGACGATCGCGAAGAAGCCAATGCCCAGGTTCCACGTTCCCTCTGCGCTCTCGAGGGACGAACCGGCCATGTCACTGAGCGTCCGGAAAACGGGGGCGGGCGACCACGTGCTTCGGTCGACCTCGGCCCAGCTGCCAGCCGGGAGCACGCGCGCGAGGTTGGCGGCGATGCCACCGCCCGTGACGTGCGAGAGGGAGTGGATGGCGCCCGGGTGGCGGCCGATCAGGTCGAGAAGCGGCGCGGTGTAGAGGCGGGTTGGCTCGAGGAGCACTTCGCCGACGAGACCGCCGAGTTCGGATGATGTGTCGGTGAACGCGACGCCGCGCTGAGCGAGAATGTGCCGCACGAGCGAGAAACCGTTGGAGTGGAGCCCCGACGACTCGAGGGCGATCACGGCGTCACCGTCTTCGACGAGGTGGGCACCGAGCAGGGCGTCTGCCTCGATTACGCCGGTGGCGGCTCCCGCGACGTCATAGTCGTCGGGGCCGAGGAGGCCGGGGTGCTCTGCCGTCTCGCCGCCGACGAGCGCGGTTCCGGTTGCGGAGCAGGCGCGGGCGATGCCCGCAACGATGTCGGCGATGCGCTCGGGCACCACCTTGCCGCACGCGATGTAGTCGGTCATGAAGAGCGGCTTCGCTCCGACGACGACGATGTCATCGACCACCATGCCGACGAGGTCCTGTCCGATGGTGTCGTGCTTGTCGATCGCCTGGGCGATCGCGACCTTGGTACCGACGCCGTCGGTGGATGTTGCGAGCAGCGGCCGTGTGTATGACGTGAGGAACGACACGTCGTAGAGTCCCGCAAACCCGCCGAAACCGCCGAGTACTTCGGGGCCGTGGGTGGCGGAAACCGCCTGCTTCATCAGCGAGACGGCGAGATCTCCCGCCGCGGTATCGACGCCGGCTGCACGATAGCTCGTTGAGCCGTCGTGGATCGTGGAGTTCATGCTCACGCGTTGCCCTAAGTGGTGGGGGGAAGTTGCGGGGGATGCTGCTCGGTTGACGCGTCGGAAACCGGAACTTCGGCATCCGTCCGAGCATCGATTTCCTCAGCTCGGGCCGCGTGCACCTCTACCCTATCGGCTCGCACGCTGTGCACCTTCCGTCCGACAAGGCGCTCGAGCAGGATCGCGAGCAGACCGAAGAGAGCGACGCCGACAGCCACTCCGATGAGGAGGAGGAAGCCGAAGACCTGGAGGCGACCGAAGTCGGGGTTCTCGGGGAAGGCGAGGGTGAGCACGAACGCGACGATGGCTCCCAGGAGCGCGCCGAGCAGCATGAAGTTTGCGTATCGCGGTGAACGTCGGACCTGCACTGTCGTGGGCTCTTCGGAGAAGCGTTCGGGGGCAGCGGGCCGCTCTGGCTCAGAATTCATGCTTCTATTCTCGCCCATCAATCTGAGCCGCCGCCCGGCATACCGGATTGCCGGGCTGGGTGCGGGCCGGACCGCTAGCCTGATGCCATGACTGATCAGAAGACGAAGACCGGGTTCGTGTCGGGATTCGCCATGGGCATCCGTTTGCTTGGTCGAGGGTTTCGCCTGTGGGCCACCTCACCGCGGCTGATGCTCATCGGGGCGATTCCCGGACTGATCACGCTGGTTCTCATCGTCGCCGCCGCCGTGGTGCTCGCGCTCAACCTTGAGAACATCGCAACCTTTGTCACCCCGTTCGCCGAGAACTGGGACGAGGTGTACCGAACAGGGGTTCGCATCCTCGTGATGGCTGCTCTCGTCGGCGCCGGGCTGATGATCTTCGTCTACAGCTATGCCGCCATCACCCTGCTGATCGGCCAGCCGTTCTTCGAGAGAATCTCCGAGCGCGTTGAACAGTCACTCGGGGGCGTTCCGCACGAGGTCGAGGCTCCGATTCTCGCGTCGATCGCGCGGGGCATCGGCGAATCGATCCGGATTCTCGCGGTCACCATTGGCATCGGTATCGGATTGTTCCTGCTCGGCTTCGTTCCCGTGATCGGCACGCTGCTCGCGTGGCTGCTCGGCGCGGTTACCGGTGGCTGGTTTCTCGCGCTCGAATTGTCGACCGTGGCGTTCGAGCGGCGCGGACTCGCGCTGGCGCAGCGCCGGGCTGCCCTCCGTGCGCAGCGTTCGACCACGCTCGGCTTCGGTGTCGCCGTCTTCCTGCTCTTCCTCGTGCCATTCGGTGCGCTCGTCACCATGCCGGCGGCAGCGGCGGGGGCGACGCTCCTGGCGCGCCGGTCACTCGGCGAATCCGACGTCCTCCCCCTGCGCTGAGTGCCGCTCGCCCGCGCCGAGCGGGCCGGCACTCACCGGGTAGCCGGGCACGGCTCGCTTCGTCGAGCGCGCCACACTAACCGGGAGCTGGGGCCGGGGCCGCTTCGCCGAGCGCGCCACATCCATGGTTGCGCTGCAGAAGTATGTGCAGCGCAAGCCATCCATCTGTAGCGCTCAGCGTTTGAGCGCGGGCGAGTGGGCGCGGGCGCGCAGCAGGTGCGAGCGAGCCGGCGCGAGCTCACCGCAGCTTGCGTCCGGCGTACTTCGTCGAGCGCGCCCGCACTCACTGGCAGCTCGCACTCGCCCCACTTCGCCGAGCGCGCCACATCCATGGTTGCGCTGCAGAAGTATGTGCAGCGCGGGCGTGCATCTGCAGCGCTCGGCGTTTCGAGCGCGACGGGCGGGACGAGCGAGGTGCGCGCGCTACCTCGGCAGGCGCAGCACCGGAATGTGGCCCGTGAGGTCGGCGCGCTGCCCCGAGGCGAGCACCGCTCCGGATGCCGCAGCCTCGGCCCACGACATCCGTCCCGTCGCGAGTTCCAGCCAGGTGTCGGCGCCCATCTCGATCACGTTCGGCGGAGTGCCACGGGTGTGCCGCGGCCCCTCGATGCACTGAACGGCCCCGAACGGCGGCACACGAACCTCGAGGGTGTTGCCCTCCGAGCGTTCCGCGAGCAACTGAAGCGTGTAGCGCACCGCCGTGGCGATGTCATCGCGGAGGGCTGCCTCACGGACCGCCCTGTCGACGGCCTCACGCCCGATATCGTCAGCAATCCGTGCACGTGCCATGCGCTCTAGGCTAGTACGCGTGAAGATACTTGTCCTCGGTTCCGGCGCCCGCGAGCACGCCATCATCCTGTCCCTCGTCGGAGAGAATGCCGCACACAGCATCATCGCCGCCCCGGGAAACGCTGGCATCGCTGGCGCCGTGCCCACCGTCGACCTCGACCCGAACGACCCGGTCGCCGTCACGAACTTCGCGATCGCCGAGGCCATCGAGCTCGTCATCATCGGGCCGGAAGCACCGCTCGTCGCCGGTGTCGCCGATGAGCTTCGCGAACAAGGCATCCCCGTCTTCGGACCGGGCAAGGCCGCCGCCCAGCTCGAGGGCTCCAAGACCTTCGCCAAGCGCATCATGGACATCGCCGGTGTTCCGACCGGCCGCGCCAGCCGCGCAGCGACACTCGCCGAAGCCGAAGCCGCCATCGACACGTTCGGCGCACCCTACGTCGTGAAGGCCGACGGCCTCGCCGCCGGCAAGGGAGTGCTCGTCACCACCGATCGGGATGCCGCGCTCGCGCACGCGAGCACCTATCTCGAGCTTGGCAGCGTACTCGTCGAGGAGTTCCTCGACGGCCAGGAGGTCTCGCTCTTCTTCGTGAGCGACGGGCACACGGTCGTGCCGCTCTCCCCCGCCCAGGATTACAAGCGCCTCGGCGACAATGACGAGGGCCCGAACACCGGCGGAATGGGCGCATACTCCCCGCTCCCCTGGCTCGATGAGTCGTTCGGCAGCGAGAGCGCGTTCGTCGCCGAAGTGCTCGAGACGATCGCCGTCCCCGTGGTGAGGCAACTTGCCGAGGAGCAGACCCCGTTCATCGGGCTGCTGTACGCGGGCCTCATCCTCACCTCGAAGCGCGACAACGAGTCTGATCGCGGCATCCGGGTGATCGAGTTCAATGCCAGGTTCGGCGACCCCGAAACCCAGGTGGTGCTGCCCCGCCTCGAGTTCCCGCTGTCTGAGCTGCTGTATGCAGCCGCAACCGGAACCCTCAGCACCATCGATCCACCGACGTTCGCGCCAGCATCCGCCGTCACCGTCGTCCTCGCCAGCGAGAACTATCCGGCATCGCCCGTCACCGGTCTGCCGATTTCAGGACTTGAGCAAGCGGATGCCGTTCCCGGCGTTCACATCGCACACGCCGCAACCGCGAAACAGGGTGCCGACCTCGTGTCGACGGGCGGTCGGGTGCTCAGCGTCGTGGCGCTCGGAGACGACTTCACCGAGGCGCGTGCCCGCGCATACGACGCGCTCAGCCACATCTTGCTTGAGGGCGCACAGTTCCGAACGGATATCGCCGCCAGAGTCGCCGACTGAATCGGCCGACCCCGGCTGGCCAGCGCGCCCTACTCGAGCCAGGTGATCTCATCACCGAGCTCGTTGGCGTAAGCGATCGAGGGAGTGAACACTTCCGGGCTCTCGAAGACCAGCTCGCCCGTCGTGCACTCGTCGCGATCGAGGGTGACCTTCGTGAGCTGGTCATCGCTGTCGATGAGCCGCCCCTCCTGCCCGTCCTTGTTCACCATCACGAAGTCTTCGGGCGAAACGGTGCGCTGGGTCTCCGGCGGCAGATCATTCACCTCGGTGTCGCCACCCGCGCAGAATTCGATGGTCGCACTGACGAGGTACTCCGTTTGATCGGCGCCGGGAACCACCACGTCGAAGTCGCGCGCGGTGATCTCAGTCTCATTGGCGAGTCGCACGGTGTCACCGAACGTCGCGTTTTTCATGACGGCGGGGCCATCGATAACGCCACGGAGGAGCATGAACGCGGTGACGAGCGCAGCAGCGGTCAGCGATCCGAGGACCCGTGGGAGCCAGTGCCGCGAAGGCTTACTCGATGCAGGCCTGGGACGTCGGCGTGATCGAGCGCCTGCCGCCGCGGCCGTGGCGGCGACAGAGAGCCCGCCCGGCGCCCATCCGCCACCCGGCGCAGACGATCCGCCCGGAGCCGATCCCCCGCCCGGCGCTGGCGGCGGATCGTTTGGCAGCCGAACCGCGCCGAGGAACGAGAGCTGGACGACACCGGCCAGGTGGTAGCCAACGATCTGCATGAGCTGATCAGGGTCAGGGAACTGGGCCGGCGCAAACGAGACGGTCTCCATCGACTCATCGATGAAGGTGATTGTGCCTGCCCCGTCATTCACGACAGCGAGGAGTCGAGACGCATCGACGCCCTCCCACTGAGTCGCCGGGCCCGGCATGTTCTCGGGCCGCCGCGCTGGGAGAAGGATGCTGTTGGGTGTGACCGCGACAGTGGTGACCGGCGTCCCGTTCGCGCCGGTGCTGCGGAACTCGTGCGCGCCGTCCAGCTGAGGTTCCCAGAAGCCGACGAGCGGCTCAAGGTCTCCGGGAATCGAGCCGAGGTTGAGCCTCGAACCTGTGTCGAGTTCGGCGGGGCTGAGGCCGAGCGCAAGGTGGATGGTCTCGGCGGCGCAGGCGACTGCCTGCCGGATGTCGGCGCTCGTTGCCTCGAGCACCGGATCGAGGCCGAAGACCCGGCGTTCCCGGTCCAGGCGCCGCGACGGCTGACGGCTCACCTCGGCGGCTGCGATATCGAACCAGGGATCGGGCACCATGCCGAGGTTTCGGCTGAACTCACCGAGGAGCATCCGCCTGGTCGCCTCGTCCGGAACCCGGTCGGCGACAAGGAAAACGCAATAGCTCGCGCCGAGGCCGACGACGATCCCGCGGATCGTCAGGCCCGCCCTGCTGTTCGCGGGCATCGCCTGCAGCTGCGCCCTCAGCACATCTGCTGCCGCAGCGCCAGCGGGAGTGCGGGGCACGAGGGCGGAGCACAGGACGTCCTCCTCGGGACGCGGCAGAAGGCCGGCCCGGTTGTTCGCGAGCGCGGTCGGATCAGCGCCATGGGTCAGGTCCGGTTGCGCCGTACCATCGGCCCAGGTGACCGGTGTGGGGGCTGCCGCGCCCTCACTGACCGGGAACCCCATACCCACGAGCGATTCATCGGTCGTGAAGAACACAGCGGGTACGTTCCCCGCTGCGGGATCGAGTCGAACCAGAAGCGTCCTCGCACGCTCGTGGACATCGGGAGCGGTGAGTTGCCAGCGCGAGAGCACTGCGGCGTTGCGGCCGGTTCGAACAAGCAGGTCAGCGGGCCATATCTGCTGCTCGGGACGCACAGGTGCAGCATCGTCGGGAATCGTATCGGCGGTGAAAAGTGTCGGCAACCTCCGCCAGGCGGCTGTGACACCCTCGAGACTTCCACGGATGGCAATGGAAGCGGTGTCCGAGCTGAGATCGACGAGTCCCTCGGGGACGTAGGTCCTGCCGTCGCCCAGCTCCACGGGACGGGTCAGCTCGGCCTTGAGAGCGGCGAGCGCGATCGACAGGGACCCCACCGCTTCGAGCGGCTCGTTGAGCGTTCCGATTCCGAAGGTGACACCGACCATGGTCAGTGAGTCCTTCGGGTCGATCAGCTGCCAGTTGTGTCCCGTCCACTGCGTCGACATTCGCCCTCACATTTCGCTCGTTGGCTCGCCACCTCACGAGCAATTCGACGCCCATAGTATCGTCAGCCGCGCGCGTCTCCGGCGGTGCTCGCTCTCTCGAACAACTCGGGGGCAAGCGTGACGGTCCTGTGCTCATGTGCTCCCCCTGCGATCTCTTCGAGAAGCAGCCCGGCAGCGATCCGACCCATCTCGTGACCGGGTTGCCCGACCGTGGAGATGGGGATAATCGAGTCGGCAGCGAAGTGGTTGTTGTCATACCCGATGATGGCGATATCCTCGGGAACCCGAATTCTCTCTGCCACCAATGCTTGTACGCATCCCGCCGCAAGCGCGTCCGCTGCCGACACGATTGCGTCCGGTCGCTCGGATAATTTGCGAGCGGCGATTTCTTTGCCGAACTCTCGCCCGGTGCGAATTGTCAGTCGCGCTGTTTCCGCGACCTCCAGCCTCGTACCACTTCCCCACTCAGCTACGGCACGTCGCGCCCCCGAAAGCCGCTCGGCGACAGCATGAAGGCTGAGCGGGCCGCCAGCGAAGATGAGACGAGTTCGACCGCGCTCGAGCAAGTGGGTTGCTGCCAGATAGCCGCCGTGCTCTTCATCGACAGTTACCCCGCAGGAGTGACCAGGGTTACCCGGCCAGTTCACCGTCACTACGGGTCGCCCGTGGTTCCGCACGCGCTGCGCAGCTTCAAGCGGACCATCAAGCGGGGCCAGGAGCACGCCGCCAACACGAGCCTCATCGAACCAGTCCAGGAAGTCGTTCTGGCTTTCGAAATTGACGTCGCTGTTGGCGAGCAAAAGCTTCATTCCGGCTTCCGCTGAGGCCGCCTGAGCCCCACGCGCGATGTCCACGAAGAGCGAGTTGCCGATATCAACGATGACAAAGCCCAGGGTGTCCGCCCTCCCATTCGCGAGGGTCCGCGCCAGATTGTTGCGCACGAACCCGAGCTCATCAATGGCGGCGAGAACTCGGGCCCGGGTCGCTGGCGCCACAATCGATGGCCGGTTAAGGACGTTGGAGACCGTGCCCAGGGCGACGCCGGCACGCCGAGCGACGTCGGACATGCTCGCCGCCCCGGGCTGGGTCGACGCTGGTCGATCACTGAGGGGCGTGTCAACCATCTCCTGGCACCATTCTCCCGCTTGTTGAATCGTTATAAATCTCGCTCTTGCAGATTCGATCCTCACACATTACCTTGTGTTGAAGCGCTTCAATATGTCCGAGCGCGCCCATTCAAGGAGGAATGATGATTACCCTGACCACGCGAAGCCGGCGCATGCTGGCGGTTACTGCTGGAGCGGGCATTGCCGCTCTGGTCCTTTCGGGCTGCGGAGGGGGAGGCGGAGGCGCAAGTTCCTCTCCGGACAAGTTCGGTGTCTTAATCAACGCAGAAAACACCGAAATCCCCGACGTGCTGGCGGTGCTTGCCGACAAGCAGTGCTCGACTGAGAACGAGACACTGCCGATCGACTTCGAGTCTGTGCCACAGACCAACCTCGATCAGCGGCTGCAGTTGCTCGCTGGCCAGAACGCTCTCCCCGTCCTCTTCTCCGCCGGTAACGCACCAGCACTGACGAAGACCCTTGCCGAATCCGGAAACGTCCTCGACTTCGAGAAGGCGTTGACCGATCTGGACGCACTCGACAACATCGAGCCGGCAGCAATATCGACAATTGAGTCGCTCTACGGCGGCTTCAACGCACTTCCCTTTGAATACAACGTCGAAGGGATCTGGTACAACAAGCAGCTGTTCGCAGACAACGGCGTGACCGCGCCGGAGACCTGGGACGACCTGGTCTCCGCAGCGGAAACGTTCAACGCAGCGGGCCTCACGCCCTTCTCCGCCAGCGGTGACCAGGGATGGCCCATCACTCGACTCATCGGGAACTACATCTTCCGCACGCTCGGTCCTGACGCACTACAGAAGGTCGCCGATGGCGATGCGAAGCTGACCGATCCTGAGTACGTGGAGGCTGCTCAGGCAATCGCCGACCTGGGAGCGGCCGGATACTTCGGTCAGGGCGTTGGGTCGATCGACGCGGATACCGCAGCGAACCAGTTCATGAATGGCAGTGCAGCGATGTACTACATGGGCAGTTGGACGCTCAGCGATTTCGCTGACGCTGAGCGCAATCAAATCGGTGAAGAAAACATCGGTTTCATGCCATTCCCCTCCGTCGAGGGAGGCGAAGGGGACAGCTCTCAGCTCGCAGCCAACGTCGGACTCCCCGCCACGTTCAACGCCAAGAGCTATGACGAGAACGTCGGCTCCTGGCTGAGCTGCATCTCCGAGAACTATGGAAGCACCGCTCTCGCGGACAAGCAGCGAGTATCGGGCTTCAAGCTCAACACTCCGGTCGAGGACGTTCCGCCCCTGACAGCCGAGGTGCAGGAGCGAATCAGTGCTACCGACGAGACGGTCCTCTGGTTCGAAGCGTTGTTCTCGACCAAGGCCACGACAACGAGTCAGACGAACGCCGCACAGCTGGTCACCGGGGACATCTCCGCTGAAGAATTCATGTCTCTCGTTCAGAACGACCTGTAAAAACTCTTCCGGGAAGGGGTGCGCTTCCGTACCCCTTCCCCAAACTCTCTCTTTCTAAGGGTCACCATGAAACAGGTTCTGGGCGACAGAAAGTCCATCCTCATCCTCATCGGTCCGGCTTTGCTGGTCTACACACTCGTCATGCTGGTTCCCGTCGTCTGGTCACTCGGCTACACCCTCTTCGAGGGCAACGCCATCATCGGTTTCCAGTTCGTCGGTCTGGACAACTTCGCGCGCATGCTCACGGATGCTCGCGTGCACGAAGCCCTCTGGTTCACGATCCGCTACGCGATTGTCATCACGATTGGCCAGGTCTTCTTCGGCTACCTGCTGTCGCTGCTGTACGTGTTTGTGCTGAAAAAGTCGTCGGGGATCATCCGCACCCTGGCGTTCTTCCCCGTGGTACTCCCCACTGTCGCAGTCGCGTTGATGTTCCAAAAAATGTTCGAGGTAGCTCCGCAGAACGGACTCGTCAACGAATTCCTCAACCTGTTGGGACTTGAGTCGGTCGACTGGTTCGGAAACTCCGGGTCGGCATTTCTCGTGATCGCCATCATGGACATCTGGCGATCGATGGGGTTCTACGGCGTCCTTCTCTACGCCGGACTCGTCGACATCCCCGAGGACGTTCTGGAATCAGCGCGAATCGACGGTGCGAGTGGTTGGCGACTGGTGCGGCACATTGTCCTGCCCCTCTCGCTTCCGGTCCTGCTCTCGTCCATCATCTTCAGCATCAACGGCACGCTCAAGGTGTTCGACAGCATCCTGGCCCTGACCAATGGCGGACCCGGGACCAGTACCAGCCCACTGACGATCTACATGTTCCAAACCTCGTTTACCTACGGCGAATACGGGTACGGCAGTTCCATCGCCCTCTTGCTTACCCTGCTCTGTCTCGTCGTCACGGTTTTCATTTTCCGTTCCTCGCGTCGCGACCTTACGAAGGGCTGACCCATGTCTACCTCGACGCTCACCGCGCCCGCTCGGCCACAAGCCCCGGCTGCGCGCCGTCGCTCGCGGCCACGGTGGATGAGGAAGCTGCCAACGACGATCATTGTGGCGTTGCTCCTCATCATTGAGATTTACCCACTCGTGTGGCTTCTTCTCGGCTCGTTCAAGACAAACCGCGAGTTCCTGGAAGAGCCCGTCTGGTCGCTTCCGTCTTCCTTTAATTTCGACAACTACGTCGACGCATGGACCACGGGAAACATCGCGCAGTACGCGACGAACAGCATCATCGCTGTTTTCCCTGCCCTCTTCTTCATGTTGGTCATGGGAACAGCGGCCGGGTTCGCTCTGGAAGTGATGGTGTGGAAGGGACGCAACGGCGTCCTTCTCGCTTTCCTCACCGGAATCATGGTGCCAGGACAGATGATCCTGCTGCCCTTGTTCACCGTGTATTTTCAGACCGGCTTGTCGGGAACGCTCTGGCCGCTGATCATCACCTATACGGCGACAGGTCTCCCCCTGACCGTATTCATGATGGCCACCTACTTCCGATCGGTGCCCAGGGAAGTCTTCGAGGCGTCCACTCTCGACGGCGCAACCATCCTGCGTTCATTCTTCTCGGTCGGACTTCCCATGATCAAGAATGCGATCTTCACGGTCGCGCTCGTTCAGTTCTTTTTCATCTGGAACGACCTCCTGATCGCCCTGACCTTCACCAACTCGACGGATCTCAGAACGATCCAGGTCGGACTCCTGAACTTCAACGGAGAATACGGGAGCACCAATTACGGTCCCCTGTTTGCGGCGATCTGCATCAATGTTTTCGGAACACTGGCGATCTATCTTTTCCTCAATCAACGCGTACAAAAGGGCCTTACCGCCGGCTCCGTGAAAGGCTAACCAGCTCCATGACCGCTCAGATCAGCAGGACCATCCGGTTCGAACACCTCCGCGATGCGCTCGGAATCGGGACTCCCTCACCCCGCCTCTCCTGGCAAACACAGGCGGAAGCAGGCTGGACTCAGGCGGCATACGAGGTCGAGGTGGAACGCGCCGGTCAGGTCGAACTGAGCGGCCGAATCGAGTCGCCAGAGCAGGTCCTCGTCCCCTGGCCGACTCACCCGTTGAACTCGCGGGAGCGGGCGTCACTACGGGTGCGGGTGTTCGGCGCCGACGGGTCAGCCTCCGATTGGAGTTCCCCCTCCGAGGTCGAAGCAGGCCTGCTCAACGCGTCGGACTGGACCGCCCGGCCGGTGTCCGCCGCGTGGGACGAGGATAGCGACAGTGATCGCCGTCCCCCGCTGGTGCGCTCAGAGTTCTCGGTCACCGCGCCAATCGCTCGAGCCCGACTCTACGTCTCCGCCCACGGCCTGCACGAGACCGAGATCAACGGCCGTCGCGTCGGCGATAACATTTTGTCGCCCGGGTGGACTGTCTACGGTTCTCGACTCCGCTATTACACACACGATGTCACGGACCTCGTGCAGGCAGGCCAGAACGCGATTGGAGCCTATCTGGCTGACGGCTGGTACCGCGGGAGGATCGGTTTCAATGGTGGCGCGCGCAACCTTTACGGCGACGACCTTTCATTCATCGCTCAGCTGGAAATCGATCACGTCGATGGAACGCGCCAGACAATCGTGACGGATGCCGACTGGAAAGCGTCATTCGGTCCGCTTCTGTTTTCGGGTTTGTACGACGGTGAGCACTACGACGCGACGCAAGAGCAATCGGGGTGGTCCCAGCCAGAATTCGATGACGTTGGGTGGACACGGGTCGCCGTCGGCGAGCGCGACCCCGGGACGCTTGTAGCGCCAGAAGGACCGCCCGTGCGGTGCACCGAGGTAGTACCTCCCGTGTCAGTCTCGCGAACCGCCGACGGCCGGTACCTGCTCGACTTCGGGCAGAATCTGGTGGGGCGCCTGAGCGTGCGCGCCGATGGACCGAACGGCACCACCATCCGACTCCGGCACGCTGAGGTGATGCAGGACGGCGAGCTCTACACGCGCCCTCTCAGGCAGGCGGCAGCCACCGACGTGCTGGTTCTGAACGGGGAAGGTCCACGCGAGTGGGAGCCACGGTTCACTATCCACGGGTTCCGTTACGCGGAGATTTCTGGTTGGCCGGGTGAACTGAAGGGTGACGACGTCGTCGCCAGGGTTTACCACTCGGACATGGAGCGCACCGGCTGGTTTGAGACCTCCGATCCACTCGTGAATCGCCTCCACGACAATGTGCTGTGGAGTATGCGCGGCAACTTTGTCGATATACCGACTGATTGCCCACAGCGCGATGAAAGGCTGGGATGGACCGGCGACCTTCAGGTATTCGCGCCGACGGCGTCATTCCTCTACGACGTGACCGGCATGCTCAGTTCCTGGCTGAAGGATGTCGCCGTCGAACAACTCGAGGACGGAACTGTGCCGTGGTACGTCCCCGTCATCCCTGGTGGCGATCATTGGACGCCGATCCAACCGGGCGCTGTGTGGGGCGATGTCGCTGTGCTGACGCCCTGGACGCTCTTCGAGCGTTTCGGTGACACTCAGATCCTGGAGAACCAGTACCACAGTGCAAAAGCGTGGGTCGAACTCATAGATCGACTAGCGGGTCCAGACCATCTCTGGAATGAGGGCTTTCAGCTCGGCGACTGGCTGGATCCTGCGGCACCGCCACACGACCCGGCCGATGCCCTCACCGACCGCCACCTCGTAGCGACCGCGTACTTCGCTCATTCCTCACAGCGACTCTCGCAGATCGCGGACGTGCTCGGCCGCGGCAATGATGCTGACCGATTCCGGGCCCTCGCTGACGACATCCGGGAGGCATTCATCGCCGCATACGTCGAGCCGTCCGGGCGGATGTCGAGTGACGCTCAGACTGCGTACGCGCTTGCGATTTCATTCGGTCTTCTCCCCACTGACGAACGGAAGCAAGTCGCGCACCACCGCCTGGCGGAACTCGTGTCGGAAGCAGGCAACCGCATCGCGACGGGGTTTGCAGGCACTCCGGTGATTTCAGACGCGTTGACCATCGCTGGTGAGACCGAAACCGCCTACTCCCTGCTCCTGGAGCGCGAGTGCCCTTCGTGGTTGTATACGGTGCTGCAGGGAGGCACGACCATCTGGGAGCGTTGGGACAGCCTGCTTCCCGACGGAAGCGTAAATCCAGGCGAGATGACGTCATTCAACCACTACGCCCTCGGCGCCGTGGCCGACTGGATGCATCGCGTCGTCGGGGGGCTTTCTGCCGTCGAACCGGGATATCGGCGCGCTCGCATTCAACCGCAACCCGGCGGGGGTCTTACCTCCGCGTCAGCGCGTCACCTCACGCCTTACGGCGAGCTGTCCTCCGCGTGGGTGATCGACGAGGGGACGTTCACCCTGAATCTGACCGTTCCGACCGGCACGAGCGCTGAGGTGGCCCTGCCGGACGGTACAGAACGCCTGGTCTCGTCGGGCTCCCACCGGTTCAGCTGCGCGTCCATTGCCCCTCGTCCCGACGACTTGCGCCTCCCGCCGCGAGATCGAGCTGCCGAAAATGGCTCCGTAGAACCGCGGATGCCGACCGTCGCGCGCCCTTTTTGGTAAACGGAGGTCGAGCCGGGGATCGAACCCCGCGATAATGGGTCCGTGAGCGAATCGACAGACCTGGCCGGCTGGAAACACGTCTACTCCGGCAAGGTCCGTGACCTCTACGAACGCGCAGACGGCACGGCATCCGACTCACTGCTCGTGGTCGCGAGCGACCGGGTCAGCGCCTTCGACCACGTGCTCTCCCCCGGCATCCCCGGCAAGGGTGAACTCCTCACCACGCTGAGCCTGTGGTGGTTCGACCAGCTGAGCGTGCCCAACCACCTCCTGCCAGACCACGAGCTGACCGACGACGGTACTGTCGCCGAGATCATCCCCCGTGAGGTCGCCGGCCGCGCAATGCTCGTCAAGAAACTCGACATGTTTCCCGTCGAGTGCGTCGTCCGCGGCTACCTGACGGGCTCCGGCTGGAAGGAGTACGTCGCGTCGCAGAGCGTGTGCGGAATCCCGTTGCCCGCCGGCCTGTCCAATGGTGACCGGCTGCCGGAGCCCCTCTATACCCCCGCGTACAAGGCGCCGATGGGCGAGCACGACGAGAACATCTCGTTCGAGCAGAGCGTCGAGCTCGTTGGTGAAACGGATGCCACAGCACTTCGCGACCTGTCCCTCGCGATCTACGCCGAGGCATCCGCCCTCGCTGAAAAGCGCGGCGTGATCCTCGCCGACACCAAGTTCGAGTTCGGTCGCGACCGCGCGACGGGCCTCATCACCCTCGGCGATGAGGTACTCACCTCCGACTCGTCGAGGTACTGGGATGCCGCGGTGTACGCGACGGCGGACACTCCCGAAGCCCGCATGGCCAGCTTCGACAAGCAGATCGTGCGGGACTGGCTCGCCGCCAACTGGGACCAGACCGGAACGCCGCCCGAGCTGCCGCAGGCCATAGTCGAGAAAACGGCAGACCGCTACCGGGAATTGCTCCTTCGCCTCACCGCGTAGAGTGCGAAGTGTGGCTGATACCTCCAAAACCGATGCACACAGCGAACGCGTTAAATGGCAGAGTTTCTGGGTCTGCGCTGGGGTTGCCTGCCTGACGATCCTCGACCTCTCGAAGGTCAACGTCGGCCTGCCGTCGATTGAAGAATCGCTCGGCGGCGGCGCGACGGAACTGCAGCTCATCGTTGCCGGCTACGCGCTCGCCTTCGGACTCGCGCTCGTGCCGTCCGGGCGACTGGGTGACCTCAAGTCGCGCCGCAACATGTTCCTGATCGGGCTCACCTCGTTCATGCTCGCGAGCCTGCTGTGCGCGCTCGCACCGAGCATCGAGATCCTCGTTCTCGGTCGCATCCTGCAGGGGGTCGCGGCAGGAATCCAGATGCCGCAGGTGCTCGGACTGATCCAGCAGCTGTTCCAGGGCGCCGAACGCGGGAGGGCGTTCGGACTGTTCGGCGCCACGATCGGCCTGTCAACGGCCTTCGGCCCGACTGTCGGCGGCCTGCTCATCGCGGTCGGTGGGTTGGAGAACGGCTGGCGACTCCTGTTCTGGATGAACATCCCGCTCGGCCTCCTCGCCATCTGGTTCGCGTGGCGGCTGCTGCCCAAACGACAAATCCACGAGGGTGGGGCATCGAGCCTCGACGTCACGGGCATCCTGTTGCTCGGACTCGCCACCTTCAGCCTGATGTTGCCATTCGTCCTGACAACAGGCGGCCCGGATGACGACCCCCGCCGCTGGCTCTGGCTCATCGGGTTTGTGGTTGCCGGTGCCGCGTTCGTCTGGTGGGAACGCCGCTACCTCCGCATCGGCAAGTCACCGGTGGTGCACTTCGGTTTGCTTCGCCTCTCGTCGTACCGCAACGGCATCCTGATCGCGACCGCATATTTCGCCGCGATCCCCGCCATGTTCCTGATCGTCACCCTGTTCCTGCAGCAGGGCCTCGGGCTCGAGGCTGTTTTCGCGGGAATGGTCTCGATTCCGTTTGCTCTCGCGTCGGCTGTGACGTCGTGGCTCGGCGGGCGCCTCGTCAACACGCAGGGCAGGAAGATCGTCGTGATCGGCGTCGCGCTCGCGGCGACCGGCATCGGCGCCACCCTGCCGATCGTCGCCTTCACACCGGAAGAGTTGACGCCCTGGCTTCTCGCCGCTGTGCTCACCATCGCCGGAGCTGGTGGTGGTTTCGTCATCTCACCGAACCAGACGCTCACCCTCCAGGAGGTTCCCGTCACCCAGGGCGGCGTTGCCGGGTCGGTGGCGCAGGTGGGCCAGCGCGTCGGAACGGCGATCGGAGTCGCCGTCGCATCGAGCACGTTCTTCGCCACGCTGTACGCCGAGCAGGGACTCGAGACGACAGAGGCGATCTATCGGGATGCCTACGGCCGCGGAACGCTCATCATTGTCGGGTTGCTCGTGGTTGCACTCGTACTCAGCCTGCTCGACCTGCGCAAGCGCACCGTCGCGGCCGCCTGAGTACGTCGGAGGCGGCCCATGCAGCACGACGAGCCCGTTCTCGCCATTGAACGGCGCGAGTACTCGCACCCCGATGTTCGCCGACTCATCGGACAGCTTCAGGACCTGTACGTCAGCATCTATGGCGGATCCGACGAGAGCCCCATCGACGATGCTGACTTCCAGCCGCCGCGCGGAGTCTTCGCCGTGGGCTATATCGATGACGAACCGGTCGCGATGGGCGCCTGGCGCAGCGTCGAAAGCGCCGGCGGCAGTGGCAGAGGCAGAGGAGAACTCAAACGGATGTTCGTCGACGAGCGTTATCGGGGCCGCAGCTACTCCCGCGCCATCCTGTCCTGGCTCGAGAACTCGGCTCGTGAGCACGGGGTGACGTTCATGATCCTCGAAACCAACCTCAACCATCCGACGGCAATCGCGCTGTACCGCTCGGCCGGATACCGCGACATCCCGAACTACGGCCACTATGCCGACAACCCGAGAACCGTGTCGCTCGGCCGGGAGCTTCTGCCGGCATCCTGAGGTTTGCGGAATGTTGTCGCTACAACTATCGTTACACTCATCATGAACGCGCTCACCACCCCAGACAAGCTCGCCGCCGACACCGCGATGGGCCCCGTCACCCTGCTGGTTGCCGACCTCGATGCAATGACGACGTACTACACGGATGCCGTTCCCCTGCGGATCCTGTCGGCCACCGACCGAACGGTGACGCTCGGTCGAGGCGGAGTGCCGACGGTCATTCTCGAGCACGCTCCGGAACTCACCCACGCCGCGGCGGGCTCGGCCGGACTGTTTCACACGGCGATCCTCTTCGAGTCGAAAGCGGCGCTCGCAGCCGCACTGTATTCGGTCGCGCGCAAGGCGCCCGGAACCTTCACCGGAAGCGCCGACCACCTCGTGAGCATCGCCTTCTACTTCACGGACCCTGAGTGCAATGGCGTCGAACTGTACTGGGACCGCGACCGCACCGAGTGGAGCTGGGTGCACGGTTCCGTTGAGATGGCGACGCTCTACGTCGACCCGAACGAGTTCCTCTCCGAGCACCTCACGATCGAGGGACAGTCGACACCGGGCGACGAGTCGGTTTTCGGCCGCACCCAGGTCGGCCACGTCCACCTCTCCGTCGGCGACGTCGCCACGGCACGCCAGTTCTACGTCGACACCCTGGGCTTCGACGCAACGACGTCGCTCGGAAACCAGGCGCTCTTCGTCTCCGCGGGCGGGTACCACCACCACATGGCCATGAACGTCTGGAATTCCCGAGGCGCCGGCCCGCGGATGCCGGCACTCGGCCTTGGCCGCATCGACATCCGGGTACCGGAGGCGGATTCGCTCGGCGAACTCACCGAGCGGCTCACGCACCACAAGGTTCAGGTGCGCGACGACGGCAGGACCGTGAGCTTTGACGACCCGTGGGCGAACCTCATCCGGGTCGAGATCTCCGCTTCCTGAGCGGGCCTGCCAGAACCCTTTCCGGGTCGCAAGGCCCGGGTGTCCGGCCACGGAAGTTGATAGCCTCGTGCGACTGAGCAAGGGGAAATTAATGCCACTCGATCCGTACTTCCAGAAGCTGTACCTGGAGCGCCGCCGCGACATGGTCGCCGAAATGCGCGGCATCGTCACTGGCTTCGTCACGAGCGCTCTGTCAAAGGTGGTCCCCTGGCGACGGTTCGCCGCGTTCAGGGCCCTGCGTGAGTCGCCGGCCGGAACCGTCGGCACGAAAGCCGCCGGGACCGCGGTCGCCGGCCGGGAGGCATCCCACGACAAAACGACCGCGGCAGCGAAATCGGTCTCCCGCGCCCCGAAGCCCGCCCTCTCGCCCGCGGAGGTCGCTAAACGGAAGACACCGGCGTGGAAGCGCCGGAATGCCCAGAAGTGGGACACCAAACTCTTCGGACGGGTCGGGATCGAGCCCCCGGAGGTCGACATCACCGATTATCTGGTCGATGTCACCGGTTTCCCGACGGTTCGAGTTCGGGTCTACCGTCCCCTCGGAACGTCGCCGACGGATGGACCAGCCCTCCCCGCCGTGCTCGCGTTTTTCGGCGGATCGTTCCAACTCGGCAGCGTAGAGGACACGAGCGTCGACGCGGCGTTCCGCTCACGGACCGCCGATGCCGGCGTCATCCACGTCGCCGTCGACTACGCGCTCGCGCCGGAACATCGCTATCCGACGCAGGTCGAACAGGGGTACGCGGCTCTTCGCTGGCTGATCGAGAAAGCCGAGGAACTCGGCATCGACCCCGAGCGGCTCGCCCTCAACGGCACCTCGTCCGGGGGAAACATCGCGGCGAGCGTCGCCCTGCTCAACCGCGACAGGCTCGGACACCCCCTCAGGCTTCAGGTACTCGAGGTACCGGTGACCGACCTCACCGGCAAGAGCATCGACATGGCTCCGATCCGGGAGATGCGCATCCCGAGCTTCCTGGCCAGGCGTGAGCTTGTCCAGGTCGCCGAGGCCTACCTCGGTGACCGGTCGCGGGCAAGCGAGCCGTACGCCTCACCCGCGCGAGCGCTGACCCACCGAGGCCTTCCGCCCGCGGTCATCCTCACGGCCGAGTACGACGCACTCCGCCTCGACGGCGAAGGCTACGCGATGATCCTGCGCGCGTCGGGCGTCGCCGCGAGCGCGGTTCGCTATTTGGGCGCCACGCACGAGGCAGCGATGTACCGCAAGGTCGTTCCCCTCGCCCGCCGGTGGCACACCGATGTCGTCACAGCGCTTCGGACCCTGCACGATCCCGTCGATTCGCCCGCGCTCTGAGCACAGCGCGACCGTAAACTCCGAGCAGCAGCTCAGCCCAAACGGATCGCTCCGCGTTCCCGGGCGGATGCCACGGCTGCGGTTCGGGACGAGACCTGCAGCTTGGTGAAAATGTGCACGAGGTGGCTCTTCACCGTTGCCTCTGAGAGGAAGAGCCGCCTGGCAATCTCGCGGTTGGACATGCCGTCGGCAACGAGGGTGAGCACCTCGGTTTCGCGTGCACTCAGCGCATCGTCCGGAGCATTCTGGCGGGCTTCGAGCCGACCGGCGACGGTGGGAGCGAGGGCGCTCTCACCACGCGCTGCTGCACGCACCGCGGCAATGAGTTCCTCGGGCGGCGCGTCCTTGAGCAGGTAGCCGGCGGCTCCCGCTTCGACGGCACCGAGGATGTCGGCATCCGTGTCGTAATTGGTGAGAACGAGAACGTGCGGAGCCCCAGGACGTTCGCGGATGCGCCTCGTCGCGTCAGCGCCCTGCATACCGCCGCCGAACTGCAGGTCCATGAGCACGATGTCGACGCCGGCGTAACTGCGCGCGACCGCCTCCTCGCCGGATGCCGCCTCACCGACAACAATCAGGTCGGGCTCGGTCGCGAAGAGGGCACCGAGACCGGCGCGCACAACGGGATGATCGTCGGCAATGAGGAGGCGGATCATGTGCTGACCTTCGGCTGCGACTCGGACGGGATGGCGGAACTGGACTGCAGGATAGGCAGGGTCACGGCGAGCGCTGTTCCCTCCCCCGGCCTCGATTCGATACTCAGCACCCCGCCGAGGGCGTCGACGCGCTGACGGATGGCGGTGAGTCCGAACGAACCGTCGTCTGCGGCTGCGGACGCCGCGAGCTCGGGGTCGAATCCCCGGCCGTCATCGACGACATCGAGGGAAACGCCGTCGGACTGGTAGGTGAGGGTGAGGTCGGCGCGGGTCGCCCGAGCGTGCCGCGCCACGTTTGCGATGGCCCCCTGGGCGATCCGGAGCAGGGTGGCGTCGACGGTCATCGGAAGGGGAACAGCGTCTCCCTCAACGGAGAAGTTCACCGCTGTGCCTGCCCCGCCGGCACGGAGAGTCTGCTCGGTGGATGCTGCCAGTCGCTTGAGCGCGGCGGGAAGCGTCCTGTCGTCGAGCGCTGGCGGCGTCAGCTCGCGGATGATCCGCCGGGTGTCGACGAGGGAGTCCGCCGCGGTCTCACGAGCCAGCCGGAGTTGCTTGAGACCGGGCCGTTCCGCGTCGAGGCGTTCGGCCGCGTGCAGGAGCAATTGAATGCTCGACAGCGATTGCGCCACCGTGTCGTGGATCTCGCGCGCCAGCCGTTCGCGCTCGGCGAGCATCCCCGCCGAGCGCTCGGCAATGGCGAGCTCACCGCGGGTCTCAAGCAGTTCGGTGATGAGCTGCTGGCGTTCCTCGGCCTCGCGATAGAGCGCGCGGTAGCCGAATCCGATGGTGAGGGCGACGCCGGCACCGATGAGCGGGCCGATAACGCCGCCGATCGAGAGCCCCGAATCCAGGCCGAGGGCGAGGATGGTGACCCCCGTCGTCGCCGCGACCACGGTTACCGCCACCTTCGGTGGAAGTACCTGCAGGTAGAGGAAGAACAGCGGGAAGACGATAAATGCGGCATCCGGCGTGACGGAAAGAAGCGCGGCCCAGACGCCGGTGAGCAGGGTGACCCACAGCACCGGGACCCAGCGGGACGATGCCACGAACTCCGGTTTGAGGTGGGCGACGAGCGCACCGCCGAGGTAGGTCGCGAGCATGAGCACCGCGAGACCGTGGATGAGCCCGGTCATGGGCGACTCGGCGATCACCGACCGAACGATGACGACGACGATGAGCGCGATCAGCAGCGAATGCAGCGACCAGCGCAATACGGCGAACACCGGGGTGAGGGCGGAGTGATTCATCGTCTCTCTTTCGTTCGAAATCCTACTTCGGCCACCTGTTAAGGGCATCATTCGAAAGTTCGAGGTGCCGATAGGATGAAAGCTCGCCCACCTCTGACAGCGGGGAGACATCCGTGCCCACAATCGTCGTTGACGTCATGCCGAAGGCCGAACTGCTTGATCCGCAAGGCAAGGCAGTCGCAGGAGCGCTCGCCCGACTCGGCAAGACCGAGTTCAGCGGAGTTCGCATCGGCAAGCGATTCGAGCTCACCGTCGATGGTCCGGTGACGGATGCCGTCCGCGCGGACGTCGAGAAGATCGCTGACGAAATCCTCTCAAACGGGGTCATCGAAGACGTCGTCGCCATCACATACCCCGAGGCGGAGTAACCGTGCGCATCGGCGTCATCACCTTTCCCGGGTCGCTCGACGAGCGTGACGCTCAGCGCGCGATCCGCATCGCCGGCGCTGAGCCTGTAGCGCTCTGGCACGGCGAACACGACCTTCACGGCGTCGATGCCCTCGTTCTTCCCGGCGGATTCAGCTACGGGGATTACCTGCGCGCCGGAGCGATCGCATCCGTCTCTCCGATCATGGCCGAGGTCATCGACGCGGCGAACTCAGGAATGCCCGTGCTCGGAATCTGCAACGGATTCCAGATGCTCACCGAAGCTCACCTCCTGCCCGGCGGACTCATCCGCAACGATCACGGTCTGTTCATCCGCCGCGACCAGGCACTCCGCGTGGAGAACACCGACACCGCGTGGTCCACGGGTTTTGAGCTGAACGACGAGATCGTCATCCCGCTGAAGAACGGCGAAGGCGGATTCATCGCCTCCGAAGACGAACTCGATCGACTCGAGGGCGAAGGACGCGTCGTCTTCCGCTACCTCGGCGTCAACCCGAACGGTTCGCTGCGCGACATCGCTGGCATCACCAACGAGCGCGGCAACGTCGTCGGCCTCATGCCGCACCCCGAGCACGCCGTTGAGCCCGGCTTCGGTCCTGACATGACGGATGCCATGCGGTCCGGCGTCGACGGACTCACCCTGTTCACGAGCGCGATCCAGGCGCTGCAGGCGGTCTGACCCCGCCACATCCCTACCAAAAACGGCTCCCTGCCGCGGATTTTTCCGCGGCAGGGAGCCTTTTTTGGTTGATCGGGACGCTACGCGCGCACCACCGGCTGCTGCAGCTCGGTCACCCACTCCTCCTGCGGCAGTGGCTCAGACACCAGGTACACCTCGCGGCACATCCCCACCGGCGTGTAGCCGTTCGCCTCGATCCAGCCGAACAGTGCTTCCCAGACGTCACCGATGGTTGCCATCACCCCGTGATGGACCCAGGTGACGGCGAGATCCGTACCCGGAACTTCGGTGACCGTGTACCCCGGCGCGGATACCGTGGCGGCGGGAACCGGGAACGCCGCGTACGCACGCGCGCCGGCTCCGTCGGTGTCAGGGTCGAGCTCCTCGTACATCGCGAGGGCTTCTTCGCCCGGCGTCACCCCGGCGGACGTGAGGTCGTCGAACAGCCTGTCGAACAACGGCCCGATCACCGGGCTCATGTTCTCGGGCCCGAGACCGGGCGCCGTCGCACTGACCTGGGCAACGACCTGGGGTGGCAGCGGCTTGAGTTCTGGAGACAGGACGGTCATGATCGGCTCTCTTCCGATAGCGAACGTTTGCCCCGATCATCCGCTTCGCCCCTCAGAGGGTCAAGGGGGCGACCGCCGGGTTCTGCCCGGCTCGCTAGGTAACGTCCCGCTTCCACGACACGAAATACCCAACGATCGTGAGCACGAGCGCGAGGGCGGCGAGGAGCAGCCCGCCCTGCCACCACTCGAGGGCCTCCCCCGTCACCCCCATGTTGAAGAAGCTCGGCGCACCCACGAGGGCATCGCTCGCCGCCCCCGGGAGGAACTTGCCGACAGCCGCTGCCCAGTCCGCGAACATGACGATCGCTCGGAGGGTCGGTTCGACCAGCTGGGTGAATACGAGAATGACGACGATCGCGGCCAGCTGGTTGGGGATGAGCGCGCCGAGACCGACCCCGATAACCGCCCACAGGCCGAGGGCGAGCACGCCGCGAGCCATGAGTGCCCAGGTGTCGCTGTCGCCCAACTGGGTTTCCATGCCGAACAGCGCGAGGGTCGCAGCCCCTGCGCCGACGGACGCCAGCACGCCGATCACGCCGTAGACCAGACCGAAGATCAGCAGAGCGACAGTCTTCGCGCCGAGCACGATGCCGCGCTTGGGCGTCGCGAGGAACGTGGGGGTGAGCATCTGGTGCCGATACTCACCGGTGACGGCGAGCGCCCCGAGCAGCACCGGGAAGACGTAGCCGAACGTCGAGACCGAACCGTAGAGCATCGGTGCGAGCACATCGGTCGGTGGCGCCGCGGCTGACTCGACTCCCGCCGCACGGGAGACGAACCCGAACACGACGCCGAGTCCGCCTGAGACGGTACCGATGTAGAGGAACAGGATAATGGCGAGGATCCACCAGATCCGGGTGGTGAGCAGCTTGGTGATCTCGGAGCGGAGTGCCGGCATGAACATGTTCACAGCGATCCCCCCTCTCCGACAAGCGCGAGGAATGAATCCTCGAGTCCCGACTTCTGTCGATGCAGCGAACTCACCTCCACTCCGGCGAGGTAAGCAATATGCCCGACCTCACCGGGTTCGAGGCCGGAAACGAGCACACCGGCCCGTGCGATTTCGAACGTGGCGGATGCCGCGGCGAGCGCCGCCGTCAGGGCATCCCGGTTCGGAGAATCAACGATCACCTTCGTCGCCGCTCCTTCGATCTCGAGACTGGACAGTGGACCACGGTGAACAAGAGCACCCTTGGCGATGATGACGACCTCGTCGACCGACTGCTGCACCTCGCTGAGCAGGTGCGACGACACGAGGACCGTGCGCCCCTCGGCGGCGAGGGTGCGAAGGAATCCGCGGATCCACTTGATGCCCTCGGGGTCGAGGCCGTTGATCGGCTCATCGAGAACGAGAACGCCCGGGTCACCGAGGAGCGCGAACGCCAGTCCGAGCCGTTGCCGCATTCCGAGCGAGTATCCGCCGACCCTGCGCGTCGCATATTCCGCGAGGCCGACGGTCTCGAGCACGATGTCGACGCGCTCCGGCGCGATCCGGCCGGCCTGCGCGTACACCCGCAGGTGGTCACGTGCTGACCGCCCCGGGTGGAAGCTCGCTGCCTCAAGTGCCGCACCAACGGTGGTCAGCGGTGAGGGAAGATCCGGGTACCGGACCCCGCCGATCGTCGCGGAGCCGGATGTCGGAGCAACGAGACCGAGCAGCATCCGGAGTGACGTCGTCTTGCCTGCGCCGTTTGGCCCGAGGAAGCCGGTGACCCGGCCGGGCTCGACGGTGAAGGTCAGGTCGGAAACAGCTGCGACAGGTCCGAACCTCTTGGTGAGGCCGGCGAATTCGATGGGGACTCCCGTTGGCATTCTGCTCCTGAAGTAGATGGGCGGGGGTACATCCCTACTCTGGCAGTTGCGCGCCAGCGGGGATATCCCCCGTGCGGTGGAGATGTCCCCGGATGCTCTCGCTTACGCCGTTCGGACGACGCGCGTTCAGGTTTGCCCTGACAGGATGGAGGCGTCCCTCATCACCCGGCCACTGGCATCCGTCCCCCGGAACGTCCGCTGCGTGCGCCGTCAAACCCTGGAGTGTCTCTGTGTCTCCCCGCCTGTTCTACCGCACCCTCGCGTTCGCCGAAGCGGTGACCTGGACCCTGCTCATTCTCGGCCTGCTCATGAAGTACGTCTGGGTGCCAGGTGAGGTTGGCGATCTCGGGGTTCGGGTCGGGGGCACGATCCACGGGTTCGTGTTCCTCGCGTACGCGATGACCGCCGTTCTCGTCGGGCTGAATCAGCGCTGGAGCATCGGCCTCATCGCCCTCGGCGTGGTCACTGCCGTTGTGCCGTACGCGACCATCCCGTTCGACCTGTGGGCCGACCGCACAGGAAAGCTCAACGGTTCCTGGCGCCGCACCGAGACCGACCACCCCGGCGACAAGACCTGGGTCGACCGTCTGCTGCGCTGGTTCCTCAACCACCCGGTCATCCTCATCGTGCTGTTCGTCGTTGCGCTCGTCGTGATCTTCGCCACACTGCTCCTGGTCGGCCCTCCCGGCGGGGATCGTTAGTCGCGAAACGACCGGGCTGGAGGCATCCGCGCGCCCGATAGAATGGCCCCATCCGGCATCCCTCGATCTAGGAGCCTCCCCTCGTGAGCATCCCCGCAACGTCTGTCGCCGACACTGTCTCGAACGCAATAGCCACTCCCGAGAAAGAGCAGCCGTACGCGGCTCTCGGGCTCAAGCCTGACGAGTACGAGAAGATCAAGGAGATCCTCGGCCGTCGTCCGACGTCGGGTGAGCTCGCGATGTACTCCGTGATGTGGAGCGAGCACTGCTCATACAAGTCGAGCAAGATCTACCTGAAGCAGTTCGGCCAGAAGGTCACCCCCGCCATGAAGAAGAACCTCATGGTCGGCATGGGCGAGAACGCCGGTGTCGTTGACGTCGGCGAGGGCTGGGCCGTCACCTTCAAGGTGGAGAGCCATAACCACCCGAGCTACATCGAGCCGTTCCAGGGCGCTGCGACGGGTGTCGGCGGAATCGTCCGCGACATCATCTCGATGGGAGCCCGCCCCGTCGCCATCATGGACCAGCTGCGGTTCGGCGCGATCGATGACCCTGACACCGCGCGTGTCGTGCACGGCGTCACGAGCGGCATCTCCTTCTACGGCAACTGCCTGGGCCTGCCCAACATCGGCGGCGAGACCTACTTCGACAAGGTGTACCAGGGCAACCCGCTCGTCAACGCGCTCTCGGTCGGTGTGCTCCGCCACGAAGACCTGCACCTCGCCAACGCCTCGGGCGTCGGCAACAAGATCGTCCTGTTCGGTGCGCGCACGGGCGGCGACGGGATCGGTGGTGCGTCGATTCTCGCGTCAGACTCCTTCGACGCTGCAGGCCCGACCAAGCGTCCGGCCGTCCAGGTCGGCGACCCCTTCGCCGAGAAGGTGCTTATCGAGTGCTGCCTCGAGCTCTACAAGGAGAAGCTCGTCGAGGGCATCCAGGACCTCGGCGCCGCCGGAATTTCCTGCGCGACCAGCGAGCTCGCGGCGAACGGCGACGGTGGCATGTTCATCGAGCTGTCGCACACGCTCCTCCGCGACCCCTCGCTTACGCCAGAGGAAATCCTCATGTCTGAGTCGCAGGAACGCATGATGGCCGTCGTCGAGCCCGACAAGCTCGAGGGCTTCCTCGCGGTCACCGCGAAGTGGGATGTCGAAACGAGCGTGATGGGTGAGGTTACCGACACCGGGCGGCTCATCATCAACTGGCACGGCGAGGAGATCGTCAACGTCGACCCGTCGACCGTTGCCGTCGATGGACCCGTGTACGAGCGCCCCGTTGCCTACCCGGCCTGGCTCGACGCGCTGCAGGCCGACACGGCATCCGCCCTCGAACGCCCGACGGATGCCGAGACGCTGCGTTCGCAGTTCTTCGCGCTGCTCGGTTCGGCGAACCTTGCCGACAAGAGCTGGATCACCAACCAGTACGACTACTACGTGATGGGCAACACCGCGCTGGCGTTCCCCGACGACGCCGGGATGATCCGCGTCGATGAGGAGTCCGGCCTTGGTTTCGCCATCGCGACGGATGCCAACGGTCGCTACTGCCAGCTCGACCCGTCGCTCGGCGCGAAGCTTGCCCTCGCTGAGGCGTACCGCAACGTCGCGTGCACCGGTGCAGTGCCCGCTGCCGTCACCGACTGCCTCAACTTCGGTTCGCCCGAGAACCCCGAGGTGATGTGGCAGTTCTCGCAGGCCGTCGAGGGCCTGTCTGACGGCTGCCTCGAGCTCGAGGTGCCCGTCACCGGCGGAAACGTGTCGTTCTACAACCAGACCGGCGACACCCCGATCTTCCCGACCCCGGTCGTCGGTGTGCTCGGCGTGATCGACGACGTCGCCCGTCGCGTTCCGAGCGGCTGGCAGGACGAGGGCGACAACATCTACCTGCTCGGCATCACCCGTGAGGAGCTCTCGGGCTCGGCGTGGGCCGGCACGATCCACGACCACCTCGGTGGCCTTCCGCCCGAGGTCGACTTCGACCGCGAGAAGGACCTCGCAGCGCTGCTGCACGCCGGTTCGCAGTCGTCGATCATCGCGTCGGCGCACGACCTCTCCGACGGCGGACTCGCCCAGGCACTCGCCGAGAGCGTGCTGCGCTTCGGCGTCGGTGCGCGCGTCTGGCTCAGCGAGATCGTCGAGCGCGATGGCGTCGACGTTGCGACCGCACTGTTCTCCGAGTCGACCGGGCGTGTGCTCGTGTCCGTTCCGCGCGAGGACGACGTCAAGTTCCGCGGACTCTGCGAGGGCCGCGACTACCCGGTGCTGCGCATCGGCGTCACCGACAAGGCGTCACCAGCGCTCGAGATCCAGGACCTCTTCACCGCGACGGTCGATGAGCTGCGTTCGGTGCACACGGCGACACTCCCGGCGGCGTTCGGCCCGACCGTCGGCTAGCGCTCCCTCGCTTTACCGACAATGGCTCCCTGAACCGGGTTTTCCCGGCACAGGGAGCCATTGTCGTTCCCAGACGTGCGGTCGGCACAGGGGTGCGACGATGTGACGAACGGATGCCGACAAACATCCGTTCACCCCGCCCCGCTGCTCGGTCACAAACGGTCGCTGACCGGGCCCATCCCACGCTGCTCGGCCAGAAACGGTCGCGATCCCCAAGAAACTCCAGCCGTTTATGGCCGAGCAAGAAGCATCCAGCCATTTCTGGCCGAGCAGTGCTCACGGGCATCCGCTCACCCCGCCTCCTTACTCGGCCAGAAACGGTCGCTGCCCGGGCCCATCCCACGCTGCTCGGCCAGAAACGGTCGCTGCTCGGGCCTATTCCACGCTGCTCGGCCAGAAACGGTCGTGATCCCCAAGAAACTCCAGCCAATTTTGGCCGAGGAAGAAGCATCCAGCCATTTCTGGCCGAGCAGTGCTCACGGGCATCCGCTCAGCCCGCCCCGCTGCTCGGTCACAAACGGTCGCTGCCCGGGCGCATTCCACGCTGCTCGGCCAGAAACGGTCGTGATCCCCAAGAAACTCCAGCCATTTCTGACCGAGCAAGAAGCATCCAGCCATTTCTGGCCGAGCAAGAAGCATCCAGCCATTTCTGGCCGAGCAACCGCGGCGGGTACGGATGCCGCGCTACAGCGCGCGGGTCAGCGACTGGATCAGAGGTGGGAGGGTGCCGAGCACGATGGGCGACCTCGCCATGTTGAGGTCGCCGCTTCCCTCGAGGATGGACTCCTGCATCGCTGCTTCGTAGACGTTGAGGATGAGCCGCGTGACGTCGACGGGATCGATGATGAACTCGAGCCCGACCGACCGAACGGCGTCGTCGAGCCTGGCGGCGAGCTGCGACTGGAAGTTGCGCTGGAACTCGAGGTACGACGAGGCAACGCTCGAGTCGCGCATGGCCAGCAGCCGGAACTCGGACTGCACGAGGCACCACCGCCGGTCGTCGCCCTGCAGCTCGAGGAACTGCATCACGATCTGGCTGAGCGTGCCCTCGGTCACCGCGGCGGCAACGTCGACGCCGGGCAGAATCGAGTCGACGCCCTCCTGCAGGCGCTCGAACCGCAGCCGGTTCTCCCGCTCCGCGAGCGCGAAGAAGAGTTCTTCCTTCGACTCGAAGTTCGAGTAGAAGGCACCCCGCGTGAAATTCGCGCGCTCGGTGATCATTTCCACTGATGCCGCGTGGATCCCGGTTTCGGCGAACACCTCGTATGCGGCGTCGATCAAACGATCCCGGGTTTTGCGACGGCGCGTGGATTCGCCCTGCGCTTCCGATTGTTCGACTGAAAGAGACACCCTGACACCTTACTGAGAGAGTTTTGCGATACACCAGTGTATCGGATACATTCGTGTATTGAATACGCCGGTGTATCTCACGCGTAACCCCACACACCCCGCCCTCCTAGGAGACCCGTGTCCTCACTGCTCTACTCACTCGGCCGCTGGGCGTTCCGCGCGCGCGGCATCGTCGTCGGTGCCTGGATCCTCATCCTTGCCCTCGTCGGCGGTGGCGCCCTCCTGTTCAACCAGGGACTCGACAACTCGATCTCCATCCCCGGCACCGAGTCACAGGAAGCACTCGACTCGCTGTCGACGACCTTCCCGCAGGTGAGTGGTGCATCGGCCCAGCTCGCGGTCGTGGCACCAGAGGGCGACAAGGTCACCGACGAGGAGATCGAGAAGGTCATTACCGAGGGGGTCGACGCCCTCAGCGAGATCGAGGGCATCGAGAGCGTCGTGTCTCCCTTCGATGAGAACATCACCGGCGCCGTCAGCGACGACGAGCGCGCGGCTCTCATCAGCATCCAGCTCGACGGCCCGCAGTACGAGGTCACCGAGGCGACCAAGGATGCCATGATCGCAGAAGCGGATGCCATCGCTGACGCACTCCCGGAAGGCTCCGAATCCGCGCTCGGCGGCCAGCTGTTCAGCGCGAGCTTCCCCGTCCTCACGGCGACCGAGCTCATCGGTGTCGGCGTTGCGCTGGTGGTTCTCCTCCTCACGCTCGGCTCGTTCCTCGCGGCGGGCATGCCCCTGATCACGGCGCTTCTCGGTGTCGGCATCTCTGTTGCGCTCATCTTTGTGGCAACGGCGTTCGGCTCGATCACGTCAACGACGCCGATGCTCGCCCTCATGCTCGGACTGGCGGTCGGCATCGACTACGCCCTGTTCATCATCTCGAGATACCAGGAGCAACTCAGGGACGGTCTGGAGACCGAGGAGTCTGCCGCACGAAGCGTCGCGACGGCGGGAAGCGCCGTCATCTTCGCGGGCCTCACGGTCATCATCGCGCTTGTCGGACTCGGCGTTGCCGGCATCCCCTTCCTCACGATCATGGGTGTTTCAGCGGCGGCCGGAGTCGCCATCGCCGTGCTCATCTCGATCACGCTCATCCCCGCGTTCCTCGGCTTCGCCGGCGAGCGACTGCGTCCAAAGCCCGCCAAGGCGTCGCGCAAGGCGCGCCGCGCGCACGCTGCCGCCCACGCTGAGGGCGGGGCTGCCCACGCAGAGGGTCGTACCGGTGCAACCGATGGGGCCGCGGGCGAACTGGAGCCGCAGGCATCCGCTCACCGTCCCAACCGATTCTTCTCGGGCTGGGTGAAGACCGCGACGCGATTCCCGATTGTCACGGTCCTCGCCGTTGTCGCCGTCCTCGGCCTGCTCTCGGCGCCGGCACTTGGCCTGCGCCTCGCGCTGCCGGATGCCGGTGGCCTGCCAGAGGGCGACCCGGCTCGCGTGACCTACGACATCGTCTCCGACAACTTTGGTGAGGGCTTCAACGGCCCGCTCATCGTCACGGGCAGCATCGTCACGTCGACTGACCCGCTCGGCCTCATGGACGACCTCAAGAGCGAGATCGAAAAGCTCGACGGCGTCGAAGCTGTTCCTCTGGCGACACCGAACGAGACGGCTGACACCGGCATCGTCCAGGTGATCCCGACCGGCGGCCCTGACTCCCCGGAGACCAAGGCTCTCGTCGCCGAGATCCGTGAGATGCACGACTACTTCCTCGATGAGTATGACGTCGACCTCTCGGTCACGGGCTTCACCGCCGTCGGTATCGACGTGTCGGACAAGCTCGGTGGAGCGCTGCTGCCGTTCGGTGCGATCGTCGTCGGCCTCTCCCTCATCCTGCTCACCATGGTGTTCCGCTCGATCTGGGTACCGATCAAGGCGACCCTCGGCTACTTGCTCAGCGTCTGCGCCTCGTTCGGTGTCGTCGCCCTGGTATTCGAGTACGGATGGTTCGCCGAGGCTCTCCACATCCAGCCGGGCAGCCCCGTGATCAGCTTCATGCCGATCATCCTGATGGGTGTGCTGTTCGGTCTCGCCATGGACTACGAGGTCTTCCTCGTCGCCCGCATGCGCGAGGACTACGTCCACTCGGGCAAGGCACGCGAGTCGGTCACGACCGGGTTCATCGGCTCAGCAAAGGTGGTCACTGCGGCCGCGATCATCATGTTCGCCGTGTTCGCTGCCTTCGTGCCTGAGGGTGACACCAACATCAAGCCCATCGCGCTCGGCCTCGCCGTCGGCGTGTTCGTCGACGCGTTCATCGTGCGGATGACCCTCGTCCCCGCCGTACTCGCCCTGCTCGGCGAGAAGGCGTGGTGGATCCCGAAGTGGCTCGACCGTGCGCTGCCGTCGTTCGACGTCGAGGGCGAGGGTGTCGCCAAGGAGATCGAGCTGCGCACCTGGCCGAGCCCGGAGTCGACGGATGTCGCAACGGCTGAGGGCCTGTCCCTCGACGCCGACAAGACCACCCTGTTCGAGAACGTCTCGTTCTCGCTGCCGCAGGACGGCACGCTCGTGGTCTCCTCCAGTCGCGACGCGAGCGTCACCGCGCTGCTGCTGACCCTGTCGGGTCGCATGACGGCGGACTCAGGCATTCTCAAGGTCGCCGGCTACGTAGCCGGCGTTCGTGGGGCATCCATTCGGTCGCGCGTCGCATTCGTTTCGCTCGGTGATGCAACCGACCCGGTCCGCGACCTCACCGATGCGCTCGGGGAGAACCCGCGCCTCGTGGTGATCGACGGCATTGACCAGGTGACGGATGCCGTTGCGCGCCGCAACATCTACGACGCTCTCGTCTCAGCACAGGGTGCGGCCACGAGGAGCGAAACCACTCTCGCGGTTGCCGTCGGCACCGCATTCCCCGAAGCGCTGGCAGACGCCGTTCCTGGCGTCGGAACAGCCGTTCGGGTCGACTTGACACACTCAGAACTCACGCACGAAGCAGAGGTATCCGCATGAGCACCCCACTCGCACGTTTCACGGCCTCACGCGCCACCGGTCGCATCACCTGGCGCTCGGTCCTCGGCATCCTTCTCGTCCCGCTCGTGGTGGCCGGAGTGCTCGTCTGGGCGTTCTGGAACCCGCAGGAGCGACTCGACACCGTGACCGCTGCCATCGTCAACCTCGATGAGCCGGTCGAACTCGACGGCCAGACCGTGCCGCTCGGCCGGCAGCTCGCTGCCGGACTCGTGGGTGGAGGCTCGAGTGACTCCTCGGCAAGTGCCGCCGGTGCTGACCTCGAAGACACCAACTACGACTGGGTTCTCACCGACGAGAAAGATGCCGAGGACGGGCTCAACTCGGGCCGGTTCACGGCTGTTGTGACGATTCCCGAGAACTTCTCCGCGGCGGCCACCTCGTTCTCCGGCGATGCCGCTGAGGCCGAGAAGGCCACCATCGACGTTGAGACGAGCGACAAGAGCCGCCTCGTGGATGACGCCATCAGCTCCGTCATCACGACCACGGCCGCGAGCGTCGTGGGAAACGAGCTGACGACCAGCTACCTCGAGAACATCTACATCGGTTTCAACACGCTCGGCGACCAGCTGGGGACGGCTGCCGATGGCGCGAGGGAACTGGCTACCGGCGCAACCTCGCTCGCCGATGGTGCGGCACAGCTCGCGGCGGGAACCACCGAGTTCTCCGGCGGAGTGTCGAGCCTGTCCACGGGAATCAACGAGTACACCGACGGTGTGTCGCAACTCTCGAGCGGGCTCGCAACGCTGCAGCAGCAGACCAGCGCGCTTCCTGGCGCGACGAGCCAGCTCGCCACCGGTGCAAGCGGAGTCGCTGACGGCATCGACGCACTCGTCGCCGGCATGGGCCAGCAGGGACAAGCGCTAGCTGCGCTCTCCAGCCAGTGCGCGTCAGCGGCCCTTCCAATGCCAGACGGTTCGGAAAATCCTTTCTGCACCAACCTCGCCGCCCTCGCGGCTGGCTCAACGGACCCGGCCGCCGCTGCACAGACGGCGCAGCTCCAGTCCGGCGCTCGTCAGGTCGCGGATGGCGCCACCCAGCTCTCCAGCAACATGCCAGCCCTCGTCTCCGGAATCGACACGATCGCATCCGGCGCGAGCGAACTCGCCGCGGGTGGAACCACCCTCAACGCCGGCGCACTCGAACTCGCTACCGGTGCAGCAGACCTCGCGACCGGTGCCACCGGAGTATCCGACGGCACTGCCGGCCTGGCCGGCGGTGTCGACTCCCTGGCGTCAGGGCTGGGAGAGGCGACCGAGGCCATCCCGAGCTACACCGAGACTGAGCGCGAGACGCTTGCCGATGTCGTCGCGACGCCGATCGTCGCTGAGGGCGAAAGCGGCGGCATCTCCTTCGGCGCGAGCGGTGTTCCGTTCTTCGCTGCTCTCGCCCTGTGGCTCGGCGCGTTCGCGAGCTTCCTGGTGCTCCGTGCTGTGCCGCAGCGCGTACTCGGTTCGACCCGCCCGTCGGCACTCCTCGCGTTCAAGGCGTGGCTGCCGGGAGCGATCGTCGGTGCTGTGCAGGGTCTGCTCGTTGCTGCGATCCTCCAGCCCCTGATGGAGCTCGATGCCGCCGGCTGGTTCGGTTTCGCCGCCATCGCCGCCCTGGCCGGTATCGCGTTCGCGTCGACGAACCAGGCCCTCAACGCCGTACTCGGCGGAGCCGGACGGTTTGTCTCGATGATCGTCGCGCTCGTCCTAATCGCCACGAGTATCATCGCGACGGCACCGGCAGCGCTCGATTCGGCGGTCGGCTTCATGCCGCTGCAGCCTGCGCTGAACGCGTTCCAGTCCATCGTGACGGGTGGCGGTGGCCTCCCGGCCGCGATCACCGGTCTCGTCCTGTGGACGCTTGCCGCCTTCGCAGCCACCACCCTGGCCGTGGTCAAGTCGCGGTCGGTAACCGCGAGGCAACTGGTGCCGCGCCTGGCCTAGCACTGGCGCCGTGTCGGCCCGGCGGTACCCCCGCCGGGCCGCGCACGCAGGACAGGAGATCGCACGGTTTTCAGGACGGCATCAGCACTATCGTCCTGACAATCGTGCGATTTCCTGTTAACCGGATTCGAAGGGCCCAGTGCTGCGACTCGAATGCCGTGAGCCGGATGCCGGTTACCGGCCCGCGACGACGGTCCCCTGGTGAAACCGCATCACCGGTGCGCCGGTCGAGGTATCCCACAGTGACGAGTGGCGACTGTCGCGCTCGTCTCCCCGAATGAGATAGGTGACGAGAGTGAGCCCGTCGGCCAGGTCGGTGAACTGCCAGTCGTCGACGGGCGGGGTCTCGCTCGATTCCTCGTTCACGAGCGCGCCGAGGATCTCTTCGCGGGTCCACCGCCGACCCGAGCGGCCGATCTCGACGAACTCCGGATGCAGCAGAGCGCGCAGCCGATCGGCGTCGCCGCGCACCGCGGGTGACAGAAGAGCGAGTTCGGCGTCACGAATCGCTGAGTAGGTATCCACGGCACCAGTGTGCCAGTGCTGACACGATCAGGCCCGCACAACAGCTCACTACAGCAGCGGCATCCCCGTGGCGACCTCGGCCTCAGCCCAGATGGCGGAGGCGATGCGCGGGTTCGTCGTCACCTTTGCCGGCCGAGCCACAACCGGCTCGCCCCTGACGAGGAACCGCGGTGCGTAGAACGAACCGCCAACGGCATCCGGATCGATCGCAGCCCGAACGATCGGCCACGCACCGGCCTCCTTGCTCTGGGTGAACGGCGTCTGCAGCGTATCGACAAAGCGATCGAACCTCGACGGCTCGTTCACGCCTGGGACCGTTCGAGTCCGACCCGAGATCGAATAACCGGGGTGAGCGACGAGCGAGCGAGTCGTGCTTCCTCGCGCCCTCAGCCGCCGGTCGAGTTCGAAGGCGAATGAGGTGAGCATGATCTTCGACGTGGCGTACGCGGCCCAGGCCGAATAGCGCCGCTCGAGCTGCAGGTCGTCAGTGTCGAGCCGAACGAGCAGGGTCGCGAGGCTGCCGAGCGAGACCACGCGCGAGCCCGCTGTCCGTTCGAGGGCGGGCATGGCCGCCGCCGTCAGCGCAAACGAACCGAAGAAGTTCGTCCCCGTCACGAGTTCGAGGCCGTCCACGGTCTGCTCGCGGTGCCGCGGGGCATGGATGACCCCCGCGTTGTTCACGAGCACATCGAGCCGCGGCAACTCCGCGAGCCGGGCGCCGGCATCGCGCACGCTCGACAGGTCGGCGACGTCGAGGGGCACAACCGTGAGGTCCGCGGCTGGGACGTGTGCGCGGATCGCCCGCACCGCGGCATCCGCTCGCTCGGCGTTTCGGGTGAGAAGAAGAACGGATGCCCCTGCTCCGGCAAGTTGGTATGCCGTCCAGAACCCGATCCCCGCGTTCGCACCACTGACGGCGACGACCGTGCGCGTTGAATCCGGCAGGTCGGCGGGGTTCCAGGTCATCGCTCGCCGTTCGCGATCTGCTCGTGGTGGTGGATGACCTCGGCGACGACGAAGTTGAACCACTTTTCGGCGAACGCAGGGTCGAGGTGCGCGTCTTCGGCGAGCGCACGGAGCCGGGTGATCTGGCGCTTCTCCCGATCGGGATCCGCGGCGGGGAGGTCGTGCTCGGCCTTGAGCCTGCCGACCTGCTGGGTGGCCTTGAAGCGCTCGGCGAGCATGTGGATGAGAGCGGCATCGATGTTGTCGATGGTGGATCTCAGGCTGAGGAGCTCTGCGGTTGCTTCGGTTGTTGCTTCAGTGTCACCCATGAACTCAATCTATCGTGCAGCCCGGCAGTGCCAGCCTCGTCGGCCCACCCAGCGGCCCGCCCCGCTGTGCCCGCCCGAATTGCCTCCCCGCAGTGCTGCCCCGCGCCGACCCGAACAGCGCGGAGCAACACCGGTCTTAGAGCCGCTCGGGCTGGCTGAGCACCCTCGTGAGCACCGGGCTTGTGGCCTTGAGCGAAAGCCAGACCAGCAGAACGCCACCGATGAGGCAGCCGGCGATCACAAGGAGAGACGCCGGCGCGATCACGATGGTGATCCCGACGAGCGGCAGAACGAGCACAGCGCCGATGAGCGCAGATCCGAAGGCGACGAACCGCAGCGGACCCATGACGGTGCGAGAACGGGAACTCTCGATTACCTCGCGCGGCATCCCGAGCCGGTCGAGGCTGACGTAGAGGTCGCGGCGGTCGAGGACCGTCGCTGCCTGGTTCACGCCGACCGAACAGGCCACCATGAGGAAGCTCATGACGACGGTGATGATGATGCCGGTGCGCACGTCGGCGAGCAGCAGCATCGTGGCGTCGTCGTAGTCCCCGGTGAGCGTATTGACGAAGGCGACCCCGGTGCCGGCAACGACAGCGATGAAGCTCGTCATGGCGACGCCAGACACCTGCCTCCACGCGGCCTTGGGAGATTCCAGGATGCCGCGGGAGGCGATCAGTTGCGCTGCCGTCTTCGCGCGGCGCAGCGACAGCTTCGCGGCGATGCCCAGCGCCCATGGGCCGATGAGGTTCAGCACTCCGATGCCGATCCCGATGCCGGTACCGAGAACGAGGATGGTGAGCGCCATGTCCGCGATCCCGGCCATCGAACTCAGGAGGAGATAGGCGACGAGGATCGCAACGACTCCGATCACGAGGCGCATCCAGTGCATCTTCGGAGCGGACTGGCGGGTGCGAACGCCGAGCGGCGAGATCGTCACCTGGCGGAGTCCGATGGCCGCGCTGATCGCGGCGAGCGCGGCAACGGCGACGACGACGAGTGCGAGAACTCCTGGGCCGACCCAGAGCTCCCCAGCACCGATGGCAGCGCCACCGAACGGGATGAGACCCACAAACGGCATCGCGACCAGGTAGAGGACGATTCCGGCAACGGAACCGAGCACGGCAATCGCCGTTGACTCGAGGACGGTCATCTGCGTCACCACACCCGGCGTCGCGCCGAGCAGTCGGAGCGTGGCAAGGCGGTCATCCCGTCGTCGAGCAGACAACCGCGCCGCGGCGCCACCGAGGGAGGCAAGCGGCACGAGGAGCAGGACAAGCGCGAGCACACTGAGCATCTGGTACACCGCTGCGTCAGCGTTGTCCGCGAGAGTCCAGCGCGAGAACATGAGTCCCCCGCCGAGCACAATCAGCATGAGGGCTGTTGTGACCGCGAAAGCAATGCCGGGCAACACGAGCACGGCAGCGCTCTGTGCGCTCGGTCGTGCGAGCAGCCAGGTCAGGCGGGCGATCGGTGCACGTCCCGAAGAACGAGAGGCGGATGCCGTTGGCGGCGAGAACGCGGTGGTTGCGGTCATGCCGACACCCCGGTCGTTCCTGTCGTCGAGCCAGCCGCACCAGCACCGGGGGCACCGGCGACGACCCCGCTCTCATCCGGGAGCACCCGACCGTCGCGAACCCTGACGATCCGCGAGCAGCGTGCGGCAACAGTCTGATCGTGCGTGACGACGACGAGTGCGTGGCCCTGTCCAACCGTTGATCCGAGCAGGGCGCTCATCACGTCATCGCTCGTTGCCGAATCAAGTGCCCCTGTGGGTTCGTCGGCGAACACGACCGTCGCACCGGTCACCTGTGCACGGGCGATGGCGACGCGCTGCGCCTGCCCGCCGGAGAGTTCGCCGATCCTGCGGGTCTCCATGCCGGCGAGGCCGAGGGCGGCGAGCCAGTGCTGCGCTCGCCCCTCTGCTTCACGCCGCGGGTACCCGGCGAGCATGAGCGGGAGGGCCGTGTTCTCGATGGCGGTGAGCTCCGGGATCAGGAGCCCCTGCTGGAAGACGAAACCGAAAGCCTCGCGACGCAGCTTCGAGCGCTCACGCTCATTCATCGCTGTGACGTCGACGGCTCCACCCGGCGACTGGAATTCGACGCGGCCCGAGTCCGGGGAGGTGATTCCCGCGAGGGTGTGCAGGAGGGTGGTCTTGCCTGATCCTGACGCGCCCATGATGGCCACGGATTCCCCGGCCCTGATCTGGATGTCCACTCCGGCGAGCGCGGTGCTCGGACCGTAGGTCTTCACGAGCGCTGAACCGGACAGGATGGCGGGTGCGGAGAACGAGGTGGTCGGGGGTGTTGCGTACTGGCCGGACGGGTATTGGTTAGTCGGGTGCTGTGGCGTCGAAAAAGTCATGGTTCCAGACTCGCCGCCAGCTGGCATCCGCACATCGTGCCCGAGGTTGACCCACGGTCATCCTCGAGGGTGACCTTGGGTCAGGCGGGCCGGCGGGACAGCCGGATTCGCTTCTGGGTCAGCAGGATGCCGACGAAGACGATGACCGCGCCGAGGGGTTCGTTGAAGCCGAGCGTCTCGGAGAGCAGGAGAACACCGAGGATCACTCCGACAACAGGGGTGATGTATGTGACGCTCGAGGTGGCCGTCGGCCCCCACGCCGCGAGAACATTCATGTTCCAGATATAGACGATGCCCGTTCCGAACGCGCCGAGCGCGGCGAGGCTGAGTACGACCCAGATGTCGAGATCGACGCTCTGCCACGCGATGACGGGGGTGAGCAGGAGCATGATCACCCCGGCGATGCCGATGTACATGAATGCCGCGGTGATCGACGGTACGCGATAGGGAGCAAGGAACTTCTTGAGGTAGCCGAAACTGAAGCCGTAGGAGGCGACGGCGCCGATGCAGGCGAGCTGGCCCTGCCAGTTGCCGATCAGGGCACCGGCCTGCCACGGTGCGACGATGATGACCACACCGAGGATGCCAACGGCTACGCCGAGCACCTGACCGGCGCTGAGCTTCTCGACCCGGAAGAGGAGCGTCGCCATGAGCGCCGTCATGATCGGGGTGACAGCGTTGAGAATCGACGCGAGGCTCGAGGAGATGTATTGCTCGCTCCACGCAAAGAGCGTGTACGGGATGACGCAGTAGGTGATGGCGATCACCGTGAAGTGCAGCCAGATCTTCGGGTTGCGCGGGAGCCTCGCACGGGTGGCCAGCGCGATGATGCCGAGGGTGATCGCGCCGAGCAGGATTCTGGTCCACGCGACCTGGCCGAAGGAGACCCCGGTCAGCGCTACCTTCATGAAGAGGAAACTCGCGCCCCAGACCAGGCCCATGCCGATGAACTGGAGGGTGATTCTGCTGGACGCTTGAGGGCCGGTGGACGGATCCTGCGTTACCGGAACTGAGGCGCTGGGAGAGGTGCGTGACACCCACACAATCTACTCTGGCCGACCCGCGTCGACTGGCGGAAATCCGCCATGGAACTTCGACTTCCTGCCCGGTGTTGGCACTACGTCGCCGGACCGGCTGCTGCTACTCCACCCCAGCCTCCCGCGCCAGGATCGCGGCCTGCATACGGGAGGAGCTGTTGAGTTTTGCGAGGACTCGGGAGACATGGGTCTTTGCTGTCGCCGCTGAGATTGTCAGCGCCTCGGCAATGTCCGCGTTGGACATGCCCCTGCCGAGGCACCTCAACACGTCCTTTTCCCGTTCGGTAAGTTCGTCGAGCCAGGCGGGGGCGGTCGCGGCGCGCGCTGGTGGGACCGCAGCAAAGGCTTCGAGCATTCGTCGGGTGACCTCGGGAGCGAGAACGCCTTCGCCGGCGGCGACCCGGCGCACCGCGTCGATGAGGGCGGCGGCCCCCACGGTCTTCAGAAGGAACCCGGCGGCGCCCGCGCGCAGAGCGCCAAACACATAGTCATCGAGATCAAAGCTCGTGAGAACGAGGACCTCCGCCAGATTTTCGGCCCGCACGGCGCGCGTCGCCTCGATTCCGTCAAGTCCCGGCATCCGGATATCCATGAGGATCACGTCGGGAGTCAGCGCCCGCGCGTTACTCACCGCCGTCGACCCGCTGCCGGCTTCGCCGACAACCGTGATGTCATCGGCCGCCTGAAGGAGCAGCCTGAGACCGGAACGGATGGCGGGGTGATCGTCGGCCAGCAACACCCTGATGCTCATGCCATCGCTCCCGGAAGCGGAAGCGTTGCCGTCACCGTCCACTCGTCACTCCCGTCCGTCCAGCCAGCCTCAAATCGGCCGCCGAGCGCTTCGGCGCGTTCGCGCATTGTGGTCAGCCCCATTCCTCCGCTGTGCGTTGAACTCGCCGGCGATACATCCACGGCAGCCCCGCTGGCCGTTCGGGCTGTACTGGTTGTGCTGGCTCGCTCGGCCCGGTCTGCCCAGTCGCCCCGGTCGGCCCGGGGATTGGTTATCCGCAGCGTGAGGGTCGCCGGCGTCGCGCCGATATCGACGCGCACTGTCGTGCCCTGGGCGTGACGGGCCGCGTTTCCGAGCGCTTCCTGTGCAATCCGGTACGCCGCCTGGTCGACGGCGGCCGGCAGCGTCGGCACGCCGGTGAGGCCGTTCACCGAGACGCTCGTCCCCCTCGACCCAAAAGACTCGGCGAGAGCCCCGAGCTCGGCCAACCGCGGTGGAGAGGTCACGGAGTCCGGCCCCGCTCTCAGGAGAAGCACCATCGACCGCATTTCCCGAAGGGACGCGACGCTGGCCGAACGCACAACCCCGAGTGCTTCCCGTTGAAGAGCATCGTCCCCGCCACCGGTCGACGCGAGCGCCGCTTCCGAGTTGATCGCGATGGCCGAGAGATTGCCCGCGAGCGCATCGTGAAGGTCGCGCGCCATTCGCATCCGTTCCTCGCGAATCGCTTCAGACTCGCGAAGTTCCGTCAGCCTCTGCAGGTCGGCCGCGCGCGCCGAGGCCATTTCGGCGATCTCCTTCTGTTGCCGCACCGAAATTCCCCACCAGAGCGGTGTTCCCAGAATGGCAAAGGCCTGCAGGGCGTTGACGACGGCCGCCTGCACCCCGCCTCCAACGATCACTGTGGCCGTCGCTGCACCGGTGACCGCGACCACCACGGCGATGGCAAGCCGGCGAGGCACTTTCGGAGCGGTGAAGAGTGTGGCCGAGTACATCAGGTCGATGAAGCCGAGAAGCACACCGATGCTCCCGCCCGCCGCAGCATCGGCGACGAAGACCAGGCCGCCGGCCAAGAGGGCAAGAAGCGGATGCCTCCGCTTGACGAGCATGACCGCGCAGATTGCCGTAAGAGAGACCACGTGCCACCACGGGCTTACAGACGTTCCGGGAAACGGGGTCCAGGCTCCGGTGACGCCAACCGCAATGAGGAGCAGACCAACGGCGGCGACGAGGCACGCATCACTGACGTCCCTGGCGCGTTCGGTTCCCCGCACCCTCCCTCGCCAGAATTCGATCAACCAGCTCACGCCGCCATTTCAGCACAGCCTGCACTGCGACGGATCGGCCAAACGATGTACAACCCCGCGCAAAGATCGCCCGGAGCGGCGACGAGGGTTCGGTCTTTGCCCAGGAAGCTGGGTTCATGACGACCACCCTCGCCGTTTCTCTCCTCGTACTCGCACTCGTGGACTCGACAAGTTTCGGAACTCTCCTGATTCCGATCTGGCTGATGCTCGTGCCCGGGCGGCTGAGCGCCACTCGCGTCCTCGTCTTCCTCCTGACCGTCGCCGGCTTTTACTTTGTGGTCGGTCTGCTGCTGAGCGCCGGGCTCGGTGTTGTCCTGTCGGATGCCGCGTGGCTGCAGAATCCCGTCGTCTCGCGGGTTCAGGTGGTGGCGGGCATCGGTCTCGTGATCTGGAGCTTCTTTCTCGGGAAGAAGAAGCTCGCCGAGGATGGCACGCCAGTCCAGGGACGGCTGATGCGCTGGCGGGATCGGGCCATGAATGATGACGGCGGGCGCGGGGCGATCACAAGCCTTATCGCGCTCGCGCTCGGTGCCGCGGTGATCGAGGCCGCGAGCATGCTGCCCTATCTTGCGGCGATCGGGCTTCTTTCGTCGGCCGGGCTCGGCGGCGCCGAGCGAGCGCTCACCCTGGCCGTCTACTGCCTCGTGATGATCGCACCGGCGCTCGTCCTGCTCGCCGGTCGGCTCGGTGCGCGGCGCATCATCGAGCCGCTGCTGAGACGAATCGCACGGTGGATGGAAAAGGCAGGAGGCGAGACGACAGCCTGGATCGTCGGGATCCTTGGTTTCCTCATCGCGAGGGATGCCTTTACCCGCTCCCCCGAGATTCTGGCCTTCCTCGACAACCTCTAGAACCGGAGCGCCCGCTCGGCGCCGTGATGTCGGGTCAGCGCAGCGGTCCCCGTCAGCGCAGTACTACCGGGCCGTCGAAGGCGGCAAGCTTCGATTCGAGACCGGCGCGCACCTCCGGCCACTCCTCCACGATCACCGAAAACACCGCCGTGGTCCGCCAGCTGCCGTCTGCACGGCGCTTGTCACGACGGATGAGACCCTCGAATGTTGCACCGATTTTGGCGATCGCGGCGCGGGACCGTTCGTTGCGCTCATCGGCCTGGATGGTGACCCGGCCGAATCCGTTGTCGAACGCGAGTCCAAGCAACAGCAGCTTGGCTTCGGGGTTCACCGCGGTTCCCCAGACCCGCGGGTCGTAGGCCGTCCAGCCGATTTGGGTGTGTTCGCTCGCCTCGTTGAAGTCGCCGAGGGTCGACGTGCCAACGATGACGCCGTCAGACTCACCGCCGACGAGCCGGATGGTGAACGACTGGTTGCTTCCGAGAGCAAAGTACGACCCGGCGAAGCTCCGGAAGGCGGCGAAGTCTTCCGGCAGTCCGTGTGGTCCGCCGCCATACCCGCCGGCGAAGACCTCCGGGTGTGCGATCGCGGAGAACAGGCCGGGATAGTCGTCTGCGGTCATCGGGTCGAGCCGGATGAACCGCCCGACGAGTGGCGCGGGAGCTGGAATGCGTGCGGTCACAATGCCCTCACCAGGCAGGTCGGCGAGCCCGCTTCGACCGAGCCGAGCAGTTTCGACGGGATGCCACGCGAATCGAGAACGAAGGACGACACCTCGTTCGACAGCTGGTTGGCGACATGCAGGAACCGGCCCGACTCCACGTGGTGCCGTGGACCGACGCCACCGGACTCGACATCCGAAATCGCGCGCACGGTTGAACCGTCGCCGCCGATGGAGAGGGTCGATACCCGGTTGGTGCCGCGAATCGACACGTGCAGTTGTTCCCGTGATGCGGCAACGCTGATCTCAGAGGCACTGTCGCCGTCTTCGAGGGAATCTGCTGTTGCCCGCACGGACGACACGACCCGCCAGGCGCCGTCATCGCCCCGCCCGAGGGTGAAGACCTCGTTGGAATACTCGGTGACGACGTGAACGTGTCCTGACGGGTGAGAGACGAGGTGCCGCGGTCCGACGCCGAACGGCAGGACGACCTCCTGGCTCAGGATGGGGCGGGTGCCGGAGCGACGCCAGATCCGCACTGTGTCGTGGCCGAGGTCCGTCGTTGCGAAGCGGCCATCCGGCAGTACCAGCGACGCGTGTGCGCGGGACGGGCGGTCCACTGCGGCGTCATCGACCGCCTTTCGGAGGGCAAGCTCCGCGAATGGGTCATCGCCGAAGTCGGTGTTCTCCAGCTCGGCGGCACGGGCGGCGAGCGGGTCTCCGTATGGATCGTTGGATGCCGGAGCGACGACGCCCTCTCCGGCGAGCGCGCCATTGGCGGCGAGGGGAAAGAGCAGAACACGGCCGTCGCCGTAGCAGCTCGCGATGAGGGTCGAGCCGTCGGGCGTCACGGTAAGGTGGCACACCGAATCTCCCGCTTCGAGGGGCCGGCCGAGCGGGACGAGTCCGGCCTCACCGCGTCTGGCAAGCGCTTCGACCTGGCCGGAGGCCTCGAGCGCGGCGTAGATCACGGGCAGTGCTGGGTGGTTCGCGAGGAACGACGGGGACTCGACCTGCGAGTGCGACAGCGGCTTGAGTGTGCCCGTTTCTTCCTGCCGAAGTGCGCTGATTCCGTCGCCGGAGCCGCCGGCATCCGCTGTATTTGAACCGAGCCAGAAGAGCGGGGTGGGGTCGTCGAGCTGAGCCATGTCTTTCAGTCTGGCAGCAGTTCGTGCGAGCATGAACCATGGCTACGGCGGAGAAGTTTTCGAGGGCGGCTGATGCGTTTGTCGACGTGGTGCGCGGCATCAAGATCGACCAGTGGGAGACGCTCGGACTCGGCGTCTGGAGCGTCCGATCGCTCGTCGGGCATGCGGCTCGGGCACTCATCACGGTGGGCGACTATCTCGAGCTCGACCCGGCAACGCAGGTCGACATGGAGACCGCCGGCGACTACTACGGGCAGATCTACCTCGTCTACACGAACCCCGAGGCGATCGCGCAGCGCGGTGTACAGGCAGGAATAGCGCTCGGAGATCACCCGATCGACCGGATCCAGTCACTCACGAAGCGCGCGCTCGACCTCATTTCCGCGCAGGATGCCGGTCGGCTGGTGTCGCTCGGCGGCATGGGCATCCCGTTGGATGAGTACCTCAAGACGCGGGTCTTCGAGCTGGTCGTCCACTCCATCGACATCGCGCGGGCAACGGGCCAGGTTGCACACTTCGCTCCTGACCTCATCGAGGAGACGGCGTCTCTCGCCGCCGGGATCGCAGCGAGGAAGGGTGACGGCGAACTCGTGCTGATGGCGCTGACCGGTCGGGAGCAACTGCCCGAGCGGTTCAGCGTGGTGTGAAAACCAGCTGGAATTGGTTCTTTTCCGGGAGAGCCGTGCGGGGTATCGTCGAACGATGAGTTTCATCGAAGCTCGCGAGCTTCGGAAGACATACACCCCCAAGGGAGCCGAGCCGGTCCACGCGCTGGACGGGCTGGACCTCTCTGTGCCACAGGGCACGATCACCGCGATTCTCGGTCCGAATGGTGCCGGGAAGACGACAGCGGTGAAGGTGCTCACGACGCTCATCGTTCCCGACAGCGGTTCAGCGACGATCGGCGGCATCGATGTTGTCGCACGCCCGGAGGCCATCCGTCCGATCATCGGTGTCTCTGGCCAGTACGCCGCGGTCGACGAGAACCTCACCGGATTCGAGAACCTCGATATGGTCGGCCGGCTCTATCACCTCGGCGCGAAGGCCTCCCGTGCGCGAGCGCGGGAACTCATAGAACTGTTCGAGCTTTCCGAGGCACAGAACCGTCCGGTGAAGGGATTCTCCGGAGGAATGCGCCGCCGGATCGACCTTGCCGGTGCGCTCGTGACAAGACCGAGTGTGCTGTTCCTCGACGAACCGACCACCGGTCTCGACCCGCGCAGCCGGCTGGGAATGTGGGACATCATCAGGTCGCTCGTCGACGGCGGTACGACGGTACTTCTCACCACCCAGTACCTCGAGGAGGCCGATCAGCTTGCCGACGACATCAGCGTGATCGACACGGGCAAGGTGATCGCGAAGGGAACGGCCGACGAGCTCAAGGCATCCGTCGGTGGACAGCGGGTAGAACTCAACCTGGTGACAGCAGACGACGTCGTGGACGCCGTTGAGGTCCTCCGTCGCTTCGGCACGGTTGAACCAGCGATATCGAACGATTCCCGCACGGTCACCGTCAGTGTTGAGAGTGGGCCGGAAGCCCTGCAGCTCGTCCTCGGTGAACTCAACGTCAGGAACGTCGCACTCTTTGACGCGGGGATGCGACGACCGACGCTCGACGATGTGTTCCTCCGGCTCACCGGTCACATAGCCACGACAGAGCCGGGCGAGGACCCCGACGAAGCGGATGCCGGCGCTCGGAAGAAGACGTCGGCATGACCGAAACACGCACCCCTGGAGTCGACGTCCCGCATCAGCCGGGAGCGATCGCCGGCTGGCTCAATGACGGCTGGATCACGACGAGGCGCAACCTCATCAAGATCAAGCGGGTGCCGGACATCCTCGTCTTCACGACCCTGCAGCCGATCATGTTCGTCCTTCTCTTCACCTATGTGTATGCGGGAGTGATCGAGATCCCCGGCAGCACATACGCCGACTTCATCATGGCCGGAATCTTTGCGCAGACCGTCGTCTTCGGGTCGACCTACTCGGGTTCGGCGATGGCCCAGGATTTGAAGGACGGCATCATCGACAGGTTCCGCACCCTGCCCATGAGTCCGTCGGCGGTGCTTGTCGGACGGACGAACGGGGACCTGCTGATCAACACAATCTCGATGGTCGTGATGATGGCGACAGGCTTCATTGTCGGCTGGCGGATTCACTCGAGTTTCCTCGAGGCCGTTGCCGCCGTAGCACTCCTTCTCCTCTTCGCCTACGCGCTGTCCTGGGTGATGGCGTATCTCGGCATGACCGTGCGGAGTCCCGAGGTGATCAACAATGTGTCGTTCCTCGTCTTGTTTCCGCTCACCTTCATCTCGAACGCTTTTGTTCCCGCCGAGACTCTTCCCGGCCCGCTCAGGGCGTTTGCGGAATGGAACCCGGTGACATCGCTCGTACAGGCGGCGCGGGAGCTGTTCGGGAATGTTCCACCCGGCACTCCTGTCGGTGACAGCTGGGTGCAGCAGAACCCTGCAATTGCGGTCCTGATCGGGGTTGCCGTGATTCTTCTCATCTTCGTACCGCTGAGCGTGCGGCGGTTCTCGCAGGTCACCTCGCGGTAAGACGGGACACCCCCGGGCGAGGGGTATTGTTCCAATCTTGACGAAGCCCCGCAATCTTGCTGAAAACTTGACGGTGAGCATCCGTCAATCCTGCGTCGAGGTGGTGAGAATCAAACCAGTGGCCATTCACGGCCACACCCGGGTGGTTCTCCTGAACGCCCTTCGGGCAGTCGCCCGGTTACACAGAGAGTTGGTGCGGTGCTCTTTCCGCCAAACGACCATCGCGCTCAGTCGCCACACGCCGTCTCTCTCGCCAGCCACCTGCCACTCATCGACGAGGGCCCGCTGAACGACCTGCTGGCAGCGCTCGAGAGCGACATGGCCGCGGTCGTGTCATTCGTGACCGCCTTCATCGAACAGTGGCCCGAGCGCTTCCGACGAATCGTCGAGACTATCGGGGCATGCGACAGCATCGGGGCTGTCACCGCGGTTCTGAGCTTGAACGTGTCGAGCCGGATCATCGGCGCGACGGCCCTCACGGCCATGTCGACCGAGCTCGAGACGGTCGTTCGTCAGGGTGACTTCGACGCTGGACGCTGCCATCTTGGAGCGCTCGAGGTGATGGGATCGCAGACATTGCGTGCCCTGTCGTCGCTCCGGTATGGGACAGAGCTGGCTGTCGCCTGACTCTGCTCAAGCGGATCCACGCTGAGACACGGTGTCAGCTCAGATGGCGTCTTGAGGGTCCTGCGCAGGCGGCAACCGGTATCCGATGCCGCGAACCGTCTCGACCCAGCGTGGACGCTTGGGGTCATCAGAGAGTTTGCGACGCAGGTTGGCGAAGTGAACCTCGATGGTCCGTTCCTCTGATTCACTGACGAAGTCATTGGCGACGTATTCTTCGTCGCGAAGTTCTCGAACCAGGTCTGCCTTGGAGCGGACGCGGCGTTTGCTGCTGAGAAGCGACCTGAGCAGATCGAACTCTGTGCGGGTGAGGTCGAGTGGACTATCGTGCAGTTCCACCGTCCTGGTGTCTGCATTGAGGGTGACCCCGTTGTGATGGAAGATCAATTCACCTGAGTCCGGCTCTGCTGCCTGCGTCGCAGTAGACGGCGGGACCGCGACCGTCGTCTGTGGCGCTTGCGGTGTCGCTGACGCTTCTGAAACCGGCGACGTCGCCGGCCCTCCTCCCACGGCATCTGTCCGGGCAGGAGCGTTGCGTGGACGACGCATCATGGCGCCGATGCGAGCGCGGAGTTCGCGGGGCCGGAACGGTTTGAGAATGTAGTCATCCGCACCGGATTCGAGACCGAAGAGCAGGTCTGCTTCGTCGCCCTGAGCGGTGATCATGACGATGTAGCAGTCGCTGAACAGCCTGATGCGTCTGGCAACCTCGAGGCCATCGATGTCGATGAGGCCGATGTCGAGGGTGACAACGCTTGGCGACAGCGTGCGGACGAGCTCGACGCCCTCGACGCCACTGGCCGTCGACGTTACGTCAAAGCCAGCCTGGCGGAGCACGGTCTCCAGGAGACCACGGATGTCGGAATCATCCTCAATGACAACAGCGGTGCGAGTAGATCGTTCAGACATTTTTATTTTTCCCAGACAGACACACCAACTGACCCAGAAACTGTCCTGATGTGAGGCGTGAACCCCTCACGCCCCCTAAACCTTAGTGGGACTCGGAGGGGCTGTGACTTTTTCGCCTACCCCCCAGAAAGAGGAGGCCAATTGTGCTAGCGACAATCGCGACGATCAGAAGGTTACGGGGCGATGCGCCGGTGGTCGAAAGGAACGGCACGTCAGTGGTGGAGCCGTCGGCGATCGACCCGCCCACGGCCGGCTGCGTTTCCGCGGCGGCGCCGGCCGTGGGGGCCGGGGTCGTGACAGCGGACTCGTCCGGCGTTGCTTGCAGGATGTCTGCGGCTCTGACGATGAGGGAGAGATCGAGGGTTTGCAACATCGTGCTGTTGCTCGAAGAGAAGGGCAGCTCGAGGGTCACCTCGATAGGAACGTCTGTCGGTGCGCTTCGCCCAAGGTCGAACACGGCACCACCCGTCATCAGCTCGCTCGCTGTTGCGGTGAAGTCAGCGCCGATCGTGTGGATGCTGATCAGCACGTCTTCTTCCACCGCGGTGGGGGGTAGCACTATCCCGCCGCTCAACGCGGCGAGGGTAATGAAAAGGGTGGAGTCGTCCTGGCCGGATCTGTGGGCAATGACTGTGGTGCTGACCTTGTCGCCGGGAACCATGACCCAGTCATCGAACAGCGGGTCGACGGTGCCACCATCGAGCCTGGAAAGGTGGATCGTGCGGTCTTCGTTCTCGGCGTATCCTGGCGCTGCCTCGGAGAGGGCGAACAATGTGGCCATTGCGACCACAACGAGACCAGCGACCACTCGGGCGCGGGCGCGTTCGCTCGGGAAAAATCGAGTCAATTGACGAACACCTCTACCTCGAGGTCCGCCGGAGGTTGGGTTGTTCCGCCCCACCATTCGAGCACGACGTACTGGATCTTCGATCCGGTTGTGTCCTGGAGCAGAGTATTGGTCGCCGCTCCGTTCGCCGGGGTGATGAGTGTGCGCTGTGGGGCAATGGTTGACGGCCAGACCCCCGAACCCACGTAATACTTTTCGGCGAGGTACGTCGCGGAGTTGCCGGTCACGGCGTTGGCGGTCGGCGCGGATTCAACACCCGAGAACACCGTGTTCAGGTTCCTGACTCCGTCGGCACCGTCGATGTGGCACGACTTCACCTGACATACGGGATCTGCCGTCGACGTGGCATCCTTGGCGCGACCGGTGCTGAGCAGCCAGCTGTAACGCATGGTCACTGGATCGACGTTGGACACGGGACCGCCGAGCTTGTTGTACTTGCGGTGAAGGTCACGGAGTTCAGTTCCGGCCTTCGTCGTCCTCGTCGTCGCCTGGCTGAGCGCCGTCTCCGAGCGGGCATTCAGGCGCGCGCCTGCGAATGCATTGGTAGCGGGCGCGACATCCCACTCGAACTGCGTGGAAGGGGTCCCCGTGTAGTTGCCGCGCCAGGCGGTGAACCTGACGCTCTGCACAGTGCTCATGTCCTTCGTGCAACTCCACAGCCGCACGCCGAGCTGGTCGGCTGCTGCGCCAGGAACGCTATCCGGGCCGGTTACAGGTGCGAAGCTGGCGTCGTTGACGACCGCGAGAACCAGCATCCGTACCGCTGCTTTGGGTCCGCGCGGGTCACCGCTTTCGGGAGCGCTGATGGCGGTGAAGTCGGACAGCCGGTACACATTCTTTGACACGGCGGGGTTCGGGACCGAGCACCAGTTGCCCACTCCTGCCGAACTGCGAGCAGAGCCGGCCGCAGTGAGGTACGCGCCGGTGGTCGACCCAGGCAGCAGGATAAGAAGCGTGGCCAGCGCTGCGAGAGCGGCGAAGACAACGCGCGGGGGACGGATTGTTGTGCGTGCCATGCTATTTCTCATCCGCCCGCGCAACCTGCGTGACAACGGCATCGGCGATAAAGTCGGCGAGGGGATTGGGGGTGGCGTCGCTGCCACGGCTCGTCTTAAGCGCTCGGGACACATCGACAGCACCCTTCACCGCTGGGACTGAAAGGTCGAGAACGACCGAGCATGACTCCCCCGGTTTGAGCGTCTGACCGCTTGGCGTTGCGAACGTCCAGGTCAGAGCGTTGGCGACCATCGCCGGCGTGGGCTGGACAACACAGCCGCCACTCGAGCTGACGACGGCCGTGAGGTAGCCCGCCGAGTAGATGGCCGGCCACGCAGTTCGGGCGGCAGCTGTAATGGTGCCCGCGATCTTTCCCTGCACGCCGTCGGTTGCACCGGTGGTCATCGTGTAGGTGATCCGGACCCCACGGATGCCGGGGACGAGGCCGCCGGTGGAGGTTGCCTTTGTCGACGTGGGGCGCGTTGTCTGGTCGAGTTCGTAGGCGGCGGAGCTTGACGACATCGCGAGCGAGAGGCCGGTCTGGGAGCTGACCGACTGGACGTCCTGGTTAGACGTGTCGGTCCACGCGGCGAGGGTTGCCTGTCCGCTGAGGAGCGCCACCAGGATAAGAACTGCGAGACCGGCCATCGCGAGCGGCGCAAACGGGAAAGCGCGACGCTTGCGGGACGTGGCCGTCATGCTCAACCCGCGGCGATCTGCGTCAGTGTGTATGCGGCCGCGAGCGAGACCCGTCCGCCCATTGCGCCGTTGTACTGGCCGGGGGTTCCCCACGGGAACTTGACCTCAACGACGACCGGGACGGTTTTCGCGGTTCCCATCGTCGACGGGGTCAGCGTCACTGCTGGGGCCGTTGTCTGCTGCACGCCCTTGATCGATGTGACCGAGATGGAGACGGCGTCGCGAAGCGCGATGTCGGCTGCGGTCGGGTTCGCGGGCGCGGCCTTCGATGGCTGGACCGAGAACTGCGCCTTCATGTTGCTGCCGACGAGCGTCACCGGCACGTTGACTGTGAGGGAGAGGGTGTCTCCGGGGACAATCGCACCGCCGGTGTAGGCGGTCGGAGCCGAACAGACCGGCGTGCACTGGGTGATCGTGGTTGCCGAGAAGTCGGAGAGTCCGACGGTTCCGAGGTCAAGGTTGCCTGACTGAATCTGCTCGGTCGACGTGACGGCGGTGTCGCTCCACCGAGCCATGGTACCGGTGCCGCCCAGGAGGAGGACTGCACCGAGTGTGGCGGCGACGGAGGCCCCGACGAGAGTGCGGATCGACTTCTTCACGGTGGGCTCCTTTCGCCGGCGGGGGTGGTCTTGCAAGTCTTTATGGGTGGAACTGGGTGGATCGGGCGGAAATCAGGCCCTGCCGTGTCAGTACACGACAGGGCCTGTGGGATCAGTCAGTCCTGATCCCGCCTCCGCTGCGGGTGAAGCTCTACGGGGTGACGGTGCCCTTGGCGACCTGCGTCAGGGTGTAGTCGGCTCCGAAGTTGTAGTTCGAGATCAACTTGGTCGTGTTGGCCGCGGCCCAGTTGAATGTGACGACGATCTTGACCTTCGCGTCGGTGGTGACCGCTACCGGTCCTGTCACCTTGGCGTCATTCACGAAGACTTCCTGGGTGAATGCAGAGGTCAGGCTCTCGGGTACAGCAGCGGGCGTAACGGTCAGCTCGGCTGCAACGTTCTGGCCGGTGAGGGTTACGGGAAGAGTGATCTCGCGGGTCAGCACGTCTCCTGGAACGACGGCCATCGTCTTCGCGTTGAAGGCGACCGAAGCGGTCTTCTTGGTCGTGGCGGGAGTACCGCTCGTGACGACCTGCTGGAGGTTCCATGTGTCGGTCGTGATGGTGCCGAGGTCCAGGTTTCCTGCCGTGATGGACTGTGATGCCGTGGTCGCGTTGTCAGACCAGTAAGCCAGCGTGCCAGCACCACCGAGGAGCAGGACCGCTCCAACAGCCGCGGCGGCCGCTGCTGCGGTGGTCTTCTTCATGCTGAACTTCTTCATGCTGTGCTTCTCTCTTCGGGCCAGGCAGCGGAGGGGCTACCGGAGTGTGTGGGGTGTTTTCCGCTTTCGCTTCCAACAAGATCGATAATCCTCGTCCTCGATCAAGAAAACCCTGACTCATCCGCAAGGTTCGGGCAGTTCTTCGATCAACACGCAAGGTTTCCGAAAGATTTGGAAAATGCGGCCGTGAGAGCGTGATCATTGCTTCTTTCGGATCGCTTGAGGAAGGGCCGCGGAGTAGCGGGGGCACGAGAAAGAGGCACCGAACCCGGTATGCGCCGAGCAAGCAGCGTTCCCGCGCAAGGGGTCTCGCGCCGTAGAATGTAACTTCGACATTGGGAGCACTGGGTGCTCTTCCAAGTCGAAGCAATGTCTGTGGTGTCGTGTTGACTTGTGACATGGAAAACAACGACAGAGCAGTCGGTCCTCCAGGCGAGGAGCCGGAGGCCGAGGCCGACGCGGAGCAGGAGCCCGATTCCGTACCGGAGTCTGGGTCCGATCCCCAGCCGCAATCCGACGTCGCGTCCATGCCGGAGAGCGACGCCGATTCCGATGCGGATGCCGATGCCGATGCCGATGCCGATGCCGAACCTGAGCCCGATTCTGATTCCGATTCCGATTCCGAGCCTGAACCTGAGGCTGAGCCGACGTTGTTTGCGCGGATCGCTGACACGTGTACGGCGTTGGTTGACGCGGTCGGCCAGGTGGAACGGTTGGAGGCGCGTCAGGCGGCGTGGAAGGCGGAGTTCATCGACCGGGCCAGGACGCTCGCGCTGACCGCGGAGGAAGGGGTGCTCGACGCCCGGCCACACTCCGCGGCGCAGACCGTGGCGCAGCGCGTGGCGGAGCGTCGGGATGTGGCGTTGCGGTCGTTCACGGCGGAGTTGGCGTGTGTGTTGCGGGTGTCTGAACGCACCGCGACCGCGCTGATCGATGACAGCGAAGCGTTGATGCACCGGCTGCCGGCGACTCTGGCGGCGTTGCGGGAGGGAGAGATCAGTTACCGGCACGCCCAGCAACTGGTCGACCAAATCCAGCACCCTCACCGATGGTGCGGCGGCGGAACTGGAGGAGAAGGCGTTGCCGTTTGCCCGGACGATGCCGGTGGCGAGGTTCCGGCAGAAGACGAGGATGTTGCGGGAACGGTTGTGTCCGGAGTCCGCGGTCGCCCGGTGTGTGAAGTCCGTACAAGATCGTCGGGTGGAGCTGCTGCCGGCGGCGGACGGGATGGCGTGGCTGAACCTGTTCACCACCGCGCCGGCCGCGGAGACGATCTTCGACACGATCCGGGCGCAGTCGATGAAACTGCAATCACCGGCCGAACCACGGACCCTGTCCCAACTCGACGCCGACGTGATCTTCGCGGCGATGATGGAGGCGTTCACCGGCGAGTTCACCCTGTCCGATCCCACCGGAACCCGCCTCTTTGGCACCGGACTCGGCACCCGCAACCCCTACACCGAAACACACAACGGCAACGGCACCAGCAACGGCACCAGCAACCGCAACGGCACCAGTGAGGATGGCGTGACAGCCATCACGTTCACTGGCCGTGACGGTGGCTCGGGTACCGCACCCGCCGACAGTGACAGCGGTAGCGCCACCAACACCGGTGACCGGCCCGGCCCAAGCCGGTCGGGGCCTGGTCGTGACCCGGCGACCGCGTTCCGGAAGATCGTGCCCACCGTGATGGTCACCGTCCCGGCCCTCACCCTCCTCGGTAAAAGTGTCGAACCGGGCAACCTCGACGGATACGGCCCCATCGACCCGGACACCGCCAGGGAACTGGCCTCCCAGGCGCCGGAGTTCAGCCGGATCCTGACCCACCCCGAAACCGGAGTCGCCCTGTCCCTCGGCCACACCAAATACACCCCATCGAAGGCGATGCGACGGTTCCTTCGCTACCGCGACGGATACTGCCGGTTTCCCGGCTGCACCCGCAAAGCGGTGTCGAGTGATATCGACCACACCGAGCCATACGACACCGGCGGAAACACCGACTTCGACAACCTCGCCAGCCTTTGCCCCAAACACCACAAGCTGAAACACGAAACCAACTGGCTGGTCGAGCAACTCGGTGACGGGATCCTGAAATGGACCTCACCCCACGGGCGGCAATACACGACCCACCCCGAGAACCCCGTTCGAAACCCGATCCCACCGGCGAAACCGGCACCACCGAGAGCGGCAGCACGGAAACCCGCCGGGGTTACTGAACCGGGCGACACCCCCGCAACCCAGGCACAGGAGGAAGACGCCCGGCTGAACAACGTCTACACCCGACTCCTCGACGCCCAGAGAGAAAAACGCGAGAGGGAAACAAACCAAAGAAGGAAAGCGGATGCCACTAATGAAGGGGATGCTTCGCAAGATGGCGAACCGCGGGACAACGACAGTCCGCCGTTCTGACTCGTTCCCGGGCTCTTACTACTCTTGGGCAGGCTCTTCGGTTCGAGCACGCCTGAGACTGCGGCGGGTGGGTGCATCTCCGGCGGGAACAACCGGCGCGCCGGTGATCCCCTCAGCTGCGACGGCAGAAGCGGTGGCGGGAGCTGATGCGGATGCGGCTGCGGCTGCGGCTGCGGCTGCGGCTGCGGCTGCGGCTGCGGCTGCGGCGGACCGATTCAGGTCGTCGTCAACCGGCTCGTTCGCACCAACCGGATTCATGAGAACGGCCCCTGTGGCTGCCGATTCGCGATCACCCTCACCGGTCGGCTCACCCTCGGACGTAACCGCCGACTCGCGAACACCCTCACCGCTCGACTCGCCCTCTGGCGCTCCCGCGGACTCGTGTTCAGCTTCTCCGGTCGACTCGCCCTTCGACCCAACCGCTTCGTCCGTGACGCTCTTTTTCCGACGAATCACCGCGACCACGAGTGTGACCAGCGCGTAACCGATCAGGGCAACGCCCAACCCCTGAGCGAGCCAGGTACGAGTGTCGTTCGTGACGCCGTTGCTGAAATATCCGATGATCGGGAGCCAGTACCAGACCTTGCCGCGAATTTGTTCCTCACGGACCAGTCCCGGATCGGGAGCCGGGTTCGCGTCGCCCTGAGTTTCGAGCCGTACGCCCTCGCCACTCACGTTGACGCCGATCACACGGTGCGTCACAACCTCCGGCTCGCCGGAGGAAATCTGGTAGGTGATGACATCACCGACCGCAATGTCGCCAAAATCGACAGGCTTTACCACGACCGTTGTGCCCGGTGGCATCGACGGACGCATTGAGCCGGTCAGCACCGTGTATGGCGTCGAGCCGGTCAGACGCGGCACGAGCACAAAGGCAACGAGGAGCAACCCGCAGACAAGGAGCACAGCCCAACTCACGACGCGAACCAGGTTGCCAGGAAGCCGCGTCAGCAGAGAACCCCTGGATTCTGTGGCAGAGGTATCCGGCAGAGCGGTGTCGGGAGCAGAACCGGACCCATCCGCAGAAGTGCCCGCAGCACCGTTAACAGACGGATGCACCGTTGCATCCGCCACAGGTTCGCCCATCGACCTAGTCGATCAGGTCGTGACGCACCACGATCGCATCGCGACCGGGGCCGACACCGATCGCAGAAATCCGCGAACCGCTCATCGCCTCAAGCGCGAGCACATAGTCCTGCGCGTTCTTCGGCAACTCTTCGAAGGTCCGGCATCCGCTGATGTCCTGCTTCCAGCCGGGGAACTCTTCGTAGATGGGCTTCGCGTGGTGGAAGTCCGACTGCGAGACGGGAACTTCCTCGTGCCGAACGCCATCCACGTCATACGCGACACAGACCGGAATCGTGTCGAGCTCATCGAGGATGTCGAGCTTCGTCAGCACAAAATCGGTCACACCATTGATCCGCGCCGCATAACGGGCGATCGGCGCGTCATACCAGCCGACACGACGCGGACGCCCCGTCGTGGTTCCGAACTCGAAGCCCTTCGACCTCAGGTACTCCCCCGACGCATCGAAGAGTTCGGTCGGGAAAGGCCCGGCTCCGACACGCGTGGTGTACGCCTTGACGATCGCAATGACGCGATCGATCTTGTTCGGCGCAACACCAGACCCGGTCGCCGCTCCACCCGATGTGGCGTTCGAGGATGTGACGAAGGGATAGGTGCCGTGGTCGACATCCAGCATCGTCGCCTGTCCGCCCTCAAACAGGACGGTCTCACCCCGCTCAAGCGCCTGGTGCAGCTCGAGCGCGGTGTCAGCCACCATCGGCCGCAACCGCTCAGTGTAGGAGAGCAGGTCATCCACGATCTCGTCCGGCGAGATCGCCCGGCGGTTGTAGATCTTCAGCAGCATGTGGTTCTTGACGTCGAGTGCACCCTCGACCTTTTGCCTCAGGATGTTCTCGTCGAAGAGATCCTGAATCCGGATGCCGACACGGTTGATCTTGTCTGCGTACGCCGGCCCGATTCCTCGACCGGTCGTTCCGATCTGACGCTTGCCCAGGAACCGCTCGGTCACCTTGTCGAGCGTGCGGTGGTAGTGCGTAATGACGTGCGCATTTGCGCTCACCTTGAGCTTCGACACATCGACACCGCGGGCGCTGAGCGCCTCGAGCTCGGAGAACAGCACCTCGAGGTCGATGACGACACCGTTCGAGATCACCGGCGTGACGCCCTCGGTCAGGATGCCGGACGGCAACAGGTGCAGAGCGTACTTTTCGTTGCCGACAACGACGGTGTGACCGGCGTTGTTACCGCCGTTGAACTTCACGACATAGTCGATTCGGCTACCCAAAAGGTCGGTAGCTTTACCCTTGCCTTCGTCGCCCCACTGGGCGCCGACGATCACGATTGCTGGCATTACGGATGCTCCCTTGTGGCCTGATGTTTCTTGCTGCGGAAAAAATCTGGTGCGTATGGAACGCTTCGCGCCGGGTCGGCGCGGCTGTGACTAGTCCTGACCGCGGATGAAAAACGCCTCTGTGGGCGGCTGCGGTTCGGACGGCTGGCCTTCGCTCTCGATTCGGGCCACAGCCGTCTCGTCGGCGTCACGGAGGAAGTCGGTCAGCCGAGTGACCTCGTCGGTTTCCCCGATGGCATCCGCCGCCTGGCGGAGCGCATACAGCGAGCGCAAAACACCCTGGTTCGGCGTGTGGTTCCACGGGATGGGACCCTGCCCACGCCAGCCTGCCTTGCGAAGCGCATCGAGCCCCCGGTGGTAGCCGACCCGCGCGTAGGCGTATGCGGTGATCGGGTCTGCCCTGTCGAACGTCGCCTCCGCCAGTCGAGCCCATGCCAGCGAGGACTTCGGGTATTTCGCCGCAACCGCGGCGATCTCATCCCTCGTCGTGGCGCGGTCGAGGGCGTCCACGACCTCCGGTTCAAACGGGAGTCGGGTCTCTGGCATTCCGAGCAGATTGTCTCCGGTCACAGAGCTAGCCTACCGCGCCTCGTTCCGAGGGCCACGTCTCTAGATCGAGACACCCTTACCGCGCAGGAACGGAGCCGGGTTTGTGTCGCCGCCATTGATCTTGAGGTCGAGGTGGCAGCCAGTGGCCACGCCGGTCTTGCCGACGCTCGCGATCACCTGTCCGCCGGAAACCTGTTGTCCAACGCTGACCCGGAACGAACCGGTGCTGAGGTGGCCGTAGGTCGAAGTGACACCACCGTGATCGATGATGATTCGCTGGCCGAATCCGCTGGCACTGCCAGCCGAGATCACCCGGCCATCGTGGACGGCCTTGACGGCGCTTCCACACGCGTTGCCGAAGTCGATACCGCCGTGGAACGGTACGGAACATCCGCTACCACCGCAGAGAACCGGGCGGGGTCCGTACCAGGACGTGATCGCACCGGGCAGCGGGCGCCACCAGCCCTGCGACGAGGCCTGGAAGTAGGTACCGGTCGTGCCCGCGTTGGAGCCTCCACCGCCACCGGCGCTTCCGCCACCGCCACCGCCGCCGCCACCGCCGCCACCGCCGCCGGTGCTTGGTTTCTTCTTGGCGGCCTCCGCGGCAGCGGCAGCCGCTGCTTCAGCGGCCTTGCGCTGTTTCTCGGCTTCGATCGCCGCGAGTCTGGCCCGCTCGGCAACGCCGGCTGCGTAACCCTCTTCGACGGATGCCGTCTGCCCCTTGAGCAACGAAAGCTGACCGAGAAGGGTCTCTTCGTGAGCTTCCTGCTCCGCAACAGCGGCCGCAGCAGCTTCAGCAGCAGCGGTCGCCGCCTCGAGCTTCTCCTCGGAATCAGCCCTGGCCTCTTCGAGGATCGTGGCCGCTACTTCGCCTTGCGCGCTCAGCGAGGTGACCTGGTTCGCGTCCTGTTCGGCAGAATCAAGGAGCTGCGTCGACAGGGCTGTGAGCTTCGAAACCGCACCGAGTTTGTACAGGGTGTCGTCAGCTTTGTTCGAGTCGAGCAGCAGACTTGCCGTCGTGTCGAAGGTGCTCGTGCGACCCATCTGCGCGAACAGGGCACCAGCCTGCTTTGACGAGTCGGCCGCCTTGGCCTGGGCATCCGCGAGCTGCAATTTGAGGTCTTCCGACTTGATCAGAGCTTCCTCAGCAACCGCGAGTGCGACCTGGTATTCGTCTGCCGCGGCGACAGCGGCGAGCTGCGCTGTTTCAGCGTTGCTCCGAAGCGTCGCGATGAGACCCTCGATGCGCGTGATCTCCGCAGCCTTGGCCGACTCGCTCGCGCGCGCGTTCTGAACGTCTTCCCAGGACGGGTAGCTTGTCGCAGCGGTTGCGGGTGCCGAAACTCCCATGGAGGCGACGACTACCCCGAGGGCGATCGTCGCGATGAGGGTCCGAAGTCGCATGCGCATTGCTCCATGGTGTCAGAGAACAGCACTTTCGATCGTAGGCAGCGCCGAACTGGGGGTAGTCACTCGAGTAACACTCGTCACATCTGTAACAAGGCTCTTGCGCCCTATGCTACGGACGACCTGGCGCTCTTGGCAATCAATCGGCGTCAACCCGGGCCGTGACAGCTCCCATTCCGAAAACGACACAGCCCGATGGCCGAAGCCACCGGGCTGTTTCGATTCAGTGCTTTTAGAAGAGGTCCTTCTCCTCAAGCCAGTCGCGCGCAAGAGCCTCAGGCGACAGCTTCTCATCGCCCTGGTTCATGGCGTTGAGCTCGATCAGGTCTTCCGTGGTGAGCTCGGCGGACACGGCGTCGAGCACCTCGACCACCTCATCACTCGCCTTCTCCGCGTTGATGAGCGGCAGGACGTTCTGCGGCAGGATCAGGTTTTCAGGATCCTCAAGGGTCACGAACCCGAACTCCTCGATCGACGGTGTCGTCGAGTAGATGTCCGCGATGTTCACCGTGCCGTCAACGAGCGCCTGGGAGGTCAGCGGCCCACCGGAGTCACTGATCGGAACGAAGGTGATCCGCGCTGCGTCCACCCCGTACACCTCGGTCAGTCCGGTCGGCCCGTATGGGCGCTCCGCCAGCTCGGGGTTGCCTCCGAGAACGAGAGGAACGTCGATTCCCGCCAGGTCGGCGAGGCTCGTCACCCCGTTCGTCTCACTGAACTCCTGCGTGACGTTGTAGCTGTCCTTGTCCTCGGCTTCAGCCTGGTTGAGTACCTCGAGGTTGTCCGGAACGACCTCCTGAAGGGCGGCGAACACCTCGTCGCTTGTCCTGGCATCCGACGAATCGTCAAAGAACTGCAGCAGGTTGCCGCTGTACTCGGGAATCAGGTCGATCGAGCCGTCTTCGAGCCCCTCGATGTAGACATCGCGCTGACCGATCTGCCCCTTGAAATCGACGGTGATGTCGTTCGCCTCGAGTGCCTGCGCATAGATCTGCGCGATGATCTCGGATTCGGCGAAGCCGGCGGCACCAATCGAAATGGTGTCGCTCTCGCCGCCCGTCGAGTCGTCGCCGGCGAGCGGGTCGCCGCTCGAGCACGCGGCCAGTGTCAGGACGGCACCGGCGGCAAAAACACCTGCCGCGGTTCGTCCGCGTCGTGAAGTGAACATCTGTCTTCCTAACTGTGGGTGAAAAAGTGGGGAGAGTCGTGGCGCAGCGCGTCTTACGCCGAAGCTGACACCGTGCGCGCCGACTTCGTTGTGCTTCGTTGCTCCGGTGATTTTCGGATTGCCCTGACCCCTGCGGGAACGGTAAGGCGCTGACACACAACGAGGATGCCGTCGAGCACCAGGGCGAGGATCGTCACGAGCAACGCCCCAACGAGCACCTCCGTGTAATTGCGAAGCGGAAGCGCGTCAATGATGTATCGACCGAGACCTCCCAACGAGATATAGGCGGCAACCGTTGCTGTTGCCACAACCTGCAGCACCGCCGACCGTATTCCCCCGAGGCTGAGCGGAAGCGCCAGGGGCACCTCGACCTTCCACAGGATCTGCCATTCGGTCATGCCCATCGACCTCGCCGCATCGACGGTTCGCCCATCGACGGACTCGACTCCTGAATAGGCACCGGCGAGCAATGGCGGAATCGCGAGCACGACGAGCACGATGATGGTCGGCACGAGCGCGAAGGAGATCCCCCCGCCGAACAGCACGGCCAGGTAGACGAGCAGTCCGAGAGTGGGCAGGGCACGGAGTGCGCCCGTCACCCCGACAACGAGACCGCGAAACCTGCCGGTGTGGCCGATGTAGAGACCGAGCGACACGGCGATGAGAGCGGCAATGACCACGGTGAGTGCCGTATAGCCGAGATGTTCGGCGACCCGGTTCGGGATGCCGTTTGCCCCGGTCCAGTGCGCCGGATCCATGATCCACCTGATGGCATCGGCAAACAGGTTCATGCCGTTGCCGCCTTCACTGTGACGCTGCCTGCGCCTCGCCTGGCAGCCTCATCGACACGGGCCCACGGCAGGAGCACCCGCCCGAGGAGCACGAGGAGCACGTCGAAGACGACGGCGATCAGCACGGTCCCGACGATTCCGGTCAGAATTTCGGTCGGAAAGTTGCGCTGGTACCCATCGGTGAAGAGGTACCCGAGTCCGCTCATCCCCACCAGGGCACCGAGCGTCACGAGGCTGACGGTACTCGTCGACACTACGCGGAGCCCGGCGAGAAGAACCGGACCGGCCAGCGGCAGCTCGACCTGCCAGAACCGGCGCCACGCTCCAAAGCCAACGGCGGTCGACGACGAAATGACGTCCCGCGACACCGCCTCGAAGGCATCCGTCGCCGTTCTCACCATCAGGGCAATCGCGTAGATCGTCAGCGTGACGATGAGGTTGAGCGGATTGAGAATCTTCGTCCCGAGGAGAGTGGGCATGGCAACGATGAGCGCGAGCGATGGAATCGTGTAGAGCAGGCCGCAGACGGTGAGCACGACACCTCGCGACACTCTGAACCGGTAGGCGAACCAGCCGATCGGCACAGCGATCACAAAGCCACAGATGATGGGTGCGATGCTCAGCAGAACGTGGGCAACCGTGAGGCTCCAGATCTGCTCGAAGTTCGCGAAGACCCACGTCATGCCGGGGTACTCGGCTCTCGCTCAGGACGCTTGAGGACGCCGGCGAGCCTGCCTGTGCCGTCGAAGACGACGTCCTTTCCGTCCACGGTTCGGATCGAGAGCGACCGACGCCCCCGTTCCGCCCCAATAAACGTGTCAACGAACTCATCGGCCGGGTTGGCCAGGATCTCGTCGGGCGTCCCCATCTGCGCGATTCGCCCTCCGGCCTTGAGAATGACCACCTGGTCGCCGAGCAGGAACGCCTCGTCGATGTCGTGGGTGACGAAAACAATGGTCTTCGCGAGGTCGCTTTGAATCCGCAGCAGTTCCTGCTGCAGTTCACTTCGCACCAGCGGGTCGACGGCGCCGAACGGTTCGTCCATCAGCAGGATGTTCGGGTTGGTGGCGAGGCCCCGCGCCACCCCGACCCGCTGCTGCTGCCCGCCGGAAAGCTGCGATGGGTAGCGGTGAGCAATCGCACGGTCGAGCCCGACGGTGTCCATGAGCACAAGCGCGGCCTCTCGCGCTGGCCCCTTTTTGACACCGGAGAGCAGCGGAACCGTCGCAACGTTATCGACGACCGTCCGGTGAGGGAGGAGTCCGGAGTTCTGCATCACGTAACCGATCCGCCGACGAAGGGCGACGGGCTCGAGCGTGGAAATGTCGTCGTTGTCGATATGAATGGCGCCGCCGCTCGGGTCGACCATCCGATTGATCATGCGGAGCAGCGTGGTTTTTCCGCAACCGGATGACCCGACGAAGACCGTTGTCGTGCGTGACGGAATCTCGATGCTGAAGTCATCGACCGCGAGGGTTCCGTCGGGGAACCGCTTCGATACTGCGTCAAAAGTGATCATGTCGTTGAACCCCCTGAGCACACTGCTGTCGGTGACTCCGGTTCAGCGTATCCAGAACTGCCCCGAGCGCACCAGCTACTTATGACTGATGGACCCGGAAACTGCGACAGGCTAGGGTACTTCGCTGGCTCAGGCGGGCGTTTGCTGGTGTGCAGCAACCTGCCACGAACCGTCGCCGTAGAGATAGGTCGTTGTCATGCGCAACTGCACCGTCTCGTCGCCGCGGGTCGCGACGGCACGATACGCGAGGATCCCGCTGTGCTCCTCCAGCCGGATGAGGGCTGGTTCGTGGATTTCGTAGGAGTCCCACGGCGTGACACCGGCAAAGGCTTTGGCCACATCGTCGCGACCGAAAACCGCACCTTCAACGATCATGAGCGCATCGCGGGTCATTTCGCGTGCGTAGTGGTGGCCGCCGTGTCCGGCCAGGATTGCTTTCCAGCCCTCGTGCTCTTCGCGGAGGAGGATGGCGGGCAAATCATCGGTGATCAGAGTCATGGCCTCACGCTACCCCCAGGCACCGCACCCGTGTCGAGGCTTAAGTCGCGCGGCCGGTCACAGCGTCGAAGCTCACGTGCTGCATCACCCAGGAGTGCATCGCGACAGCCGCGGCCGCCGATGCGTTGATCGATCGGGTCGACCCGAACTGACTGATCTCGAGAACAGCATCCGACGCTTCGATCGCCTCGGGCGACAAGCCTGGCCCCTCCTGGCCGAACAGCATGACGCACCGCTCAGGAAGCGCGAAGGTCTCGATGAGCACCGAGCCCGGCACATTGTCGATCCCGATCACGGGCATGCCCTCGGCCTTCGCCCACTCGACGAGCGCCGCGATATCCGGGTGGTGAACGACGTGCTGGTAGCGATCGGTCACCATCGCACCCCGCTTGTTCCACCGCCGGCGCCCGACGATGTGCACGGTATCTGCGGCGAAGGCGTTCGCGGTGCGCACGATCGACCCGATGTTCATGTCGTGCTGCCAGTTTTCGATGGCGACGTGAAACGGATGCCTGTGCTCGTCGAGGTCAGCGACGATGGCGTCGAGTTTCCAATAGCGGTACCGGTCGATCACATTGCGGGTGTCACCGTGTGCGAGCAGTTCGGCGTCGTAATAGTCCTCGACGGGCCACTCACCACTCCACGGACCTACTCCGTTGGTCGATAACTCGTGGGTGGGGGTGTTCGTCGTTTCAGGCACAAAGACAGGGTAGCCGGGCAGCCTGAATGGGAGACACTGGGGTATGGAGTCCCTGCCGAAAACCCCGCGTGACCCGTCACTCGCCCCCTCCCTGGAGTTGGCGGACCAGCTCGGCGTTGATCCGACCGTTGGGCTGACCTCCGATGAAGCAGCGCGGCGGCTCGCGGCAGACGGCCCAAACGAACTTCGCGGCAAGGCGCCCATCCCCGTCTGGCGGAAACTGCTCGCCCAGTTCGAGGACCCTCTGATCTATCTGCTGCTCGCTGCAGTGGCCATTTCACTCGCCGCCTGGATCGTTGAGGGAGCCCACGGCGTTCCGATCGACGCGGTCGTCATCTTCGCGATCGTTCTGCTCAACGCGATCCTCGGTTTTGCGCAGGAAGCCAGGGCCGAAGATGCTGTGGCAGCGCTCAGCACCATGACCGCGGCGACGTCGACAGTCCTCCGGGACGGCAGGCTCGCCACGATCCCATCGTCAGAACTCGTTCGCGGGGACATCCTCGTGCTCGGTGAGGGCGACGCTGTCGGCGCCGATGGTCGCCTGCTCTCGGCGAGCGGGCTGAGGATCGCGGAAGCATCGCTCACGGGTGAGAGCGAGGCCGTGACGAAACATCCGCAGCAGCTCACCGCCCCTGCGCCACTGGGCGACCGGATCAACATGGTGTTCAAGGGCACAGCCGTCACCCAGGGGGTCGGCAGGGCGGTCATTACCGGTACAGGCATGAACACCGAAGTCGGCTCGATCGCCGACATGCTTGACGCGACTGTCGAGGAGCCGACGCCCCTGCAAAACGAGGTCGCCCGCATCGGCAGGATTCTCGGCATCATCGTCATTGCGATCGCGATCACCGTGATGGGCACGATCATCATCGTGAACGGGGTGTCGTCGATCAGCGACCTCGTCATCGTTCTCCTGCTCGGCGTCTCCCTCGCCGTCGCCGCCGTCCCCGAGGGTCTCCCGGCGATCCTGAGCGTCGTCCTCTCGATCGGTGTACGCCGCATGGCGAAACGCAACGCGGTGGTCAAGCAGCTGAGCTCAGTCGAAGCGCTCGGATCGGCATCCGTCATCTGCACGGATAAAACGGGCACACTGACCCGAAACGAGATGACGATCGAGCGCGTTGTCACGTCGTCGGGATCCGTCGACGTCACTGGGGTCGGCTACCGCCCCCAGGGTGCTGTGCTCCACAACGGTGCGCCCCTCTCCGACCCTGCACTGCGTCTGGAGACCGAACTCCTTCTCGGTGCCGGCTCACTTGCCAACAACGCCCAGCTGGCCGAACGCAACGGTCAGTGGGAGATCCAGGGAGACCCCACCGAGGCGGCATTCCTCGTCGCCGCTGCCAAGCTCGACGACACAGCAACCCGGATCGACCGGTTCGAACGTACCGCCGAGATCCCCTTCACGTCCGACCGCAAGATGATGTCGGCGGTGTGCCGCGAAAAAACCGACGGTGCCCCTGTGCTCTTCAGCAAGGGCGCACCGGACGTTCTGCTCGACCGGTGCACCCGGATCCAGGTCGGCACCGAGGTCGTCGAACTCACCGACGACCTCAAGCGGCGAGCGCTTGATGACGTCGAGGCGCTGTCGGCTGAGGCTTTCCGGACTCTTGGCGTTGCGTACCGCGCGCTATCGGACGACGACCAGCCCCTCGATGAGGTCGACGAATCAATCGAGAACGGACTCGTCTACGCCGGTGTCGTCGGCATCATCGATCCCCCGAGGGATGAAGCGGGTCGCGCCATCGCCGAAGCCCACCGTGCAGGCATCCGCGTCATCATGATCACGGGAGACCACCCGTCAACAGCGGCACGCATCGCTGCCGACCTGGGGATCATCGCGCCGGGACAGCGCGCCGTAACCGGTACCGAACTCGACGCCCTCGACGACAACCAGCTCAGGGAAAAGGTCAGAGAATTCTCGGTGTACGCCCGGGTTGCCCCAGAGCACAAGCTCAGACTCGTCGATGCGCTGCAGGACGATGGCCAAATCGTCGCGATGACGGGGGACGGTGTGAACGACGCCCCGGCGCTCAAGTCCGCCGACATCGGCGTCGCCATGGGCATCACCGGTACCGAGGTCACGAAGGAAGCGGCGCGGATGATCCTCGCCGACGACAACTTCGCAACCATCGTCGCGGCCGTGCGCCAGGGCAGGGTGATCTTCGACAACATCAGGAAGTTCCTGCGCTACCTGCTCTCCTCAAATATGGGTGAGGTGCTCACCGTGTTCCTTGGTGTGCTCCTCGCCGGCGCCATCGGCCTGTCGGAGGCATCGAACGAGGCCATCGTGCTCCCCCTCCTCGCCACCCAGATCCTCTGGATCAACCTGCTCACCGACTCAGGGCCTGCACTCGCGATGGGTGTCGACCCCGAAATCGATGACGTCATGGCTCGAAAACCGCGAAAGCTCTCCGACCGTGCCATCGACGGGCGGATGTGGGGAGGGATCCTCTCGGTCGGCTTCGTGATGGCCGTTGTGACACTGCTGACCATCGATCTGTTCCTGCCAGGCGGGTTCGTGCCTGGCGAGGATTCACTCGAGGTCGCCCGCACCGCCGGGTTCACCACGCTCGTGCTTGCCCAGTTGTTCAACGCACTCAACGCTCGTTCCGAGGTCACCTCCGCGTTCCACGGCCTGTTCACCAACGGCTGGCTCTGGGGAGCGATTGCGCTCAGCCTCGTGCTGCAGATCGCGGTCGTCAATCTCCCGTTCCTGCAGGTCGCCTTCGGAACAGCTCCGCTCGGCCTGCATCACTGGCTCATCTGTACCGCGCTCGCCTCCTGCGTGCTGTGGTTCGACGAGCTACGGAAAATCGTCCTTCGTTCGCCCCTTTTCGGCACACCGAAATAGCATTAGGGTTTCGGTATGCCGAAGCCTCTCGCCGACGTGGAGCCAGCTCAACCCGCTGCGCCGAAGCGCGCAACGCGGCCTCGGCTCATCTGGCTGCTTGGCCCTGCGCTGGTTGCCGGCGTTGCCTATCTCGACCCGGGCAACGTCGCGAGCAACATGACGGCAGGCGCCCAGTACGGGTACCTGCTGGTGTGGGTGGTCGTCGTCGGCAATGTGATGGCGTGGCTCATCCAGTACCTCTCCGCCAAGCTCGGCATCGTCACGGGCAAGAGCCTTCCCGAGGTGCTCGGGGAACGCATCAAGAACCGACCGGCACGCATCGCGTACTGGGTCCAGGCCGAACTCGTCGCGATGGCGACCGACCTCGCCGAGATCATCGGGGGCGCCGTTGCCCTCTACCTCCTGTTCGACCTCCCCCTGCTTCTCGGCGGCATCATCACCGGCACCGTCTCGATGGTCATGCTCGCGGTGCAGTCCCGTCGGGGACCCCGTGCGTTCGAGGGCATCATCGTCAGCCTGCTCGTCATCATCGCCATCGGATTCAGCGCTGGCGTATTCATCTCCCCACCGGATGCCGGCGGCGTGGTCGCGGGGCTCGTGCCGCGATTCGACGGCGCGGGTTCTGTCCTGCTCGCCGCATCCATCCTCGGCGCAACGATCATGCCGCACGCCATCTACGCGCACTCGGCCCTCACCCGCGATCGTTTCGCGGTGCGCGCCGCGGGCCTCACGACGGCGCGACTTCTCCGCGTGACCCGCTGGGATGTCTCCATCGCCATGCTCATCGCGGGCAGCGTCAACCTGGCGATCCTCCTGCTCGCGGCCACCAACCTGGCGGGCGTACCAGGAACCGACAGTCTCGAGGGAGCGCACGCCGCCCTCGAGGCCTCGATCGGCCCCGTCGTCGCGACGTTATTCGCGGTGGGACTGCTCGCCTCGGGCCTCGCGTCAACGTCCGTCGGAGCGTACGCGGGTGCCGAAATCATGCAGGGACTGTTGCGCGTCCGCATCCCGCTTCTCCTTCGGCGCCTCATCTCCCTCATCCCTGCGCTGCTCCTCCTCGCGTCAGGCTTCGACCCCACCCTCGCCCTCGTGCTCAGCCAGGTCGTGCTGTCGTTCGGAATTCCGTTCGCCCTCATTCCCCTGGTGTTCATCACGGCGAAGCGGCCGATCCTCGGTGGGTTCGCGAACCGCTGGTTTACGACAATCGGGGGCGCCGTGGCATCCGTTCTTCTCGTCGGCCTCAATGCCCTGCTGCTGTTCCTGCTGCTCACCGGTGCCGAATAGGGTGGGTTGCCATGAAGCTGTCGAAGTCGGTGATCGAGAACTACCTCAAGACGATCTACGCGCACACCGAGTGGCAGGCTGACCCGATCACCCCGTCGGTTCTCGCCGAGCGGCTCGGTCTGGCACCGTCGACGGTCACCGAGATGGTCAAGAAACTCGCCGCAGCCGGACTCGTCACCCACGTTCGCTACGGCGCGATCACACTCACCGATTCCGGGAGGCTCGAAGCCGTCGGCATCATCCGTCGGCACAGGCTCGTCGAGACCTGGCTCGTGCGCGAGATGGACTACGGCTGGGACGAGGTGCACGATGAGGCCGAGATCCTCGAGCACGCCATCAGCGACAGGCTGCTCGAGAGCATCGATGCCAGGCTCGGTCACCCCGACCGTGACCCGCACGGAGATCCGATCCCGGCCAGCGATGGCACGGTGAGGCGCGAGGATGCCGTCATGGTCGGCGCCGCGGCGACCGGTCACACAGGGGTCGTTCTTCGGATCAGCGATCGTGACCCGGCACTCCTGCGGACCCTCGACGCTGCGGGTGTCGACATCGGAACAACGGTGACGGTCGACGACAGCGGTGTCGTCGCCAGCGATGTTCGAATCCCCCTCGACGGTGCCGCGGCATCCGCCATCTGGGTAAGCGCCTGATCCCCGCCCCCTCGACAGGTCCCCGCCTTACACTGAAACCACAACCGAAGGAGCCGAATGACCCGTCGCGATGAAGTTGAATGCTGGTTGACCGATATGGATGGCGTGCTCGTCCACGAGAATCGCCCACTCCCCGGAGCCGCCGAGCTGCTTCAGCAGTGGCGCGACCAGGGCAAGCCGTATCTCGTGCTCACCAACAACTCGATCTTCACCCCTCGGGATCTGAGCGCACGTCTTCGCTCGTCAGGGCTGGAAGTGCCCGAGGAATTCATCTGGACCTCGGCGCTCGCCACTGCCGCCTTCCTCAAGGACCAGATGCCAGGCGGATCAGCCTTCGTCATCGGCGAGGCCGGCATCACGACGGCCCTGCACGAGGCCGGGTTCATCATGACCGAGACCGCTCCCGACTACGTCGTCGTCGGCGAGACCCGCAACTACTCCTTCGAGGCGATCACGAAGGCGATCCGGCTGATCAACAACGGCGCCAGGTTCATCGCGACGAACCCGGATGCCACAGGCCCGAGTGCCGACGGCCCGATGCCAGCGACCGGAGCGATCGCTGCCCTCATCACGAAGGCAACGGGCAAGGAGCCGTACATCGTCGGCAAGCCGAACCCGATGATGTTCCGATCGGCCCTCAACAAGATCGGCGCCCACTCCGAGAACACCGGCATGATCGGTGACCGCATGGACACCGACGTCGTCGCGGGAATCGAGGCCGGGCTCCACACGATTCTGGTGCTGACCGGGATTTCAGATGAGAAGGAAATCGCCAGGTACCCGTTCAGGCCATCCGAGATCCTCGGCGGCGTTGTCGACCTGCTCGAGCACAATCCGATCGAGTCAGAGGTCGTCTAGTCGACCAGGTCGCTTGGGCCGTCTAGGTCGCCGGCTGTGCGACGGCGAGCGTTCCGGTGAGCGGCTCGCCGGTTGAACGGCTGATGAAGCAGTAGTAGTTGCGCTCTCCCTCGGCCCATTGCTCCGCGGAGACCGGGTAGGTGCCCTGCACCTGGAGGTCGGAGTATGCTCCTGCCGCCGCGGAATCGAGGACGCCGGGCGCGCTGCACCAGAGCGAGATCTCAGCGGCGATCTCGGCCTCACCGGGATATGCCGCCGCTGGATCGGAGGTGACCGGGGCCGTGAACACCATCTGGGCGGCGTGTGCTGTCGCGCAGTCCACGACCGCGAACTTCTCGGCCCACGGTGTCGTGTACGGCTCAAGGCACTCGCCGCCGAGCAGGGCGTTCCACTTGTGCTCGCCAGGTGCGACCGGACCGATGGCTGCCACTGTTTCCACCGGCGGTGTCGTGGGCGTCGGAGTGGGGCTTGGCGTTTCGGTCGGCGTGGCCGTAGTCGTGGTGGCCGCGGCCGCCGGGGTCGACCCGGAGCTTCCGAAGAGACTCGGCAGTCTCGTACCCAGGAAGAACAGGGCCACGAGTACGAGGACGACAGCAAGCCCAAGCGCCACCCACTTCACGACCGGAGGCAGTGGCGGTGTCGCCGGTCGACCCGAGCGGCGCTCGGCGCGCTCGGGCCGCTCAGTTCGTGCAGCGCGCTCTGGACGCTCCCGCTCCTGCGACGTCGGCCCAACGCCCGATGGTGGGACCAGCCCACCGAAGGTCTCCTGGTTGAACTCAGATGTCGGCAACCCCGCGGCCGAGATGGGGCCGCGACGCGCATCAGCGGAACTGCCCCTGATGCCGGTCTCGGGCTTGGCATCGGTGTCGGGGGTGGTGTTGGTGGCACGGTCGGCGTCAGGGTCGGAGTCGGGGTCAGCGTCCGACGCGGCTGATGCTGAGGCCGCGGCGGCCTCGAGCTCCATCAGGAACGCGAGGCTGTCTGTGTCGTATCCGGCAGAGCCGCGTTTCGCGGGGCGGGACTCTGATGACTCGGGTTCGTCGGGGAGCTGGGGGAGCTCGGGGTCGGTCCCTCCGCGTGGGTCCGCGACAGCCTCACCCGTGCCGGGATCCAGTTCAGCGGGCTCAGCCTCGGTCGGTTCCGCCTCGGCCGGCTCAGTGTCAGCGGGCTCAGTGACAGGCGGCACAGTGCCGGCGGGCTCCCTCCTGGCCCGCAGTGGCTCAGGCGGCGCGGTGGGCTCTGCGGGCGCGGTGAGTGCGGCGGAGCCAGCGGGCTGCGGCGACGATGGTGCATCCGACGAGGATAAGTGAACTATCGGGTCGAGTTGATCATTGGGAGTGAGCGACCAGCTGAACGGCGCGCTGTCGCTGGCGCTGTTGCTGGCACCGTCTTGAGCGATGTCGTCGACACTCGCGGTCGAACCATCAGTCGAACCATCAGTCGCGCCGTCATTCCCGCTGTCAGCGACGGCGGGCTCGACCGGTACGCCGGACGATCGCCTCAGCCAGGGCCGTTCAACATCGGGGCGCGGCTTGAAAAGCGCCGGCTGGGGCGCCGCCGGCAGCTCTGACGTTGCGGATTCTGGTGCGGCGGATTCTGGTGTTGCGGGTACTTCAGGTCGTGATGTCGCAGGCGCTGGAGTTGCGGCCCCGTCCACCTGCGCCGGCTCGACAATTGGTTCGGCACGGGGCTCGACGATGTGCTTGGCACTGGGTTCGGCACCGGACCCGACCAGCGCCTGGAATGAACTCCGGCGACGCGGAGCGGGCTCCGGCGACGAGTCGTCGCCATCGGAATCGGCGGCGTCACCGGCATCCGCATGACGGGAATCGGCGAGGCCATCATCATCCACGGCGGCGGCACGAGCGCCAACGGGCGCCCCTGCGTCACGGCCCTGGCTGTCATCACCCGCACCCGCAGCGGGTGCCGGTTCCGGTGCACTGCTCCGCCACCACGGCGTCAACTCAACCGCGGGTTCCTCGGTCTGGTCATCGTCCGTGGACTGATCGTCGGAGCGATCGCCCGAGCCGTCGGCAGGATCGGAACCGCGGCGTCGTCGCCGGCGGAATGACGACTCGTCGTCGACCACTATTCGAGACCCAGGTCAGCGAGCCCAATCGCGGCGAAGTAGGGGTAACCCGCCGCTTCGATCACTTCACGTGCTCCCGTGTTGCGGTCGACAACCACGGCAACGCCGGCGATCTCGGCCCCAACTTTCTTGAGCGCTTCGATCGCGGCGAGGGGCGAACCGCCAGTGGTCGAGGTGTCCTCGAGCACAATTACTCTCTTGCCCTCGAGGTCAGGCCCTTCGACCTGCTTGCCTCGCCCGTGATCCTTGGGCTCCTTACGAACCACGAATGCGTCATACGCCAGTCCGCGCGCGGCACCCTGGTGCAAGACAGCCGCGGCGACCGGGTCAGCACCCATCGTCATTCCACCGACAGCGACCACGTCGGGAACCTCGGCGATCAGGTCGATCATGACCTGGCCGATCAGCGGCGCGACCCGGTGGTCAAGGCTGACCTTTCGAAGGTCGACGTAGTAGCTCGCCTTCTTACCGCTCGTGAGGGTGAAGTCCCCGTGGAACACGGCCTCGGCCGAAATGTACTTGATGAGTTGCTCGCGTGCGTCGGTCACGCGCCAAGTTTAGCGATGCGGTGTTCCGCTGCCGCGATGGGCACGCCAGACGCAACAGTGCCGGCTCGCTTAACAGAAAAACGCGCCGCCCCGGAGATCGACCGCATCTGGCGCTGCGGGATTCGCCCGGGAGGGCGCGGATTTCTGTTTGTGCTGCCTTACGGAAGCGGCGCGTAGGTGCGGGTGGGCACCTTGCGGTAGCCGTCGCGCTGCACCACAACGAGGCTGCCGATAGCGGCGGCAACACTCAGGACGGTGATTCCTGCAAAGAATACGAACATGAATCCCAATCCTTTCTGCGGTGGTCGGCAACAGCCGTTGGATACGGTTCAATCCTGCCTGCGCCGACTATTCAGAACAAGCGCATAATTCTTATCCGAATCGGTAGCATGGCTACATGGACGTACGTCGGCTCGAACTGCTGCGCGAACTCGCCGATCGCGGCAGCATTGCCGCCGTTGCCGCGGCGACCCACCGCACCCCGTCCGCGGTTTCGCAGCAGCTGAAGGTGCTCGAGCGCGAGGCCGGGGTGCCGCTGACCGAGCCGGACGGTCGCGGGATCTCACTGACGGATGCCGGCAGGGCGCTGGCGGCGACATCGCCATAGCGCTCGAGCGCGCTCACGCGGTCTGGGACGAATACCGCAACGATGCAACCGGGCAGGTGACGGTCGCAACGTTCCCCACGGCGGGTCAGATGCTCCTCCCCGCGGTGATCTCCACCCTGACCGCCGCACACGGGCCGACCGTCACGCTGGCCGACCGCGACCCGGAGAGCGGCGACTTCCCCGCACTCACCATGGACTTCGACATCGTGCTCGCACATTCGATGCCGGGCACCCGCGCCTGGAGCGGCAAAGGCCTTCGAAACCTCCACCTACTCACCGAACCGCTCGACATCGCCCTGCCCATCGGCCACCGGCTCGCCGGCGTCAGCGAACTCACACCGGAACAACTCGTCGACGAAGCATGGATCGGAGTCCCCATCGGCTATCCCTTCGACGGCCTGATGCACGACATCGAGGTCGCGACCGGCACGCCGCTCAACGTGGTTCAGCGCGTCACAGACAACCGCATCTCGGAAGCCCTCGTCGCCGCCGGGATCGGAATCGGCATCGTGCCCCGGTTCACGGCATCCGGTGCCGAACGCGGCATCGTCACCCGCCCGCTCACCGGAGTGGACGCATCCAGGCACATCGTCGCGCTCATGCGCCCCGAAAAGGCCGAGCGGTTCGCGGTGAGAACCGTGGCCGAGGCTCTCAGAGCCGAAGCGGTCCGACTGCAGAACGCCCACAACCCGGTCGAGGATCCAGCGCCGTACACAACACCCCGCTGGACCTGACGCCAAGCGCCGGCTGCGGTGGCAGCCGGCGCCTGGTACGTCAGTCGTGCTCGGGTCAGTCGTGCTCGGGGAAGCCGAGGTTGAGGCCGCCGTGGCTCGGGTCGAGCCACCGACTCGTGATCGCCTTCTCCTGTGTGAAGAAGTGCACTCCCTGCGGCCCGTACGCCTTGGAGTCCCCGAACAGCGACTCCTTCCACCCGCCGAACGAGTGATACGCAACGGGCACAGGAATCGGCACATTGATACCGACCATGCCGACGGTCACCTCGCGCTGGAATCGCCGTGCGGCGCCACCGTCGTTGGTAAAGATGGCGGTGCCGTTGCCGTACCGGCTGGAGTTGATGATCTCGAGTCCCTCCGCATAGCTCGAGACCCGGACCACACTCAGGACCGGCCCAAAGATCTCGTCGGTGTAGACGGTGGAGCTGAGCGGCACCTTATCGAGCAGCGTTGGACCGAACCAGAAGCCGTCGGCATCACCGTCGACCTCCACGTCGCGCCCGTCGACAACGACCGTTGCTCCGTCTGTGTTCGCAACGTCGAGGTACGACGCGACCTTGTCGCGGTGCGCCTTCGTGATCAACGGCCCCATATCGCACGACCGTCGGCCGTCACCGGTCTTGAGCGTCGACATCCGTTCGGCAATCCTGGCCACCAGATCATCAGCGATGGTGTCGACCGCGAGCAGGACGCTGATCGCCATGCACCGTTCTCCCGCCGAACCGAAGCCGGCGTTGACGGCGGCATCGGCGGCGAGGTCGAGGTCGGCGTCGGGGAGCACGAGCATGTGGTTCTTCGCTCCACCGAGCGCCTGCACCCGCTTGCCGTTTTTCGCCGCGGTCTCGTAGATGTATTTCGCGATGGGCGTTGAGCCGACAAACGAGATCGACCTGACCACCGGATGCTCCAGCAGTGCGTCGACCGCCTCCTTGTCGCCGTGGACCACATTGAAGACGCCGTCGGGCAGCCCGGCCTCCGTGAACAGCTCGGCGAGCCAGTTCGCTGCCGACGGGTCCTTCTCACTGGGCTTGAGGACGACCGTGTTGCCGGCGGCGATGGCGATCGGGAAGAACCAGAGCGGCACCATCGCGGGAAAATTGAACGGGCTGATGATGCCGACAACACCAAGCGGTTGCTTCACCGAGTACACATCAACCCCGCTCGACACGTTCTCGGAGTACTCTCCCTTGAGCAGGTGCGGGATCCCCGTCGCGAAGTCGACGACTTCGAGACCGCGGGCGATCTCACCCGCCGCGTCGGAGAGGACCTTGCCGTGCTCGGAGGTGAGGATCTCGGCGAGTTCTCCCTTGCGAGCGTTGAGCAACTCGCGGAAGGCGAAGATCACCGACTGGCGCTTGGCGAGCGAGGCATCCCGCCAGGCGGGGTACGCCGCGGCGGCCGCCGCGACAGCGCTGTCGACGTCGGCAACGCTGCCGAGGCGGACCTCCTTATCGCTCGTGCCCTTTGCCGGATCGAACACCGGCGAGGTTCGCTGTGACTCCCCCTCGACGAGCGTTCCGCCGATGAAGTGGTTGATGTAGCTGGTCATGACTGTCCTTTCGAAAGTTCTGTGAGCACGGCGTCGTAGCTGTCCATCGCTTCGCCGACCTCGTCCGCCGTCACCGTGCACGGCGGCACCACGTGAATGCGGTTGTCCTGCACAAACGGAAGCAGCCCGCGCCCGACGAGTGCGGCCTTGATGCTTCCCACCACCGGGGCGGGAAGCGGCTCGCGGGTGGCGGCATCCGCGACCAGTTCGATCGCCCAGAACACCCCTTCGCCGCGCACCTCGCCGATGAGATCGTGCTTGTCGGCGAGTTCCGCGAGCGCTGGTCCGATGGCCTCGCGCCCGATCGTCGCCGCGTTCTCGACGATGCCTTCAGTGGCCATCGCGTCGAGGGCACCGACGATCGAGGCCATGGCGAGCGGATGCCCGGAGTATGTGAGTCCCCCCGGGAAGACCGTCTCGTCGAAATCGGATGCGATCTCGTCGGAGATGATGACGCCTCCCGCTGGCACGTACCCCGAGTTCACCCCCTTGGCGAACGTGATGAGGTCGGGAACGACGTCGTAGCCCTCGAACGCGAACCAGCGTCCGGCCCGGCCGAATCCCGCCATCACCTCGTCGAGAATGAGCACGATGCCGTAGCGATCGCAGAGTGCGCGCACTCCGGCGAGATAGCCGGGCGGTGGAACGAGCACACCGGCGGTGCCGGGGATGGACTCGAGCAGGATTGCGGCGATCGTCTGGGCGCCCTCGCCCTGGATGACCCGCTCGAGGTGGTGAAGGGCCCGCGCCGATTCTTCCTCCGGGCTGGCCGCCCAGAACTCGGAGCGGTAAAGATACGGGCCGAAGAAGTGCACGTGTCCGCGCGCGAACTCGTTGGGCATTCGCCGCCAGTCCCCCGTCGCGACAATGGCAGCGCCGGTGTTGCCGTGGTACGACCGGTAGGTGGAGAGGACCTTGTCTCGCCCCGTGTGCAGGCGCGCCATCCGGATGGCGTTTTCGTTGGCATCCGCACCGCCGTTGGTGAAGAAGACCCGCGAGAACCCAGCGGGGGCGAGATCGGTGATGCGCCTGGCTGCTTCGCCGCGCGTGAGGTTGGCAGTCGACGGTGCAACCGTCGTGAGCTGGTCGGCCTGTTCCTTGATCGCGGCGATGACAGCCGGATGCTGGTGGCCGATATTCACGTTGACCAGCTGGCTCGAAAAGTCGAGGTAGCGGTTGCCCTCGAAGTCCCACACGTGCGTACCGAGGCCGCCAGCGACGACGAGGGGTTTCAATGTTCCCTGGGCCGACCACGAGTGAAAGACGTGGGCGCGATCGAGATCGACCGTTGTCTGATTGCTTTCTGATGTGAGCGTGAGTGCCACGACATCTCCTTTGTGCGTTGCTGCGTGTGCCGGGCCCGGGCGAGAAGCGAGAGCTCCCCGCCCGGGACCGGCTTGTGGTGCTTCTAGTTGCCGCCCTCCTCGAGGGTGACCTCGATCGGAGTGAAGCCGTCGCCTGTGGTGTCGACGCCGTCCTCCTCCAGCTCGTCGAGCGCCTCCTGGATGTACTCGTTCGTCCAGACGCCCGCCGGCGGTTCTTCGGTGATGAGCGCGGCGCCTGACTCGTTGACCGCGGAGAGCGCACCCTCCACCGTCTTGTTGAACGCCGCTTCGTCGATGATTCCGATGCCGTTCTCGGCCGGCCAGATCAGCTTGTTGGTCTCATTGACCATCCACAGTTCGTGGCTCGGGCCCCAGCCGGAACCGGCGTCGAGGGTGATTTCCGATGCCTCTTCCGGGTTCTCGGCCGCATAGACCCAGCCCTTGATGACGGCCTTGAGGAACGAGACGGTAGTGTCCTGGTACTCCTCGTCGCTCTCGAGCTTCTCGGTGTCTGCCCAGATGGCATCCTGCAGCATCGCGCCGACGGTGTCTTCGTAGCTGATGACGTTGAAGTCATCCTCGGTGTACAGCTCGCCCGTGTCGGGGTTCGGCGTCTCGAGCAACTGCGCGTACTCGTTGTAGGTCATGGCCTGCGCTGCGTCGATATCGCCCTGCAGGAAGGAGTTCATGTTGAAGTCCTGGGTGATGATCTCGACGCTCGAGGAGTCGAGGCCCTCTGCGGCCATGGCCGCGAAGATCTCCCACTCGTTACCGAATCCCCACGAGCCGATCTTCTTGCCTTCGAAATCCGCGACCGATTCGATCCCCGAATCGGCCCACGACACCTGGAGCGTTCCTGAGCGCTGGAAGATCTGGGCGATGTTCGTGACGTTCGCACCGGCCTCGATCGAACCGAGCACCTTGGGAACCCAGGCGATCGCATAGTCGACATCACCGTTGGCCAGGGCATCCTGCGGGACGATGTCACCGCCGGACGGGATGATTTCGACGTCGAGGCCCTCCTCCTCGAAGTAGCCCTGGTCGAGGGCGGCGAAGTACCCGGCGAACTGGCCCTGCGGCAGCCACTGCAGCTGCAGCTTCACCTCGGTGAGCTCGCCTGGACCGTCGGCGTCGGATTCGGACCCTGTGTCTGCTGGTGCTGAACACGCGGAGAGTACGAGCGCCGCTGAGACGGCGAACGCACCCACCGTCGCGAGGCGACGTGTGCTGTGTTTCATGGTCTGTCCTTTCATGCGTGGTGCTTGAAGGTGGTGCAGGATAGGCCGTCAGCCCGGCGGGCTGAGGACACTCATGAGCGCTGCCTTCCCCGGGTGGCAAGCCGTTCGAGAGCGAGCGTGACGAGGAAGAAGAGCAACCCGAGCACGATCGACGCGACCACGTATGCCCACGCTCTCGGGTAGGCGCTCGACGCGGCCGAGGTCGAGATCAGCCCGCCAAGCCCGCCGCGTGGGCCACCGAAGTATTCGGCGACGAGCGCGGAGATGACCGCGAGGCTCGATGCGATCCGGATGCCGGTGAACACGAAGGGGACGGCCGTCGGCAGCGTCACCGTGCGAACGACCTGGGCGGAGCTCGCCGCGTAGACCTTCATCAGGTCACGGTGAACGGGCAGGGTTTGCCGGAATCCGCGAAGGGTATTGATGAACACGGGAACGAAGGACGCAAGCCCCGCGATCGCCTGCCTGCCGAACTGGCTGTCCGCTCCGAACATCGAGTTGAGCACGGGGGCGAGCGCGACGATCGGAATGACGGCGAGCGATGCAACGACCGGTGCGCTCATCCAGTCAATCGGGCGCGACGCCGCAGCGAGAGCCGCGAGCAGGATCCCGAGGATCGAGCCGACAACGAGGCCGAGCAATGCGTTCAGCCCGGTGATACCGGTGGCGGAGACCATTGAGGGAAAGAACTCGACAAACTGGCCGGCGATGGCGGCAGGGCTCGGCAGCAGGTAATCGCTGACCCCGCCGACGCTGACGAGAAGCTGCCAGGCGCCAAGCACGATCAGACCAACGGCGACGGGCGCGGCGACCCGGAGCGTGGTCTCGGCGTTTGCCGACGACCGGGAGCGGTTCGGGATCGTGAGCGCCATCAGCGGTTCTCGACTCCGCGGGCGCCCGTCGGCACTGGCGAGCCCGCGTGGAGTGCCTCGCGGACGGCGGTGACCCCCTCGAAGAACGCGCGTTCCTCACGGAGCGCCTCGGCGTGCGCCGGGTCGCGGTTGAGCACCATGGGCACGATCTGCTGGATGCGACCGGGGCGGGGTGACATCACAACCACCCGGTCCGAGAGATAGACCGCCTCGGGAATGGAGTGGGTGACGAACACGACGGCTGCACCGGTCTCGGCGCAGATCCGAAGCAGTTCGGTCTGCATCCGTTCACGGGTCATCTCATCGAGCGCACCGAACGGTTCGTCCATGAGCAGGAGGTCGGGCTTCTCGGCGAGCGACCTGGCGATTGCCACCCGCTGCTGCATCCCGCCCGAGAGCTGGTCGGGATAACGGTCGGCGAAATCGGTGAGTCCGACCATCTCGAGGAGCTCGGTGATCCTGGCCGTCCGGTCACCGCCGGACACTCCGTGCAGTTCGAGCGGGAGACCGACGTTCGCGGCGACGGTACGCCAGGGCAGGAGCCCGGCCTGCTGGAAAGCGATTCCGTAATCCTGGTCGAGCCTGGCCTGTTTCGCGCTCTTGCCGAACACCGTGACGCTCCCGGCGGTCGGCTGATCGAGATCTGCGATGAGCCGCAGAAGCGTCGACTTGCCGCAGCCGGACGGCCCGATGAGCGAAACGAACTCGCCGGCAGACACTGTCAGATCGATGGCGGTGAGCGCGTCGACCCGGCCGGAGCGGGTATCGAAGGTCTTGTCGACCGCACTCACCGTGACGGCGGCGGTTCGCCCTGCGGCATCCGCGGTGGATTCGGTTGGCTGAGTCACGCTGTGATCTCCACTCGTCGGTAGTTCCTGAGGATGGCGCCGAGGATGGCGACCGAGCCTGCCGCGGCGAGCCCGAGCACGATGGAACCGAAGATCGGTCCCCAGGCCTTCGCTGGGTCACCGCTGGCCTGGCCCGCGTACTGAATGAGGATGCGCCCGATTCCGCCCTGCATTCCCGTCGAGACCTCGGCGACGACGGCACCGACGACAGCGTTGGCTGCGCCAAGGCGGAGCGCCGGCAGGAGGTAGGGAACGGATGCCGGGATCCTCAGTTTCAGGAGGGTCTTCCACCAGCCGACGCCGTAGCTGCGCATCAGCTCGGTGTGGATGGTGTCCGGCGACTGGAGGCCCTTGAGCGCGCCGACCGCGATCGGGAAGAACGCGAGGTATGACGCGATCACCGCGACGCTCATCCAGTCCTGCCATTCGAAGGCGCCGATCTCGATTCGAGAGCCCCAGCTGCGCACAACGGGGGCGAACGCGATGAGCGGAACCGTCTGGCTGAGGATGATCCAGGGCAACAGGCCCCACTCGGCCAGCCGCCAGCGCTGCATCACCAGGGCGAGCGCGGACCCGACGACGATGCCGACGAGCCAGCCAACGGCCGCGATGCCGAGCGTGACGAGGGCGGCGAGCGCCACCTCGAGCCACAGCGGGTTCGCCGTCGACGACCGGGTCACGGGTTCGAACAGCCGCGCGACCATGTCCCAGGTGTGCGGCATGGCGAGGTCGGTCGTGCGGGGAAGCACCCGCGTCTCACCGATGACGACGCCGTCCACCGGCCCCAGGAACTTGTACAGTTCCCACAGCGCGGCGATCACGAGGATGCCGAGCACCCCGTATCCCCAGCGCGCAGCCTCCCTGGCAGGCGCCCCGCGGCGCCGCCGGAGTGCCGGGGCCAGGTTCTCGGCGGTCATGTCGTCGCCACGATCTTTTCCTTGAGCGCGGGGATGACCGTCTCACCGTAAACGCGGAGGGTCTCCTCCTTGTTGTCGTGCTGGAGGTAGCCCGCGAACTGGTCGACGCCGATGCTCTTCAGTTCCTCGAGCTTGTCGATGTGGTCATTCGCCGAACCGAGCACGCAGAACCTGTCGACGATCTCATCGGGCACGAAACTGGCGTGGGTGTTTCCTGCCCTGCCGTGCTCGTTGTAGTCGTACGACTCCCTGCCCTTGATGTAGTCGGTCAGCGCTTGCGGCACCGCGCCGCTCGCTCCGTACTTGGCGACGATGTCCGCAACGTGGTTGCCGACCATGCCACCGAACCAGCGGCACTGGTCTCGCATGTGCTCCCTGTCGTCGCCGACGTACATCGGTGCCGCGACACAGAACTTGATCGACATCGGGTCACGGCCGACCTTTTCGGCGGCATCCCGAACCGTCTTGATCATCCACTTGGCGATGTCGATGTCGGCCAGCTGGAGAATGAACCCGTCACCGACCTCGCCGGTCAGTTTGAGCGCGAGGGGGCCGTACGCGGCAACCCAGACGTCGAGCTCGGAACCGACGCTCCACGGGAACTGCACGGTGGCACCGTGATATTCGACGGGACGGGAGTTCGCCAGTTCACGGATGACGTGGATCGATTCGCGGAGCGTCTTGAGGTTGGTCGGAGCGCCGTTGGTGGTGCGCACCGCGGAGTCGCCCCGCCCGATCCCGCAGATTGTCCGGTTGCCGTACATCTCGTTGAGGGTGGCGTATGTCGACGCGGTCACCGTCCAGTCACGCGTCGCCGGGTTGGTGACCATCGGGCCGACCGTGATGCGCTTGGTCTCGTTGAGGATCTGGCTGTAGATGACGTACGGTTCCTGCCAGAGCAGGTGTGAGTCGAAGGTCCAGACGTGGCTGAAGCCATACTGCTCAGCGAGCTTCGCGAGGTGGACCGTTCGTGCGGCGGGCGGGTTGGTTTGAAGTACGGCTCCGAAGTCCATGGGTGCCCTCAGATCAGGTACTGGCTGAGGCCGCGGGGGACGTACTGTCCGTCACCTTTGGATCCCAGGTACTGGTTGTCGTCGACGATGACCTTCCCGCGGGAGAGAACGGTGTCGACGTGGCCGTCGATCTCGTACCCTTCCCAGGCCGAGTAGTCCATGTTCATGTGGTGGGTCTTGCCAACACCGATGGAGGTGTGACCGTGCGGGTCATAGATCACGACGTCGCCGTCTGCACCCGGCTGAAGCACTCCCTTCTTGCCGTACATGCCGAACATCCGCGCCGGGGTCGTCGACGTGACCTCGACCCAGCGTTCGAGCGAGATTTTCTTGTCGACGACGCCCTGGTAGAGCAGGTCCATCCGGTGCTCGACGCTGCCGATGCCGTTCGGGATCTTCGCGAAGTTGCCGAGGCCCATGTCTTTCTGGCCCTTCATGCAGAACGGGCAGTGGTCGGTGGAGACCATCTGGATGTCGTTCGTGCGCAGGCTCTGCCACATGTGGTGCTGGTGGCCCTCGTGCTTCGAGCGCAGCGGAGTGGAGCACACCCACTTGGCGCCCTCGAAGTCTCCCCACTCCTCGCTCGAGGCACCGAGCTGGTCTTCGAGCGAGAGGTAGAGGTACTGCGGGCACGTTTCGCCGAACACGTTCTGGCCGTTGTCACGGGCCATGGCGATCTGCTCGACCGCCTGCTTCGCGCTGACGTGCACGACGTAGAGCGGCGCACCCGTGAGGTTGGCGAGCATGATCGCGCGGTGGGTGGCCTCTTCCTCCGCCTGCCAGGGCCGGGTGATGCCGTGGTAGTACGGCGAGGTGTTGCCCGCGGCGAGCGACTGTTGCACGAGCAGGTCGATAACGCTGCCGTTCTCGGCGTGCATCATGATCATCGAGCCGTTGTCAGCCGCGCGCTGCATGGCCTTCACGATCTGGCCGTCGTCCGACAGGAAAACTCCCTTGTACGCCATGAAGAGCTTGAAGCTCGAGACGCCCTCCTTCACCAGCTCGTCCATTGCCGTCAGCGACGAGTCCTGAACGTCACTGAGGATCTGGTGGAAGCCGTAATCGATGGCGCAGTTACTCCGCGCTTTGTCATGCCACAGCGCGTATTGATCGAGGACGTTCTCACCCGCATACTGCACGACGAAATCGACGATGCTCGTCGTCCCGCCGTGTGCGGCTGCACGGGTACCCGTCTCGAAGGTGTCGCTCGCTTCGGTTCCTCCGAACGGCATCTGCATGTGGGTGTGTGCGTCGATTCCCCCGGGAATGACGTACTTTCCCGCTGCATCGATCACCGTGTCGACGTTCTTCTCGATGTCGAAGCCGAGCAGGGTCGAGCCTGGAGCGAGCACTGCGGCGATCGTCTCGCCGTCGATCAGCACGTCTGCCGGTGCCGATCCGGTCGAGTTCACGACGGTGCCGTTCTTGATGAGGGTCTTCATGATGCCTCCTCGCCTGGTCCGGTTACGGCTTCGGGATCGACGTGTAGGACTCGGGCCGACGGTCGCGGTAGAACTGCCAGTCGTCACGGACTCTCTTGATCATGTCGAGGTCGAGGTCACGGATGACGATGTCCTCGTGCTCGGCGCTGCCACGATCACCGACGAAGTTGCCCTGCGGGTCTGCGAACTGGCTCGTGCCGTAGAACGTCACCGCGAGGTCGCCGTATTCGTTATCTTCCGTGCCGACCCGGTTGGGGGCCGCAACGAAGTACCCGTTTGCCGCCGCTGCGGTCGCCTGCTCGAGGTCCCAGAGCCGGTTCGAGAGACCAGGCTTGGTTGCGTTCGGGTTGAACACGATCTGTGCGCCGTTGAGGCCGAGTTCGCGCCAGCCCTCTGGGAAGTGGCGGTCGTAACAGATGTAGACACCGACGGGGCCGACCGCGGTGTCGAACACGGGATAACCGAGGTTGCCGGGGCGGAAGTAGAACTTCTCGTAGAACTTCTCGAGGTGAGGAATGTGGTGCTTGCGGTACTTGCCGAGGACGGTGCCGTCGGAATCGACGACGACAGCGGTGTTGTAGTAGACGCCGGGCATGTCCTCTTCATAGATCGGCAGAACCATCACGAGGTTCAGCTCTTTCGCGAGCTTCGCGAACCGCTGGACGATGGGACCGTCCGCCGGTTCAGCGAACTCGTAGTACTTCTTGTCCTCGGTGATTCCGAAGTACGGTCCGTAGAACAGCTCCTGGAAGCAGATGATCTGCGCTCCCTGAGCAGCCGCATCCCTCGCGAACTGTTCGTGCTTCGCGATCATGGATTCCTTGTCGCCGGTCCAGGTTGTCTGGGTGATAGCCGCGCGAACTACAGTCATCTCTAGCCTCCGTGTCGTCATTGAGCGGTAGGTGTTTCTGTCTGTCAGCCTCGGGATGAAACGTCGGTTTCGTTGTCAGCCCGAGGTGTGTGGTGCCGTTCCGCTCATTTGTTATTATTCGAGTTGAACATTTCTCCATTGTTTCCCTCTGTGACGCATTCGTAAATACCCAAAACCCGGATGGGGTTCCCCGATGCCTGAGTCGTACGCAGATCTCATCGACGATCGCTCGCCTCGCGGCATCGCGGCCGCTCTCGCGAGACTCATCAACTCCGGGCAACTGGCACCGGGTGACCGCCTCCCGACGGTGAGGGAACTTGGCGCGGAACTCGCCGTGAGCCCGGCGACCGTGAGTGCCGCGTGGCAGGCGCTGACCACCGTCGGCCTCATCGTCTCTCGCGGACGCAGTGGCAGTTTTGTGCGTCAGGCCGCCATGCCCTGGTTGAGTCCACGCATGCAGCGCATGGCCGGCTACACCGAGCAAACCCGCATCGACCTCTCACGGGGCACCCCGGACGATTCCCTGCTCCCCGCGCTCGGGCCGGCACTGTCGCGCCTGTCCGAGCACGCGACGACGTTCAGCTACACCGACCAGCCGGTGATCCCCACCCTCGCCGAGGAATTGAGACGAACCTGGCCGTACAGCACCGGCGAAATCACCGTGGTCGATGGGGCACTCGACGGTGTGTCGCGCGCGCTCGAACAGGTCGTCAGGTTCGGCGATCGGGTGGTCATTGAAGACCCCACCTTCCCGCCGTTCTTCGACCTCCTCGATTCCCTGGGCGCCGTACCCGTCCCGGTGCCCCTCGATCACCTCGGGATGCGTCCTTCCGCACTGGCCAGGGCCCTGACATCATCGCCGCGCGCGGTGCTGCTCCAACCGCGCGCGCACAATCCGACGGGCGCGTCGATGACCCAGGACCGCGCACGCGAACTGGCCGCGGTGATCACGGCATCCCGTCACGCCAGCGACGCCGTCGTGATCGAAGACGACCACTCCGCGGGGATCAGCACCGAGCCAGACGTCAGCCTCGGCAGCTACATTCCCGGGCAGGTGCTCCACGTACGCAGCTTCTCGAAAACACACGGCCCTGACCTGCGCATCGCCGCACTTGGCGGGCCGGATGAACTCGTGAACCGCATTGTGTCGAGGCGGATGCTGACGACCGGGTGGACGAGCCGAATGGTCCAGACGATCCTCACCGAACTGCTCACCGAGAACGCATCGGTCAACGCGGTCAATGAGGCGAGGATGGTGTACTTCTCCCGGCAGAAGGAGCTCGCCGCTGCTCTCGGCAGACACGGTTACGACGCCACCCTCGCTGACGGCCTCAACACCTGGATCGCCGTCGACGACGAACGAAGCGCGCTTGTGCAGCTGTCAGCCGCAGGCATCCGTGTGGCCGGCGGGACGCCGTATCTGTCGTCGCCGGATACCGGCTCGTTTGTGCGCGTCACGGCAGGGGTGCTGAGCGGTGAGTTCGATTTCGTCGCGGATGCCCTCGCGAACGTCGCGGTGAGGGCGTAGAACTGACGAAGGAATCCCTCACGGAAGGCTGACCATGATTGACGCACCTGCCGGATCGGTCATGCGGTCATGGCGCGGCTGGATCCGACCGGAGGATCGGGAGAACTACACCGAGTACCTGGAAAAAACCGGTCTCAGCGAGTATCGCTCGACGCCGGGCAACCTCGGGGCGATCGCCGCGTTCAGGGATCTTCCCGACGGACGGTGCGAGGTGCGCACGCTGTCGTGGTGGGAAAGCCGGGAACACATCGTCGCTTTCGCGGGGAGCGACATCGCGGTGGCCGTCTTCTACCCCGAGGACGACCGTTACCTCATCGACCGCGAGAGCTCCGTCGAGCATTTCGACGTGGGTTAACGGGTTTCGACGAAATCTCAGGTCTCCGGCGTATTATGACTCACCACTTCGATCCGAAGGATGTTGATCGTGTCGCGTAACTCTCTCAAGTGGCTTCCCGCCCTCGCAGTACCGGCGCTCGTCGCCGCGGGCATCGTCGCAGTGCCGCTCTCCGCTGGCGCGGCCGTTGACCTGCCGGATAAGACGGCGGAAGAGGTGCTCCTCCTGATCTCCGACAGCACAGAGGACTCGTTCTCCGGCACCGTCACGAAGACCGCCGAACTCGGTCTGCCCGACGTGGATGCCGCTACCGGCATGACCTCCTCCATGGGCGGCGCGTCAGGTCTTTCGGCCGAAGAGTCGAGCGAACTCGTCTCGAGCGCACTCGAACTGCTCAGCGGCACCCACGAGGGCAACGTGTACGTGTCGGGAGACAGCAATGTCAGGATCCAGATCAAGGACGAGCTCGCTGAGCGCATCGCGGTGCTGAACGGCACCGACGCCTGGTACTACGACTCCGAATCCAACGTCGCGACCCACGTCGCCATCCCCGCCGACCTCGAGTCGTCGCTCGAGGGCAAGCTCGACGGCCGCGCCGACGAGACGATGAACCCCGCTGAACTGGCGAACCAGCTCCTGACCGAACTCGAACCGACCACAAAGGTTGCGGTCGGCACCGACGCCCGCGTCGCCGGGCGGACCGTGTACGAGCTCATTCTCACGCCGAAGGCATCCGGAACACTCGCTGAGTCGGTGTCGATCGCCGTCGATTCCGAGACGGGGCTTCCGCTTCAGGTCTCCGTCGCGGCTGCCGGTCAGGACGAACCGGCATTCCAGGTCGGCTTCTCGTCAATCGATCTCTCTGACCCAGCGGCTGACCTCTTCACGTACACACCGGGCGACGGCGTCACCGTCGAGGAACAGCCGTTCCCCTCGATGCCGCCGGCTTCCGATGACGGACCGAAGCCCGACGACGGCAGCGGGCTTGTCACGACAGGAACCGGATGGGAGACCATCGTGGCCTTGCCGGCCGGTAGCGCCCCCGAGGGCTTCGAAGGCAACCCGATGCTCGACCAGCTGACCACAAAGGTCGACGGTGGGCGACTTCTCTCCACGTCACTTCTCAACGTGTTCCTCACCGACGACGGCCGCGTGTTCGCCGGGTCGGTGACCGTGGACAGGCTCCAGGCGGCTGCGAACGCAGAGTGACGGCATCCGCCGGGGCCTCACCCGAGCTCGCCATCGAGAGCTCGGGCCTGACCAAACGGTTCCGAACCCAGACCGCCGTCGATGCGATCGACCTCGCCGTGCCCCGCGGCTCGGTGTTCGGGTTCCTCGGCCCCAATGGATCCGGCAAAACCACGAGCATCCGCATGCTGCTCGGCCTCGTCAGCCCAAGCCAGGGTGAGGTCAGGGTGCTCGGCGAGAGCATGCCCGAACGACTGCGTGACGTACTCCCCCGGGTCGGTGCACTCGTGGAGGGCCCGGCGTTCTATCCGTTTCTGTCGGGACAGGCCAACCTGCACCGGCTCGACACGGCGGACCGGCACGCGCCACGTCGAACCCGCGGTGCGCGCATCGACGCGGCGCTCGAGCGGGTCGGGCTCACGAACGCCGCGACGAAAAAGGCCGGCGCGTACTCGCTCGGTATGAAGCAGCGGCTCGGCATTGCCAACGCGCTCCTCTCGCCACGCGACCTCCTGGTCCTCGACGAACCGACCAACGGACTCGATCCACAGGGAACACGGGAGGTGCGCAACCTCGTCAGCTCGTTCGCTGCTGAGGGAACCACAGTGTTCGTCTCCAGCCACCTGCTGGCCGAGGTCGAGCAGATGTGCACGCACGCAGCGATCATGAGCGCCGGCCGCATCGTGGCCCAGGGCGCGCTCGATGACCTTCGGGGCGCCGGTGAGTCCCACGTGCGGGTGCGAACACCGGATGCCGAGACCGCCGAGAGCGTACTTGCCCGCTTCGGGCTCACACCGACGCGCGAGGGGAAAGCCGACTCGCACGCCGAAGTATCCGCCCTCCTCCCGGCGACGACCGACCTCGATCCCGACCGGATCCTCCCCGCGTTGCTCGAGGCCGGCGTCCGTGTCCGCGGGTACGGCATCGAGGAGGCCAGTCTCGAGGAACGGTTCGTTGCGCTGACCGGGGAGGGATTCGATGTCGTCTCCTGAGCTCGCCCCGACCCCGCAACCGTCCCAGCCTGCGGCGACCCCGCGGAACGCCGGGGTCGCACTCGATTCTCCGGGCACAGGGCAGCCCGCCGCCACGCGTACCCGCCCGACCCTGGGCCTCGACCTTCTCGGAAGCGAACTCACCGTGCTGTTCCGGCGGCGACGCACCTGGGCCATGCTCGCGGCCGTCGCGCTCATTCCGATCCTTCTCGCCGTCGCCGTCCGCTTGACGGCGAGCGAGCTCGACCCCGGCGACGGGCCGCCGTTTCTCGACCGGGTGACCCAGAACGGGCTGTTCGTCGGGTTCACGGCGACGGTCGTTGCGATCCCGCTCTTCCTCCCGCTCACCATCGGGGTGGTCGCCGGGGATACCATCGCCGGCGAAGCAGGGCTCGGAACGCTGCGCTACCTGCTCGTGTCGCCCGCGGGCCGACTCCGACTGCTCCTGGTCAAGTACGCCGGAGCTGCCGCATTCTGCCTCGCTGCGACACTGACCCTCGTGGCTGTCGGAGCACTGATCGGCGCACTCCTGTTCCCGGTCGGGCCGGTAACGCTGCTGTCGGGCGAGACCATCGGCGTCGGTGAGTCCGTGCTGAGATCACTGCTCGTCGCGGCCTATGTCACCGTGTCGCTTCTCGGCCTGTGCGCGATCGGCCTCTTCATCTCGACGCTCACCACGGTGCCGGTCGGCGCCATGGCTGCGACGGTCGTCGTGTCGGTCGTGTCCCAGATCCTTGGCGCTCTCCCCCAGCTGGAGTGGCTGCACCCCTGGCTGTTCACGCAGCACTGGCTCGGTTTCGCCGGAATCCTCAGCCAGCCCGCAGACTTGAGCGCGTTCGGCACCAATGCGCTTCTCCAGGCCGGCTACATCGCCGTGTTCTTCGCACTCGCCTACGGCCGGTTCGCGACCAAAGACATCCTGTCCTGAGCGCGGTAGCACCACAGGGCTCTCGACTCAGGTGCGCACCTCGAGCCGTTGCGTGAGGAACTCTTCCCACGACTGACGCCCTACCGCGTGTTCCGGCGTGAGATTGGCTCCGCTGCGAAACGCCGCTGCCGCTCGACCTGGCATCGGCACCTGCACGATCCGTCGTCGCTGTCCGGTTCTCGCGAGATACTCACGAATCAGCTCGACCATCGTGTACACACGCGGGCCACCCATATCGGCAACGAGGCCGGAAGGCACGCCGAGAGCCAGCTCGACCAGCCGAGCGGCGACCTCATCCGCGGAGATCGGTTGAAATCGAAACCCGGCCGGGGAAGGAATCACGGGGAGCTTTGCAAGACCCTGCACGGCGGCGAGGTTGAGATCGTGAAACTGGGTCGCCCGCACCATTGAATAGGGCAATCCCGACTCGCGGATGATGTTCTCCGCCCCGCGCTTGAATCCGAAATAGCCGAACATCGCCCGATCGACGGCGCTTTCGATCGGAATCCGATCGGCACCGACAACGGAGATGTGCACGAGATGTTCGATCCGTTCCCTCTCCGCCGCTTGCACGAGGATCCGCGCCTTGTCGTCGTCACCCTTCTGGCTGCCTGCGCAGTGGATGACGGTGGACACTCCGCGGGTCGCGGCGGCGACGCCCGAGCCGGTGGACAGATCGCCAACGACGAATTCGAGCCCGTCGCCGTCTTCCTCCTGCTGACGGCTGAGCACCCGCACGTCTCGCCCGGCCTGGCTCAATCGCTTGACGACGAGTCGGCCGAGCGTGCCGGTGCCACCGGTGACGAGAATTGGTGATGTGGTCATTTTTCCTCCGCGAGGTTCGTGTTTTACTGACATGACCCCGAGAAGTGAGGGAGTGTGACACATGCACGTCGATCTCCTCGCCGATGCGTTCGAGTCGCACCGCACGCATCTCCGAGCCGTCTCCTACCGAATGCTGGGCTCCCTGAGCGAGGCTGACGATGCGGTTCAGGATGCCTGGCTGCGACTCAGCCGCAGTGATGCGGATGACATCGAGAACCTGGGCGGATGGCTGACCACTGTGGTCTCGCGAATCTGCCTGAACATGCTGCGCTCGCGTGTGTCCCGGCGGGAGCAGCCTCTGGGGCCGCACGTGCCTGATCCCCTCGTGAGCCGCGTCGACTCCGGCAATCCCGAACACGAAGCTCTCCTCGGGGACTCCGTCGGCCTGGCCATGCTGGTTGTCCTCGACACGCTCTCCCCGGCGGAACGCATTGCGTTCGTGCTTCATGACGTGTTCGCTGTGCCGTTCCCGGACGTCGCCGCCGTCCTCGCGGTCACACCACCGACGGCGCGACAACTCGCCAGCCGCGCTCGACGTCGGGTCGGAACCGCCCCGGTTCCCGATGCCGACCCCGCTCGCCAGCGAGAGGTGGTCGATGCCTTCTTCGCGGCATCCCGCAACGGCGATTTCGAGGCGCTTCTCAGCCTCCTCGACCCCGAGGTGGTGCTCCGGTCCGATGGCGGGGACAGCCGCCCGAGCATCACCCGGATCATCCGCGGGGGGCACGCACTCGGCGAGCAGGCAATTCTGTTTGCGCAGGGCGCGCCGTTCGCCCAGCCTGCCCTCGTGAACGGAGCTGCTGGAGTCGTCGTCGTCCGAGACGGGCGGCCTCTCTCGGTGATGGGCTTCGTGGTTCGGGACGGCGTGATCGTCGCGATCGATGTTCTCGCCGACCCTGAGCGGCTCCGCCGACTCGATCTGGTTCCCTGGCTCGGCTGACCTCGCCGTCGGGTGTATCGTCGAAAAAGACCGCCGGTTGGGTATGACCGGTCGAGCTTGCCCGGATTTGGGTGGCTGGTCGAGACGAGTACGCGTTGTGCTCTCTCACCCCGCACACTCGATCCGAGGTCACATGACTCTTCGTAACCCTGCCCCCCGTTTCTCTCGCCCTCTCGCTGCGATCGCTATTGCCGGCTCGCTCCTCGCGGTTTCCGCGTGTGCCGGCCCAGCGGCATCCGCCCCACCGTCGGAATCGGCCACCCCGACAGCGGCGAGCTATCCACTCACACTCGACAACTGCGGCACAGAGGTGACCATCGAGCAGGCGCCAGAGCGCGTGCTGACCATCAAGTCCACGACGACGGAGATGCTTCTCGCGCTCGGCCTCGAGGACAATCTGATCGGCCGTGCATTCCCCGATGGCCCGCTGCCCGACGACCTCGGTGGCGCCGACGTCCCGGTGATCAGCGACAAGGTGCCTGGGCAGGAGGCCGTCCTCGACCTCGAACCCGACTTCATCTACGCGGGCTGGGAATCGAACTTTTCGGCAGACGGCGCCGGCGATCGGCCGACGCTGCAGTCTCTCGGGGTGAACACCTACGTGTCTCCCGCCGCGTGCCAGGAAGCGGAATACGCACCGAAGTCGCTGAGCTTTGACGATGTCTTTGAGCAGATTCTCGAGGTGGGTTCCATCTTCGACGTGAGCGAAGCGGCCACCGAGCTCGTTGCAGAACAGAAAGAGCAGCTCGAAAAGATCGAGCCGGTCGAGGACGTCAGCGCCCTCTGGTTCTCCAGCGGATCAGACACCCCGTTCGTCGGTGCCGGATCCGGCGCGCCGCAGATGATCATGGATGCCGTCGGGCTCACGAACATCGCGGCGGACGTCGACGAAAGCTGGACCTCGTTCAACTGGGAAGCCGTCGTCGACGCGAACCCCGATGTCATCGTGCTCGTCGTCTCCGACTGGGGCAGCGCCGAGAAGAAGATCGGCGTGCTCGAAGCCAACCCGGCAACCGCCCAGCTCGACGCCGTCGTGAACAAGCGATACGTCACCGTGCCGTTCGCGACAGGCGAGGCCGGCGTGCGCAACGCCGAGGCGGCATCCACGATCGCTGACCAGCTGGCGGAACTGAACCTGTGACGCTGACGGCCGAGACCGGGGCACCGGCGGTGGGGATTCCTCACCGCCGGATCCGGCGCGGGCTGCCGACCGCTGTCTGGGTCGTCGTCCTCTCGGCCGTGCTCCTCGTGTCGATCGTGTTCGCCGTGACCTTCGGGCCGGCCGAGATCCGCCCGACGGAGGTCTGGGGGTCGATCCTCGGCCACCTCGGCTTCTCGCCGACGGCGCTCGGCGGTGAAGCGCTGTCACCGCTTCGCGACGGCATCGTCTGGGAACTACGGATGCCTCGTGTCCTCACCGCTGCGGCGGTCGGCGCCGGCCTCGCCCTCTCCGGAACCGTGATGCAGGCCATCACCCGCAACCCGCTCGCCGACCCGTACCTGCTCGGACTCTCGTCGGGTGCATCGCTCGGTGCCGTTGCCGTGATCCTGCTCGGGCTCGGGGTGCTCCTGCCCGTCGCAGCGTTCGGCGGGGCCGTCGCAGCCCTCGTCGGCACCCTGCTGCTCGCCGGCGCGATCGGTTCACTGACCCCGACCCGCACCGTGCTCGCCGGCCTCGCGGTGTCGAGTTTCTTCGGCGCGCTCACCAGCCTCATCATCTTCTGGTCCGCAACCGGTGACACCTACCGCGAAATCCTCAGCTGGCTGCTCGGCTCGCTGAGCGGTGCGCGCTGGCCCGCCGTTGCAATTGGACTCGGCGCCCTCCTGATCGTCGGCATCCCGCTCATGCTGACCGGCCGCACACTCGACGCGTTCGCGTTCGGTGACAACGCGGCATCCGCTTTGGGTGTCGGCGTGAATTCAACCCGGTGGACGCTCCTCATCGCGACCGCCCTGCTCACCGGTGCCATGGTCTCGGTCTCCGGCTCGATCGGTTTCGTCGGCCTCATCCTGCCGCACGCGGTCCGGCTCGTGGTCGGGCAACGCAACCGGGTTGTGCTTCCTCTCTCGGCACTCGCCGGGGCAATCTTCCTGCTCTGGATCGACACCGGCGCCCGCACGCTGTTCGACCCGCGTGAGCTGCCCGTCGGCATCCTCACCGCCGTCGTCGGCGCTCCGGTGTTCGCTCTCCTGCTGCTCAGGGGCAGGAGGGTCTCGTGACCGATACCACAGCCCCATCGACAACGGATGCCACCGCCGGTGCGTCCGCTCTCGCGGCGAACCGGCTCTCGTTCCGCCGCGACGGCAGGCTCATCGTCGACGGCGTCGACATCACGGTTCCCGTCGGGTCGTTCGGTGCCGTCATCGGCCCCAACGGTGCCGGAAAGTCGACGCTGCTGCACCTCCTGGTCGGCACGCTTCCCGCCGACAGCGGCACTGTGTTGCTCGACGGCGCCGACCTGCTCGGACTTCGACGCAGGGACCGCGCCAGGATCGTCGCGCTCAGCGAGCAGCACGGTGATTCAGACACCGGCCTCGCGGTCACCGAGGTGGTCATGCTCGGCCGGACACCGCATATCGGCAGGTTCTCCAGCGAGAGCGAGGCCGACAGGCAAATCGTCGCGGATGCCCTTGCCGCCGTTGGCATGGACTTTTTTGCCGACCGGCCGTTCGACACGCTCTCCGGCGGTGAGCGCCAGCGGGTGCACCTCGCCAGGGCACTCGCCCAGCAACCGAGGCTGCTGCTCCTCGATGAGCCGACCAACCACCTCGACGTGCGGGCGCAATTGAGCCTGCTCTCACTCGTCAGGGCGCAGACCGCGGCCGGGATCACCGCTGTCGCGGCGCTTCACGACCTCAATATCGCCGCGGCGTACGCAGACAGTGTCATCGTGCTGAGTGCCGGGCGCGTGGTCGCCGCGGGTGCTGCGGCATCCGTTCTTACCCCCGAGCTCATCGGCGACGTCTACGGCGTTCGAGCCGACGTGCTCGAACACCCGCGCACCGGGCGTCCGCTCATCGCGTTCGACACGACCTGACCCTTTTCACCGAGCGCTACACATCCTGCGTTCGGCTGCAGATGCTTCTGCAGCCGAACGTAAGGATATGCAGCGGTCGGCGAATCTAGCTCGAGCTTGCCGACGCGGCAGCAGCGGCGACTCCGGCAGCAAAGCCTGCGGCATAGGCCTCGTCACTGCCGAGCCGGAACATGTCACGCTCCGCGTCCCGCACGAGCGCACGAGCACCCGGCCCGTCGTCGTCAGTCACGATCTGCGCCATCCCGCGGGCAACCGCGACCGGGCGACCGGAAGCCTTGCCCTTGACCAGGTCACCGGCGGCGGCAAGCTCGTCGGCGGTTGCCGCAGCGGTGACAGTGAGCAGGCGACCGGAGGCATCCGTCGTCCCGCGCAGGTCATCGACGACACGGATGCCTGCGGCCCCGATGGCAATATCGGTCTGACCTTCACGCCACGGCCGGCCAACAGTGTCGGTGATGATCACGCCGACCCGGACACCGAGGCGGGTTCGAAGCTCGGCTCTCAGGGCACGGGCTGACGCGTCAGGGTCGACGGGCAGCAACAGGATGGTGCCGTCCGGGGTGTTGCTCGCGTCGACTCCGGCGGCAGCCATGACGAGGCCGAGCCGGTTCTCGACGATGCGGGTGACGCCGCCGGGGTGTTCGCGGCTCGCAACGACCCGAACGGTCTCCGCGGTGATGGCCTCTTCGCGGTCGACGGCGTTGAGCTGCCTGCCCTCCGCCTTCGACACGATCTTCGAGGTGACGAGGAGGATGTCGCCGTCCGCGAGTGCGCCATCGGCGGCGGCAGCGATCAGGGCAGCAAGGTCATCGCCAGGCGCGATCTCGCCGATGCCGTCGAGGGGAAATACTGTCAGCACGCTGCGCCTATCGCTTGAGGGAGGGAAGAACGTCGCGGCCGAAAGTCTCGATCCACTCACGCTGGTTGCGACCGACGTTGTGCAGGTACACCCGGTCGAACCCGAGGTCGATGTAGGACTGGATGTGCCGCCGGTGTACGTCGGGATCGGCGGAGATCACCATTCGGCCGTCAAAGTCCTCCGCCCGCACCATGCGCGCCATCTGCTCGAACTCGAACGGCGACCTGATGTCGGACTTCGGAAACCGCATGCCACCGTTCGGCCACTCGACCACGGCGTTGCGGCGCGCTTCCTCCTCGGTCGGGGCCCAGGAGAGGTGAAGCTGAATCACCTTGGTCATCCCGGACGGGTCCCTGCCGACGGACCGTGCACCCTCATCGAAGCGGGCGAGCAGCGTTGCCACTTTCTCGCGCGGCGCCTCGACAGTGATGAGCCCGTCCACGGTCTTTCCCGCACGCTTGGCCGTGACGGGCCCGGAGGTAGCGACGAGGATCTCCGGGGCAACCTCCGGCATGGTCCACAGCCGGGAGGATTCAAGCTTGTAGAACGGGCCGGTGTGTTTGGCATCCCGACCGGCGACGGATGCCGCGAACAGCTTCTTGATCACGTCGACCGCCTCGAACATGCGACTGATCCGCTCGTGCGCCTCCGGCCAGTACGCCCCGACGACATGTTCGTTGAGTGCCTCGCCAGAGCCGAGACCGAGCCAGTGCCTGCCCGGATACATGGCCGCGAGCGTGGCCGACGCCTGCGCGACAACGGCGGGGTGCATGCGGAAGGTCGGAGCCGTGACGCCCGGCCCGAAGTTGCCCGTCGTCCGTTCACCGAGGGCGGCAAGCACGCTCCACACGAACGACGACTGTCCCTGCTGCGGAACCCACGGTTGAAAGTGGTCGGCCGCCATCACGCCATCGAAGCCGTGCTGCTCGGCGTACGCGCTGAGTGCGACGGCCTCCTGCGGTGCGAACTGCGAGAGCATGGCCGAGTATCCGACAGAGAGTGACGCCATTGTCCCATCTTGGCGCACAGAACCCCCGAGAACCACGACGAGAGCCACGAGCGAACAGAACCGTCACAGGTCTCAGCTAGCGTTGACGCATGCGAATCGCCACCTGGAACGTCAATTCAATCCGCGCCCGCGTCGGACGCACCGTCGACTGGATGGTGCGGGAAGACATCGACGTGCTCGCGATGCAGGAGATCAAGTGCAAGCCGGAGCAGTTCCCCCTCGAGGCGTTCGAGGCGGCAGGGTACGAGGTCGCGATCCACGGCTTCAGCCAGTGGAATGGCGTTGCCATCGCCAGCAGGCTCCCGCTCGAGGATGTCACGACCACGTTTGAGGGTATGCCCGGCTTCCTCAAGGGCCAGGAAGGCCCTGACCTCCCGAAAGAGGCTCGGGCAATGGGTGCGACGATCAACGGCGTGCGACTGTGGAGCCTGTACGTTCCCAACGGCCGCTCGCTGGATGACCCGCACTACGTCTACAAGCTCGACTGGCTGGCCGCACTGAAGAACGACACGGCGAATTGGCTCACGAAGAACCCCGGCGTCCCGCTCGCACTCATGGGCGACTTCAACGTCGCCCCGTTCGACAGTGACATGGGCGACCCGAGCATCATTCCCGGCCTGTCCACCCACGTCTCGCCAGCTGAGCGCGAGGCCATCGCTGCCTTCGGCGAGATCGGCCTGACCGATGTCGTCCGCCCTCTCGTCCCGGAGGGATTCACGTACTGGGACTACAAGCAGCTGCGTTTCCCCCGCAACGAGGGCATGCGAATCGACTTCATCCTCGGGTCGCCCGAATTCGCCGAGCTCGTCACGGCTGCCTCGATCCACAGGAATGAGCGCAAGGGTGAGGCTCCGAGCGATCACGTTCCCGTTCTGGTCGAACTCGACCTGCCCACCGAAGACGACGACGACCGGCCCATGATCTTCTAGAGCCGCTCTGCACGAGGCTCCCCGCATTCCAGTACCGCGCTGCCTGAGCCTTCGGAAGTGCGGTCGGTTGGCGTTCGAATGCCACAAAACCGCGGAATGAGCGCGCCATACCGCGATTTTGCGGCATCCGAGCGCTCGGCACTTCGAGCCGCCTTCTCTCAACTGACGCAAACGCACCGTAAAGACGGCCCACCCGTGACTTTGCGTCCACCGAACGGATGCCGTCGCCCCTGGGGATTGCGTCGGCGGGCTTCACAGTGGCCCAACGTGGGTCCGCGGATTGTGCGGCGTTTTTGGTTTTTCTGTGTTTCGCTTGCGTTCCCACACAATCGGGCATAAAGTCACTGAAACAAAGATTCGTCCGGGCGGTGGTTACCGCTGGACGGGTTCCGGTTCAGAGAAGTCCGAGGGGTCAGCGTCGACATGTATGCCATTGAACGCCACGAGCGAATAACGAGGCTTCTCCACGCCGGCGGGCGCGTCACCGTAGCCGGTCTCGCCGATGCTCTCTCGGTCACCGCGGAAACCGTGCGGCGCGACCTCGACATCCTCGAACGCCAGGGTGCACTTCGCCGGGTCCACGGCGGAGCCGTGGCCGCGAGCAAGACCAGCCTCGTCGAATCGACGGTCGCCGACCGTTCCGGCAAGGCACGCGAGGCCAAACTCGCGATCGCGCGTGCAGCGTTCGCGTTGCTCGGTGACGACTTCCGTGGGTCCATCCTCCTCGACGCCGGCACGACGACCGGTGCCCTGGCGGAGCTTCTCGCCGAGTGGCACGGCAGCGGCCCATCGAGCATGACGGTCATCACGAACTCGGTGCCGATCGCCGCCCTGCTGCACCACAACCCGGCACTCGACCTGCACCTGCTCGGTGGCAGCGTGCGCGGGGTCACGAGCGCAGCGGTCGGCGGCAGCACGCTCGAACAGCTCGCGCACCTGCGCCCCGACATCGCCTTCCTCGGAGCCAACGGTCTCTCCGCCGACTTCGGACTCAGCACCCCGGAGGAGCGCGAGGCGACGGTCAAGTCCGCCATGGTTCGCGCAGCACGTCGCACTGTCGCGCTCGTCGACTCGTCGAAGCTGGGCGACGAAGCGCTCTACCGGTTCGCTGAACTCCGGGAACTCGACACCCTCATCTCAGACACCGACCCGATCGGGACGCTCTCAGCGGCGCTCGACGCCGACGACGTGGAGGTAATCGTCGCATGATTCTCACAGTCACACTCAACCCGTCGTTTGACCGCACCGTCGAACTCACCGCACCGCTCGAACGGGGCCAGGTGCAGCGAGCTGCCGGTGCCGTCCAGGAGCCGGGCGGCAAAGGCGTCAACGTCTCCCGCGCGCTCCATGTGGCCGGAGTCGACACTCTCGCGGTACTCCCCGGCGCACCGGCGGACCCGATGGTCATCGCCCTCGAGGCCGACGGCATCCCCTCCCTCACGATTCCCGTGACGAGCCCGATCCGTTCGAACACCACGCTCACCGAGCCTGACGGAACGACGACCAAAGTCAACGAACCTGGCGCGCCTCTGACCGCTGAGACGGCCGAGGCCATCCTCGAGACCATCGTCGCGCGATCAGCGGATGCCACCTGGCTGGTTCTCGCAGGATCGCTGCCCCCGGGGATTCCGGTCGACTTCTACGCGCGCATTGTGAGCGCCGTGCGAACAGCCGCCTCCCGCAACGGCACCAAGGCACCCCGCATCGCCGTCGACAGCTCGGGTGCACCGCTTGCCGCGCTGCTCGCGTCGGACGAGGCCGTCGATCTGATCAAGCCCAACGCCGAGGAACTGTGGGAACTCGCCTCAGGCCTCGGCATCACCGTTCCGGACGACGACCCTGAGTCGCTGGGCTTCGACGATGACGCAGTCGTCGACGTCGCAAGCCGTGTGCTGGAGCACGGCCTCGATGCTGCGCTCGTCACACTTGGCTCGCGCGGTGCTGTTCTTGTCAGCACAACCGAGGTAGTGCGGGCAGCCGCGCCCCGAATTATCGCCCGCAGCACCGTCGGCGCCGGGGACTGCTCTCTCGCCGGCTTCGTCCTGGCGTCCGAGCGCGGAGACGATGCTGCGGGGTGCCTGGCCCAGGCCGTCGCCCACGGCGCGGCAGCCGCGTCCCTTCCCGGTTCACAGGTTCCCACCCTCGAACAGGCGGCTTCCGGCCCTATTGCCGTGACCCGTACCCGTCGCACTCTTACCGAGTAGCGCCCTTCTTCACACGACGTTCCCGCACCACCACATTGAAGGATTCTCGTCTCATGTCATCTCTCATCACACCGGAACTGGTCATCCTCGACCGGGACCTCGGAACCGACCGTGCAACGGTCATCCGCACACTCGCGACGCTCGTCGTCCAGAACGGCAGGGCGACCGATGTCGACGCCCTCTTCGCCGACGCCTGGGCACGGGAGTCCCAGACCGACACCGGGATTCCGGGCGGCCTCGCGATCCCCCACTGCCGTTCAGAAGCGGTCACGGTTCCGACGCTCGTCATGGCTCGCCCGAACCCCGGAGTCGACTTCGGCTCAGACGACGGCCCCGCCGACATCATCTTCTTCATCGCCGCACCCGCTGGCGCCGACCAGGCCCACCTGGCACTGCTGTCGACGCTCGCTCGCTCGCTGATCCGTGAGGACTTCACCGCTGCGCTCCGCAGCGCCCCGACGCCACAGGCGGTCGTCGACCTCGTCAATGAAGCCCTCGCCCCCGCGGCACCCGCCGCTGCCGAGTCGGATGCCGCGACCGGCACCGCCGCTGCGACGAGCACCGGTACCGCCGCGACCACCGGCACCGCGACATCCGCCCCCTCCACGACGGAGGACAAGCCCGTACTCATCGCGGTGACCGCGTGCCCCACCGGAATCGCGCACACCTACATGGCGGCAGACGCCCTCGCCGCAGCGGCGAAACGGGCCGGTGCCGAACTGCACGTCGAGACCCAGGGCTCATCGAGCGTCACACCGGTTGACCCGTCGGTCATCGGGCGGGCGTCAGCCGTGATTTTCGCCGTCGACGTCGACGTCCGCGACAAGAATCGTTTCGCCGGGCTGCCGCTCGTACAGGCACCGGTCAAGCGCGGCATCGACGAACCAGACAAGATGATCGCCGAGGCTCTCGCCGCCGCGAAGGACCCCAACGCACGCCGCGTCTCGGGTGGCGGCGCCGAACCCGCAACGGCCGGCGACGACACCAGGAATGAGCACATCGGCCAGAAGCTCAAGCGATACCTGCTCACTGGCGTCAGCTACATGATCCCGTTCGTCGCCGGAGGCGGTCTCCTGATCGCGCTCGGCTTCCTGCTGGCCGGTTACCGCATCACCGACAACGCCGGCGAGATCGTGCTCACCAACAGCCTGCTGAACCTTCCCGATGGCGGGCTCGGCCAGTACCTCGGCGCTGTGGCATACGTCATCGGCAACGCGTCGATGGGCTTCCTGGTCCCGGCACTGGCCGGCTATATCGCCTACGCCATCGCTGACCGTCCCGGCATCGCCGTCGGGTTCACCGCCGGAGCCGTCGCCCTCGTCATGAACGCCGGCTTCCTCGGCGGACTCGTCGGTGGTCTGCTCGCCGGATTCATCGCGTGGGCCATCGGGCGCATCAACGTGCCCCGCTGGCTCCGCGGTCTCATGCCCGTCGTGATCATCCCGCTCGTCGGCTCGATCTTCGCCTCCGGGCTCATGATCGTGCTGCTCGGCGGACCGATCGCTGCACTCATGACCGGACTCAGCAGCTGGCTCAACTCCCTCACCGGAACCTCCGCCGTTCTGCTCGGCCTGATCCTCGGCGCGATGATGGCTGTCGACCTCGGTGGCCCCGTCAACAAGGTCGCATATGCCTTCGCCGTTGCGGGACTCAGCGCTGGATCGTTCGAGAACCAGGCACCGTGGGCCATCATGGCCGCGGTCATGGGAGCGGGAATGGTTCCGCCCCTCGCCCTCGCTCTCGCGACGCTCGTCGACCGCAAGCTGTTCAGTGCCGCCGAACGCGAGAACGGCAAGGCAGCCTGGCTGCTCGGTGCCGCGTTCATCTCGGAGGGCGCGATCCCGTTTGCCGCCGCAGACCCGCTCCGGGTCATCCCGGCCGGAATCGTGGGCAGCTCGATCACGGGCGCGATCATCATGGGCACCGGCGTAACCTCGCAGGCACCGCACGGCGGTTTCTTCGTATTCTTCGCAATCGGCAACTTCGGTATGTTCGTCCTGGCGATCCTCGTCGGAACCATCGTCTCCGCTGGCCTCGTCATCCTGCTCAAGCGTTTCGTCCGGCGTCGCCCGGTCGCCGATGAGACGACGACGACGGATGTCACGGCGGTCGAACAGGGCATCCCCGCCACGGTCTGACCCCCGGCGCCACCCCCACTCACCGTCAATTCACTTCAGTTCACTCCAGTAAAGGAATCTCCATGCCAGAACGCTCAGCAGTCATCGGCAGCCGTGTCGGTCTCCACGCCCGTCCCGCCTCACTGTTCATCGATGCGGTGAAGCGCCAGCCGGTCAAGGTCACCATCGCGAAGGGTGACAGCGGGCCGCTCAACGCGGCGAGCATCCTCTCCATCATCAGCCTCGGTGCAACGAACGGTGAGACGGTCACCCTCGCGGCCGAAGGAGAAGGAGCCGATGAGGCTCTCGACGAACTGGTCGCTCTGCTCGAAAGCGACCTCGACGCCGAGTAATCAGGTTCACGCATAACGGAGGCCAGACGCATTAGTTGCGTCTGGCCTCCGTCGTGTCTGGGCAGCTACCCCTTGGTCACTATCGCGAACCCTCCCGGTTTCACCGAGATCTGGGCGACACCGCTGATGGAGTGCTCGGCCACAACGACGCCCCGCGAGTCGTAGCTGGTGAGAGTCCCAGCACCGCCGCCCGCGTTCACCGAGACCCGCTGCGTGACAGCGCTCGCTGAGTGCACGAGCTCCGTGCTCCGGCTCGGCCCGGCGAATTTCAGCCGGGAGAAGAGCGGTCGGACGATCAGGGCGTCGACCTTGACCGGCCCCGTCACCGCCGTGACCGACACCGCGGAGCTCCTGGACGGAGCCGCGATCGGCAGCGACTGCGGTAGCAGCGCACCGGGCACCGCCGTGACGCCCTGCGCGCCGACGCCATGCTTCAGCAATCCAAGCGGCACGTATCCGCTGCGCCACAGTGAACTGGCCTTTCCGTTCGCCGCCGAGAAAACGACGGGAGTGATCAGTCGCGCGGTCGTGGCGGACCCGAGAGAGAACGTCGCGGAGCGGCCCCGACTCAGTTCAAGGTAACCACTCCCCGAATACTGGGACTCACCGGTCCAGGTCGATTCGGGAGTGACGACTCTGCCGGTCGTGGATGTCGCGGATTCGGCCTCGACGACGGTGGCTCCCTCTCGCGAGACAACGGTGGTCAGCCCGAGTGTGCGATCTCGAAGTTCGGGGTTGGCGTCGAGGGCGAGCATCGACAGCTGCCCGTGAATCGTCGACTCGGCTCCGCTGTTGCGGTTGACGGTTCCGTCCGCCGCGACGCCGTCGAACGTCACACCGGTTGATGGGTCGTAGACGGCGGCGCCAGACGCGTTGGTGCCGAAATACCAGCTGCCAAAGAGCGACGCGAGGTCAAGAAGGCCGGGAAGCCCCGCGGCCTCGGACACAGCCACAAGCGACTGCAGTCGTGAGTCGACGCCGTATGCGATCTGGGTACGGTCGACGGGCGCGGGATTCCACCCGTTGTCGGGGCCGCCGGCGGTGAGCAGGATCGGATCGAACACCGCTGAATCGGTAACGGCTGGTCGGAGCAGCACTGGATCAGCCAGAACAACTGATGCCTCGGCGAGCGCTGCCGGCATCTGCGATCCCCAGGCGTGCCAGATCGACCGCGACTCGGCCCACGGAAGCACAGCGCCGTACGGCCAGTTGCGAGCGTCACCCGATCCGAGCGCCGCGATGCCCTCCGCCAGTTTGCTGGTCGCGTCGCGCACCCGCTCATCGTCCGGCGACGCGTTGAGATAGGCCGACAGCCCGAGGACTGCCTCGGCGCTGGCATCCCCCCCGTTCGTGATCAGCCACGCCGGAAGCTCGACCCCGTCGACCGTGAGGTATTCGCCATACCTCGAGAGCGTCTGCCGTTCGAGGGCGGCAACGCCGAGAGTGAGACGCTCGGAGAGGAACTGGGCGAACTCAGGATCACTCTCCTGGAAGGCCGCAAACCCCTCACCGAATGCCCAGAGCGACCGGGCCAGCCAATAGCTCTCCCCCGAGTCGGATGGGTCTGGCAGCTCGACGGGCTCTGCGCTCGGGTTGAGCGTGCCGTCCGGTTGCATCCACAACACCACGTTTCCGGCGTTCGGCCCGGATGCCGTCTGCAGGTATGCCGTCGACCTGAGCAACTCGTACGCGCTCTGTTTCGAGGACTCGTCGCCGAATTGTGTCCAGTGCCTGAGGTAGACGACCGCGGCTCGCGCAACATCGTCCGCGTTGTACGCGCCCTGCCCCCAATATCCGGTGGCCGGGTCGAGAGGTCCGCCGCCAACCCGCTCAAATGTTCCGCCATCGCGGGCATCAGCGTAGGTCCACGGCATGACGAGGGCTGGTTCCTCGGCCAGGCGCCACGTGGTGTGCTCGGCTGTGTCGGCTGGCGTCACGTCGTCGAGGAGAAAGTCGAGGTGTGAGAGGTTGCTCAGCTGCGGGGCGTCGGCCGTGGCCGGCGAGGCAAGCCCGATGCTTCCCGCAATCAAGACGACGCTCGCGGCCACTGCCGCCAGACGCCGTACCAGTGAATTCGCCACAATCCCTCCAACGCCGTCGTTGTATCGAATCAACACCCGAGTGGCCGTCATCATACGCTCTCAATCCGTGCGACGCCGATCTTCGAGTCGGCCATCCCGTAGAACACGAACCTCGCGCCGTCGATCTCCTCGATCGCCGTCGGAAATACGACGTTCGGAACGATGCCGGAGCGCTCGTCGTCGGTCTCTGCTTCGAGCAGCGGGAGCGCGGTCCTCGCGGTCACCCGCCACGGTTCCTCCGCGTCGAGAATCATGCCGCCGGTTGCGTAGTTGACGTTCTGTTGCTGGTCGAATGCCCGCGCGAGCACTCCGGTCACGCCGTGGTGCAGCAACAACCAGCCCTCCGGCACCCGGATGGGCGGCGGCCCTCCCCCGATCTTGAGCGCCTCGAACGCGAACTCCGGCGCTGCGAGCAGTCGATGACCGGCCCAGTGCGTGAGAGAACGGATGTCACGTGAAACGTCGTCAGCGTGCACGAAGCTGATCCAGATCGACTGCCGTTCGTCCTCGACGCCGTGCGGCACCCGAATCCCCTGGCCTGGCCTGATCTCGTCGAGGTCCCACATCGGCCGGTGGAGGACAGCGAAGCTCCGGATTCCATCCGGCCCGGTGACCGCCTCGGGGAAAAACACCGTGTCTTTGTTCGGAAACAGGTTGAGGTCGGTGTCGAGCGCGTCGTCGTACTCGAAGTGCACGGGCCCGAGCCTGGTCCAGTCGCGGAGGTCGGGAGATGTCGCGATCGCACTGCGCGGACCGAGCGGACCGTATGCCACATAGGTCATCACGTGCAGACCGAGTTCCTCGATCCAGGTGACCCGCGGATCTTCGACGCCGGCATTGCCGACGCCGCGCTCCCAGCCGCGGTCGGGCGCCAGCACGACCCCTTCCCGGTTCACGCCGACCGGGACCCCGTCCTCGATCACGACCCGCGCAAGACCCACCCGGGAGACGTTGCCTCTCTCCACCATCCTCGGCAGGAGATACAGCTCTCCGTCCGGTCCACGGCCAGACCCCGGATTGAGCACGCCCTCCGCCTCGAGCTCGTTCCCCGGCTCCGGCGTCATGACGACCCCGACCCGGGTGAGCGTGTACGGGAACGAATCAGACCCTGTCGACATGATCACCCTTTCACGCCGGACCCGATGTCCGTCGAGACGAAGTACCGCTGGAAAACGATGAAGAGAACGATCACGGGAGCGGCGAGCACAACGGCACCCGCGAGCATCGCGCCGAAGGGATTCGACGTTGATGACGCGACGTTCGAGATGAAGTTCGCGAGCGACACAGCGAGTGGCTGCAGGCTCGCCTCCTTGGTGATGAGGAACGGCCAGAGGAACTCGTTCCACGGGCCGATGAAGGTCAGCAGAATGACGGTGAGCAGCGCAGGACGGACCAACGGAATCGCCACCTGCCAGAGCAGTCGGAACTCTCCGGCACCGTCCATTCGCGCGGCATCGAACAGTTCATTCGGCACCTGCAGGAAGTACTGGCGGAAGATGATCACCGCTGTCGAGTTGATGGCGAACGGGAGGATCATGCCGAGGTGGGTGTCACCGAGTCCGTAGTCCCTCGCGATCATCACGTAGAGCGGGATCATGAGCAGCTGGAACGGTACGACCTGCACGAGAAGTGCCAGGGCGAAGATGACTCCGCGCCCCCGCCACTCGAGCACGGCAAGGGCGTAGCCGACGAGGAGGCCGAACACCGTTGTGCCAAGCAGAACACCGCCCGTAAAGATGCCTGAGTTGACGAGGCCCGAGAACAGGTTGATTCGCTCGTTGATGTTCGCGTAGTTCTCGACGGTGATGTTCCCCGGGGAGGGGAAGATGCCCCCGAGTGAGGTGTCTGGCGCTGCCTGCAGTGAACCGATCACCATGTAGTAGAACGGGAACAGGAAGAGCACGGCGCCGATGGCGAGCACAATTCCGCGGAGGATCGACTGCCCGCGGCTGAGCTGGCCCGGGATGCGATGTCTCTGAGCCATCACTTGTCGTCCCTTCCACCGGCGTAGCGGTACTGCAGCAGCGCGATCACGAGCACGAAGATCACGAGCACGACGCCGATGGCCGCCGCATAGCCCGGCTTTCCCTGTTGGATTCCCTGCTGGTACATGATGAGCACTGGCGATGCCGATGCTCCGTTGGGTCCACCGCCTCCGGTCAGGAGATACGGCTCGGTGAACAGATTCGCCCCCGTCACCGTTGCGAGGAGGAGCACGAGCACCGTTGCCGATCTGACACCGGGAATCGTCACCGAGAAGAACGATCGAACGGCCCCGGCCCCGTCGGTCGACGCGGATTCGTACAGTTCGTTCGGCACGTTCTGGAGCGCGGCGAGATACAGCAGGATGTAGAAGCCAAGCTGCTTCCACGTGACAAACAACGCGATGGTCGGCATCGCCCAGTACGGGTTGATGAGCCAGGCCGGATCGGGCGCGAGCGGCCCAAGGAGTGTGGACACGAGCCCGTTTCCGTTGAAGAGGAACAGCCAGACTCCCACGACGGCAACACTCGCCGTGACGTACGGAATGTAATACGAGACTCGCAGGAACGCCCGGAAGCGCACGACCTTGTTGAGTGCGGTGGCGAGCACGAGCGACAGCACAACGGTGAGCGGCACATTGATGATGAGGAAAATACCGACGTTGAGGAAGCTCCGCAGCACCCGTGGGTCGGTCAGCGCAGTGACGTAGTTTTCAATTCCGGTGAACGGCCGGTCGACGACCGCGCCCGGCGCCGAGAAGAAGTAATCGTGCACCGAAATGTAGCCGGCAAAGATAAGCGGGTATGCGAAGACCAGCAGCACGAAGATCAGGTACGGCGCGCTGAAGAGCGCACCGAGCGGATGCTTGCCGAAGACGCGTTGCCGGACCGGTAGTTTTCCGGATGCCTTCCCTGACGTTCTCCGGGGGCTGCGAACCCCCGGAGAACGGCCGAGCGTATCGCTCGACATGGGTTACCCCTCACTCGCGAGGGCGTTGACCTTCTCGGCAGCATCGTTGAGGGCATCCTCAAGGTCGCCGTCACCCGAGATGACGGCCTTCGTGTACGCATCGCGGAAGTCCTGCAGCATCTCGACGGTGTTCGGACCAGCCGGGACTTCGATCGTTCGGCCGGCCTGGTCACCGAACGTTGTGTATGCCGGGTTCGCCTCGAAGTAATCAGCGAAGGTTTCGGGAAGGTCGGAGCGCATGGGCATCTGGCCCGTCAGCTCGAGCAGTTGCCCGTCCTGTTCCTCGCTCGTCGCGAACTTCAGCACCTCCCACGCCGTTGCCTGGTTCTCGCACGCCGAGTAGAGGCCGACGTTCTTGGCGTCGCTGAAGGTGTACGTCTCTTCGGCCGGGGTACCGTCCTGGGTCGGAACCGGGACGGCGCCCCAGTTCACGTCCTCACCGTAAACGGCGACCGCCCACGGTCCGACGATGGCCATGGCCGACTGGCCACTGGCGAAGGCGTCCCCCTGGATCTGTTCCTTACCGGCAAGGCCCTCGTCGTAAATCGTCTTCCAGAACGTCGCAACATCGACCCCTTCTTCGTCCGCGAATGTTGCCTCACCGTCTTCGACCAGGCCGGTACCGCCGGTCTCGGCCGCGTACAGCGGCATGAAGTCGAACTGGGCCTGGAAGAATTCGCTGGTCGGCGCAGGGTGGATCGCGAACGGTGCCGCTCCTGACTGCACGAGAGTCCTCGACGTGGCGAGGAAGTCGTCGTAGGTCGACAGGGCGGGGTTCTCCGGATCGAGTCCGGCGGCGGCGAACATGTCCTTGTTGTAGAAGATCATCACGGGGTTCGACTTCCACGGCATCTGGAAGTACCCGCCCTCCGGTGACGAGTACTGGTCGGCCGCCTCGCCCGAACGCTCCTCGATGTACGACGCCCCGTCATCGAAGGTGGTGAGGTCGACGAGCCCGCCCTGCTTCTGGAACTGGCCGACCGCAGACGGGGCCGTGTTGAAGACGAGGCACGGAGCAGTCCCCGCCGTGATCGCGGCGCCAATGACCTCCTCGCTCGACTTTCCAGCGGGAATTTCCTGGCCCTTGATCTGTTCATCGGGGTGGTCGGCGTTCCAGGCCTCGACCATGGCTTTGCCCCAGGCCACTTCCTGTTCGTTGTTGGAATACCAGATGGTGATGTCGCCCGTCGAGGTGAGGGCATCTGACGTGTTCCCTCCCCCTCCTGAGCAGGCGGTGAGCGCGAAGATGGTGACCGCGACTGTGGCGGTTGCCGTCATGAGAGTGCGTCGGTGCACGAGAGTTCTCCTTATTTAGGCGCGGCGAGCGAGCCGCACATTACTGTGGTGGCGCGGTGGATCGTCTGACCAGGAGCGTCGCCGGGGCGAGCGTCACGTTCGACGCTGCTCCGGTCGCTACCTGGTCGAGCAATGTCCTGGCGGCAACGCGGCCCCATTCGACAGGGTCGCTCGTAATCGTCGTCAGTGCGGGAAAGACAAAGGCGGAAATGTCGCTGCCGTCAAACCCGGTGATGGAAAGGTCGCCGGGCACGTCGAGTCCTCGTTGTTGGGCCACTCCGAGTCCGGCGATGGCCATGGGGTCGTTGGCGTAGACGATCGCGGTCGGCGGGTCATCCGCGTTGAGCAGCCGACGCGTGGCATCCGCCCCCTGCCCGACGGAGAAATCGGTCTCGATGACCTGTGAATCGTCGAGTCCGGCCTGGCTCATGGCGGCGCTGAACGATTCTCGTCGCCGACCGCCGTGGATCATCGACTGGTCTCCGGCCACGTGGGCGATGCGACGGTGACCGAGCGATACGAGGTGCGAGACCGCGGCCCGGATGCCTGACGTGTCGTCCAGCTCGACGAAGGGAAACAGTACGGTGCTCGCCGGGTGGCCGAGTGCGACGGCGGGGAGCCCGAGTTCTTCGAGGAGCCCAAACCGTTTGTCATCGTGGCGGAGGTCGGTGAGGAACACTCCGTCGACGCGGTTATCGGCCGCGAGGGTGCGGTACGCAGTGAGTTCAGCCGCCTCATCGGGAACCACGCTGAGCACGAGCGCCCTGCCCTCATCGGAAAGCACTGATTCGACACCGGCGATGAAGGACGGAAAGAAGGGGTCTGCGCCGATCACCTCGGCGGCGCGACGGATGACGAGGCCGAGTGCAAAAGACGTGCGGGTGGAGAGCGACCGCGCTGTCACGCTGGGGCGCCAGCCCAGGTCATCAGCCACGGCGAGGATGCGATCGCGGGTGCCTGCGGCGACGCCTGGCCTGTCGTTGAGGGCGAACGAGACGAGGCCCTTGCTGACTCCGGCCGCGCTGGCCACGTCAGCGATGGTGGGCTTTCGAGTGCTCATCGTGCCTCCGCGGTGAGGTGGATGACCGGCGTCAGGGGAAACGGATTTCACACCTGAACCGGTTTAGAACCCTCACGGTAGACCCGATCATGACCCCCGTCAAGGGAACAGCCGCCAAGCCGCCAGAGCAGGTCAGTTCGATCGAGCGCTCTGCTCCAGGCGTCCTGAGGCAGGACACCTGGAGCAGGCACAAACCATCGCTCAAGCGGCTACCAGGTGGAGTCCCCGCGGATCACTGCGTCGGAACCGCCATCGATGAAGATAACCTGCCCGCAGAGGTGGCCGTTCTCCTCGCTTGACAGCCAGGCGAGGAGTTGGGCGACGGACTCGGGTCCGAAGAACCCGTTGAGCGGCATCGGAACCATCCCGGCCAGTTGGGTGCGGGCCTCCTCGGTGCCTGTCAGGGATGCGGTCATCGGTGTGAGGACGACCCCGGGTGCAACAGCGTTGAGCGGGATGTTCGCGCCCGCCCAGTCCGCCGTCGGCGCCTGGCGGCGGACCCAGCGCGAGAGCGCTTGCTTGCTCGAGCCGTAGATGAGGTTTCCCTGCTCCGGCGACCCTGCAGCCAGCTCAGCCGCACGAGCAAGTGCTGCCTCCTCGTTTCCATCGAGGAACGCGTCCAGCAGTGCGTCGTCGTGTGGCATGAGTGACGCCATTGAGGTCACGGCCACCGCCCGCGGAGAATCCGACTTCGCGAGCAACGGCCGAAGCCCCTCAAGCGTGGCGACAGCGCCGAAGTAATTGACCGCGGCGGTCGCCACGGTGGGAGAAGAAAGCCCGGCCACCGCGAGCACCGCGTCGATCCTGCCGTCGCTCAGTCGTTCGACCTCGCTCACGAGCGTCTGGCGGCCCTGAAGGGTCGTCAGGTCGACATTCACATCGCTCCCGGCGATGTCAGCGCCGATGACCCGAGCACCCCTGGCCTCGAGCAACTCCTTCGTCGCCTTCCCGATTCCGCTTGCTGCTCCGGTGATGACATAGGTTCGTTCCACGAGGATCTCCATTGGTCGATTGAGCTGGATCCAGCTCTGCTCGGCCAGCATGGCAGGGTTGGGGCGGCAAGGACTGCAACGTCGCCAGACCGCTCCCTGTATTGGGGGCACCTAGGTCAGGAGCAGGGACGCAATCAGCAGCACACCGACCGAACCAACCGTGGTGAGGAGCACGGTGTCACGGGCGAGGATAAGGCCGCGGGAATAGCGCTGCGCATAGTTGAAGACGTTCTGCGCGGACGGCAGGCTGGCAAGAACCACGACCGCGAACAGTTCGTGGCCTGTCATTCCGAAGCCGTATCGCCCGATGAGCCACGCGGCCACCGGCATGATCGCGAGCTTGATCGTCGTCGCGAGCAGGACATCCCGCCTGCCGGAGCCCGGCTCGAGGACTCGCGTCCCTGACAGCGACATCCCGAAGCTGATGAGCATGATCGGCAGCGCCGCGGCACCGATGAGGCGGAACGGCTCGAGCACCGGGTCAGGGAGTTCGACGCGAGTGAGCGAGACCACGAGTCCGAGAAGGGACCCGATGATGATGGGATTGCGGAACGGCTGGGTGAGAATGCGGCCGACGGATGCCTTCCCTCCGGTTCCGATGTCCAGCAGGGTAAGCGCGATGGGCGTGAAGATCAACAGCTGAAGGAGCACGACGGGCGCCGAGTATGTGGCGTCACCGAGAACGTATACCGAAACGGGAATGCCTATGTTGTTGGCGTTGACGTAGCCGGCCGCAAGAGCACCGATTGTCGCCTCCGGCAGTGCCCGCCGCCAGAGCAGGGCAGCGACCGCGATGAAAATCCCGAACGCCGTGAGCGCAGCGAGGAGTGAAACGACAAGAAGGGGAGAGAAAAGTCGGCTCACCTCTGCCTCGGCAAGAACCGTGAACAAGAGGCACGGTGAGAGCACAAAGAAAATCGCACGCGCCAGCACCGGTTGCCCGTGCGGGCCGAGCAGTTTGATGCGCCCGACGACATACCCAACGGCGATGATCACGCCGATTACGAGAAACCCCGTCAGGACCCCAGACATTCGTCCATTGTGTCAGCAGCAACGGCATCCGGTTGCCGATGCCTGCTGCCCCTGTCCCACGCCCCTAGCCCCCGAACACCGGCGTCGGTAGTGTCAGAGCATGCCCCACCTGGATGTGCCGGGAGCCCGGCTGTACTACGAGACCGATGGTCACGCGTCGGACGAGCCGCTGCTCCTCATCCACGCGGGGATCGCGACTCTTCGCATGTGGGACCCCATCATCGGCATGCTCGCGTCCGACCACTACGTGATCCGATACGACACGCGAGGCTTCGGCGCAACGACCTGCGGCCCTGACCCCTACTCGGACAGGGACGATGCCAGGGCGTGCCTCGATCACCTCGGCGTTTTGCGAGCGACGGTCGTCGGCGCATCGCGCGGCGGCCGTATCGGGCTCGATGTTGCGGTCGAGACACCCGATCGGGTCGCCGGGATCGTCACCATTGGATCGGGTCCAAGTGGATTCCCCGAGGTGGAACTCACCGACGCCGAGGAGGAACTCTGTACCCAGCTGGACCGGGCGTCGGAGGCGGACGATCATGCCCGGATTGCCGACCTCGAGGTTCGCCTCTGGTCGATCGGTCCACTTCGGAACGAAGAGGACCTCGATGCCGACTTCGTGCGGACCGCTTACGAACTCAACCGGCTGAACGTCCGTCACCAGACGGCCACTGTGGGCGCGGCCATCGACCTGGAGCCGCCGGCATACGATCGGGTGGTCGATCTCGAGATTCCTGCCCTGGTCACCGTCGGTGAGTTCGACATCACACCTGCTCTCGTCCAGTTCGAGTACCTCGCCGCGACGATCCCGCACGCGACCCGCCACGTCTTCACTGACGCTGCCCACCTGCCGAGCGTCGAGCATCCGCGGCAGTTTCTTGAGGTGCTGAAACCGTGGCTGAGTGAGCACGGGTTGTGATCCATGGTGGCGGAACCCAGCTCCTCGACGTCCTCTTCGACGCCGGCGCACACGGTGAGCGAGTTGCTCACCGTCGCGCGCCACTGGGCCGATGCGATCGTTGCCAACGACGCGGCGCGAATTCGCGAGTTCGTGACCGAGGATTGGGCGATCGTCTCGGCATCGGGAATTTCCCCCGGCTCACGGCTGCTCGACCTCGTCGCGTCCGGTGATCTGAGCCACACCGCCATGACGACAGTCGGTGACACCCGGGTCCGCGTCTTCGGAAACACGGCGGTACTCACCGCTCGCATCACCAACACCGCCGTCTACCGCGGTGCGGTAACGGACGCAGACGAGTGGACCACCGACGTGTTCGTCCGTCGGGGCGACCGCTGGGTGTGCGCGCTCACGCACTACACAGCGACGGCTCTGCCCGGCCCCGAGTGAGCCCTCAGGCCGGCTGGCCCGATCTTTTCACGACGTCGTAGGCAGCGAGCGCTGCCCTTCTCGTCACCGCGAGGTCGACGATCGGCTCCGGATAGGCATCAGTTCCCCACTCCGGAACGTTCTGCCGGACGTACTCGCCGTGCGGATCGAATTTCTTCGCCTGCAACTCAGGGTTGAAGATGCGGAAATACGGAGCAGCATCCGCCCCCCAACCGGCCACCCATTGCCAGTTGAACGCGTTGGCAGCCTGATCGGCGTCGACGAGGGTGTCCCAGAACCAGCGCTCACCCTCGCGCCAGTCGATCAGGAGGTTCTTGGTGAGAAACGACGCGACGACCATGCGGATGCGGTTATGCATGCTGCCGGTTCGCCAGAGTTCACGCATGCCGGCGTCGACGATCGGGATTCCCGTTGTCCCGCGCTGCCACGCCGACAGCGCATCGCCGTCGAGCGGCGGCCAGGGAAACGCGTCGAATTCACGACGCCAGTTCGTCGTCGCCAGATCCGGAGCGGCAAAAAGCACGTGGTAGCAGAACTCCCGCCAGCCGAGCTCGGTGAGAAAGCGGGAGGCACTCGCCGCCTCACGAGCTGGGGCGCCACGGCGAGCCAGGTCGGTGGCAGCCCAGACCCGGTGCGGGCTGATCTCGCCCCAGCGCAGGTGCGGGGACAGCCGCGAGGTGGCCTGTTGGACTGGGAGGTCTCGTTCCTCGTCGTATGCGGCCAGGTTGTGAGCGAGGAACTCGTCGAGGAGACGATGAGCGGATGCTTCACCCGGCTGCCACGCCTCCCGGAGTCCGGCCGCCCAGTCGGGTCGCGTCGGCTCGAGGCGCCATTCGCCGAGGAGGTCGGTGGGCACGTCGCCGTCCCAGCCATCCAGCGTCTCCGGCTCGTCGATGGGCGCCCGCGGTGGCGGGCCCCCGAGGCATGCCCGCCAGAACGGGGTGAAGACCGAGTACGGCGTTCCCGACCCGGTCGTGATTGTCCACGGCTCGAAGAGCAGTGAAGCGGCGAAACTGGCGACCTCGAGGCCGCCCTCTCGAAGTCCGGTTTTCAGCGCTGAATCCACGGCGCGTTCCGCCGCCCCGTAGCGCCGGTTCCAGAACACCGCCCCGGCACCGGTCTCCTGCGCCAGCCGCGGAATCTCCGTCCCCGCCGCTCCCCGGCGGAGCACGAGCCGCACGCCCAGGCCGGAGAGCGACGCCGAGAGCGATTGGAGGCTCGAGTGCAGCCACCAGCGCGCGGCACCGCCGAGCGGACGGATCCCCGGCGACGATTCGTCGAGAAGGTACACAGCGACGACGGGCCGACCCGAGTCAGCTGCGGCCGTGAGTGCCGGGTTGTCGTCGATCCGGAGGTCATCACGGAACCAGACCAGAGCCGGTGCTGTTACAGCCATTTGTTCTTCTTGAAGATGATGTAGAGCGCGACAGCACCGCCGAACATGAGCAGCAGGGAGAACGGGTATCCCCACTCCCAGCCCAGCTCAGGCATGTACTCGAAGTTCATCCCGTAGATCGAGGCAACGAGCGACGGTGCGAAGAAGATCGCCGCCCAGCTGGAGATGCGCTTGACCTGCTCGCTCTGCGCAAAGCTCGCCTCGTTCTGTCGTTGACCGACGAGCGCGGTGTTCACCATGAGCGCGTTCTGGAGGAGCGCGCGGAAGGCGTCTGCACGCTCGACGACCCTGAGCACGTGATCGTGAACATCGCGGAGGTAACGCCGCAGTTCGACCGGAACGCCGTACTTGTCAGCTCCTTCGCCGAGCGCTTCGAAGATCCCGACGAGCGGCTGGGTGGCCCGCTGGAACTCGATCACCTCACGACTGAGCGCATAGATCCGCTGGGATGATTCCTGCCCCTCGGTGAAGAGAGCGTCCTGGATCTCATCGATGTCATTCTCGAGGCCGGCGATGACCGGGGCGTACCCGTCAACGATCTCGTCGATCACCGCGTACAACACGGATTCCGGACCCATCCCGAGCAGTTCGGGATCGCCCTCGAGCCGCCTGCGGATCGCCGCGATATCCGGTGTCTCCGCGTGACGGATGGTGATCGCGAAGTCCGATCCGACCACCACGTGCACCTCTCCGAACTCGACGCGCTCGTCGGCATCGACGTATCGGGCCGCCTTGAAGACCGCAAACAGCGTGTCGCCGTATCGCTCGATCTTGGGTCGCTGGTGTCCGGAGAGGGTGTCTTCGATCATCAGGTCGTGCAGGTCGAACTCGGCCCCGACCGACTGGATCTCTTCCTTGTCCGGCCGGTACAGGCCGATCCACGCCATACCGCCCTTTTCGTGGAGAACCTCGTAGGTCGCGTCGAGGCTCGGGGGGCTGGCCACCCGGTTGCCCCTGAGATACACGGCGTTGTCGACGACGACCATTTCCAGTTCCTTTGTTTCAGCCCGGTGTTGCAGGGGGGTAGTGCAGTCAGTGGTGCAGCGGGGTTGTTGCAGAGAGTGGTGCGGGGAGTGTTACGGAGTGTTTCGGTGCACCTGCTCTCACCCGGACCTTGTCAGTACCGTGTGAGAACCCGATCACTCGCTCTGAGGAGCAACCGTATGTCATCTTCCCAAGGGAACGCCGGTCAGCCCGGGGCCTTGCGCGCCGTGTCGGAGTCCGCAACGCGGCCGGTGGCGCGGCCGGCAGCCGTCGGGTCGGATGCCGTGGGGTCGGATGCCGCGTTCGGTGTATCGATTCGGAGCATCGGTCGGGACTTCCCCGGCGAACGCGGGGCAACCCGCCACGTCCTTCGCGACATCACCATCGAGGTAAGAGCCGGCGAAGTTCTCGCCATTCTGGGCACGAGCGGCTGCGGAAAGTCCACCCTGCTGCGCCTCGCCGGCGGCCTCGACTCCGCAACGGCGGGGTCGATCCTCATCGACGGCTCCCCCGTTACCCCGTTCGATGCCCGCACCGCGGTCGGATTTCAGGAGCCGCGGCTTTTGCCGTGGCGGAGTGTCACCCAGAACGTCGCACTCGGCCTTCCACGAGGCACCCCGAAGGCCGAAGGTGATGCGCGCGTTGCAACCCTCATCGACCTCGTCGGCCTCGGTGCGTTTGCGGGCAACCGGCCGCGAGAAATCTCCGGCGGAATGGCGCAGCGCACCTCTCTTGCCCGAGCCCTCGCCCGCAACCCCGGCGTACTGCTGCTCGACGAACCGTTCGGCGCCCTCGACGCCCTGACCCGCCTGAAGATGCAGGATCTCCTGCTCGACGTGCACGCCGCCGCACCGACGACGGTGCTCCTCGTTACGCACGACGTCGACGAGGCGCTTCAACTCGCCGACCGGATCATCCTGCTCGGCCGCGAGGACGGCCTCGAGGGATCGACGATCATCCAGGAGATCGTCGTTCCCGGTCGGCGCCCGCGTGACCGCGGATCGGCCGAGCTCGCCGAGTTGCGCGGCCGGCTCCTCGCCGGTCTCGGCATCGACCGCCACGGCGAGGCCCGCGGCGTCGAGAAGACAACGGCGATGCCGGCCTTCCCGTACTGAGTACTCACCAGCCCGCTCGCCAGCACTACTGCACACAGCACGTACAGCACCTCTTTCAGCAAAGGACCTGACCATGAACCGCAAGCGCTTCTCCCTCGCGACACTCGTCGCGGGCGCTGCCACCGCAGCGCTGCTCCTGACCGGCTGCGTCGCCGGCGAAGGCCAGACGGCATCCCCCGCCACAGAAGACAGCGACTCGGCGACCCTGACAGAGGGCGGAACCCTCAACATCGACTTCGCGACCTACAACCCACTCTCCCTGATCATCAAGGAGAAGGGCTGGCTTGAGGATGCCCTCGCCGATCAGGACGTCACGGTCAACTGGGTACAGTCCGCCGGGTCCAACAAGGCCAACGAGGCGCTCAGGGCCAATGCGATCGACGTCGGGTCGACCGCCGGTTCGGCCGCACTGCTTGCCCGGTCGAACGGTTCGCCGATCCAGGTCATCGACCTCTTCTCCCAGCCCGAGTGGGCGGCCCTCGTCGTCGGGCCCGATTCGACGATCACGGATGTCGCAGAGCTCAAGGGTAAGAAGATCGCAGCGACGAAGGGCACCGACCCCTACTTCTTCCTGCTTCAGGCACTCGAGGAAGCCGGGCTCACCCCCGAGGACGTCACCATCGAGAACCTTCAGCACGCCGACGGCTGGGCTGCGCTGCAGAACGGCTCGGTCGACGCGTGGAGCGGCCTCGACCCCATCATGGCCAACGCCGAAGAGGCGGGCGCCAAGCTCATCTACCGCAACGTCGACTTCAACACCTACGGCTTCCTCAACGCCACGGAGACCTTCATCGAGGAGAAGCCCGACCTCGCCCAGGCCGTTGTCAACGCCTACGAGCACGCTCGCGAATGGGCCGCCGAGAACGAGGAAGAAGCAGCCGAGATCCTCGCGGAGATCGCCGGGCTCGACATCGCGGTTGCCACGAAGGTGATCACCGAACGCTCCAACCTCGACGTCGACCCGGTCCCGGGAGACGCGCAGATCGACGTGCTCTCGATCGTCGGCCCCATCTTCGTCGAGACGGGCGACGTCCTCGACGAGAAGGACGTCGACGACGCACTCGACACCATCATTAACGACGAATTCATCACCCAGGCCGACCCCGACGCGATCGGCTAGTCCACGCGGGAGGGGGCCGGCATCCGTTCCCCTCCCGTCCCTTTTCGCAGGATTCCCAGGCAGGACCTCTCATGAGCAACACCGACAAGCTGACAACGAGTGACGAGGTGCGTACTAGCGTCGCGTCGTCTTCAGGCATGTCGGCGCAGCCCGTTGCGGTGAGGGCCAGGCCCGCCGCTGCCGCTCGCACCGAGGCATCCGCTCGCCGGGAAGATTCGGCTCGCGGGCGCGTGCCGCTGACCCGCCGCACCTGGTTCGTGATCGTCGGTGGCTCGCTGCTGCCTCTCCTGTTGCTCGCCGTCTGGCAGCTGGTGACGTCGCTCGGCCTCGTCAGCGCATCGCAACTGCCGTCGCCCTCGTCGGTCTGGCTCGCGAGCATCGACCTGCTGCAGCGCGGTTTGCTCGGCCAGTACGTGGCAATTTCCACACAGCGCGTGCTCATCGGCTTCACCATCGGCGCTGTCCTTGGTCTCGTCCTCGGCGCATTCGTCGGACTGTCGCGGCTCGTCGACATCCTCGTCGCACCCACCCTCGGCGCAATCCGGGCAGTGCCGTCGCTCGCGTGGATTCCGCTGCTCATTCTCTGGCTCAAAATCGGCGAGGGGTCGAAGATCACGCTCATCGCGATCGGCGCGTTCTTCCCGGTCTACACGACCGTCTCTGCTGCGCTTCGCCACGTCGACCGGCAGCTCGTCGAAGCCGGTCGTGCGTTCGGCTACAACGGTGCCCGACTGTTCACGACCGTGCAGTTGCCCGCCGTTCTCCCCTCTGTCGTCTCGGGGCTTCGGCTCGCCCTCGCCCAGTCCTGGCTGTTCCTCGTCGCTGCTGAATTGATCGCGTCGTCGATGGGCCTGGGCTTCCTGCTCATCGACTCGCAGAACAACGGGAGGATCGACCGCATTCTCCTGGCGATCGTGCTGCTCGCGGTGCTCGGCAAGGTCACTGACTCCCTCGTTGGGCTCTTCGAACGCTGGGTGAACAAGCGCTGGAGCTAGCTTCTCCGCTGTGCTGCGCCGCTGTGCTGCGCCGCTGTGTTTTGTCGGTGCACTGAGTCGCTGTGCTGCGCCGGTGTGGCGTGATCGTTGTGGGCACTTGTCAGGGGTCAGCCTGGCTGGTGTGATTGACGCAACACGACGTTCAGCGCTACCCGCGCTGAGAGTCGTTGCCCTGACCCGGGCGAACCACATCACCCACAAGGAGATCCGACAATGACGTCATTTCACGCCGACGCGTCCCTCGACGCGCTGCACGCAGCATCCATTGACCACGAGACCGTACTGGACCACGAGACGGTACTGATCACCCGCGGACAACGATCCGGGCTCACGATCAGCGTCGCCGTCCACTCCAGCCGGCTCGGGCCAGCACTCGGCGGCGCTCGCGTGTGGCACTACCCCACCTGGCGCGACGCCGTCGAAGATTCCCTCCGCCTCTCGCGGGGCATGACCCTCAAGAACGCCGCAGCGGGGCTGAATCGCGGTGGTGGCAAATCCGTCGTGTTCGTTCCGGACGGTGAGACTCTCGACGCCGAGCGCAAACGACTCGCGATGCTCGACCTCGGCGATGCGGTTGAGCGCCTCGGCGGTCGCTATCAAACGGCAGAGGATGTCGGCACGAACGCGGCCGATATGGCGATCGTCGCCGAGCGCACCAGCCATGTCTCAGGGCTGCTCGCCGGCAGGCACGCGACGATCTCGGGGCTCGGTCAGGTGGGATCGCGACTCGCCCGCCGGTTGAGCGACGAGGGTATGTCGCTCATCGTCACCGACGTGAACCCGGCGCGGCGCGCGTTCGCCGAGGAGATTTCCGCGAGCTGGATCGACCCGGGCGACGAGCACCTCTTCGAAACCGATGTGTTCGTTCCGTGCGGGGTCGGCGGTGCACTGACGGCGGAGGTCATCTCGGAACTGCGCTGCGCGGCCGTCGTCGGTGCGGCGAACAACCAGCTCGCTGACCAGAGCGGTGGGGAACAACTCGCCGACCGCGGCATCCTCTGGGCACCCGACTTCATCGTCAACGCGGGCGGCGTGATCTACCTCGACATGGCGTCTCGGCCCGGCGCGGACCTGACCGCCATCCTCGCCCGCGTCGACGACATCGGGCTCACCCTTTCGGCGGTGTACCGGGATGCCGCCGCGCGGTCGGTCACCACGCTGGCGGCCGCTGAGAAGCTCGCGGCAGACCGGCTGGATGCCGCTGTGCCGTGGACAGCGAGCCACGGGCAGGTCCTGCAGTCGGTGTAGTTCGCCGCCGGGTGGGGTGACGACACCGTGATGGGTTGCTTGCATTGCACGGTACCGGTAGCATGCAGTGCATGGAACCTTCCCCCGAATCGGTCTTGACGCAACTCCGTAAAGGCACAGTGGACTACTGCGTGCTCGCCTGCCTGCGGTCAGGGGCTGCGTACGGGCTGGAGATCGCCGAGCGTCTCGGAGAGAGGAAAGTCCTGTTCGCCAGCGGGGGCACTCTCTATCCACTGCTTTCGCGACTGCGGCAGCAGGGCTGGGTAACCACGACGCTGCAGCCATCACCGGTCGGACCGCCCCGCCGCTACTACCACCTGACCGATGAAGGCGAGAGGGCCCTGACGGTCTTTACCGAGACCTGGGACCTGTTCGCCGCGGATGTCACCACCACGATCAAGGAGACAGCATGACCACCACCGAACCGATGCCGGCACTCCTGGAGGCATACTTCGCCGATCTCGATCGAGCACTCATCGGGGTGATGCCCGTGAGCGCGCTGAGACGGTCCAGGCGATGCGCGAGCATGCGGCCGAGTTGCTCAGCCGGCATGGAGCCTCGGAGGAGACCGCTGAACGCGTCATCGGCGATTTCGGGCCCGTCGAGCGGGTGGCCGCCTCCGCCACTCCCGCACCCGCCGCTCCAGCCCCGGCCACTCCCGCACCAGCGGCGCGTCCCTGGTCAGACATCTGGCTGTTCGTCGGCTCGATCACAAGCCTCATCTTCTTCGTGTTCCCGTTCGTCGCCATCGCGATGCTCGTCTGGGCAATCGTGCGGTTGAGGCAGAACACCGGGGACAGGTCGCTCCAGAGGGTGGCCCTGTGGGTATCCGTTGTGTCGACTGCGCTCTCGGTGGGGCTGTTCATCAGCCACCTCATCCACTGACGTCAGGGCGAGGTGCCGTGAGCGTCAACCGCCCGCAGCCCGGGTGGCTGAGATCGCTGCAGCCGGGCCCGGCGCAGTTAATCTGCGCACCGCCGGGAGTCTGCGCAGCCAAACCTCGCGATAGTCAAAGAAACGCTCCCGGTCCCCCGGATACGCTCGATGCACACCGTTTGCAACGACGCCGGGAGGGTTGTTATGTCTGAATTTCACGCACAAGTGATTGTTGGCGAGCCCGAGGTCGTCGAAGACCGCGACCTCGCTACCTCCCCTGCCTGGCTCCGCCTCAAGAACGCGGCCATCGGCATCCGCCCGCTTCAGCTGAAAGACGGGTCGATTCCGGATGCCAACGCCTCGGCCCGCGAATGCGTCACGACGATCGTCGACGCGGTGCGCGAGCTGGCGCCGGCGTTCCCCTGGGACGCCGAGTACCTCGACGCCGTCATCGTCGACCTCGAGCGCTGGGCGGCCGGGAACTTCGGTGTGCCCGACTTCTACGATTCGCTGACGGCGTTCCAGCCGCAGCAGCACCGCGCCGATGGCCGCAGGCACCTCGTGCTGTTTCCGATGTACACCCAGAACGGGTCGGCCGACCGGCTGATCGAGGCGGTGCTGGTCGAGGTCGTGTGGCCGGAGTTCGTCGCCGAACTCGAGGCGGGCGACTACTCGAACACGCTGTTCGTGCCGATCCGGTTTCTCGACTTCACCCCCGGCTACGACACCAACTCGGCCGTCCTGTTTCCCGAGACCGTCGCGATGCGCGCGATTCCGACGTTTACCTGGGGCGCAATTTTCGCCGACCGGGAGGCCGCGCGCTTTCGCCGGGTGGTGAAAGCCGCCGCCGAAATCACCAAACTCGAGCTGCCCGCCGACGCACAGGCGCTGCTCGAAAACCAGGAGCTCGCCGAAGAGACGTTCGTGATGTGGGACCTCATCCACGACCGCACCCACATGCGCGGCGACCTGCCGTTCGACCCGTTCATGATCAAGCAGCGGATGCCGTTCTTTTTGTATTCGCTCGAGGAACTGCGCTGCGACCTCACCGCGTTCCGCGAGTCGGTGAGGCTCGAACGCACCCTGTCGGCGCAGAACCCGGCGGAGCTCACCGAAGCGGAAACCGAAATCCTCGCCCACGCGAAGCTCGTGCAGTACGCGGTGATCTTCGACCGGATCTTCCGCTTCGCGCTCACCGGCAGCCGGGTGCGCAATTACGACGGCCTCGGCGGCCAGCTGCTGTTCGCGTGGCTGCACCAGCACCACGTGCTGCACTGGACAGACACCGCGCTCACGATCGACTGGGCCGAGGTGCCCGACGTCGTCGTCGCGCTCGGCACCGCGATCGACGAGCTCTACTGGCGCTCGATCGACAGGCCCAAGGTCGCCCACTGGCTCGCCGCATACGAGCTCGTCTCGAGCACGGTCGAACCGCACCCAGCATCGGCGTGGGCTCGTGGGCTTCCCGACGATGTCCTCACGGGACTTCCCAGGGGCTACACCGACCTGGTGAGAGACGACGAGTTCCCGCTCAGCATGTTCTACGAAGCGCTCTCGAAAAAGATGGGTGACGTCATCGCGTCGACGGCGGGGATCACGGGTCGTGGCTGAGCGGGAAGTGACGGGCTCCGAAACAGCCCGTCGTGGCGTCGCTGGCCGCGCTGTCTCTGGCCGCCGGGTGCTCGTTGCCGGTGCGACCAGCGCGGCGGGCATCGCCGTCTGCCGCGACCTCCAGGCGGCGGGTGCCCTGGTGATCGCCGTCGGCTCCAATCAGGACCGGCTCGACAGGCTCATCGATCAGGTTCCGGATGCCGTCGGCCACGTCGCCGACCTCACCCGCTTCGACGAGGTGGCGGCGTTGGCCGATCGCGTGCACGACGGCTCTGCCCCGAGCACCGGCGGGCCGATCGACGGGCTCATCCATCTCGTCGGCGGCTGGCGGGGCGGGGGCGGGCTCTCGGGACAGAGCGACGAGGACTGGGACTTCCTGCACTCCCGCATCGTCACCACGCTCCGCAACACCACCCGGGTGTTCGTCGACGACCTGCGCGCGTCGGATGCGGGGCGGCTCGCGATCGTCTCGAGTACGACGCTCGACCGCCCGATGCCGGGCGGCGCGAACTACGCCGCCGCGAAGGCCGCGGCAGAAACGTGGGTGCGCGCTGTCGCAAACGGGTTCGAGAAATCCGCGCCGACGGCATCCGCCACGATCTTCGTCGTTCAGGCGCTCGACGGGCTCGAAGCCTCACTTGCGACGGCGGTCACCGGCCTCTGGGACGCCGAGCGGCCGTCGATGTCGCGGGTTCCGCTCCACGGGGGGGCAACATCGGCCCAATAAAGGAGTACGTCCCTTCTCCGTCACAGGACGGATCGTCTCCGTCGCGGGACGGATCGTCTCCGTCGCGGGACGGATCGTCTCCGTCGCGGGACGGATGCCGGAACCCCGCCGGATCGCTAGCGTGAGAGTGTGATGTCCACTCAAGTCCCTCTCGTCGACCCCAACGATCCGTCGTGGCGCCGTCCCGCGGTGACGCGGAGCCAGTTGCGCACCGACGCGGTGCTCGCCGTCGTGCTCTTTGTGGGCACTCTCTTCAGCCTCATGCTCTATCGCGTCGCCGGTCTCTACGACAAACCCGCTGAAATGTGGGTGTGCCTGATCTGGGCCGTGCTCATCACGCTGCCGCTCGCGCTTCGCCGGCGGTTCCCGAACACGGTAGCGATCGTCGTATCTGGCGCGTTCATCGGCGGTGGAGAGCTGCAGGTCCCTGAGCTGCTCATGTGCAACATCACGCTGTTCATGGCGCTTTATGCCGTCGGTGCGTGGGTCGACAACCGCCGAACGGCGCTGGTCGTCCGCGCCGTCATCATCGCGGCGATGCTGGGCTGGCTGGTGATCGCCATGCTCCGAACGACAACGGATCCGGATGCCCTCGACGGTTTCTCGCGGGTGGGCGCCTTCTCCCCACTGGTCGCGTACCTGATGATCCAGATCCTCACGAACCTGCTCTACTTCGGTGGCGCCTATTACTTCGGCGACCGCTCATACGCGTCGGCGAAACAGAAGGCGCTGCTCGAGTACCGCACAGCCGAACTGGAGAGGGAGCGCGAGCGCACCGAACAGCAGGCCGTGGCGCTCGAACGCGTCCGCATCGCGAGAGAGCTGCACGACGTTGTCGCCCATCACGTGTCGGTGATGGGAGTGCAGGCCGGCGCTGCCCGAACGGTGCTCGAGTCGAATCCCGCGATGGCTCGCGACGCCCTGGCGAATGTGGAACTCGGCGCCCGCACGGCGATCGATGAGCTGCACAAGCTATTGCACACGCTGAGGGAGTCGGAGCCAGCGGATGGCCGCGCATCGACGAGTGCATCGACACTCGGTCTTGAGTCCCTGTCCGCGCTTGTCAGAGACTCGACGGCATCCGGGTTGCCCACCACCCTCGACGTCATCGGAGAGCGTCTGGACGTGCCTGGCCTCGTTCAGTTCAGCCTCTACCGCATCGCACAGGAGGCCCTCACGAACGCGCGGAAGCACGCCGGTCCGACGGCGACGGCCGACGTTCGAGTGCGCTATCTCCCCGACAGCGTCGAGCTCGAGGTCGGGAACACCGGCAACGTGCCCTCACGTCCGCAGCCGGGAGGCCTTGGGCTGATCGGCATGCGTGAGCGCATCGACGCGATCGGGGGCACGCTCGAGACCGGCCCGCGCGCACGCGGCGGGTACCTCGTTCGCGCTCGGGTGCCGGTGCCCGGTAAGCGGACCGGTGAGCGGACCGGTGTTCCTGCCGACGCAGCGTCCCCCGATGGCGCTGACAACACGCATGTGCCAGCCGCACACGACGACGCCCAGCGCAACGCGCAGCACAATGCACGGGAGACGACACGATGACGACGGCAACCCGGGTTCTCCTCGCCGACGACCACGAGATGGTGCGGGCAGGCTTTCGCATCATCCTCGGCTCCCAGCCCGATCTCGAGATCGTCGGAGAGGCGGCAACAGGCGCTGACGCACTCGCCCTGGCCCGCGAACTCAACCCGGACGTCGTGTGCATGGACGTACAAATGCCGGGGATGGACGGCCTGGAGGCGACGCGCCAGATCACCGCTGACGGGGCGCTGGCGTCCGCGGTTCTCATCCTCACCACCTTCGACCGTGATGACTACCTGTTCGAGGCGCTGTCCGCAGGAGCGAGCGGGTTTCTGCTGAAGAACTCCACTCCTGAGCAGCTCATCGACGCCGTTCGCGTCGTCGCCGCTGGCGACGCCCTGCTCTCCCCCGCCGTGACCAGGCGTGTCATCGAACGGTTCGGAGCGCCAGGCGAAACGGATGCCGGCACCGCGGCTGCTCCGCCGTCCGCTCTCGAGAGCCTGACCGATCGCGAAGCGGAGGTGCTCCAGCTCGTCGCGCAGGGCCTCTCGAACGCCGAGATCGCGCGCGACCTTTTCGTCGGAGAGGCGACCGTGAAGTCACACGTGTCGAAGGTGCTGCAGAAGCTCGGCTTGCGCGACAGGATTCAGGCTGTGGTCTGGGCGTACGAAAATCGCGTGACGGTGCCGGGATCCTGATCAGCATGGTTGCCGGAACTCACTCGCTGGTCCGAAGCTCGCGCGGCATTTTCACCGCGAACGCCGACGAGGCCAGGAGGAACACCGCCGCAACGCCGAAAGCCAGCGGGAACGAGGCGGTGTCGACCAGCCAGCCAGCGACGAGCGGGCCGACGATCGCCCCGAAATCGCTAGCCATGGAGAACGTGGCAACGGGGCGGCCGCCCTTCGCGCCGGCTGTTGCATCACCGAGCGCAGCGGCAGGTGCCGTGCCCATGAACGCTGCGGCGACGCCGTAGACCGCCAGCAGGACTGTCAGCACCACGATGTTCGGCGCGAACGCGATGCCGAGCACAGTGACAGCGGCGACCGCATACGCACCGATGATCGCCGGCTTGCGTCCGACGGTGTCGACGAACTTTCCGGCGGGAGCGAGAGCGAGCGTCTGCGCGACGGCGGCAATCGCGAACGCGATTCCTGTCCACGCCGGTTCGCCGTGGAGGACATCGACCACCAGGAGCGGGACGAGGGCGCTCCGAACACCGAGCGACGTCCATCCGTTGGCGAAGTTCGCAACAACGGCAACGCGGAACCGCGTGTCCCTGAGCACAACCCGGAACGGCACGACGTCGACCGGCGCATTTGGGCCGACGTCCCGCGTCCTCGGTCGCAGCAGGATGACACCGACGAGGCCAGCGACGGCGAGGGTGCCGGCGTAGAAGAAGAACGGTGCTGTGAGTGAGATCGCCGCGAGCACACCGCCGACGGCAGGCCCCGCCATTCCGCCGATGAGGAACCCGCCCTGGTAGAAGCCGACGGCACGACCGCGCAGTGTCGACGGCGTTGACCCGAGCAGCAGTGTCATCGCCGACACCGTGAACATCGCCGAACCGATGCCGCCGGCACCGCGCAACAGCAGAACCTCGACGTAGCTCGAGGCGATTCCCACCAGACCGCTCGATAGGGCGACGATACCGATGCCCACCGCGAGCACCACACGTTCACCCCACCAGTCGATGAGCCGGGCGCAGAACGGACTCGTGACGAACCGCAGCAGCGCGAACGCGGAGACAACAGCACCGACCTCGACGTAGCCGACTCCGAAACTCGCCACATAGACGGGCAGCACCGGTACAACGACACCGAAGCCGACCATGACGAAAAAGGCAACGACACCGAGCACGAGAACATCGCGCGGCAACCGCGGCCGGTCAGAACGTCGGCGACCGATCAGCGGGAGTTGTGGCACCACACCAGCGTATGCCAGCGAGATCCCCCGCAAGACGGAGACAAAAGACTCGTCGTCAGGCGGATGCCGGGCCCCACCGCCCAGCCGTATCGTGAAATCACACTCAGAGGAAGGCTCGCGATGCTCGAGATTCGAGATGTCAACAAGACGTATGGAACGAGGCAGGTGCTCACCGACGTCAACTTCGACGTCGCACCCGGCCGGATGACCGGCTTCGTCGGCGGCAACGGTGCAGGCAAGACAACGACGATGCGCATCATTCTTGGCGTGCTGAACACCAACACAGGCACAGTGACCCTCGACGGTCACCGCCTCACTCCCGAGGACCGCCGGCGGTTCGGGTACATGCCGGAAGAACGCGGCCTCTACCCGAAGATGAAGGTCGAGGAACAACTCGTCTACCTCGCCAGGCTGCACGGCTACACGACCGAAGCCGCGCGGCGCAACGCCGGCGACCTGATCGAGCGCCTCGGCCTCGGCGAACGCCGCAACGACGCCGTCGAGAGCCTCTCGCTCGGAAACCAGCAGCGCGCCCAGATCGCCGCTGCCCTCGTGCACGACCCCGAAGTGCTCATCCTCGACGAGCCGTTCTCCGGGCTCGACCCCCTCGCGGTCGACGTCGTCGTCGGTGTGCTCAAGGACCGGGCGCTGTCCGGCGCCCCCGTGCTTTTCTCCTCGCACCAGCTCGACATCGTCGAACGGCTCTGCGACGACCTCGTCATCATCGCCGGCGGCACGATCCGGGCCAACGGGTCTCGTGAGGCGCTTCGGGCCGAACACTCGAGGCTCAGGTACGAACTGATCACCAGCGGGGATGCCGGCTGGTTGCGTGAGGCTCCTGGGATCACCGTCGTCGACTTCGACGGCGGGTTCGCTCTCTTCGACGCCGACAGCGAAGCTGCAGCGCAAGACGTACTCCGCACAGCGGTGAGCCGCGGCGACGTCGCGACGTTCGCTCCCCAACGCCCGACCCTCGCCGAGATCTTCAAGGAGGTCATCAAGTGACGACAACAGCCCACACCCAGGACCCGGCCCAGCGCACCCGCCCAGCCGCACCGAGTGCCTTACAGGCCACCTGGCTTGTTGCGGAGCGTGAGATCACCATGCGCCTCCGCAGCAAGGCATTCCTCGTCTCGACGGGGCTGCTCCTCCTCCTCGTCCTCGCATCCATCGTGATCGGAGGATTCGCCGCCAAGAACACGAGCGACACCCCCGTCGCTGTGGTCGGCACCGCGTCAGACGCCGTCGCCGGGGCATCCGGCCTCGACATCACGGAGGCGTCGAGCGTCGAGGAGGCACAGGAGCTGGTGAAGGACGGATCCGTCGAGGCGGCAATCGTCCCCGATTCATCAACGCAGCTCGGCATCGCCGTCATCGCCAACACCGACGTTCCGAGCGGCCTGCTCGCCCAGCTGAGCGTGTCACCACCGGTGCAGCTGCTGGACGAGAACGCAACCAACCCGTTCATCGTCTACCTCGTCGCCCTGGGCTTCGGACTCGTCTTCCTGATGTCTGCGATGACCTTCGGCTCGACCATCGCGCAGAACGTCGTGGAAGAGAAGCAGACCAGGGTCGTCGAGATACTGATGTCGGCGATCCCCGTGCAGGCGCTCATGGCCGGCAAGGTGCTCGGTAACTCGATCCTCGCGTTCGGGCAGATAGCGGTGATCGCGGCACTCTCGATCATCGGACTGACCATCACGGGCCAGGCCGACCTCCTCACCGGACTCGGTGCCCCGATCGTGTGGTTCGTGGTCTTCTTCGCCATCGGCTTCGTGCTGCTGGCATCGTTGTTCGCCGCGACGGGGTCGATGGTCTCCCGCCAGGAGGACATCGGCTCGACGACAACGCCGGTGACCATGCTCGTGATGATCCCGTACTTCCTCGTCATCTTCTTCTACGACAACCCCACGGTGCTCGCCGTCATGTCGTACGTGCCGTTCTCGGCTCCGGTGGGAATGCCCCTGCGGTTGTTCGTCGGTACCGCCGCTTGGTGGGAGCCGCTCCTGTCGCTCGCGATCCTCCTCGTGTCGACGGTCGGCGTGATCTGGCTCGGATCCCGGATCTACCAGAACTCGCTGCTCAAGATGGGTGCCCGGGTGAAGTGGGCGGACGCCCTCAAGAGCTGACCCGGCAGCACCCGACCCGGCAGCATCCGATCGCCCCTGCGACTGTCTCACTGACACGTCGGCAGGGGCGGTCGTGCGTGTGCCCCACAAACCGCCACGGTCGGTGGCGGTGACAGTACGCTGAGACGGTGACCGAAACTCTGCATGACCCCAGCTCGCGCGGCTTCGCCAGCGACAATTACGCCGGCGTACACCCCGAGGTCCTCGAGGCCATCGCGAGTGCGAACGGCGGCCACCAGGTCTCCTACGGGGCGGATGTCTACACCGCGCACCTGCAGGACGTCTTCGCCACCCACTTCGGTGCGGGCGTCGAGGTCTTTCCCGTCTTCAACGGCACCGGCGCCAACGTCACCGCGCTCCAGTCGATGCTTCCCCGCTGGGGAGCCGTGATCTCGGCATCCACTGCTCACATCAACGTCGACGAGGGCGGCGCTCCCGAGCGCGTCGGTGGCATCAAACTGCTCACCGTGCCTTCCCCGGACGGCAAGCTGACGCCGGAGCTCATCGACCTCGAGGCGTGGGGCTGGGGCGACGAGCACAGGGCGCAACCGCTCGTGGTGTCGATCACCCAGTCGACGGAGCTCGGAACGCTCTACTCCGTCGAGGAGGTTCGCGCGATCGCCGATCACGCACACGCGCGCGGCATGAAGCTGCACATGGACGGTGCGCGGATCGCGAACGCGGCTGCATCCCTCGGCGTCCCGATGAAGGACTTCACCACAGACGCCGGCGTCGACGTCCTCTCCTTCGGTGGCACCAAGAACGGCCTGCTGTTCGGCGAGGCCGTCGTTGTTCTCAACCCGGCGGCATCCGATGGCCTGGTCTTCCTCCGCAAGCTCAATATGCAGCTCGCGTCGAAGCTCAGGTTCGTGTCTGCCCAGCTCATCGCCCTGCTCGAGGGCGACCTGTGGCTGCGCTCGGCACAGCACGCCAACCAGATGGCGGCACGGCTCCGCGGGTCACTCGAGCAGCTCGTGTCGACCGGCGCGATTAGCGGCCTCGGCTTCAGCCAGCCGACCCAGGCGAACGCCGTCTTCGCGGTCCTCCCGGCGGATGCCGCCAACAGGCTTCGCGAGCGATTCCACTTCTACGACTGGGATGCCACGAAGCAGGAAGTCCGATGGATGTGTGCGTTCGACACGACCGAGGCGGATGTCGACGCGTTCGTCGACGGCATCCGCGCGGAACTGGCCGTGAGGGTAGAAGAACGCGCCTGACGCTCCTGACGCTCCGGCGGAAGGGTTCTTGCGGACGTCAGAACCGCTTGCGATACTGACGCTCTCGCTCTGTCAGGCGTTGACCCCACCGGCGGTCCATCGCTCGGATGGAGTCGAACAGACAGCCGGATGGACGGACAGGGGGCTCCGATGACAACAGCAAATCCCAGCCAGTCGATTCTGCGGCGCAAGCCGATCGAAGACATCGAGGAAGAGAACAAACGCAGCGGCCTCTCCAAGAGCCTCGGGCTGTGGCAACTCACCGCGATCGGTGTTGGCGGCATCATTGGGGTGGGTATCTTCTCGCTCGCGGGCCTCGTGGCCGCCGGAAGCGAGGGCACACCGGGAGTAGGCCCTGCCGTGCTGATCTCGTTCCTCATCGCCGGGCTCGCCTCCGCAGCAGCGGCACTCTCGTACGCCGAGTTCGCCGGGATGATTCCCCGCGCGGGGTCTGCGTACACCTACGGTTATGTCGCGCTGGGCGAGATCGTCGGCTGGTTCATCGGCTGGGACCTTCTGCTCGAGTACATCGCGATCGTCGCTGTCGTGGCGATCGGCATCTCGGGCTATTTCGAGGCGTTCCTTTCCGGCATCGGAATCGAAATGCCGACCGCCCTGACCTCGACCTTCGACGAGGGCAGGGGCGGCATCATCAATCTGCCCGCCATCGTCGTCTGCCTCCTCGTGACCTGGATCCTCAGCCGAGGCACCAAAGCGTTTGGCCGGTTCGAACTCGTCGCCGTCGCGATCAAGGTGCTGTTGATCCTGTTCATCATCGGGCTCGGCGTGTTCTTCGTCGACACGGCCAATTACAACCCGTTCATGCCGAGCGGCTTCGGCCCCGTCATCGCCGGCGCGGCCACCGTGTTCTTCGCTGTGTTCGGGTATGACGCCATGAGCACGGCCGCCGAAGAATCGACCGACGGCAAGAAGCACATGCCGAAGGCGATCATCCTCTCGCTCATCATCGCCATGCTGCTCTACGTTGCCGCCACCCTCGTGCTCACCGGCATGCAGAACTATGAAGACATCTCGCCGACAGCTGGCTTCGCGTCAGCGTTCACGAGCGTCGGCCTGCCGGTCATCGCCACGATCATCGCCGTGTTCGCCGTGCTCTCCATCCTCACGGTGATGCTCACCTTCCTCCTCGGTGTCACGCGAGTGTGGTTCTCGATGAGCCGCGATGGACTCCTCCCAGCCTGGTTCTCCGGGACGGACAAGAACGGCACCCCGCAGCGGGTCACCTGGATCGCCGGGCTGTCATCGGCGTTCCTCGCCGGGGTGTTTCCGATCAAGGAGGTCGCCGACCTCACCAACATCGGCATCCTCGCGGCGTTCGTCGTGGTCTGCGCGTCGGTGATCGTGTTCAGGTACAAGAGACCGGATGCCCCGCGAACGTTCCGCCTGCCGCTGATGCCGTTTGTTCCCGCTTTCGGCGTCCTGGCATCCGGCTTTCTGATGCTGCAGCTGGACTGGGAGACCTGGGTACGGTTCGGCATCTGGCTCGTGATCGGACTCGCCATCTACTTCTTCTACGGTCGCCGTCACTCGCTGATGAACCCGGACAGCCCGCGACATCGCGTCGCGGACGCGCCGACCTCGACCTGAGCGGGAGAGCAATCCTGAAGGTGTGACTCCGGTAACGAGGGTGCCGCGTCAGATGGCGAAGCGTTCAGCGAGCCGATCGGACAGCGCGTCGAAGCTGGAATCGACATCGCGCCGCGAGGCATCCGCGTCGTACCACTCGATGATCTCGCGTGCGCCATCCTCGAAGAACGTCGACTGCCGGAAGTCGGGCACGAGCGCCTTCAGCTTGCTGTTGTCGAACACCATCGAGTGGGCCTTGTCGCCGAGGAGCCCCGCGCCGCGTTCCGGTGAGGCAGCGGCGATGGCCTCGCTTGGCACGTGGACGAGTACCGGTTCCACACCGGCGGCGCGGCCGAGGGCTGCGTAGATGGCGTCCCACGTCGGCGCCTGGTCACCGGTGATGTGGAAGGTGTCACCGATCGCGGCTTGCCGGCCGAAGAGCCCGACGAAGCCGACAGCGAAATCGCGGGTGTGTGTAAGCGTCCACTGGGTGGTTCCATCGCCGTGCACGATCACGGGCGCGCCGCGGCGCATCCGCTCGATGTCGGTCCAGCCGCCGAGGGTCGGCAGCGCTGTGCGATCGTAGGTGTGCGACGGGCGGACGATCGTAACGGGGTACCCGGATGCCCGGTATTCGGCAACGAGGACGTCTTCACACGCGATCTTGTTGCGCGAGTATTCCCAGAACGGGTTGCGCAGCGGCGTCGACTCGGTCACCGGCGAGTACGCGGGTGGCTTCTGATACGCCGACGCCGAACTGATGAAGATGTACTGCCCGGTGCGGTCACGGAACGTGTCGAGGTGCAGCTGGTCGGGGGTGAAGCTGAGGAAGTCTGCGACGACGTCGAAGCTGCGGTCGCCGATCGCGGCGGTGAGCGATTCGGGATCGCGGACGTCGGCCTGCAGGGTTTCGATGCCTGGCCCGAGCGGACGGTCTTTCGATGCCCCTCGGTTGACGACGGTCACCTCCCAGCCGCGTTCAGCGGCGAGCGCCACCGATGCGCTGCTGATGATTCCGGTACCACCGAGGACGAGAATGCTCTGTGCAGTCATGCCGTTCAGTCTGTCAGGGTCGGTGCCCGACGGGTCAGATTTTCGAAAGGGTTGCGCTGAACCCCCTTCGGCACGACGAAGAACGGCGAAGCCGGGCGAGAAGGTTACCTTCTGTTGCGCCCTGATTGAGAGCCGATCACCCGTCGCACTTAGCGTCGAAGAATGACCGCGCCAGGGGCATCCGCGCCCACGATCTCGAATCTGCTCGCCGAAACGCGACGATACCCCGCTTCAGCGAGCTTCACTGCTCAGGCGAATGTTTCGGCGGAGGACTGGCGACGTGCGGATGCCGACCCCGTTGCGTTCTGGGCGGAGGCGGCAGCACGGCTCGACTGGGCGGAGCCCTGGCACACGACGCACAGCTGGGAACCGGTCTCCGAGGGCGCCGACGGCGAACTGACGGTTCCGAAGGCCGAGTGGTTCGCGGGCGGGAAGCTCAACGTCGCCGTGAACTGTGTCGACAGGCACGTCACAGCGGGCAACGGCGAGAAGATCGCGCTGTATTTCGAGGGCGATCCGGGCGACCGGCGTGCGATCAGCTACGCCGAGCTGCAGCGCGAGGTGTCGAAGGCGGCGAATGCCCTGACCGAGCTTGGCATCGGGAAGGGTGACCGGGTGGTCATTTACCTTCCGGTCATTCCGGAAACCATCATTGCCACGCTCGCGGTCGCCCGGATCGGCGCGATCCACTCCCTCGTCTTCGGCGGGTTCAGCGCCGAAGCGCTGAGATTCCGGGTCGAGGACACCGGGGCGAAGCTGCTCATCACCACCGACGGGCAGTACCGCCGAGGTGCAGCGGTCGCCGTGAAGGACAACGCCGACGCCGCTGTGGATGGCGTCGCGAGCATCGAGCACGTGCTCGTGGTGCGCCGCACCGGCGATGCGACCGGTGACATCGCCTGGACACCTGACCGGGACGTCTGGTGGCACGACACCGTCGACGTGGCATCCGACGTTCATGTCCCCGAAGCGTTCGACGCCGAGACACCGTTGTTCATCATTTACACCTCGGGGACGACCGGGAAGCCCAAGGGTCTCGTGCACACCTCGGGCGGCTACCTCACCCAGGCGTCGTGGAGCCACTGGGCGATCTTCGACGCGAAGGCCGACGACGTGCACTGGTGCACCGCAGACCTCGCCTGGGTGACGGCGCACACCTACGAGATCTACGGGCCGCTGTCGAACGGGCTGAGCCAGGTGATCTACGAGGGCACGCCCGACACCCCGCACTCGAGTCGGCACTTCGAGATCATCGAGCGATACGGAGTGACGACCTACTACACGGCGCCGACGCTCATCCGCACGCTCATGACCTGGTTTCCCGACGGCGTTCCCGCGGAGTACGACCTCTCGTCTCTGCGGCTGCTCGGCACCGTCGGCGAGGCGATCAATCCTGAGGCGTGGGTCTGGTTCCACACCCAGATCGGCCGCGGCGAGATTCCGATCATCGACACCTGGTGGCAGTCCGAAACCGGGGCGTCGGTGATGGCGCCGCTCCCGGGCGTCTCGACCCTCAAGCCCGGCTCGGCGAATCGTGCGCTGCCAGGGCTGTCGACGCTCGTGGTCGACGACGACGGCAACGCTGTGCCGTTCGGCGAGGGCGGTTACCTGGTTGTGGACCGCGCCGGGCCCGGCCTCGCCCGAACGGTCTGGGGCAACCCCGAACGGTACCGGGACTCGTACTGGGCCCGCTTCTGGAAGCAGGGCTACTTTTTCTCCGGCGATGGCGCGAAGTGGGACGCCGACGGCGACATCTGGGTACTCGGCCGGGTCGACGACGTCATCAACGTGTCTGGTCACCGCCTGTCGACAATCGAGATCGAGTCGTCGCTCGTCGCGCATCCCGCCGTCGGGGAGGCCGGTGTTGTCGGGGTGGCGGATGCTCTCACCGGTCAGGCCATTGCGGCGTACGTCATTCCCGCCGAGCGTTCACACGGTGTCGAATCCGAGGATCCCGCGTATTGGCTCGACCTGCGCGACGAACTCTCCGCCGTGCTTCGTGCCCATGTCTCCGCGCAGATCGGTCCGATCGCGAAACCGCGCGATGTCATCCTCGTACCGGACCTGCCCAAGACCAGGTCTGGCAAGATCATGCGGCGGCTTCTCGGTGACATCTCCGACGCACGACCGCTCGGTGATGTGACGAGCCTGCAGGACGAGTCAGCTCCGTCGCGCATCGAGCAGATCGTCCGAGCGGGTCGAGCGAGCGGATCAGCCATAGGATGAGATAGCCCCCGAACAGACAGTACCCATGCCCGCTTCTGCCCCTGCCCGTCCGTCACGTCTTCGGCGCGCCCGCAGCACGAAGGGCACACTGTCGCTTGTTGTATGCGTCGCCATCGTCGCCGTGGTCACGCTCCTCTCGACCGGAAGCTCGGCAGGGACGTACGCGTCTTTGTCCGACACCAGCGCGAGCGACCTGCCGGCCGTCTCGGCGGGGTCGATCACGGCGGCAAGCACGTTCGGAATCGTGCCGACAGTCTCCTACACCTCGAGTGTCACCGAGAAGGTCGGCAATCTGATGGTCTCGAACAACGGAACGGTAGGAGCGACCTACACCACGACCCTCACGCGCACCGGCTCGGCCCCGCTCGCCAGCGCTGTGCGCGTCGTTCTGTGGAAATCGACAGCGGTCGCTGGGTGCACCACGCCGGTGTCACCGATTACGGGGACGTGGGCATCACTGCCGGTCCTGACGGGCACGTTGTCCGCCGGGGCATCCCAGTTCTACTGCATCAAAACAACCCTGACCAGCGCAACGGGCGTGACGGCGAACTCCTCGGTGACGGCGACATTCACGACGGTTCTCAATCAGTCATCATGGACGAGCGCGGCCTCCTCCGCCGTGACCCAGACCTTCGTCAGCTCGGCGGACACCACGAAACCGACGGCGCCGACGGCACTGGCTGCCAACGCCAAGTCCGCGACCTCAGTGGTTCTGACCTGGAAAGCCGCGACCGACGCGATAGGCGTGAAGGAGTATCTCGTCTACCGCGGCACCACGCTCGTGAGCACAGTGGCGTCTCCAACATTGACGTATACCGACAACGGAACCGCGCCTTCGACCGCATACAGCTACACCGTCAGAGCGAAGGATGCCGCCGGCAATACCTCCGACGCGTCGAACGTCGCCAGTGTGACGACTCCACAGGCCCTCCGCTGCGCCTCGACCGGGGACCCGGCCGGGTACTACGTGAACTACACCTGGAACAACACGGTGAAGGGCGACGCGTCCGTATCCAAGTACCTGTTGTACGTCAACGGTTCCTCGACTGCGGCGGCCTCGGTAGGCAACTGGGAAACCGCCATCGGGGTGGCGCCCGACCCCGTGCACGCGACTGCACCGTCAGGATCAACTGTCCCTGTTGTGCTGAAGCAGAAGCTCACAAATGGGCAGGAAGTCATCATCGCCACCGGCTCGGTTCGGCTTGCCGTCGACCAGTGGGGATCAAAACGCATCTTCTGCGCGTGACTGATCCCATACGGGGATAGACCGCGGATAGCAAGACCTCTGGTGGAACCGCCGATCCCAATAGGCTGACCCCCATGAGATTTGGAATATTTGTGCCACAGGGATGGCGCCACGACCTTGTTGGAATCGACCCCGCAGCGCAGTGGGACACGATGAGCGGCCTCGCAGCCCACGCCGATGCCGGCGCCTGGGAGTCGATCTGGGTGTACGACCACTTCCACACGGTGCCGGTGCCGAGTGAAGAGGCAACCCACGAAGCATGGACGCTGATGTCCGCGTTCGCCGCCACCACGAAGCGCGTTCGCCTCGGCCAGATGTGCACGTGCATGAGTTACCGCAACCCCGCTTACCTCGCCAAGGTCGCTGCGACCATCGACAACATTTCGGGCGGTCGTGTCGAAATGGGCATCGGTGGCGGTTGGTACGAGCACGAGTGGCGTGCATACGGTTACGGGTTCCCCAGCGCCGGCGACCGGCTCGGCCGCCTCGACGAGGGTGTCCAGATCATGAAGCAGGCCTGGGAAACCGGCACTGCGACCCTCGATGGCAAGCACTACCAGGTCGACGGTGCCATCGTGCGTCCGCTTCCCATCCAGGAGAACGGCATCCCTTTCTGGATCGCCGGCGGTGGCGAAAAGGTCACCCTCCGCATCGCCGCGCAGTACGCCCAGTACACGAACTTCGACGGTTCGCCCGAGGGCTTCGCCCACAAGAGCGACATCCTCCGCGGGCACTGCGACCGTCTCGGCCGCGACTTCAACGACATCGTGCGCAGCGCGAACTACAACGTCGTCATCGCCGACACCGAAGCCGAAGTCGCCGACCGGCTGAACGCCATCCAGGCGAGGGTGACGCCGTACCTCGGTGAAGACAAGGCCGCCGACTTCATGGCCGAGTACCGCACAGGCGCAGCGCTCGGCGTCGGTACCCCGGAACAGATTGCCGAACGCCTCTCGTCCATGCAGGACCAGGGACTCGCGTACGCGATCACCTATTTCCCCGAGGCCGCATATGACCGCTCGGGAATCGAACTGTTCGAGCGCGAGGTTCTGCCGGCCCTCGCATAACCGGTGCAGCGCGGCGGTCTGAGCGCGTTCCGGTGACGCAATTACATGGTTTGGGGTACCCATTCGATGTAATCGCGTAACTGGAACGAACGGATGCCGCCACCAACGACAAAGCGGGTGCCGTGGAGTTTTCCACGGCACCCGCTTTGTTGTGTTCTGCTACCGCACGATCGCGGTGCGCAGGAGCCGCCACGTGCCGATCGCGCTCAAAGCGATAACGACCACGGCCGCGACGGCGAGCCACCACAGCTGGAACGCCGCGAGGATGTCTGCGGCCGACGGAATGAGCACGATCAGGGCGAGAACGAGTACGAGTCCGATTCCGACACCGATGAGCTGGGGGCCGCGTGCCCCGAACCGCACCCAGGCCGCTCCAAATACTCCGCCGATCGTCAGCATGGTCAGCGCTCCGAGGAAGACGATCGGCAGAAGCCGGCCGAGGTCGCCCGCGCCAAGCACGTAGATATCGAAGACGTAGAAGTCGGAGAACCAGTGGTCCGTCGCGACCTCGATCGTCGTCAGCACCGCGAACACCACCGCGAGGTAGACAGAAACCAGAACAGCCCAGAGCACTGTCCCACCGGCGAATCCGCGGCGGGTGGCGCCGAGAGTCAGGGCGAAGGGAAACGTCGTCGCGACGGACTGCACGCCGAGGTAGACGAGGAAGCCCGCGAGCGCGTAGAGAATTCCGGGGTTGGATTGTGAACCCGAGATCCAGCCCGGCGTGCCCGGGATGCTGCCTGATCGCCAGAAGAGAAACGAGATCAGGACCGAAATCACAGCGACCACCGCCGTGATGTAGAGCGGAACGACGAAGGTGACCTCCCGCTTGTTGAGGTGCAGCTTCGTGGTCGGTATCAGTGTGCTCATGCTCGTCGTACCTCGTTAATGGTGTCGGATGCTGCGTCGTCCGCTCCGTAGGCGGCGACGAGTTGCTGGAGGGATGCGCGGGTGATCTGGACCCTCAGGTCTTCGGCAAGCACGCGGGTTCCGCTGTCGAGAACGCCAGAACCGGTCGCTGACATCAGCCCGCCGACGACGCTCGTCGACAGGACATTGGCCGCGGTCGTAAGCTGGCTGACCGCGTCGGTCGTTCCGCTCATCACCCACGCCGATTCGCTCACGTCGTCACTGTCGGCGTTGAGAACCAGGTGCCCGGAGTCCATGATCACGACGCGATCGAAGAGCGACGCGCTTTCGTCGATCAGGTGGGTGGAGAAGACGACGGTGCGCGGGTGTTCCGTGTAGTCCCGCAACAGGACGCGATGGAAGAACGCCCTGGCGGTGACGTCGAGGCCGAGGTATGGCTCATCGAGGAGGGTGACGGGGGCTCGCGATGCAAGGCCGAGCACGATTGCAACCGATGAGAGCTGACCGCGGGAGAGCTTCTTGATCGGCGTCTTTGCCGGAATGCGGAACCCATCGACGAGTTCGGCGGCGAGCTCCTCGCTCCAGTTGGGCGCGAAGTCCGGGGCGATGCGCAGCACGTGGTGCAGCCGGTAGTCGTCCGGGTAGCGCTGGTTGTCACGAACATAACTGATCTGAGCGAGCGTCGGGGCGTGCTCGAAAGGATCGTGACCGGCAACCTGGACGCGACCGGACGTTGGGCGGTCCTGTCCGGCCATGATCGACATCACTGTCGTTTTTCCCGCCCCGTTGCGGCCGAGAAGCCCGACGATCGAATGCTCCGGAACCGTGAAGCTGACGTTGTCGAGCGCGTGCACACGACCAAAATGTCGGGTGACGGAGTCGATCTCGATGGCGTTCGTCATTTGCTGTCCTCCTGGGTGATCAAGTCGTCGAGTTCTGTTCTGTCGATGTGAAGCAGACGGGCTTCGCGCACGAGCGGACCGATGTGCCGTTCCGCGAATTCTGCGCGCCGTTTGGCCCGCAGCTTCTCCTGCGCCCCCGACGACACGAACATTCCGACGCCCCGCTTCTTGTAGAGCACGCCCTGCTCGACGAGCAGGTTCACTCCCTTGGCGGCCGTGATGGGACTGATCTGGTAGAAAACCGCGTACTCGTTGGTTGAGGGCACACTGGATTCCTCCGGATACGTTCCGGCCAGGATGTCCTCCGCAACGCGATCAGCGAGTTGCTGGTAGATCGGGGCTTCCCCAGTGAACATTCTCACGACCTTAGGTTCTATAGTTCACTAGTTAACCTAAGTGGCTTCATGGCAGAAGTCAACCCGACAGGACGGTCAGCGAGTGCACGGATGCTTTCAGTACAGTGAGACGAGGGCGGCAGCGCGGATTTCCGGCAGCCGTCCTTTCACCTGAAGAGGGGTCAATGGAGACTCTGTTCCACCAAGAAAGAGCTCCATGACCACCGCAACATCCGATCGCACCGCGATCACCAGCACCCCCATCCACGAGGTCCTCGCAGGACGCTGGAGCCCCCGGTCCTTCGACCCGGCGATCGAGGTTCCCGCCGAGAAGATCACGGCCGCCCTCGAAGCTGCCCGCTGGTCGGCATCCGCCGCCAACACGCAGCCCTGGCGCTTCATCGTTGCCCGTCGCGGAACGACCGAACACGCCACGATCGTCGACAACCTGATGGGCTTCAACCGCGAGTGGGCCGCATCCGCCGCTGTCCTCATCGTCAACATCGCGACGATGACGACCGAGGACGGGACCCCGCTCCGCTGGGCACAGTATGACCTCGGCCAGGCCGTCGCCCTCCTCTCGGTGCAGGCGCACCACGACGGCCTCCACGTACACCAGATGGGCGGCATCGAGGTCGACGGCCTGCGTGCCGCTTTCGGTATCGACCCGGCGCTCGAACCGATGTCCGTCACGGCACTCGGGGCGCTCGGCTCCCCCGAAGCCCTGGCCAGCGACGTGTTGCGCGAGCGTGAGGTCGCTCCGCGTGTCCGCCGCCCGCTCGACGAACTCGTCCTCGCCAGCGCGTAGCCCGGAACGGCACCAACCAGCGGCTTCTCCTGATTGAGGGGAAGCCGCTGTCAGTCGTCCGTGCGCGTCCGGTTATCGACCCCTGGGCGTTCGGGGATCACGGGGAATGAACCGGTAAACCCCTGGCGCTCCCGCGCTATCTCGAGAATGCCGCGACGCGCGGCGAACCAGCCGACGACGAGCAGGGGGATGACGATGACGAGCGACCCGATGGTGAACGTCCCCACCGGATAGTCGAGCGCCATCAACACGAGCACGGTGACCAGGAATGCCAGCGTGAGCCAGGCCGTGAACGGGGCACCGAAGAGCCGGAATGACGGACGCTCCATCTTGCCCTGCTTCGCCCAGCGCTGGAGCTGCATCTGGCACAGGATGATCATGCCCCAGCCGGTCACGATCCCCAGTGCGGAAATATTCAGGACGATCTCGAAGGCGTCGTCCGGCACGATGGCATTGAGGCCGACGCCGAGGAGCGTGATCACACCGGTCAGAAGGATGCCCCCGTACGGCACTCCACTCTTGTTCATCAATCCGGTGAACCGTGGCGCCGCACCATTCACCGACATCGACCGGAGGATCCGGCCGGTGGAGTACAGCCCGGCATTGAGACTCGAGAGCGCGGCTGTAAGCACGACGAAGTTCATGATGTTGCCGGCGGTCGCCGCAACGGCCGGGCTCCCGATGCTGGAGAAGAAGGTGACGAAGGGGCTCTCATCCTTGCTGTATTCGGTGTACGGAAGCAGGAGCGAGAGCAGCAGGACACTGCCGACGTAGAAGACGGCAATCCGGATGATCACCGTGTTCACGGCCTTGGGCATGATTCGCTTGGGGTCAGCGGTCTCCCCCGCCGCTGTGCCGACGAGCTCAATGGCGGCGTAGGCGAAAACGACCCCCTGCACAACGAGCACAGCGGGCAGGAGCCCATTCGGCAGGATCCCTCCATTGTCGGCGAGCACAGACAACCCGGGCGTTCCGACATCCGTCGGCAATCGGAAGGCCAGGAAGGCTGCACCGATCAGCAGGAAGGCGACGAGCGCCACAACCTTGATGATCGCGAACCAGAACTCCATCTCGCCGAAAACCTTGACCGAAACCAGGTTGAGCGACAGCACGATAGTGAGGGCGATCAGCGCGAGGATCCACTGGGGCACGTCGGTGAACGCCGACCAGAACTTCACGTAAATGGCAACCGCTGTGACATCGACGATGGCGGTCATCGCCCAGTTCAGGAAGTACATCCACCCGGCGACGAACGCCGCCTTCTCGCCGAGGAACTCCCGTGCGTACGACACGAACGAGCCCGATGACGGCCGGTGCAGCACGAGTTCGCCGAGGGCACGCAGGATCAGGAATGCGAAGAACCCACAGATCGCGTAGACGAAGACCAGAGAGGGGCCAGCGGATGCCAGTCGGCCGCCCGCTCCGAGGAACAGGCCGGTTCCGATCGCGCCACCGATGGCAATCATCTGCAGCTGTCGCGGCTTGAGTGTCTTGTGGTATCCCTCCTGCTCGCCGGAGAAGTCCTGCACGGCCATCATCTCGTCGCCGATGCGCTCCCGCGGGTTCTCGAGATCGGGTGCCGGGTCGTGGTCTGGCGGCTCATAGTGGTGTTCGTGCTGCATGGCCGGCTCCCCTCGCCATCCCCATAAAAGACTCTGAGCCTAGACCTGCCTCCCGGGTCCGCCACAAGGGACGAACGGCAAGAACTGGAAGCGGGAATCTGATTCGAAAAGTACACAATGGTCATTGCGCAATGAGTATTGTGCGTCTAGGCTGGCGCTCATGACCCCTCTCGACGGCTCGCGCAGCACACTGGTTTCAGCAACCTCGATGCGGGTACTCGCACATCCGACCCGACTGCGGCTTCTTGGACTGCTCCGCGAACGCGGACCGCAAACCGCCGCCCAGCTCGGCGACGTCGTCGACGAAGCACCCGGCACCGTGAGCTACCACCTCGGCAAGCTCGCATCGATCGATCTGATCGAACCGGCGGAAGCGGAAAGCACCGACCGCCGCGAACGCTGGTGGCGGGCAACGTCGGCCCTCACCAGTTGGGAACCGGCCGAGCAGCTCGACGACCCCGACAAGCTGGCAGCATCCTCGGCCCTGCAGAAGTCGATCGCGCAGGCGTACGCGTCGCGGTTCACCGAGTACATCGATCTGATGCCGACGATGACAAGGGAGTGGGTGGCTGCCGGCGCGAGCAGTGACCGCACGCTGCGCCTCACCGTCGACGAACTCACGGCCATGCGCGCTGAACTCGAAAGCCTGACCGAACGATGGCTCGGGGTGAGCGCAGCCCACGACCCGGCGGCGAGCGACGGCGCTGAGCCCGTTGTGCTCGTCTATCAGGCCTATCGGCACCCCTGAGGGGCTGAGAATGACCACGCGCACCGCGGCTTCACGGCCGCCACGCGACCGCCGCGCTGTCGGCTCGCTGGCCGCGCTGCTGGCCGCCCACTCGATCTCGCAGACCGGCAACGTGGTGACGGCCTTTGCGATCCCGTTCTACGTGCTCGCCCTCGGCGGCTCCGGAGTCGAGGTCGGCATAGCGGCCTTCTTCGCGACGATTCCGATCCTCATCGGCGGCCCTTTCGGCGGAGTCGTGGTCGACCGGGTTGGGCACCGCCGGGCCGCGATCGTCGCCGACCTCGTGAGCGGTGTGGCGGTGCTGGCCATCCCGGTGCTTGCCCTGACCGTCGGTCTGCCGTTCTGGGCCCTGCTCGCCCTCGTGTTCGCCGCCGGCTTGCTTGACACCCCGGGGCAGACGGCGCGCAGGGTCATGCTTCCGAGGCTGACCGAACAGGCGGGAGTGCGCCTGGAGCAGAGCGTCGGACTCCTCGACGGCTCAGAACGATTCGCCAGACTCATCGGTGCATCCGTCGCCGGGCTGCTCGTTGCCCTCGTCGGCCCGATCGCCTCGCTCTTCGTCAACGCCGCGACCTTCGCCGTGTCAGCGCTGTTGACCTGGCTGTTCGTTGCTGTTGTCCCCCGTGACGAACAGGCCCAGCGTCCGGACGCCAACGACGCCGGGTCCCGCACGTCGTACTGGGCCGACCTGGGTGAAGGCTTCCGGTTCGTCGCCCGCGACCCGCTGATGAGGCTCATCGTCGGGCTCGTTCTCATCACCAACCTGTTCGACGCAGCACGCAGTTCATCTCTCCTGCCGCTGTACGCGAATGACCGGCTCGGTGGAGCGGCCGCCCTCGGGTTGCTCGTTGCGGTGATGGGTGGCTGTGCTCTCCTCGGCAACGTGGCGTTTGGTTTTGTGGCCCACCGGGTTCCCCGGCGCGTGACGTTCGCCGTGTGCTTCGCCCTGGCCGGCGGCCCGTCGAGCGCGGCATTCGCCCTCGGAGCACCACTTCCCGTCCTCGTGGCGATGACCGCGGTGTCGGGGCTGGCCGCTGGAGCCATCAATCCCATCCTCGGAACCGTTGAGCTTGAGCGCGTCCCTGAGCACATGCGCGGTCGCGTGTTCGGGCTGATCAACGCCGGTGCCTGGGCCGGCGTTCCGTTTGGCGCATTGATCGGCGGCATCGCCGCAGACACGATCGGCCTGTCGATGGCGTTCGGCATCATCGCTGTCGCCTACGTTCTCGTCACGCTGAGCCCGCTGACGGGCGGTTCGTGGCGACTGATGGAACGGGATCAGCGACCACCGTCGGCATCGAGTCGACCGGGCGATGCCCCTAACCCGTCTGCCCCTGGCCCGTCCGCCCCTGACCTACCCGCCTCCGGCCCACCTTCTCCGTGAGCGGTCTGGCGGCGATACCCACTCTCCTGCCATGGTGGATGCCGTGATCGCACTCCTGTCCGCGCCGTCCAACCTTGGCCTGCGGCCCCCCGAACCCGGCGGAGTTCCCGGCACAGCAAAGGCGCCGGAGGCGCTGCGCGAGGCCGGCCTCTACGACTCATTCCTGTCGGCGGGCGCCCTGGACGCGGGCGTCGTGCTTCCCGGTCGGTACGTCGACGACGATCACACCCGCCCGAGTGGCCGGGTGCGCAATGAAGAGGCGATCGTGGATCACGCCCGCCGGCTCGGCGCGCGTATCAGCACACTCATCGAGCGTGGCCACGCGCCGCTGGTCCTCGGCGGTGACTGCAGCCTGCTGCTCAGCGCCGGACTCGCCCTCGCCGTCAGACCAGCGCCTGGCCTCATTCACATCGATGGGCACACCGATTTTCGCCACCCCGGCAACAGCGACGAGTGCGCGAGCCTCGCCGGCGAGGATCTTGCTGCCGCAATCGGGCTGCACTGGCGATTGCCGATATCGATGGCCTCGGCCCGTACTTCGCCCCCGCGCACACAGCCCACATCGGATGCCGTGACGACGACGACGAACTGGCCGAAGCATCCGCTCGCCTCGGGCTCGTTGTTCCCGCGAGTGTCGCGATGGAGAAGGGCATGCCGGAGACCGCGGCCGCGGCGATCACCGTCGCGGGCGGGGCCGGGTACTGGCTCCAGCTCGACGTCGACGTCCTCGATCCTCGGTGGATGCCCGCCGTTGACAGCCCCGACCCGGGAGGCCTCGACCCCGACGAACTTGTGGGGCTGTTGCGCGCGTGCGCGCCGGGCGCGGTCGGTGCGTCGATCACGGTGTTCGACCCAGACCTCGACCCTGATGGCTGCTACGCGCTACTGCTGGCGCGAATCCTCAGGGACGGTCTCGGCGAGCTCGGCTCGAGGGTGCACGGCGGCTAAGACCCGCCCCGTGCACCCGCCCGCGCTCTAGACAGGTACCGAGACAGAACCGACCGTCAGAGCGTCGGCGTGAGGATCGAGATCCACCCGCACCATGTCACCGTCCCGAACTTCGCCACTGAGCAGCGCCATCGCGAGGCGGTCGTCGATCTCCGTCTGCATCAGTCGCCGCAGCGGACGCGCACCGTAAATCGGGTCGTACCCTCTCTCGGCAAGCCAGCTGCGGGCATCCGGGGTCACCGCGAGCTCGAGGCGACGCTCGTTGAGCCGGCGCTGCAGCCGATCGATGTAGAGCTCAACGATCTGGCTCAGGTCGTCCTGGCTCAGGGCGGAGAACACGACGATGTCGTCGAGCCGGTTGATGAACTCGGGCTTGAACGCCTGCCGCACCATCTGCTGGACGGCCTCCTCCTTCTCGGTCCACGACAGCGTCGGGTCGACGAGGAAGTGCGAGCCGAGGTTCGACGTGAGGATGAGAATCACGTTGCGGAAGTCGACGGTCCGGCCCTGGCCGTCGGTCAGGCGACCGTCGTCGAGCACCTGGAGCAACACGTCGAAGACCTCGGGGTGCGCCTTCTCGACCTCATCGAGCAGCACGACCGAGTACGGGCGGCGGCGAACCGCTTCGGTCAGCTGCCCGCCCTGCTCGTAACCGACGTAGCCGGGAGGGGCACCGACGAGCCTCGACACCGAGAACTTCTCGCCGTACTCCGACATGTCGATGCGGACCATGGCCTTCTCGTCGTCGAACAGGAACTCGGCGAGCGCCTTCGCGAGTTCCGTCTTGCCGACACCGGTCGGGCCGAGGAACATAAACGACCCGGTGGGCCGGTCGGGGTCCGAGATGCCCGCTCGCGTACGCCGAACGGCATCCGACACCGCGCGAACAGCGCGGTGCTGGCCGACGAGCCGCTTGCCGAGCTCGGTTTCGAGGTGCAGCAGCTTCTCGGTCTCGCCCTGCAGCAGTCGTCCGACGGGGATGCCGGTCCACGCGGCAATCACCGCGGCGATGTCATCGGCAGTGACCTGGTCGTTGACCATGAGCGGACCCTCGCTCTCGGCCTGCTCGGCCTCGCGCAGTTCGCGCTCCATGACGGGGATTTCGCCGTAGAGCAGGCGCGACGCCCTCTCGAGGTCGCCCTCGCGCTGCGCCCGCTCAGCGGCAACGCGCGCGGCGTCGAGTCGCTCCTTCAGCCCGCCGACCCGGTTGAGGTTGGCGCGCTCACGATCCCAACGGGCCTGCAGCTCTGCAAGTGTTGCCTGGCGTTCCTTGAGGTCTTCGCGCAGCTTCGCGAGTCGCTCCTTCGACGCGTCGTCCTTCTCCTTCTTGAGTGCGAGTTCCTCGAGCTTCAGCCGGTCGACCGCGCGCCGCAACTCGTCGATCTCGACGGGCGACGAGTCGATTTCCATCCTCAGGCGGGAAGCAGCCTCATCGATGAGGTCGATCGCCTTGTCCGGCAATTGACGCGCCGGGATATACCGGTTGGAGAGGGATGCCGCGGCAACGAGCGCCGAGTCGGCGATCGTCACCTTGTGGTGGGCTTCGTACCGCTCCTTGAGTCCGCGCAGGATCGCAATGGTGTCTTCGACGCTCGGTTCGCCCACGTACACCTGCTGGAACCGCCGCTCCATGGCGGCATCCTTCTCGATGTACTCGCGGTATTCGTTGAGCGTGGTGGCACCGATCATGCGCAGTTCACCGCGGGCGAGCATCGGCTTGAGCATATTCGAAGCGGCGACACTCCCCTCGCCTGCGCCGGCGCCCATGAGCGTGTGGAGCTCGTCGATGAAGGTGATGATCCCGCCCTCGGCGTCCTTGATCTCCTGCAGTACGGCCTTGAGGCGCTCCTCGAATTCACCGCGGTACTTCGCACCCGCGACGAGTGCAGCGAGGTCGAGCGAGACCAGCTGCTTGTCCTTCAGCGAGTCGGCCACGTCGCCCTGGACGATGCGCTGGGCAAGACCCTCGACCACCGCGGTCTTGCCAACTCCGGGTTCACCGATGAGCACAGGGTTGTTCTTCGTCCGGCGGGTGAGCACCTGGCTGATTCGACGGATCTCTGCGTCACGGCCGATCACCGGGTCGAGCTTGCCGGTACGCGCAACATCGGTGAGATTGACCCCGTACTGTTCGAGAGCGCTTTTCTGCTCTTCCTGCGGCTGCTGTCCAGGCTGCATTGTTGTTACCCCTCAGAGTTGAGTCGTGAAGACTCAAGTTTATCAAGTGTGTACCGGTGTGGCCACCTCTATGCTGGGAGGCGCCATTCGCCCGGAGCACAGAGCATGGGCACGTTACATCTCCCCGAAGAAGGACACCAGTGAACAAGGTCGACGTCATCGTGATCGGACTCGGTTCGATGGGCGGTGCAGCGGCGAGTGCCCTCGCGCAGCGTGGCCACAGCGTCCTCGGCATCGAACGGTTCTGGCCGGCCCACGACGGGGGGTGCGCACACGGCGGTACCAGGATCATCCGCCAGTCATACATCGAGGGCATCGAATACGTGCCCCTTCTCCGTCGCGCCTATGCCGGCTGGCGTGAGCTGGAGGAGCAGTCGGGCCGGTCGCTCATGACGCTCAGCGGAGGGATCTACATCGGGGATCCCGAGGAGCAGACGTTCACCGGCGCACTCGCGGCTGCGCGCCACTGGGACCTGCCGCACGAGGTGCTCACGAGTGACGAGATCACCGATCGGTTCCCGGCCATGCGACCCGCGCCGCACGCGATGGGCCTGTTCGAACAGAACGCGGGCTTCGTCGATCCCGAGGGCACAACGGCAGCCAACATCCAGGTCGCCACGATGCACGGCGCCGAACTGCACTTCGGCGAGACGGTTCTCTCGTGGACGGCAACGCCCGGCGGTGGGGTCGAGGTCGTGACGACGCGCGCCAGGTACGGCGCCGATCGACTCGTGGTCGCGCCCGGTGCGTGGTCGCAACAGTTGCTCGGCGAGGTCGGAGCACCCGTGACAGCAGAACGCCAGGTCGTCTACTGGTTCACCCCCGACGTCTCGCCCGGCAATCCCGGACACAGCGACTACGCCGTTGGCACTCAGCCCGTCTTCATCGAGCGCACCGACGGCAATCGACAGGTCTACGGCTTCCCGATCGTCGACGGCCCGGCGGGCGGCATCAAGATCGGCTTCTTTCAGGACCTCACCCCGACAGACCCGGATGCCGTCAATCGCGAGGTGCTGCCGTTCGAGGTTGCCGAGATGCAGGCGCGTGCGCTTGAGCTGTTCCCGCATCTCACGGGCAGACTGCTTGCGTCGAGCACGTGCCTCTACCCGAGCTCGCCCGACGACCACTTCATGATCGGACTGCACCCCGAGCACTCCCAGGTCACCGTCGCCACAGGATTCGGCGGGCACGGCTTCAAGTTCGTTCCCGTCGTCGGCGATATCGTGGCCGACCTGTCGACGCGCGGGCGCACCGATCTCCCGATCGACCTGTTCTCACTCGAGCGCGAGGCGCTGCGGCGCTAGCTGCGTCGTCGGCAGCATCCGCGACGAGCGCTGCTCGCGCTGGCGTGGCAGCATCCGCACCGAGCGCTGCAGGTTCCATGCCCGCGCTGCAGATGCTTCTGCAGCGCGGGCATGGATGTGTAGCGGTCGGCAACTCGCTCAGCGGGCGGTGCCGCTTCCCGAGTCCCCGTCGACGAACTCGTCGCTGGGAATCGGTGTTGCGTGGCGACCGGATGCGTCGGCGCTGTCGCCAGCGACAGCATCCGTTGCCCGCTCCGTGCGTGCGTCAGGTCCACCGGGTGTTGTGACGGCGTCGGCACGCTGCGCGGTGTGCTCGTCGAATTGATCGACGATGCCATTGGTCTGGTCGAAGGGGTGGGCGACGTCGCCCAGGACGCCGACGTTGGCTTCCCGGTCGGCGGCGGAATCAGAACCGGTGTTTGCGCCGGCTTCCGTGCGATCGGCGGGGCTGACTTCTCCGTCAGCGTCCGTGATCTTCAGCTGGTCTTCAATTTTGCGTTCGTCACTCATGACGCGAACCTACGCTCGAGCATCCGCCCAGCCAAGCCCTTGACAGTGACTGCGGGTGGCGCGGTGGTAGCCGGCGGCCCGGGCATCGTGCATCGCGCCGAGCGCTGCAGTTCCATGCTCGCGCTGCAGAAGCATCTGCAGCGCGAGCATGGATGTGTAGCGGTCGGAGAGCGCAGGGTGCACGCACTCGCCCGTTGAGCCGACTCACCGTCGAGCTCGAGTGCGCACATTCGACAGAAACGACTGGATCCCCCGGGCGACGGCGTCGGAGCGGAGCGAATGGAACAGATCGAAGGCATGCTGGGCGTGCGGCAGTTCGGCATAGACGACGGGCGCATCCGTTTCCTCACGCAACCGCGAGACGAAATCCCGCGCTGCCTCGACCGGGACGAGAGTGTCGTGGTCACCGTGCGCTACGAAGAACGGCGGCACGGCCGTCCCCGCGACGGGAGGGAGGAAATCATGGGGCGAGGATAGGCCGGTACCGCCCGAGGCCCGTCCATACCAGCCGTACAGGCATACAGCCGCGGAGACGGTCGTGTCGGCCTCTTCGAAGCCGGGCTGGAACTCGGCATGACCCGGGGTCAGCGCGCACATCGATGCGAGGTGGGCGCCAGCGGAGCTCCCCCCAACGGCGACCATTGATGCGTCACCGCCATAAGCAGGAGCGTTCGCTCGTGCCCAGACAATCACCTTCTTCGTATCGACCAGGTAGTCAGGGAAGCTCGCGGAGCGGCCCACGCGATAGTTCGCACTGATGCACAGCCAACCCTCACTGGCGAGGTTGTTGAGAAGCACACGGGACTCGAAGCTCTTGTGCCCCGATCGAAACCCCCCTCCGTGCAGGAAGATGAACACGCCACTCCCCGTTCGCCCGGACGTGCTGGCGTAGACGTCAAGCAGGTTCTGCCGACCGGCATCCCCGTAACTGATGTTCCGGATGAGGCGGACGTCACGTCTCCTCGTCGCGAACGGCAGGAACAGGATGTGCCCAAGCGGAAGCCGACGACGCGCAGTGTTACCCCCTCCCGCGCGCCATCCCTCGCCGAGCCCTGCGTCGAGGGCTCGATCAACAACGCCGGGAGCCGCTGTCGAGTTGACCGCGATGACGGCGAGGCCGAGAGAGACCGCCGCGACAATGGCGAGGGAGAGCTGGCCGACCACGGTGCTCAACTCCCCTTCGACACCGGCGAGCACGGTCAACCCAACGAGCAGATAAAACGGGTAGAACGGCTGTTCGCTGACGAGAAGCCCCGAGCGAAAGCTCACCTCGCCCAGAATCCTGGGCTGACGGAGCGGAACCGCAGCAAAAAACACCATCCACGCCATCGCGATGGCTGTAATGAGGTATCCGAATGGTTGTGCGTCGACGCTGTTGTCGGCGATGGCGTCGGCGAGCGCGGTCACGAGTCCTCCTCACGCCGGCGGCATGCAACTCATCGACCCTAGGCACACGCACTGCGTCGGTTCAAGGGGCAGAAGCGGTTGCTGGCACGCACGGGGATGCGGTGACCCTCGCCCGGTCAACCGACGGCGGGCAAACGCGAGAGCTGCAGTTCCATGCCCGCGCTGCAGAAGCAACTGCAGCGCGGGCATGGATGTGTAGCGGTCGGCGAGCGCCCGGGCCAGCCGCCCATTAGGCTTGCGCGCAGTGCCCGCCGTTCAGAACGGAACCGAATGCTCGACCCCGATACCGCGGAATACGCTCGCTGGAACGCCGCTGCCTACCGGGCCGCAGGTGTGCCAGACGACGACGTCTCACCTCGGACCATCAGGGCACTGCTACGAATCGGTGCCCTGGTTGCTGTCTGTGCTGCTCTCGGAGTGGCCCTGGTATTGGCACGCGCCAGCGAGGAAGCAGTACGCGGGACCGCCCTCCCGCAGCTCGTCGAACAGCTCATGTTCCTCACACTCGGCCTGCTTGTTGGTGTCGGCGGGTTCATCTGGGCACGGCAGAGTGGTCATTACCTGACCAGGGACCAGTCCATCTCACAACTCCTCACGCGGGCTGATCTCAGGCAATCACGGCGGTGGCTCAGGGGTCAGGAACACCCGGATCCCCGCTGGACGCCAACGCTGGTCGCCCTCGCTCGTCAGAAGCAGCGAACGCTCATCGGAGCGGCACCGCTCTACGCAGGACTGGTGCTTTTCGAGGTATCCGCAGCCTTCGCTACGAACGGACCGATGGCTCGAACTCTGATCCTCCTCGCCGTGCTGCTCGTCGGCGTCATTGCCATCCAGTCCGTGGTCGAGTACCGCCGGGCGGGCAGGTTCATCGCGGAACATCGGCTCCCCCACCGCCCGTAGCCCGTAGCCCGTAGCCCGTGCCGCAGCACCTCCCGGCGCGCGAGATCACTCGCCCCGGTCGAGAACATCCGGCGTGACGGGTGAACTCGACCGCAGCGAGTGTTTTCGGCACCTGGGCCTAACCGGCGAGCACCCGCTCGTACACGGCGATCATCCGCTCCGTCTGGTGACTCTGCCGGAACTCGACGCTCTCCTGCGGCGGCACCACGAGCCGCGAGCCCGACGCAATGTCCGCTGCCGCGTGCCGAATGGCATCCGCAAGCGCACGCACACTGCCGTCGGCGGGCTGCCAGTAGATGCCGTCGGGCAGCTCACCCGCGATATTCGGGTCGCTCACAAGCGACGGGGTGCCGAGCGCGGCGGCCTCGAACACCGTCATGCCCTGGGTCTCGAAGCCGATCGAGGTCTGCACGAGCGCATCGGCGGAGGCAATGGCGGCGAGCGCATCGCGGTACGGCACCTTGCCGGCGAACACCACCCGGTTCTCGAGCCCGTGCTCACGCACAAACGCCCGCGCCTTCTTGAGCAGCAGCCCGGCACCGTAGAGCCGGAACTCGGCGTCGACATCCGCGAGCCGAATCGCGTCGAGGTACTCCATGATGCGCTTCTCGGCGCTCATCCGCCCCATCCAGACGAAGAGCGGCCGACCCCTGTCGACGGCGGCAGGCGCGGCCAGCACCTCGTCGACGAGAGCATCGTCTGCCCCGGTCCAGATCACGTCGATATCGCTGCCGACCCCGTTCGATTCGAGCAGCCGCGCGAAATGACCGCTCGGCGCCACCGACGCGGCAGCCCGCTCGGCGAACTCGTCGAGGTAGCTCCACGCACTCGGCGCGAGCGCCGACAGCCGCGGCTTCAGCACGCGGTGCTCCCACCAGAGCAGCGCACGAATCACGAGCTTCGGAAACGGCACCACCTGCTCCAGCCCGAACTCCATGTGGTTGTGGAAGGTATGCACCGAACGGATGCCGTGGCGCGCGGCGAACCGATACCCGAGCACCGCACCCCAGTAGTCGGCCTGCACGTGCACGATGTCCACCGGCGGGCGGGCGGCGAGAGCGGCGTCGAGCAACCGGTCCGCGCGACGACCGGGCACCGTCAGCGAGTACTCGCGGTCGAGGGTAATCGGAACGGAGGGGGTGTCGACGTAGTCTCGACTGCCCTGGTGGTCCCGGTGCATTCCCGGGGCAACGACGGTCACCCGGTGTCCGGCGAGTTCGAGGAAGCGTTTCTGCAATCGGATGGAGACCTGCACTCCGCCGAGGGAATCGGCGTGCTGGTCGCTGAACATCAGTATGTGCATGGTGCTCTCAGGCTACCGGTGACGTGCCGGACGTTCCCGCAGGCCAGCGCGCCGGCATCCCGCACGCGCGCGCCGGAGCATCCGCACCCACGCCCTCAGCCGCCGAGACACGGATCCAGCCGAGCGGTCAGCCGCTGATGCCCTCGACCTCTTCGAGTGCTTCGATGAGCGAGCCCTGGGTGAAACCGAACCACTCGTAGAGGCTCTGCACGTACTCGGTGTCTGCGCCGTCGACCGCTGGCGCTTCGGTGCCGATCCCGAGGTTGGTGGCAAGCACGAGGCGCAGGTCGGTGAGGGTGCCGAGCCAGTACATCGAGTACTCACGGTCAAGCCGGACGAGCGTGACGTCGCCATCGACCGTGGTGCGCACGCCGGCCTTGTCGAACGACTCGAGCACGCCCTGTGCGTTCTCGATCTTCCGGTCGATGAGGTCGTCGATGGTGAACCGCCGGAATTCATCGGATGCTTCGGGGTCGTCGGTGTACGCATCGGGGAACAGCCGGGACAGTACGGCGCCATCGATGTCGGCCTCGCCCTCCTTCACGCGGACGAGAAGAGAGATGATCTGCTGCACCAGGTCGGTGAACATCATCACCTCCTGTGACTCGAACTCCGCGAGGATCTCGCCCCCGGTCGCGACGCCGAATGCCCTCATCGCTCGCTCCGGGTGAGGCTCGCGAGGAGGCCGTACCCGTGCATCGCGACGACGTGCCGCTCCATCTCTTCGCGGGTGCCCGTCGCGACAGTAGCGCGGCCGTGATGATGCACCTGCAGCATGAGTTCGTCTGCGCGCGCCTGGCTGAAGCCGAAGTAGCTGCGGAAGACCCAGGAGACGTAGGTCATCAGGTTGATCGGGTCGTCCCACACGACGGTGTTCCATGGCTCGCCGAGTGTCAATTGCTCGTCGAGGTCGCGCAGCTCATCTAACTTGGGCACACGACCAGCTTTGCACTGACGGGCGACAAAGCACAGCCCGGCCTTCAGGCTGTAGCGTCCTGCCGCAAAGTGCAGTACCAAACCGATTCAAGTGGACACCGCGTGGGGATTGCCGGATAGTCTCGAACGAGACGGCACGTGCCGTCGAGGCCACGGGAGGCACTGTTGTTGAAACTGGGTTTGAAGGCATCGGCTGAGCAGTTCGGTCCTCGTGAGCTCGTCGAGCTCGGCGTCGCAGCGGAGCGTCACGGCTTCGACAGCGTCACGGTGAGTGACCATTTCCAGCCGTGGCGGCACAACGGAGGACACGCCCCGTTCTCCCTCGCCTGGATGACAGCGGTCGGTGAACGCACCGAACGGATCACCATCGGCACCAGCGTGATGACACCGACCTTCCGGTACAACCCCGCCGTCGTCGCGCAGGCCTTTGCCACGATGGGCTGCCTCTACCCCGGCCGCATCTTCCTCGGTGTCGGCACCGGCGAAGCGCTCAACGAGATCGCCACAGGCTTCCAGGGTGAATGGCCCGAGTTCAAGGAGCGTTTCGCCCGCCTGCGGGAATCCGTCGACCTCATGCGGCAACTCTGGGTCGGCGACCGCGTCGACTTCGACGGCGAGTACTACAAGACCAGGGGCGCATCGATCTACGACGTGCCCGAGGGCGGCATCCCCGTCTACGTGGCAGCCGGTGGCCCGGTTGTTGCGCGCTACGCAGGCCGCGCGGGTGATGGATTCATCTGTACGTCGGGCAAGGGCATGGAGCTCTACACCGACAAGCTGCTTCCCGCTGTGGCCGAGGGCGCGGCAAAGGCGGATCGGGATGTCGCGGAGATCGACAAGATGATCGAGATCAAGATCTCCTACGACACAGACACGGACGCAGCCCTCGAGAACACACGCTTTTGGGCGCCACTGTCGCTGACCCCCGAGCAGAAGCACTCGATCGACGACCCGATCGAGATGGAAGCGGCCGCCGACGCTCTGCCGATCGAGCAGGTGGCGAAGCGCTGGATCGTCTCGAACGACCCGGACGAGGCCGTTTCCCTCATCAAGCCATACATCGACGCCGGCCTCAATCACCTCGTGTTCCACGCTCCCGGTCACGACCAGGAGCGGTTCCTCGAGTTGTTCGAACGCGATCTCGCACCGAGGCTCCGGGCGCTCGGCTAGGAGCAAGCCACATCGCGTGACCCGGCTGGGTGACGGCGTCAGCGCTTTGTCGACGCCGTCACTGTGAACTTCGCGTTGCGCCCGATCTGACGGGTCGGGCCGATCGTTCGCTCGAGCGCTGACCGGTACCCCAGGTGCGAATTCCACACAGCCCAGAGTTCGCCGCCTGGCCTCAGCACCCGCGCGGCAGCTGCGAAAAGCTTGTGCGCGATGCCGGCGTGCACTGTGGCACCGACGTGGAACGGCGGGTTGAGCAGGATCAGTGAGGACGACGCGTCTGGCTGCATCGACAACCCGTCGTCACGCACGACCGAAACCCGGTCGGCGATGCCGTTCGCGAGCGCCGTCTCACGGGCGGATGCCACGGCGGCAGCCGATTGGTCGGTCGCGGTCACGCGCATGGCAGGCCGGGCGCGGGCGAGGGCTGTAGCGAGCACACCGGTGCCGCAGCCGAGGTCGACGGCATCAGCCGCATCGGGAACCGCGTCGAGGAACTCGAGCAGGAACCGCGTACCGATGTCGATTTTGGTGCCGGCGAAAGCAGCACCGTGCGCGACGACCCACAGACCGAGGTCCGAGTGGAACTCGCGGGCCGGCCACGCCGGTTCGCCGCTGAGGGGCACCGGGTCGCGGGCAATGAGCACACGGGATTTCTGCTGCGCGAGCGACGCGGTGACGGTCCCGAAGAACCGTGCGAGCACGTCGTTCATCGCGCGGGTCATGTGTTTGACCCGACCGCCGGCGTACACGGTCACGTCCGGCTCGGCGTGCCGCGCTATCAGCTCGGCGATCTCCGCGAGCGCATCAAGCGAGCGCGGCAACTGCAGCAGCACCGCCTTTGCGCCCCGAAACAGCGTGGCGTCGAGCGGAAAGTGGCTGACGGCATCCGTCATCGACAGCGCCTTCGCGTTGGCGTCGAGTGCACGCTCGCCCGACAGCTCATCCTGATGCGTGCGGATGCCTGTGGCCCCGTCGTGCGCGGCAGCGAGAGTGAGAGCGCCGTACCGGTCGCCGACGACAACGGTCTCGCCGCCGCCCGCCGCGCGGAGCGAGTCAGCAGCTGTCTCGAGAATGAGCCTGTCGCTGGCGTCAAAGGCGAAGAGATTGTCGGCTTCGATGTCTGGCCAGCGGCGAAGCCGGTCGAAAGCGAAGTCAGTCACCTGTTCAGGGTATCCCGCAGCTCGCCATCGCCCCGCATCGCCCGACATCGCCCGGCCCGGCATCCCGGGCCGGGCGCACGTGGTCTGCGGTCAGGAGGTCGGGGGGTTCGATTCAGCGTCCGGGGTGTCGGTCCGACCGCGAGCCGGTTCAGCGGAGGTCGGCGCGCCCGGCGTGTGTCCGGCCTGCGTCGGCGCGCCCGGTGTGTGTCCGGCCTGTGTTTGTCCGGCCTGTGTTGTTCCGCTGTGCGTGATTCCGCCAGGTGGGGGTGCGGCATGAGTCATGCCTGCGGGTGTGTTCGTGCCGGTGCCGTGCTCACCGCCGGCGGATACTCGACGGTCTGCCGGCCCCTGCTCCCTGAAGACATGAGCCATCCACCACCAGCTGAGCAGACCGATAGCCGCGTTGACCACGAGACTGAGGAGCAGGAAGAGCAGGGCAAGACCGAGCGCTGCCGGCGCGAGGTTGACACTGTCCAGCCACTGCATCTGGCCGGGGTCGCCGAAGTTGCGGAAGTCGTCAGGATCGTCGAAGTCGGTATCCCACACGTTGAACAGACCGGTGATCGGCGAGCTCAGCGCACTGAGGAAGAAGTTCCCGACGACGGCGATTCCGAGTCCGCTCCACGTCACGGCAACCGGCCTGTTGACCTTGTGACTGCGCAGAATCCACAGGCTGGAGAAGTAGCCGAGGAGCCAGATGATGATGCCGAGAATCACCGCACCGATGAGCCAGGGAAGCAGGGCCGACGAGGCGTCCCCAATGAACGTCTCGATGTCCTGGGGACGCGGTCCTCCGTTGACCGAGAAGTCATCGGGATCGTTCCGGGCGGCCCAGCCGATTATTGTGCCGAGGAAGGCGCCAAGCAGAGCAAGGATGAGCGGGACAGCGATCAGGGTGAAGCCGAGAGTCATGAGCGTAAAACCGACGGCACCGGCGATCATGGCACCGCGTCGCTGGCGCGGAGCCAGCGGCGGCCGGGGTGGTGTGGCCGGACCGGCAGCGCGGGGAACGTAATTCCTCGGCGGCTGAGGACCGCCGGGGCGAGGCGGGTACCCCGGCTGTGGCGGGTACGGCTGGCCCGATTGCTGTGGTGGATACCCCTGCTGCGCTGGATACCCCTGCTGTGGTGGATACCCCTGCTGCGGTGGGTAGCCACCCGGTTGCGGGGAGGCTGCCTGCTGCGGATATCCGGCGTGCTGCTGCTGCGGGTAACCGGCCTGGGGATGGCCCTGGTTGATCGTGGGTGCCGGTCCGGCCTGCTGGCCCTGGGCCTGGTGAACCGGCCCTTGGTGAGCCGCTCCCTGCTGGACCGGGCCCGGCGCGGCTGTCTGATTCGCCCCGGGAGCGGGTGCTGGCTGACTTCCTGGAGGTGGCGCCTGAGGCGATCCGGGCGGGGGGCCACCGGGGGCCGTCGAGCCCGTCGGTGGCGGTGTCTTTGCTTCAGCGCGTGGTTTGCTTTTCCTGCCCGCCGGCGGCTTCTGCTCGCTCATGCGGTCAGCATAGACCGCGACCTGTCGGGCCGTAAGGGACTAACGCTGGAACGGTCTCCACACGACGAGCTCGGTGCGGCGCTGTGCCCTCGTGCCACTCTTGAGCGGCACAACGTCGCCGTGCGAACCGGCCGCGAAGACGCGCCGGCCGGGCGATTTGAGCATCTCATTGGCGAGGGCGTGCTCAAGCTCGCGAACGCGCGACGACAACGAAGCGACCTCGTTCTCGAGGGCGAGAATGCGACCGATACCCTCCAGGCTTACGCCCTCGGCGCTCAGTTTGGCGATCTCGCGCAACTGCACGACATCCCTCATCGAGTATCTGCGGGACTTACCCGCCGTTCGCGTGGGCGAGACGAGGCCGAGCCGGTCGTACTGCCGCAGTGTCTGCGGGTGCAGTCCGGCCAGCTCGGCCGCTGTCGCGATCGCGAAGATCGGCGAATTCTCGTCCACGCTCTATCCCCTCGCGCGTACGATCAGGTCTTCGCGTGGGTTTTCCTTGGGCTCCACCTCGTGGAATCGCTCGAGCGCCTCGCGTGCCTCAGCACTCAGGTGCGATGGCACGGCCACCTGGACGACCGCGAGCAGGTCACCGGTGCCCTTGGACGTGGCGACGCCCCTGCCCTTAACGCGAAGCACTCGTCCGGACGGCGTTCCCGGAGCAACTCGAAGTCGCACAGGTTCACCGCCCAGTGTCGGCACTTCGATCGTCGCGCCGAGAGTCGCCTCGACGAACGTCACGGGGACGTTGACGCGGAGGTTGAGTCCATCGCGCTCGAACACCGGGTGTTTACGCACGGATACCGAGAGAACGAGATCGCCCGCCGGGCCGCCATCCGGAGACTGGTGACCCTTTCCGCGCAGCTTGATCTTCTGCCCGTCCGCGACACCCGCCGGAATTTTGACCTTGATCGTCCGCCCCTCCGCGGTCTGCAGGGTGATGGTGTCACCCTTGACCGCGGTGAGGAAGTCGATGGTGGTGGATGCTGTCACGTCACGTCCCGGCGTCGGGCCACCGAAACCACGGTAACCACCGGAGGGCTGGCCGAAGCCACCGCCCCGGCCGAAGACGCCACCGAGGATGTCCTCGAAGTCCGCCTGTTGGTAGCTGCTGCTCGTGCCACGGGCACCGCCACCGAACATGCCGCCGAAGACATCGTCAAAGCCGCCGGCTTGTCCGCCGCCACCGGGAGCGGTGAACCGTGCACCGGATCCCATGGCGCGAACGGCGTCGTACTCCTTGCGCTGTTCCGGGTCGTTGAGAACCGAGTAGGCCTCGCTGAGCTCCTTGAACTTGGCTTCGGCCTTGGGGTCGCCCGCGTTCGAGTCCGGATGGTATTTCCGCGCAAGCTTGCGGTAGGTCTTCTTCAGTTCAGCAGGCGTGACATCTTTCTTCACGCCAAGAACCTTGTAGAAGTCCTTGTCGAACCAATCCTGACTTGCCATCGTTCCTACTCGGCGGGAACGGCGACGACGACCTTCGCCGCGCGGAGGAGGGTCGAGCCGACCGTGTAGCCGGTCTCAACGACATCGAGAATTGTTGCGGTCTCAACGTCGGGGCTCGGCTGCTGGAAGATCGCCTCGTGGATGTTGTGGTCGAACGGTTCGCCCTTCGCGCCAAACGGGGCAAGGCCCAGTTTGGTGACGCTCGTGCGGAGCTTCGCGGCGATCGCCGTGAACGGGGTGTCGCCCTCGAGGTCGCCGTGCTTCTCGGCGCGGTCGAGGTCGTCGAGCACGGGAAGAAGGGATTTGACGACGTCACCGGTCAGCCGCTCACGCTCCACCTCGCGGTTCGCCTCCGTACGCTTGCGGTAGTTCGCGTACTCGGCACTCAGCCGCTTGAGGTCGACCAGGTGCTCGTGCTCGGGGTCTGCGTCTGCAGCTCGCGCTGCCTCGTTCTCGGCGTCCTCGGTCTGTACCGCGTCGAGGATGTCCTGAACGGTCAACTCGTGGTCGGCCGCTTCGGGCAGTTCCGTCTCGGGTACGTCGGTCTCGGATACGTCGGGGTCCACCTGCGACCGAGGGCCGGAAGCCGTAGCTTCCGACCCTTCGTTCACTGGCTGAACCTCGTCACCGTCTTCTGGAGTCGGGTTCGTGTCAGTCATTGTTACTTCTTGTCGCTTTCCTCGTCATCGACAACTTCGGCGTCTACAACATCCTCGTCGGATGCGGTGTCGGCCGGCTGCTCGGTTCCGGCAGCACCCGCAGCGGCGTCAGCCTGCTGCGACTGGGCGTAGATGGCCTCGCCGAGCTTGGTCTGGCTTTCGTTGAGCTTATCGAAGGCGGTCTTCACCGCTGCGTCGTCGTCGCCGGCGAGCGCGGACTTCAGTGCGTCAACATCGCCCTGAACCTCGCTCTTGACGTCTTCGGGCAGCTTGTCATCGTTTTCCTTGATGAGCTTCTCGATCGACCAGGCGAGCTGCTCCGCGGTGTTGCGGGTCTCGGCCGACTCACGGCGAGCCTTGTCCTCGGCCGCGTGCTCTTCAGCCTCGCGAACCATGCGCTCGATGTCTTCCTTGGCGAGCGATGAGCCACCGGTGATCGTCATCGACTGCTCCTTGCCGGTGCCCTTGTCCTTGGCGGACACGTGCACGATGCCGTTGGCGTCGATGTCGAAGGTGACCTCGACCTGCGGTACTCCGCGCGGTGCCGGAGCGATACCGGTCAGTTCGAAGGTTCCGAGGTTCTTGTTGTCACGGGTGAACTCGCGCTCGCCCTGGAACACCTGGATGGCGACGGACGGCTGGTTGTCGTCCGCCGTCGTGAAGGTTTCGCTTCGCTTGGTCGGGATCGCGGTGTTGCGCTCGATGAGCTTGGTCATGATGCCACCCTTGGTCTCGATACCGAGAGACAGCGGGGTGACGTCGATGAGCAGAACGTCCTTGCGCTCGCCCTTCAGCACGCCAGCCTGGAGTGCGGCGCCGACGGCGACGACCTCATCAGGGTTGACGCCCTTGTTCGGCTCCTGTCCGCCGGTCTCTTCCTTCACGAGTGCCGAGACGGCGGGCATACGGGTCGATCCACCGACGAGCACGACGTGGGCGATGTCGCCCACCTTGATGCCGGCCTCGCGGATGACGTCCTGGAACGGCTTCTTGGTGCGGTCGAGGAGGTCAGAGGTCATCTGCTCGAACTGCGCGCGGGTCAGGGTCTCGTCGAGGTTGACCGGGCCGTTCTCCGTGAGGGAGAGGTACGGCAGCTGGATCGACGTCGACATGCTCGACGACAGTTCCTTCTTGGCCTGCTCTGCAGCTTCCTTGAGACGCTGCTTGGCGATCTTGTCGTTCGAGACGTCGACGCCTGTGGTCTCCTTGAAGCGCTTGATCAGGTGCTCAACGACGCGCTGGTCCCAGTCGTCTCCACCGAGGCGGTTGTCACCGGCGGTCGCGCGAACCTGGATGGTCGAGAAGTCGTCGTCCTTGCCCACTTCGAGCAGCGAGACGTCGAACGTTCCTCCACCGAGGTCGAAGACGAGGATGAGCTCGTCTTCCTTGCCCTTGTCGAGGCCGTACGCGAGCGCAGCGGCGGTGGGCTCGTTGATGATGCGGAGGACGTTGAGTCCGGCGATCTCACCGGCTTCCTTCGTGGCCTGACGCTCAGCGTCGTTGAAGTATGCAGGGACCGTGATGACGGCATCCGTCACCGTGTCACCGAGGTACTGCTCAGCGTCGCGCTTGAGCTTCGCGAGGATGCGCGCCGAGATCTCCTGCGGCGTGTACTTCTTCTGATCGACGGCGAAGGTCCAGTCGGTTCCCATGTGGCGCTTGACCGACGCGATGGTGCGGTCAACGTTGGTGACTGCCTGGCGCTTCGCGGTTTCGCCGACGAGGACCTCGCCGTCCTTCGTGTATGCGACCACCGACGGGGTGGTGCGGAGCCCTTCAGCGTTTGCGATGACGGTGGGCTCGCCACCTTCAAGAACGGCCACACAAGAGTTGGTGGTTCCGAGGTCAATTCCTACTGCACGTGCCATGTGTCTATTTCTCCTTTGAGACCGCGAACGGTCTGATTCGATGTTGGCCTTGGCCTGTTATTCGAAGTTTGTGATCGTCGCTCATAGTTGAGCGCCGATGACTCAAGTTTACCGAACCCCCGACGGCTGTCAACTTTTGTCGGCAAATCTTGAGCCGGGTCGGCTCAAGTTTTGAGCGCGCAAGCCACCGTAGCCCCACAAACTCGGGTGTACACGACACCCGGTCGACACAACAGAGGCGGCCATCGAAATGGCCGCCTCTGTTCGGGTGGCGTTGCGTGAGCCAGCAGCGGGAGTCGTCAGTCCGTTCGCCGGAGCGCTGCGGCAATCCCCGCGATGACGAGGACAACTCCCCCGGCGACGAGCGTGACGATCAGCCACGTTCCCGCATCGAGGCTGAAGGGCACGAGCGCGTTTGTCACCATGAAGGACGCGAAGATCAGCAGGATCACGCCCCACAGGATGGTCCCGAACCGGGCGTGCCGCCGTTCTGGGCCACGGGATGCCGACCGGTCGCCCGGTCGATCCTCGGGGCCGCGGAATACCGCCCGGTCGCCCGCTCGATCCTCGGTACCGGAAAACAGGCCGGTGGCCGGGTCGGTCGCTGGGCCAGTTGCCCGATCCGCGGGATCGGAAAACAGACCACCGATCGCGTCGGTCGCTTGGCGGGTTGCCGAGTCGGTTGCCGGGTCAGTTGAGGCCGCTGTCCCGGGTTCGATCGGGGTGGTGTCGCCGTTGCCGTTGCCGTTGCCGTTGCCGTTGCCGTTGCCGTTCATCGTGCGCTCCTCGCATTGTTCTCGAGGTCGACGCTGCCTGCGCCGATCCAGATCCGGACCGTCGTGGTGTCGCTGTCGCTGGTGTCACCGAAACGAAGCACCTGTCGGTAGAGCGGCGCACCGTTCTCGCGCAACTCGCCGTCATCGACGTAGCTGATGCCGGCGACACCGCCGGCGACCTCGAGGATGACGGGCGCGTCCTCGGGGAGGACGAGATCGACGGTTCCCGCGGCAAGCCACAGGTCGACCGTCCCGCCGGTCTCCGCTCCGGGATCGTCCAGGGCCGACAGGTCAAGCGTCGGCGATCCCGCCGCCATGGCGAATCCCGAGGTGGAATCTGCCGGTGCGTCGATCACGTGCCAGGTCGTGTTGCCGAAGACGGAGACCGCTGTACCGCGCGGGAACACTCCGACGAAGAGCAGAGCGAGAACCGCGACGACGGCGAAGAAGCCGAGCCAGCCGCTCTCACGGCCGCGGATGCCGGCGATGATCGTGGCGAGCGCCAGCACCCCGAGTGCGGATCCTGTACCGATGACCACCGCCGTTTCCGACATCGTGGTGTACCCGAGGGCAATGGCGACGAAGACGCCGGTGAGCACGGCCAGGCCAAGCGAAATCGAGACGAACGCCGCTCCCGGCTGGCGGGAGCGGTAACGCTCCTCGTGCTCACGTCGCTGTTCGGCGTGAATGGCCGCGCGACGCCTGCGCTCGGCCTCCCGCTCGGCCGCGTCTGGCCGCTGCGGCGGGTTCCACACGGCGCCGTACACCCGGGTTCCCTGGTCGGTGGCGGAGTGGGCTGCCTCAGCCGTAGCGAACCAGGGCTCAGCGCCGGTCGGGTTGGCTGCGGACGTCGGTACGAATCCCTGGGGCGCGGTGGCGTTCGCCCCGGCATCCGGTGTCGAATCCGTCGATGTACCTGTCGAGGTGGCCGTCGGCCCTTCGGTCGGTGCGGCTGGAGCTGCCTGCGCTGGGCTGGTCCAGAAGTCAGCGTGCGAACGCGGCTCGGGCTGGCCAGGAGCCTGAGTCCGTGAGGACGGCACCCGCCGAGCGATGACGACGGTGAGCCAGATGAGTCCGGCGATGAGCGCGAGAGTCCAGCCGGTGCTGAGCGTCGACTCGAGCCACCGCGGCATGTTCCACGCGTCGGGGGCGCCCCGCCACCAGATGCCCTGCATGAACGGGAGAAAGGCCAGGGTGACAAGAATGATGATGGCAATCATCGCCGGGTCGAAGATTCCCCTGAGGGCCCGTTCGGTGTAAATGCGGCCAGAGCTGTCGGGCAACAACGCCCACGCGATCGCGTAAAGGAACAGTGCGGGGCCGCCGAGCAGGGCGACGACGAGGATGACGCCGCGCACGATCAGCGGGTCGAGGCCGGTGTGCCGTGCGATGCCACCCGCAACACCGCCAAGCCAGGCGTCGTCCGAGCGGCCGATGCCGGTGCCGCGGATCCAGTCGAAGAAGGTGACCTGCGGTGCCGGCGGCGCGTACCCGCCCTGGGCAGGTGGAGCGTCTGGGGTTGACGGTGCTTCGTTCATACTCCGAGTGTGGCGCGCACCGGTACGCCACTGCCATGAGGGTTCCCCCGGATCGAACCCTGAGATTTCGGATTCCGTCCCGCAGCGAGCATCAGGGGTGCTTGGATTGCAGCATGGACGCAGCGCTGATGACCCGCCCCCGCGTCCGGCTCGTGGGCGGAGTGTGCGCGGGTTTCGCCGAGCACACCGGCCTGCCCCTGCCCCTCGTGCGAACGTCGACAGTGCTGCTCGCACTGTGCGGCGGAGCGGGCGTGCTCCTCTACGCGTGGCTGTGGGCGACGACTCCGGTCGCCATCGACGCCGCCGACCCCGTCAAGCGCGCACTCACGAGGCCGTACGACGACAACGACGACACCCCGCCGTCGCCAACGGAACGGAGGGCGCCGGTCACCGAGGTGCTGCTCGGCCTCGCGCTGCTCGCCGCGGCCGCCGCTCTCGTCGCTTCCCGCCTCGGTGCCGATGTCCCGCTCTCCTTTGTCATCCCGGCCATCGTGGTGCTCGGCGGAGCGGGACTGGCCTGGCGCCAGTTCGACGACCTCAGGCGCCAGCGGTCCTCCTCCTCATCGGCGCTGCTCGTCCGGGCGCTCGGGGCGCTCATCCTCGTCGCCGTCGGAATCCTCCTGTTCTTCGTCACCGGTGAGGAACCCAACGTCTGGACCGTGTTCGTCGCCGCGATCGCCGTGCTCTTCGGGGTCGCGATCGTCGTCGCACCCTGGCTGGTCCGGCTCACCCGTGACCTCGCCGACGAGCGCGCGGCGCGCGTGCGCGAGGCCGACCGGGCGGAGATCGCGGCGCACCTCCACGACTCGGTGCTGCAGACCCTCGCACTCATCCAGCAGAAGGCCGGTCCGGCGAGTGAAGCATCCCGGCTGGCCAGGGCGCAGGAGCGTGAGCTGAGGGACTGGCTGTTCGCCGGCTCCCCAGGCGCCTCCGTGGAGTTCGCCGATGAGCTCCGCCGAATCGCCGGGGTGATCGAGCAGGATTATGCCGCCCTCATCGAGGTCGTCGCTGTGGGCCAGAGCCCGAGCTCGGTGCCGGACGCGCTCCTCGGTGCCGCACGCGAGGCGATGCTCAATGCGGCACGGCACGCGGGCGGCACCGTGTCCGTCTACCTGGAGTCTTCGCCGACCGCCATCCAGGTCACGATCACCGACCGCGGGCCGGGGCTGAACCTCGACGACATCCCCGCCGACAGAATGGGGATCCGCGAATCGATCCTCGGTCGCATGCGACGCATCGGTGGCACCGCCGAACTGGCACCCGGCCCGGGCGGCACCGGTACCGAGGTCCACCTTCTTCTGCCCCTGACCCCCGGAGCTGACCATGCCGACAGTTGAACCGACCACCCCAGCGTCCTCGAACGACCCAGGCCTCACCGTGGTGATCGTCGACGACCACTCAATCTTCCGCTCAGGTCTCCGTGCCGACCTGGCCGACGGCATCCGCGTCCTCGGTGAAGCCGCGACGGTCGATGGCGCCGTCGATCTGGTTCTTGCAACGCAGCCGCAGGTCGTTTTGCTCGACGTTCACCTCCCCGGCGGCGCAGGAGGCGGCGGCGGCGAGGTCATCCGGCGGGCAGCGCCGCAGGCGCCGAACACCCGGTTCCTGGCGCTCAGCGTCTCCGATGCCGCGGACGACGTCGTGACGGTCATCAGGGCGGGGGCCCGCGGTTACATCACGAAGAGCGCCTCGGGCGCTGACGTGTCGGATGCCGCACGGCGCGTTCGCGACGGAGATGCCGTGTTCTCGCCGCGGCTCGCGGGGTTCGTCCTCGATGCCTTCGGCGCTGTCGCCGGCGAAACCGCGGAGGCGTCTGATGAGCTCGATCGCCTGTCGGCACGAGAGCAGGAAGTGATGCGCCTGATCGCGCGGGGCTACTCGTATAAAGAGGTGGCGGCATCCCTCTTCATCTCGGTGAAGACCGTGGAAACCCACGTCTCCAGTGTGCTGCGGAAGTTGCAGCTGTCGTCGCGGCACGAGCTCACCGCCTGGGCGCTTGCGCGCAAGCTACTCTGAGCCCGGCCGCACCCCGTTGCCCCGGCGGCGGATGCGATCGTGCCGCATCCGCCGCCTGGCAGGCTACCCGGGGCTGGCAGCTCTAACCGAGCCGCGCCGCATCGACGACTGCACGCGCAAGGGTCGCCGCGACAGGCGACAGGGCCTGCGCGTGCCGCAAGCGCAGCGTCGTGAGTGTCACGCTGCCCTCACTCCAGCGCACGGTCGCCGTCGTGGTCGCGGCTCCGCGCAACCAGCCGGAGAAGATCCCCGAGTACACCCTGGCGGAACGGATGGCGTTCGGAATGCCGGTGAGCACGTGCTCACCGAGCAGATCCTCGAATGCGATGCCGAGGAGAGTGCTTCCCGGGACGTTCTGGAACGGGCCCGAGCGGTCAAGCCATTCGCTGCGCGGCACCCAGTCGCCGTCACCTGAGCGCGGGCCGATGCGGCCGGCGGTGAGCAGGTCGAACGCCCCGTCGAGGGCGTCCGGTTCTTCGACCAGCACGAGCACCCGGCCACCGTCGCTGGCGTGTGCACGGGCAGCGGCGTCGAAAACCGTCGTGACCAGGAGCGAATCCGGTTCCAGCTCGGCGTCGCAGCCGAGGCCGATGGACCGTGCCCAGTCGGCGATACCGCTGTCTGCGGCGACAACCGCCCGGCCGGCATCCGCACCGACGGGCGCAACGACGACGAGGTCTGCGGCGTCGCGGGCAGCCACCTCACCGTTCACGACGAGTTCTGCGGCGAGCTCGTACTGGCCGGGCTCGCTCGGCACTGGCACTGACATGCGCGCGGTCGACCAGCGCTCGGCGTCGTCGGGGATCGTGAAGATCTCGACGCCATCGAGCAGCACCCGGACGGTACCGGCGACGGGCGCAGGTGCGGACCCGGTGCGGGCCGGCACCGTCGTGATGCTCAGCGCGAGGCTGTCACCGGTCACGGCGCTGTACGCGTCGGGCCGAAGGGCGATTGCCCGGTCGCCGTTGGCGAGGGCAAATTCAGCGGTACCGGTCTTCGGTGTGCGGTTCATGTCGAACAGCCCGTTGGCCTCCCACTGCACATCGCTCAGCTGCGTCAGCACGTAACCGCTGATGCTCGGCTGCATCCGGATGGATGTGGTCTGGTAGCGGTTCGCCACGAGTTGCGCGTGGTGCAATTGCGCGACGAGGTCCTCCCACGTGCCGAAGACCCGGTCGAGACCGAGTTCAGCGAATCGTTCCATCAGGCGGGTGCCTTCCGCCGCGCCGTACGCCCAGTTGGCGCCGAGGCCAAACCACCACGGTTCCGCTCCGTCGGTGTACTGGTCGCGCACAACCGGCAACGCCCAGTTTCCGAACTCGGAGAGCATGAGGGGCTCGGTCCCCGAGCGTTCCGCGTCACCATAACCGGAGTAGGTCCAGTCGGGGCGGGCGGCGAATTCCTCGATCTTCTCGTCCCATTCTCGACGCGACTCGGGGATGCCACGGTAGACGTGGTAATCGTCGACGTCCGAAACCATGTGGAAGTTGGGGAAGCACGCGGAGTTGTCGACGACGAGGGAGCCGAGAGCGACAGCCTTGATCCGGTGGAACGCATCGGCGAGCCAGCGCCGCTGGCGCCCGCTCGTCATGTCGAGCCCCCAGGACTCATTGATGATCGTCCACATGACGATGCTCGGGTGATGCTGGTCAGCGGCGATGAACCGCTCGAGCATCGCGAGTCCTTCGTCTGCACCACTTTGGGTCCAGACCATCCAGCTCGGGAGCTCAGTCCAGACCAGCATTCCCATCCGGTCGGCGATCTCGTAATAGCGCGGATCCGGGCGTTTGATGTGCACGCGGAGCATGTTGAAGCCGAGGGCACGAGTCTCGTACAGCAGCTCTTCCCACTCCTCGGTGCTCTCGGGGATCGGTGCGGAAGACGGGTGGTAGTCCTGGTCGAGAACCGCACGCACCTCAAGTTCGTGGCCGTTGAGGAAGAACGCACCGTCGCGTGCCTCGATCGTGCGGAAACCCGTGCTTCGTGAGACGACGTCGGCTGTGCCGTCGGCGGCCTCCAGCCTGAGCGTCACCGTGTAGAGCGCGGGCTGGTCGATCCCCCACAGCTGTACATCAGGAACCACGACTGTCCCGTTGTACCGGCCGTCGTGCTCGGGCAGCTCGGCGCGAGCGACGACCTCGTCGCCATGGCTGACCGTCACTTCTGCCCGCGCACCGGGGAGCGAGGCGATGGCGCGAACATCGATGGTTCCCGTCGGGGCATCCGCTCGCACCTCGATCTCAGCAATGTGGTGCAGTGGCCTGGTTTCGATGAAGACCGACTGCCAGATGCCCGCCGATGTGCCGTACCAGGACTGCTTGCCGTGAGGGACCTCGAGGTAGCCCGGCTCGGCATCGGTGTCCGTGCGCGGCGGATAGGCCACAATCACGTCGAGTGAGTTCGTCCCGGCGATCACGACGTCGCTCACGTCGAGGGAGAAGGCTTCCCAGGCCCCGACGTGGGTTCCGACCACGGTTCCATTGAGCCTGACCTCGGCGGAGTGGTTCACGCCGTTGAACACGAGGTGCACACCCGCAGTGCCGGGCGTCCAGTCGAACGTGCGCCGGTATCGGACGCTCTCGTGCGAGTCGCCGTGGCCGGCGATCTGCGCGGTCCAGGCACCGGGCACGATCACGTCTTCGGGTCGTCCATCGGTGTCGTCGCCGTCGAGGAGTTCGAGCTCCCAACGGCCGTCGAGGGAGAGTCGTTCGCGAGGGTGCAGGCTCATGTGCCCATCCTTCTTGATAATGAGTGGATCAGAGCCGTGGCCCGCCCCGAAAACGGGAGCGGGCCACGATTGTGGTGCGGATTAGTCCTGCTACTTCAGTTCCTGGCCGACGCGCTGCTGCGCCTCGGTCAGTGCTGAGTCGAGGTCTTTTCCGTTGAACCAGACCTCTTCGAGCTGCTTGTGGATCAGCGACTTGATCGCCGTCCAGTTCTCGACCTGCGGTACGAAGCTGATGTTCTCAAGCGCCGTGTCGGTGTAGTTCGCACGCTCGGGAGCGTTCGGGTACTCGGCGGATTCAACGACCGAGACGCGAGGGGCAATGTGCCCGGTCGCGGTGGCCCAGACGCTCGTGTTCTCGTAGAGGAACGAGGCGAATTCAAGCGACGCACGGTACTTCACCGGGTCGTTGTCCTTCTGCACTGGCAGCACCCACATGTGCGAGGACGCCCAGACTGCGGCTTCGTCCATGATCGTCGGGAAGTCGGTGACCGTGTAGCCGAAGGTCGCCGTCGATGCGTACTCGTTGACGCCCCAGGTGCCGTTGACGAGGATTGCGGACTCGCCGTTCTTCCACTCCTCGATCGAACCCGAGTAGTCGGCCTTGGTGTGGATGTAGCCGTTGTCGATGAGCTCCTGAAGCAGCTCCATCGCGGCCTTCGCCTCGGCGGAATCAACGTTTGCCTCACCGTCGACGATGAGGTCAGAGCCCTGCTGGCGCACGAACGAGTAGAACATCCGCCATGCCATGTCGTCGTTGGCGAACCCGACGGACATCAGAGGCTTGCCGGTCTTCTCTTTGACAGCCTGTCCCATGGCCATGAGCTCGTCGGCGTTGGTCGGCATGACGGGCCGGCCGTCGGCGTCCATGTAGCCGGCAGCGCCGAGGACGTCGGTGTTCACGTGGGCGAGGATCGCGTGGGAGTCGAACGGAACCGCGAACGTCTTGTCGTCGTAGGTGACCGAGTTCTGGGCCTGCTCGGTCGCGTCGTCCATGTCGATGTCGAGCGCTGCGGGGTCGAACGACACCAGCTGGGCACGGCGCGCATAGTCAGACAGCGCGTAATCGTGCAGGTTCGCGATGTTCGCGGGTTCTCCACCGGCGATCGATGCGTTGAACGCGTCGTAGTACGAGTTCCAGTCAGCACCACCGAGGCGCTCAACAGAGATGCCGTGCTCGTTCTCGGCATTGAACTTGTTGGTGAGAATCTGGATCGCTTCACACTCGGATGCCGCCATCGCGAGGTCGGTGACGCCCTTGGTGGTCTCCTCGCAGTCGCCGAACATCCGCGACATCGTGATGCTGGTTCCCTTGAGCTGCTCGTCTGTGACCGCTTCAATCTTTGCCGTCATGTCATCGTCTCCGGCGGCTGTGCCGGTTCCGGTTCCAGTGCCACAGCCGGCGAGCAGCATCGATGCTGCCGCGACCGTCGCGAGAACCGCTGGGATGCGTTTTCCGTTCATGTCTGTTCCTGTCTTGTTAGGTTCGTGTTACGGGTGTTCGTGTTACGGGTGTTACGAGTGGACCTGCAGAACAAATGCAGGGGGAATGCGACTGCGGGGCTGGTGCCCTACTTGCCGCCTGAGGTCATTGAGATTCCGCGGATGAGATGGCGCTGGAAGAGCAGGAAGATGATCAGCAGCGGCAGTGATCCCACGAGCCCGCGGGCCATCAGGCTGCCGAGTTCGGTGGCCTGGGCGAAGTTGCCCTGGAGTGACGCAAGGCCGGTGGTGATCGTGAACATCTCACTCTTCGTCGCCGACACGAGTGGCCACAGGTAGTCGTTCCAGGTCTGAACGAAGGTGAAGATCCCGAGCGCGAACATGCCGGGGGTTGCAAGCGGCAGCATGATCGAGAAGAACGTGCGCCACGGCCCTGCGCCGTCGACGCGCGCCGCTTCCTCCATCTCGAGCGGAATCTTCGAGAAGAACTGGGTCATCAGGAAGACGCCGAGGGGAGCCGCGATCCGCGGCAGAACGAGCGCAGCGTAGGTGTTGTGCATCTCCGCGTCAGCGACCATCGTGAAGAGCGGGATGAACATCGCCTCCTTGGGGATCATCAGCCCCGCGAGCACTGTGGCGTATACAAACGTGCGGCCGGGGAACTCGATGCGCGCGAAGGCGTAGCCCGCCATCGCGCAGAGGAGCACCGTCAGGACCGTCGTGACGATGGCCACGATGGCGCTGTTGAGGAACCAGCGGCTGGTGAGTCCGACGGAGAAGACACCGAAGACGTTGTCGAGTGTGAAGTCCCGCGGGATCAGTCCGGTGACACCCTGGCTCAGCGTCGCGTTGTCGCTGAGCGCGAGCGACAGCATCCACAGCATGGGAAGAAGCCAGACCAGCGCGGCGACGATCATGGCGAGGTGCCACCAGGTCGCACGCGTCGCGGTGTGCCGTGCTGCGACGAGACCGGGCGCTGCGGCGCTCGTCTTCCGGGTCGGGGGAGGGCTCATGACGTTCACTTGGTGTCGTCCTTTCCGAGGAAGCGCATCTGGACGACGGAGACGATCAGCATCAGTGCGAAGAGGAAGAGTGACATCGCCGACGCGTAGCCGAGCTCGAAGTCGCGGAAACCGGTCTGGTAGATGTGCCGGATGAGCACCTCGGTCGAGGTACCGGGGCCGCCACCGGTCATGATGTTCACCTGACCGAAGACCTGGAACGACGCGATTGCCTGCATCACCATGACGAGCAGGATGACGTGACGGATGCCGGGAAGCGTCACGCTCACGAACTTGCGCCACGGGCCGGCACCATCGAGCGATGCGGCTTCGTAGAGCGACTTGTCGACATCCTGCAGCCCGGCGGCGAACATGACGAGGTTGAACCCGACGGTCCACCAGATCGTGGTGATGATGACCGCGGTGAGCGCCGTGTTCGAATCACTCAGCCAGGGAATCGGGTCGATGCCGAGCGGGGTGAGGATCTGCGCGAGCAGACCCTGGCCCGGTGAGAGGAAGTACGTCCAGATGAGGGTGACCACGGAGACCGGGAGGATGTACGGGAGGAAGAACGCCATCTGGTACCAGCGGGATCCGCGCCGCTGTCCCTGCAGCGCAAGGGCCATGACGAGACCGAGCAGGGCGATGATCGGAGTGGAGATGGCTGTGAACAGCAGGGTGTTCTGCAGGGCGATCCAGAACGTCGGGTCGTACCAGTAACCGTCTTTGCCCGGCGCAAAGCCGAGGGCGACGAACACCCCGAGCAGGCCGAGGACGCCGGCAACACTCCAGACGCTGATGTGCCTGCGCTTGATCGGGCCGACCAGCAGCACCGCAACCAGGGCGAGCACGCCGATGCGCCACCAGAACAGGTTGGTGATCGACCACTGAATGTCGACGCCCCAGAGCATCCGCTCATAGTTTTCGAGGCCGATGAACTCGCGAACGGACCCGAGCAGGTCCCAATCGAAGAAGCTCATCTGGGCTGCCTGGAGAACCGGGTACAGCACGAAGACGAGGTACAGAACCGCGAAGGGAGCGACGAAAGCAAAGCCGTACTTCAGTCCGGCCTGAGAACGCCGTTTGCGGGGCAGTCGCGGCGGGCGCTTCCTGGTCGCTTGGGCCGCTTGATCGAGCGTCAGCGTCATCGATTCCTTGCCTTCCGGTTTGCCACGTTGCAAAAACTGCACGAGGGCTATTGTGTTCATGACCGTGATGCTTTGTCAAACGCTGTCATACGCACCTTTGCCACGTTGCATAAATCGGTTCACCGTCACGCCTCGTTGTAGGCCAAGATGGTCAGGGAGGGAACATGGCAACCAACATTCACGACGTCGCGAAGCTTGCAGGCGTGTCCCCCCGCACGGTCTCCAACGTCGTCAATAACTACGTGCACGTCAGGCCGGACACGAGGCAGCGCGTGCAGGACGCCATCGCCAAGCTCAATTACCAGCCGAACATCTCCGCCAGACGGCTCCGCCAGGGCAACACCAAGATGCTCGGTTTCGCCGTGCCCGAGCTCTCCCAGCCGTATTTCGCCGAGCTGTCCGAACTCGTCGAGCGGTCTGCCCAACGCCGCGGATACACGGTGATCGCAACCCACACGCAGGGAACGAAAGAGCGGGAACTGGGCACACTGAAGAGTTTCACCTCCCACCTCGTCGACGGGCTGATCTTCAGCCCGATGTCCCTGACCAGGGAAGACCTCTACTCGGCTCCCCCGAGCGTGCCCACCGTGCTCATCGGCGAGCAGATCTCGACGTCGTCCTATACGACCATCGCCATCGACAACGTCGGTGCTGCACGGGAGATCACCGCGCACCTCATCGCCTCGGGCCGACGCCGCATTGCGACCGTGGGAGCGTACCGATCGGACGACTACCGGAGTTCCCGGTTACGACTGCAGGGCTTTCAGGAGGCCTTGTCAGCTGCGGGGCACAGCCTGGACCCCGAGCTGCTGCTGTACACCGATCGGTTCGGCACCGCGGCGGGGTACGACGCTGTCGGCCGCGCGCTCGCTGCGGGCATCCGCTTCGATGCCCTCGTGTGCTTCGCAGACGTCATCGCGTTCGGAGCGATGCGTGCACTCGCCGACGCGGGACTACGGATGCCGGAGGATGTTGCCATCGTCTCAATCGACGACGTTCAGGAGTCGACATACTCGATTCCGTCGCTGACGTCGGTTGCACCAGACAAACAGGCGATCGCCGACCGAGCGGTCGATACCCTCGTCGACGCCATCACCTCGGAGCGGGTGAATCCACGCAGCATCGAGATCGGGCACCGTCTTGTCGTGCGTGAGAGTTCACGGGCGCGGGGCGAAGACACGGCGGATCAGGGTTCACCCGCGAGTCTGCCAGTGCCAGTAGCCTGAGCACCATGACCACGAATGCGGGCAATGGTGCAGCGACGGCGGCACGCCCCCTCTCCGAAACACCGACGAAAACCTCGACCAAGCAGGTACTGGCGTGGGGCTTGTGGGACTGGGGCTCCGCATCGTTCAACGCCGTGATCACGACGTTTGTCTTCACCGTCTACCTGACGAGCGACGCCTTCGGTGAAGAGGCCGCCGTCTCGGCCCAGCTCGGCTGGGCGCTCGGCGCCGCCGGTCTGCTGATCGCCATCCTGGCCCCCGTCACCGGGCAGCGCTCAGACAGCTCGGGCCGCCGCAAGTTCTGGCTCGCCGTCAACACCTACATCGTCGTCGGGATCACCGCGGCCATGTTCTTCGTCGAGCCCGACCCGAGCTTCCTCTGGCTGGGGCTTCTGCTCGTCGCCGCAGGAAACATCTTCTTCGAATTCGCCGGCGTGAACTACAACGCGATGCTCGCCCAGGTCTCGACGCCGAAGACCATCGGCCGGGTGTCGGGCATCGGCTGGGGCCTCGGCTACCTCGGTGGAATCGTATTGCTGCTCATCGTGTACTTCGGCCTGATCCAGCCCGACGTCGGCATCTTCGGAATCACGGGCGATGACGGCATGGATATCCGGGTGACCGTTCTGATTTCCGCGATCTGGTTCGGCCTGTTCGCCCTTCCGGTGCTCCTCTTTGTTCCCGAGTACAAGGGCGTCGGTGCCAGGCGCGACAAGGTCGGATTCTTTGCCTCGTATCCCCGTCTCTTCGGCGACATCAAGAAGCTCTGGAACGAGAGCAGGCAGACCGTGTACTTCCTGATCGCGAGCGCGGTCTTCCGCGACGGACTCGCTGGAGTGTTCACGTTCGGCGGGGTACTCGCGGCTGGCTGGTTCGGTTTCTCGCCGGGTGAGGTCATCATCTTCGCCATCGCCGCGAACGTCGTTGCGGGTATCTCGACGATCACCGTCGGTCTGCTCGACGACAAGCTCGGCGCAAAACCGGTGATCATGGCATCCCTCATCGGACTCGTCCTCGCCGGTCTTGCCGTCTTCTTCCTCCACGACGGTGGTGCGATCATGTTCTGGATCTTCGGACTCGCGCTCTGCCTGTTCGTCGGACCGGCGCAGTCGGCCTCACGGTCGTTCCTGGCCCGCCTCATCCCGGCCGGCCGCGAGGGAGAGGTCTTCGGCCTGTACGCAACGACGGGTCGTGCCGTGTCGTTCCTCGCTCCGACAGCGTTCGCCATCTTCATCACCATTGGCGGAGAGCAGTACTGGGGGATCCTCGGCATCATCCTCGTCATCCTCATCGGACTTCTCCTGCTGATCCCGGTACAGGCGAAGCAGAAGCAGCTGGCGTAGCCGCGAAGACTCTCGATGAGCGATACACCACAGCAGAAGGACACCATGAGTTCTCGACCGTCAGCATCGGCATCCGGTGGCGTGCTGATCGTCGGAAGCATCAACGTCGATCTCACGACCTTCTCGTCGAGGCTCCCGGCTCGAGGCGAGACGATCATCGGCGACGAGTTCACGCTCGTGCTTGGCGGCAAGGGTGCGAACCAGGCGGTCGCCGCGGGGCTCGCAGGGGGCAACGCGCACATGGTCGGCTGCGTTGGCACCGACGTCTTCTCCGACGTCGCGAGCGGCGGGCTTACGGATGCCGGCGTGCACGTCGACCACGTCCGCTCGGTTCCTGGTCCGACCGGAGTGGCGCACATCCGGGTCGATTCATCGGGCGAAAACGACATTGTGGTGGTTCCCCTCGCGAACTCGTCGCTCAGCGAGTCACAGATCGACGATGCGTTCGAGGCTCTCGGGGCGAGCTGCCGGGTATTGCTCACCCAGCTCGAAATCCCCTGGGCGCTCACGCAGTACTCGATCAGGAAGGCGCACGACGCCGGACTCACTGTCGTCCTCGACCCGGCGCCAGCCACAGCTCTCGACGACGCGATCTGGCCGCTCGTCGACATCGTCACTCCGAACGAGACAGAGGCAGCGATCCTCACCGGCATCGAGGTGACCGATGAGTCATCGGCGGTCGAGGCGGGTCGCTGGTTCACCTCCCGCGGCGCGACCAGCGCCCTCATCACTCTGGCGGCTGCTGGAGCGGTTCTGGTCACGGCGACGAGCGCCGAACGGTTCGACTCCATTCCGGTCACCGCCATCGATACGACGGCAGCCGGCGATGCATTCGCCGGCTACCTTGGCGCTTCGCTCGCCGACGGCCTCACGCTCACCGACTCGATCCGTCGCGCGATCGCCGCTGGAGCGCTCACCGTGACGCGGCAGGGTGCTTCCCCGAGCCTCCCCCACCGTGATGAGGTCGACGCGCTGCTCGCTCGTTCCCGCTGACGCACCCGGGACAGAAACTGACCTGGGCCGGGGTTGGGGATGTGCCGTACGGCCTGTCTCTCTGCCATGCCACCGGAGTAATCTGCGGAAACGGGCTTCGCACCGGCGCGGCCACCGGGGTGGAAGGACACGATCGTGCTCATCGGCGCACACGCTCTCGTCTTCTCAGGCTCATTCGACGCCGCGGGGCTGACCCTCGCGATCGAGAAGACGAAACAGGCGGGATTCGACCTGATCGAAATCCCCCTCATGGACCCTTTTCATTTCGATCGGATGCTTGCGGCTCGCCTCCTGCAGGAAAACGAGCTCGCGGTCAGTGCGTCCCTCGGACTGAGCGAGGCAACCGACCTCACGAGCAACGACCCCGACGTCGTGGCTCGAGGCGAACGGATGCTCGAGGAGTGTCTCGAGATCGTGCACGCAATGGGTGGAAGCGATCTCTGCGGCGTGATCTACAGCGCCATGAAGAAGTACATGGCCCCGGCCACCCCGGCAGGTCGCGCGTCGAGCGCCGCCGCTCTCGCCCGGCTGGCGTCACGGGCCGAAGGTCTCGGCATCCGGTTGTCGCTTGAGGTCGTCAACCGTTACGAGACCAACCTGATGAACACGGGCAGGCAGGCGCTCGCGTTTCTCGACGAGGTGGGGCACGACAACGTCTCGGTGCACCTCGACACCTACCACATGAATATCGAGGAGTCGGATCTGTACACCCCGGTCCTCGACGTCGGCAACCGGCTGGGTTACGCGCACGTCGGCGAGAGCCACCGCGGTTATCTGGGTTCGGGCACGGTGGACTTCGGCTCGTTCTTCCGCGGTCTCGCCCGGATCGGCTACGACGGGCCCGTCGTGTTCGAGTCGTTCTCGTCGGCGGTGGTGAACGAGGAGCTGAGCAGGATGCTCGGCATCTGGCGCAACCTGTGGGACGACCCAGACGACCTCGGCGCGCACGCGAACCGGTTTATCCGCACCCAGTTGCGCGCAGTGGAGACCATCGCGCTGCATTAGGCGCGAGAGCCGCCTTCAGATGCCGCAAAACCGCGGTATGCCGACGCCATTCCGCGGTTTTGCGGCATCTGAACGCGCTATTCCTCCGGGTAACCGGTGCTGAGGCTGAGGTCGCGCCAGGTGTCGGCGTCGTTGCGCTCCCGGGCCGCCAGCGTCTCGAAGCCGTCGATGGCGTCGGCGCCGAGCAGCAGGAGGAGGGGTGCGTTCGGGGATTCGACCGCCGTGATGATCGCCTCGGCGGCGAGCGCCGGGTTGCCCGGCTGGGTGCCGTGCACCGTGTCGTTTTCCTTCCGCCGCTTGCCAGCGGTCTCGGCATAGTCCGGGATGGCGACCTCAGACTGTGCCAGTGATCGCCCGGCGAAGTCGGTGCGGAATCCACCCGGTTCAACGACGGTAACCGCGATTCCGAGGGGCTCCAGTTCCTTGCGGAGGGAACCGGACATGCCCTCGAGGGCAGCCTTCGACGCCGCGTAGTACCCGGACCCCGGCGGTGTGAGGCGCACACCGATGGAGGAAATGTTGACGATGGCCCCGGAGCGGCGTTCGCGCATCGCGGGCAGGACCGCCTTGATCATGGCGACGGCTCCGAAGAAGTTGGTGTCGAAGAGCCGCTGGACGTCCTCGGGGGTGGCTTCCTCCACGGCGGACCGATACCCGTAGCCCGCGTTGTTCACGAGCACGTCGACGGTGCCGAACCGGCGCTCAGCCTCCCGGACGGCTGACTCGACCTGCGCCGGGTCGGTCACGTCAAGCGAGAGTGCGAGGGCTGAGTCGGGGGAAGTGTCGGCGATGTCCTGCACCGTCGACGCATCGCGCGCCGTGACGACGACGTTGTTCCCGTGAGCGAGCACGGCGGTCGCGAGCGCGCGACCGAGGCCTGTGGAGCAGCCGGTGATGAGCCAGGTGGACATCTGAGTTCCCTTCGACGGGCGCCGGGCGGAGGAGGCCGACGCGCTCCGAGACTAATGCCCAGTGCCGCGGCACGAAAAGGGCTTGCACCGGACAGCGGGAGGTGTCGCTGTGCCGGTAGATTTGGTCGATGCGCGACGCCACCTTCTCCATCCGTCCCACCACCGACGCCGACTGGCGCGAGGTCAGGAGGCTCCGGCTCGAAATGCTCGCGGACACGCCGATCGCTTTCGGAGAGACGCTCGCTCACGCACAGGCCGTGGGCGAAGCCGAGTGGCGGATGCGTGGCAGGCGAGGCACGAGCGACGGCGGAACCGTGCTCGTCGCGATCACTGGCGACGGCCGATGGGTGGGCACGATGGGTACGTACAGGCCGAACGGAACGACGGTGCCGATGCTCGTTGGCGTCTACGTCACACCTGAGTTCCGGGGCGAAGCGGCCGGTGTCACCTCCGCTCTCCTCGAGGGCGTCGAGCAGTGGACCAGGGAGCGATCCGACCGGATCACCCTGCACGTTCACGAAGACAACACCCGGGCGCACGCGTATTACCTGAAGAAGGGTTACCGCGACACCGGTGTGACCATGCCGTACGACCTCGACCCGAGTAAGCGCCAACTCGAGATGGTCAAGATCCTCGCGTCGGGCGAGGCCGGACCGGCCTAGAGTCCGTCGGCGACCGCCGCCGTCACCTGAAGCCACGCTTCGCGGGTCTGCGGAGAGAGCACGTCGACGTTGAGCGGTCCGCCGCCCTGGAACCCGGGGTCATAGGGCACCTCGAGCACGACGCGGGTGAGGGCCGAAAAGTGGCTGCGCAGCCGCTGGGTCAGCTCGGGCTGCACGGTGTCTCCCGGTGACGAGAGGATCGTCACGGCCTGGCTGACCTTGTCCTGGTGCCCCTTCTGCCTGAGCCCGTCGATGAGCCACGCAGCACTCGCCGCGGTCTCCTCGTTCACCGTGGTGACGACGACGAGCTGGTCGGCGGCTTCGACGGCCGCTTCCCAGTTGGACGCACGCATGTTGTTGCCCGTGTCGATCACAAGCACGCGGTAGAACCGGCTGAGTGTCGAGTGCAGGCTGCGGAAGGCATCCGCATCGATTGTGGATGACGCCGCGGCGTCCTCGTCAGAAGCGAGCACGTCGAACTGGGCGTCGCCCTGCCCGCGCACATAGTTGTCGAGGTACCCGACGCGCGCCGACTCGACATCGGAGAACCGTCCGAGGTCGCGAAGCAGGTCGACCGCCGTGTTGGAATGCACCGACGGCTGGGCCCGCCAGCCAAGGGTGCCGCGGGTTTCGTTGTTGTCCCAGGCGAGCGTCGATCCACCGCGGTGAGTACCGAAGGTCGCGGCGAGCAACAGTGTTGCCGTCGTCTTGTGCGCTCCACCCTTCGGGTTGAGCACGACGATGGTGCGCGGCCCCTTGAGGCTCCGCTGGACCCGCCGGATCGCATCACGATGGGCGCGCTCGGCCTTGCCTGGGCGCGGCGAGATCAGTCCGCCCGTCACACGGCGGACGGCCCCCTGCCAGCCCTGCTTCGCCGGGCCCTCCGGGGCCGATGGTCGCGACTGGAGGAAATCCTCGAGAGTGGGCGCGGCTTCCGGTTCACCCTCGGTCGACGGCGCGGATGCCTTTTCCCACCTGCCCGGTGTCGGCAACAGCTGGTCAAAGGTCAGCTCGGCCGCCTCCGATGAGGCAGTGTGCTCGGCCGACCTTCCGGCGTCGGGCCGCGCAGTGGGCGATGGAGCACCCTCCGCTGGCGCGGCGGATCCGGAATTGTTCTGCGACAGGTCGCTCTCCTCTGAATAGGACCGGAAGGTTGACCTCCGTGTCGGTGCCGGCTCGGAGCCTTTGTCGTTGTGCGGCGTCGGCTCGGATCCGGACTCGGCGAAGTCGATGAGGTCATCGATACCGAAGGGGGGCGGAGGAATCACCGGCGTTGCCTCGCCGAAGGCGGGGTTCAGCACGGCTCGCGTTGGGCCAGCCCCGCGAGCTGGTCCTTCCGCCGGAGACGGCTGGCGGGTCGGCCTGGTCTCGGGTTCCGGCTCCTGTGTATGGGCGGGCTCGGATCCGGACCCAGCCGCTGTCGCGCCCTGCGCCGCTGCACCGGCATCCGGAACAACAGGACCCTCTGACTCGACATTTCCGTCGGGGTGAACCGACAGCAGGTAGACCCCGTCGAGGTCCGTGATCGCCACCAGCACCCGTTGGTTGCGCGCCTTCGCCTCGTCGGTGACACGCGCGATGATTGCGGCTCGAACTTCGGCGACGTCGTTTGCCCGGATGTCGGACTGCGCGCCATCGACCGAAATCATGCCCGTGCCGTCAGCTCGGGCTACGGCGGTTATCCACGGCTCACTCAGCTCAGTGGACTCGTTCGGCTCGTTCGACACGTCAAGTCACCATCTCTATCAGCGGCTGATCAGTTCCCGTGCGGGCTTCACATCGGCCGGTTTCCAACTACCAGTATCGCCTGACCCACATTCGGGGGGCGAATCCTGACAGCGCCTCACCGCGGAGCGGCGCCGCAGCATACGTGTTTGGATCGGTTACGGGTGCCGCCATGGGTGGCGCCGAGGCATCCGACCTGTCCAGACTGGGGAGATGACGACTCAACTCGAGAAAGCCGAACTGCTCAACCGCCTCCACGCCCCGGGCGACCCGCTCATCGTGACGAACGTCTGGGATGCCATCACCGCGAAGATCGTCTCAGAAGCCCCGGGAGTGCGTGCCCTCGCGAGCGCGTCGCACTCGGTCTCGTTCGCACGTGGCGTGCCCGACAACGAGGGACTCACCGTCGACGCAGCGATCGAGGCCGCCCGCATCATCGCCGGTGCCGTCGACCTGCCGCTCTCGGTCGATTTCGAGAAGGGCTACGCACCGGATGCCGTCGGCGTCGGTGACAACGTCCGTCGCCTGATCGAAGAATCCGGTGCCGTCGGCATCAACATCGAGGATTCCCTCGAAGCGGCCAACGGTCCGCAGCGCAACATCGACGACTCGGTCGCACGCGTAGCCGCTGCCCGCGATGCCGGGAACGCGACGGGCATCCCGCTCGTGATCAATGCCCGCGTCGACACGCTCGCCGGCGGCGGAAGCTGGGAGGAAGCGGTCACGCGGGCAAACGCCTACCTCGACGCGGGGGCCGACGTGATCTTCTTCCTCGGGTTGAGCGATGAGGATCGCGTGAAGCGCGCGCTGGACGAGGTGAACGGCCGCATCTCCACAATCGGTGGGCTCGGCGGCATCCCGCTCAAGCGGCTCGCCGAGCTGGGCATCTCCCGCGTCAGCTTCGGCCCGCAGACCCTCGGCCTCACCCTTGCTGCATTGCAGCGTGCGGCGACGACGCTCACGGCGCTCGGGGACTACCCCGAGGACCTCAGCTTCCGGTTCGAACTGTAGCGGGCGCCCAACTCATCAGTTCCGGCCGAGAACATCAGGCGCAACTGGCGTTCTCGGCCGCAAGTGACGCTCTCGCGGCGAGGCCTGCGTCAGCTGACGCGAATGCCCTCGTTGTGTTCATTGAGCACCCAGGTGGTGCCTTCGTCTTCCGAAACGAAGCTCTCCCACTGGTAGGAGTGATCGGTGATCTTCGAGAAGTTCCAGCGGATCAGCAGCCCGTCGTTGCGGGTTCCGTCCTGGCGGATGCCGTCGCGCTTGTGCGCGGTGGCAACGAGGTGGGCGTATTCGCCGCGCTCCGGCTCGAAGTAGCTCACACGCCAGGCACCCATGTCGCGGTCGTAGACCCGGACCGCCGTGGCGATCGTTTCGAAGCCACCATCGGTCGGCGTGAGTGCGACATCCTGAACGGCTTTCCCGTCGAGAATGAACCCGACCACCCAGACGAAGTCCGACTCATGCCAGTTCCCTGTGGCCTCATCCATGCGGCGTGAGTGCACGTTCCAGCGACCGACGAGGCGACCGAAGCGGGACATCCGGTTCGGGTATCTCTCGGTGGCGGCATCCGATATGAGTGCGTCAGCGAACGACAGGTCGATGGGGTCACTCATGGCGGTGGCCTTTCTTGCCTAGCTGCCGGCGCTGCCCGCGTCGATGAGGCCGACGTCGGTGCGGTGGAAGTTCTTGAACGAGCGGGATGCCGTTGGGCCGCGCTGACCCTGATAGCGGGAACTGTACGCGGCTGACCCGTATGGGTTCTCAGCCGGGGAGGTCAGCCGGAAGAAGCAGAGCTGGCCGATCTTCATGCCGGGCCAGAGCTTGATCGGGAGGGTCGCGACGTTGGACAGCTCGAGGGTCACGTGGCCGGAGAATCCCGGGTCGATGAAGCCGGCTGTCGAGTGCGTCAGCAGGCCGAGGCGGCCGAGTGAGCTCTTACCCTCGAGCCGGGCAGCGATGTCATCGGCGAGGGTGACCTGTTCGAACGTTGCGCCGAGCACGAATTCACCGGGGTGCAGGATGAACGGTTCGTCTGGCTTCGTCTCGATGAGGTGGGTGAGCTCCGGCTGGTCTTCGGCCGGGTCGATGTAGGGGTACTTGTGGTTGTCGAACAGCCTGAAGTAGCGGTCGAGGCGCACGTCGATGCTCGAAGGCTGGATCATCTCGGAGTGGGACGGTTCAAGACCGATGCGTCCGGATGCCAGCTCTGCCTTGATGTCGCGATCGGAGAGAAGCACGAGGCCAGTTTATCTGGCACGTCTTGCTAAGATTGCGAACGTCGCCGTACGGCGTCATGCGGATGTAGTTCAATGGTAGAACTTCAGCTTCCCAAGCTGATAGCGCGGGTTCGATTCCCGTCATCCGCTCCATCAGGCCCCGGAGTGACCCGCCCGTTCCATCTGTGGGCGACGGGCACGCGACCGACGCCAAGGACCTCGGCCTCTGCCACCTCCCACACCTCCTCTTTACCGTCGAGGAATGAACGCGTCACGCAACAACACTCGAGGCGGGCCAGCGCAGGGTGCCGGTGGCCCCGAGGGATCCACACGCCCCAAAGCCAGGCACCCCAAGGGCAGCCCGGTAGTGATCATCCTCATGATCATCGTGGTCCTTCCCTCCGTGCTCCTCGCCGATGCGTGGGGAGCCGGTGCGGCTGGGATCATCGGCGGCCTGACGGGTATGTTCTCGCTGGTGGTCTTTATGGGCGGCCCTCTGAGGCCTGACCTCCGCGTGATCGCGGTAATGGGACCGCTTCTGGTCTTCGCCGCGGTCGTTCCGCGCCTCGTGGCTGAGGCCTCTCGCCCCGCGGCGATTGCGCTCGTCGTGGTGCTCATTTTCGTGGCCTCATTGCTTCCGCTGATTGGCCCCCGCTTCGCCAACGCCGGCATGGGATTGGGAATGACCACGGTGTTCGGTTACGGCTACGCTCCAGCCGGCGGAGCCGACCACCGACAGGTGATCGTTGCCGCCGTCGCCGGCGTCGCCGTTGCTCTGCTACTGCGGGTTCTGATGGGAATCTCGGACCCGTCGAAGCCGACCAGGGAGCAGGTCGCCGATGTGCTCGTTGCCGATGATCCCGGCGCCGCCACCGCCACCGCGTTCGGCACCTGGCTGAGCGACGGCAGGCAGCGATGGCTGGCGGACGCGCTCGAGGGGGCCTCCCGCTACCGTCTGGCCATGCACACCGCAGAGTTGTCCGACGCGGGCGGTTCGGCCGACACCGAGATTCGAGCCCGTGCCCACACGCTGGCCGAGCAGCTGAAGTCCAAGCCAGGACGGAAAAACAATCCGGTCACGACCTCGTCGTCTTCGTCGGCGTCGGTCGCCACCGGCTCACCCCTCGCCGAGGCCACAAGCGCCCTGGACGTCGTTGAGCAGGCAATGCGGGATCATGACACCTCACCGGTCACGCTCGATCGCGACCGACGCCACCAACTTCAGGACGCAGTGCTGCATCCGTCCGCGAGGCTGCGGTCCATTCAGGTCAGGCACGCGTTGCGCACCGCGCTCGCAATTCTTCTCATGCTGCTGATCACGTCGCGCCTCGAGCGCGGTGATCCGCTGGTCTCCACCGTCCTTTTGGCCACTTTCGGCATCATGCAGGCCAGCTGGAACGACACCGCCACCAAGGCGAGGAACAAGATCATCGGTCTGGTCGCGGGCTCGCTCACCGTCGCGTTGGTCCTGCTGTTCGTCCCGTCCCGCTACCTCACCCTCGTCGCAGTGGTCGCGCTGTGCCTGGGGCTGTGGTTCATCGCCACCCGTCCCGCGCTTGGCAATGCTTTCATGGTGATCGTCAGCGTCGGCTTCAATTCAGTGACCCGCGACCTGAACCCGGTGAACCTTCTGGCGCAATACGTCGGACTCACAGCGGCAGCGGTGCTCATCGGATGGGTCCTCGGCTTCATGGTTATCCCCGCTTTCCGACCAGCGCCCCTGCGACAACGGATCGAGACAGCGACCGAGGCCACCGCCGCAGCCATCCGTGCCTCCTCGAACGGCACCGGCCCACCCGGGCCGGAAGTACTCGCCCTGTTCCGGGACGCAACACGGATGCAGGACGAGCTCGTGCCCGACCGCGACCGGCTCGATGACAGGCAGCTCCAGGAACTGGACACGCTGCGTTCAGGGTTGCGGGATCTGACCGCGCTGGCCGATGCCACTCAGTTGACCACCGGCGAGCTGGATGACGTGCTCCAGGCGCTGAGTCCCGATGACCGGGGCACCCGGGACAAACTGGGCGGCACTGCCCCTGAGACCTCCGGCGCGGCATCCTCCTCGACTCTGTGGGGCCTGGCCCAGCAGACCGGCTCAGCCGAACGAGACCTGCTGCGGACGCTGCCGGTCAGCGCCTGAGAACACTCGCCCGGTGAGGAGAAACGCTCGCCCATGTCTCGGATTCTGGATCTCGCACGGCGATATTGGCCGGTCACACTCACGATCATTGTGGGCGTCGCCGGTCTGGCGCTGGCATTGCTGGGCTCGGGCTGGCTCGTGCAGTGGCTGTTCAGCGTGTACTCATTGGCGATCGCTGCGTGGCAGGCCGTCGGCATGGTGCGGGCACTGTTGCGTCGAGAATTTGGTCTTGACGTCTTAGCCATCACCGCGATCGTTTCTACGGTCATCGTCGGCGAGTACATCGCAGCTCTGGTCGTTGTTCTGATGCTGACGGGTGGCGAAGCGTTGGAGGATTTCGCGAACGCGCGGGCCAAACGCGAACTGGATGCGCTCCTCGATCGGGCGCCTCAACTCGCCCACCGATCCGTTGCGGGCGAGTACCAGGATTTGCCGGTCAATGAGGTGCAGGTCGGCGACGTGCTGCTCGTGCGGCCGTCGGAGATCGTGCCGGTTGACGGCGTGTTGCTCTCTGCCGGGGCCACTCTTGACCAATCCTCCATTACCGGCGAAAGCACCCCCGTAGAGAAAGTGGCCGGCGACACGGTGCCGAGCGGCGCCGTGAACGGGCAGGAGGCTGTGGCGATCCGGGCGACGGCGACAGCGTCGGCCAGCCAATATCAGCAGATCGTCGCCCTGGTCGCTCATGCAGCCGAGAGCAAGGCACCGGTTGTCCGGCTCGCCGACCGGTTCGCTATACCCTTCACCCTCTTCTCACTTGCCCTCGCAGCGGTCGCCTGGTGGCTCAGTGGCGATCCGGTCCGTTTTGCTGAGGTGCTCGTGCTTGCCACCCCGTGCCCGTTGCTGATCGCGGCGCCGGTGGCATTCATCGGCGGCATGAGCCGGGCTGCGCGCAACGGCGTCATCGTGAAAAGCGGTGGAGTTCTCGAACAACTCGCATCCGCTCAGACTGCTGTGTTCGACAAGACCGGCACACTCACCTATGGAGTGCCGGCTCTCTCGGAAATACGGGCGGAGCATCCGTTCACGGAGGACGAAGTACTGACTTTTGCCGCGAGCGCCGAGCAGTATTCGTCGCATGTGCTCGCAGCGGCGATGATCTCTGCCGCCCAGGAGCGGGGACTCCACCTGCTCGAGGCGGAGTCAGCGCGAGAAGCGGTCACGAATGGCGTGGTTGCCCGAATCCAGGGGCGCGACGTGGTGGTCGGCAAGTTCGCGTTCGTCGCCCAACACGCCCCGAATGCCCGGCGCACGGAGATAGCGCCAGGCGAACTGGCTATCTATATCGCCATCGGCGGGCTGTACGCCGGAGCGTTGCTGGCGAGGGACCACCTGCGAGCCAATGCGAAGGCCACACTCCAACGGCTCGACACATTGGGAGTGAAACGGTCGATGATGCTGACCGGCGACGCTGCGGAAACAGCACAGCACGTCGCTTCTGAGCTGGGCATCACCCGGGTTCGCGCCGAGTGCCTTCCGGCTGACAAAGTCACCGAAGTGAGCAACGTCAGGGAGCGTCCGGTGATCATGGTCGGCGACGGTGTCAACGACGCTCCCGTGCTCGCAGCGGCGGACGTCGGCATCGCAATGGGCGCCAAGGGCGCGACAGCGGCGAGCGAATCCGCGGATGCCGTAATCCTCGTTGACGACATCTCCCGCGTCGCGCTCGCTGTCAGGATCGGACGCGACACCGTTCAGATTGCGCTGCAGAGCATCTGGCTGGGCATCGCCATCTCCGTCGTGTTGATGACCATCGCCGCTTTCGGCTTGATCCCCGCGACCGTGGGTGCCGTGACCCAGGAACTTGTCGATCTGACGACCATCCTCGCTGCCTTGCGAGCGATCGGGGGTCGCCTCGACAAGCGGGAACAGGAGGCAGACACCGCGGGTGTAGCCCAGAGTGCGGGAACGAACGCGCCGATCACCCGCTGACCCGGTTCGTGGGTTCGCCGATGCGTGTCCACCCGGGCGCACCGTTCCTACCGGTCCTCCCCTCGTTCAATGAAGTCCAGAACGACGGATGCCAGTTTCGCGGGTGCTTCCTGGGCAACCAGATGACCGACGCCCTCGAGGTGCACAGCAGTGAACTCTCCAGCGGCCACCGGACGGAAGGACTGTTCCGTGAACGGATGATTGGCGCCATCGACGACGAGGACGGGGAGGCGCAAGGGCTGCGCCTCGGCGAGCGCCCTCGTCTCTCCCTGATCCGTGAACAGGGAACGGTAGAGGCCCTCCGTACCGCGCCAGGCGCTCGGTCGCGAGTAGGTGCGGATGAATTCGTCGAGATCCTCGGCGCGGATCGCACCGGCTGTGCCGTTCATCATCGGGTAAGCCCAGTCTTCCAGGAGCTCGCGCTCGTGCCCCGGCAGGAGCATCGAAGGGATGCCTGGGGCGCCAAGGAATCCGACATGCCACGAACCGAAGGCGTTGACGTCCGCGAGCGCCTCGAGCCCGAACCCGGCAAGGGAGGATTCGACCGCTGTGAAGCTCAACACCTCGTCAGGGTGGGAGGCAGCGAACCGGAACGCCACGCCTCCACTGATGTCCTGAGCGAGAAGGTGCACGGGACCAGCTCCCAGATGGTTGACGAGCTGGTGGAGGTCCGAGGCTAAGGCCTGCTCGCTGTAATCGGTGTCGGCATTACTCGAGTCGCCGAATCCGCGCAGGTCGAGAGCGTATACGCGGTGGGACTCCGCAAGCAGCGGGATCAAACCCCTGAACGCCCACCACGTCTCAGGCCAGCCGTGCACGAGCAGGATGGGCGAACCGGAGGTCCCGGCGGTGACGTAGTGCAGCTCAGTGCCGTTGATTTGAGCTCGATGGTGGGCGACGCCGGGGATGGTTGTGCCGATGGCCGCAATGGCAGACATGAGTCCTCCTTAATAGACAATCATGTTGTCCATAAACGATAGACAACTAGATTGTCTATTACAACCCTGACTTAGACTTCCCCTATGTCTCGGAAGGGTGGCGACCTAGCGCTGCTGATGCTTGCGGGGTTCCGCACCCTCGCCGACAGGGCCACCGCCGAACTGGCGCGCCGAGGCCACGATGACTTCCGACCGGTGCACGACTTCGCGCTTCACTCGATCCTTTCCGGCGCCGAAAACGCGTCGGAACTGGGCCGGGCGATGTCGGTAACAAAGCAGGCTGCGGCCCGCACGATCGCTGTCCTGGAAGAACGGGGCTACGTCGCCAGGGAGCCCGACGAGGCGGATCGCCGGAAGATGCGCCTGCGGGTCACCGAGCGCGGGACAGCTCTTCTGCGCGAGGGCGAAGCCGTCTTCGATGAGATGCGGGATGAGCTCGAGAAGCAGGTGGGCGCAGAATCACTCGCCAAAACGGAAGCGACACTGCGCGCGCTCGTTGGCGACAACGCAATTCGCCTCGACTCCCCCGGCTGGGCCGCCGATGTCGACTCCAGCGGTCGCTCCTGACCGTCGATCTGAGAACGTCCGGCTCTGACAGGCCGGCTCATGCCGATGAACGGCCCATGCCTATGCACGGTACGGCGCCTGCACTCCGAGTTGTGTCGCAATTTCCCAGGCGCATTCCTCGGCCGGGCGGTCTGTCGTGTCCACCTCGAGGTCGTAGCTCACGCCGACATGCACGCTCAGGGCCTGTTGCCGCGCCATTCCCTCTGCCCGGTCAGACCGCCGCGCTTCGCGGGATGCAGCAACATCGGGCGCACAACGGACACCCACCCACAACATCCCGGTGTTGCCAAACGTCGAACGCAGACTCTCCTGCCCGGCACCCCCTGAGAGAAAAACTTCGTCGAGGATCATGTGCGCCCCAGCGGCCGTCATCGCACTGAGGCCGGCGTACCAGCTTCGCTCGAGAGTGCGATACTCGGCGCTGAAGGTAATCATGCCGTCGTGCTCATAGGTGATCCCGGCTCGCGGGCTGTCGCCCCGACCCGGGAGTGCGTCGATAAACGTGTCGACGCCGAAGGTCAACCAGACGCCGGGCAGGATTTCCTGAAGCGCTCTCGCGATCGACGATTTACCTGAACTGGATCCGCCGTTCAGCACGATCACTGTGGGGTTGCGACTGGCAGACATTCTCCGAGGGTAGCCAAATTGGCTGCCCGCTGACACACACGGGCTGGCATGATGTCGCCATGACGACAATCGCTCCGTACGGATCCTGGCGCTCACCGATCTCCGCTCATGATCTCGCCGAGAGCGGGCACGCCGTGAGTGAGGGCACATGGGTGGGCGACGACGTGTGGTGGCTCGAACTGCGCCCGAGCGAGGGCGGCCGGTTCGCTGTCCGCACGACGGGTGACAATGGCGACCCCATCGACGTCCTGCCGGAGCCGTGGAATGCCCGGACCCGCGTGCATGAGTACGGCGGTGGAGCGTGGGCGGCTGACGACGACGGCACTCTCGTGTTCGCCGAGTTCACGGATCAGCGACTGTATCGCCTGGATCGTGGCAGCCGCAGTCCTGTACCGCTCACGAGCGCGGATTCCGGATTCCGCTTCGCAGATCTCACGTGGCGTGACGGCGAAATCATCGCCGTGCGCGAGACCCACTCGGGCGACCTCGTTGAAAGAGACATCGTCGCGGTGCCGGTGGACGGCACTGCCGATGGCAACAACGAGGCGATCCGCTCCATCGTTTCGGGTTCACACTTCCTCGCCTATCCGCGGTTCTCCCCCGACGGCACACGCCTCGCCTGGGTCGCGTGGGATCACCCGCAAATGCCATGGGACGGGACCGAGTTGCGCGTCGGCGACCTCGATCGAGCGGGCCAGGTCGGCGAATGGCGCACGCTCGCGGGTTCACCGACAGAGTCTCTTCTTCAGCCCGAATGGCGGGATGACGACCACCTGACGATCATCACCGACCGATCCGGGTGGTGGAATCTTGCCGAGGTCGATCTCCAGGGAGAGGTCACTCCGCTGCACCCGGACGAGGCCGAATACGGCGACGCACTCTGGTTCGTCGGGCTGGCCTGGTATCGGCTGCTGGCGGATGGCCGCATCCTTGCCTCCCGAACACTCGGCCAGAGCGAACTCGTCATCATCGATCCAGCGACGGGCGCCAGCTCGGTCGTGGCACAGCCGCTCACCCATATCGTCCTGGGACCCGTCCGCGGCACCAGCGTGCTGCTCGCCGGAGGCAGCGCGAAGGACGCACCCGGACTTCGCCGTCTCGACCTCGAGTCGGGAGAGATCACGGTGGTTCGGCTCTCGGTCGATTCACTTCCGGATGCCGGATACCTCCCCATCGCCGAATCCCGGACGTTCGCGGGAGACCGGGAGGTGCACGCCATCGTGTATCCGCCCCGGAACGTGGACTTCGTTGCTCCGGATGACGAATTGCCACCATTCGTCGCCTTCGTGCACGGTGGACCAACCACGCGGGCACCATTCGTCGTGAACCCCGCGATCGCCTATTTCACCAGCCGCGGTATCGGCGTGGTCGACGTCAACTACGGCGGATCGACCGGATACGGGCGGGAGTATCGGGAGCGGCTGCGCGGGCAGTGGGGCATCGTCGACGTGGAAGACACCGTCGCCACCGTGCTTGGACTCGCAGACGCCGGACTCGCCGATCGGGATCGCCTCGGGATCCGAGGGGGTTCGGCGGGCGGCTGGACGGTGCTCGCCGCCTTGACGAGTTCGGACGTGTTCGCGGCGGGTACCTCGTATTTCGGCGTGGCCGAGCTGACCCAGTTCGCCAGGGACACGCACGACTTCGAGTCCCGCTACCTCGACGGGCTCATCGGCCCGCTTCCGGAAGCGGCCGACCTTTACCAGTCGCGGGCACCGCTCAACCGGGTGGATAACCTCTCCACCCCTGTCCTTCTGCTTCAGGGCCTCGACGACCCGATCGTTCCGCCATCGCAGGCAGAGCTATTCCGCGATGCTCTGGCACGGAAGGGCATCCCCCACGCATACATCGCCTTCGAGGGAGAGTCACACGGCTTCCGTCGCGCGAGCACGATCGTGAGCGCGACGGAAGCCGAGTTGTCGTTCTACGGTCAGGTGATGGGGTTCGACCCGGTCGGCGTACCGCCGCTCGAACTCGTCAGCGAGTAGGTCCGCCCGCTCGCTTCCACACCAGCACCCGGATGCCGTTCGGCTGAGAACCGTCAGCGCTGCTGACGCAGGGTCACGAGCACGACGGCGCCGGCGATCGCCGAAATGCCGCCGATCAACAGCGGTGCGGTAGCTGCGACATCATCGACGAGGATTCCCCCGACGATCGCACCGACGGCGATCGCAATGTTGCACACGGTCACGATCACTCCGCCGATCTGCTCAAGACGGGTCGGCTGAGTTCGGGCACCCCACGTGAGCACCGCGGTCGGAAGGCCACCGAAACCGAAGCCCCACAGCGCAGCCGCGATGAACAGCGCCACGGTCGAACCGCCGGTCGCGAGCATGACAAGCATCCCGATCCCGAGGACCGTCGGAAACAGGAAGACGGCCGCTCGGAGTGCACGGTCGGCCAGTGGGCCGCTGACAGCCGTGCCGAGGAAGTTGGCGATTCCGAACACGAGCAGAAGCAGGGCGAGTCCGCCGGCATCGATGTCGGATACGCTCTCGGCAGCCGGCCGGATGTATGTGAAGCCACTGAAGTGCCCGCCGAAAGCGAGCAGCACCGCGAACAGTCCGATGAGAACGGCACGGGAGCGGAGTGTCGCTCCGAGCGCACGAATTCCGCTTCCGACCGTAGGCGTGACGTGCGGCAGTGTTGCCGCCTGAACGATCAGCGCCAGTGCCGCAACAACGGCACCGAGGATGAACACTCCCCGCCATCCCCACAGCTCCCCGAGCCACGCGCCCAGGGGCACCGCGGCAACGGTTGCGACAGACACTCCAGCGTTGACGACGGTAAGCGCACGCCCGAGGTGGTCCGCGTGAACCAGCTGCGCGGCGACCGCGGTGGCCATTGCCCAGAAGCCGCCGAGTGCGACGCCCAGCAGGAGCCGGGACGAGAGAAGCACGAGGAGGTTCGGTGCCAGTGCGACGGCGAGGTTGGAGATGATGGCGAGCAGCGTGAGGCCGATCATGACGCGGCGCCGGTCGGCATGCGGCAGCACCACCGAGATGAAGAGGGCCGAGAGTGCGGCCGCGAGCGCGGTCACGGTGACGCTCTGCCCCGCTGCGCCGACCGTCACCCCAAGATCGCCGGCGATTCGCGGCAGCAGGCTCGCCGGCAGGAACTCCGACATGACGATCGCGAAGATCCCCAGTCCGAGCGAGACGACGCCGGCCCAGGAGCCGGGCTTATGGTCGGTCGATGTGTCGATCGACGAGGTTGCGTTGGTCACGATTCAGTTCCTTCGATGGTTCGATTGTTCGATGTGGTCAGGCGCGCCTGGGCACGGGGAGGGAGGATGCGTGCTCTCACCAGTGAAGGTGCCCGTCTTCGTCCTGGAACGTCCCCGTCGGACCGTCGGGGGCGAGGGCCGCCAGACGCACGACGGTTTGGGCGCTCTGGGCTGGCGGCCTTCCGCCGTCGAACGCCGCCGTCATGTCTGTGGCGGTGTACCCCGGTTCGAGTGCGTTGAACTTGATGTCGGGGTGCGACTTGGCGTACTGGACGGTGAGCATGGTGGCCGCCGCCTTGGAGGCGGCATAGAGGAGATTCCTCAGTTGCGATTCGACCCGGTCGGGATTGTTGACCGCCCAGAACGACCCTGCGCTGCTTGAGACGGTAACCACCGTCGGGTTGGATGATTTCTTCAGCAGCGGGAGCGCTGCTTCCGTGACGCGCACGACGCCCACCGCGTTTGTGTCGAATGCTCGCAGCGCCATCGGGCCGTCGATGTCTCCAAACTCCTGAATTCCCGCGTTGTTCACGAGGATGTCCAGCTGGCCCTCGACATCCCCGATGGTTCCAAGCGCCTTCGCTACCGACAGGTCCTCGGTCACATCGAGCTGCACAAATCGCGCACCGAGCGACGCGGCAGCCTCCCCACCCCGCTCAGCGTCGCGCGCGCCGATGTACACGAGGTGTCCCAACTCCACCAGTTGTCTGGCGGTCTCATAACCGATGCCCCTGTTTGCCCCGGTAACCAGTGCGACGCTCATGCGTCTCCTCTCGAAATAAGTGGCCCGATCGAGCCGTTAAGGACGCTATGAGCAGCGAACACCCCCAACCAGCACCCTCTCCAGCCGGGGGTATGACAGGGCCCCCTCGCTCCGCGGCACACAGCCATAGGCTGGCGTCGTGAGCGAGACAACGAATCCCCTCGGCGCGTATCTGCGGGCGCGCCGCGAACTGGTGACCCCGCAGCAGGTCGGCATTCCCGACGGTGGAGTCCGTCGCGTGCCCGGGTTGCGGCGCGAGGAAGTCGCCATGCTTGCCGGCATCAGCGCCGACTACTACCTGCGCCTCGAGCGCGGTCGTGATCGCAACCCCTCGGCCCAGGTGCTTGAGTCAATAGCTCGCGTGCTGAACCTCAACGACGAGCACGTCTCCCACCTGCTGACACTGGTGGCGGATGCTCCGCGCCAGCGGAGACGCCAGCCACGGAAAGAGACGGTGCCGCCCGGCGCCCTCAAACTCCTCGACTCCCTCGCCCAGCCGGCATTCATCGAGGGCAGATACTTCGACGTACTGGCCTCGAATGCACTCGCCCGGGCGCTCTCCCCCGGACTCAACGTTGGCGGGAATCAACTCAGAGACCTGTTCCTCGATCAGGGCGAACAGGCGCTGCAGCCCGATTGGGAAGACCTCACCGAGTGCTTCATCGCGAATCTCCGGCAGGCCGTCGGCAACGACATCGATGATCCACGCTTCATCGAACTCACCGGCCAGCTCAGCCTCGCCAGCCCTCGCTTCCGCCAGCTCTGGGCCCGCCACGAGGTCCGTGGCCAGCACGGAACACTGGTTCGGTTCGACCACCCTCAAGTCGGCGAACTCGTCCTCAACCGGGAACGATTGAGCATCGGCGGCGCAGACGGCGTCATGCTTGTTGTCTTTCACCCTGACGCAGGGTCGAGTGATGCAGAAAAACTGGCGCTGCTGGCATCCGCGAGCGTACCCACGGCGGATCCGTCACATGAACTGCAGAGCCAGGACTAGCCGATGACACCCCGAGAGGAGCGGGGCTGGTGCGCCCCGCCCCTCTCGGTCGCCCACATTCACTGCGCTATTGCTTGACCTTGACACGCAGTTCGCGAAGCGGACCGGTCTTCACGTGGGTGGTGTAGATCATCAGCCCAACGAAGGTCAGGCCGCCGACGAGGTTGCCGAGCACCGTAGGAATCTCGTTCCAGATCAGATAATCGCCGATGGTGAAGTCTCCACCGAGCATGAGGCCGATCGGGAACAGGAACATATTCACCACGGAGTGCTCGAATCCCATGTAGAAGAACAGCATGATGGGCATCCACATAGCGATGACCTTGCCAGGGAGGCTGTCGGACATCATGGCTCCGACGACTCCGGTGGACACCATCCAGTTACAGAGCACTCCGCGAACGAAGAGGGTCAGCATGCCCGCGAAGCCGTGTTCGGCGTAGCCAACGGTTCGTCCTTCACCGATACCGCCGATCGCCTGCCCGACCTCGTTGACGTCCGCGGAGAAGCCGTAGGTGAAGACGATGGCCATGAGCAGCGCCGTGGTCAGGGCTCCGGCGAAATTACCGACGAAGACCAGACCCCAGTTTCGGAGCATCGCGCCCAGGCTCACCCCGGCACGCTTATCGAGCCAGGCCAGCGGGACCAGTGTGAAGACACCGGTCAGGAGATCGAATCCCAGCAGGTAAAGCATGCAGAATCCGACCGGGAACAGAACAGCGCCGAGGAGCGGTGAGCCCGTCTGGACGCTGATGGTGACGGCAAAGGCCGCGGCGAGCGCCAGGATGGCCCCGGCCATATAGCTGCGGATCAGCGTGTCGCGCGTCGACATCGCCACCTTGGACTGCCCGGCATCGATCATCCGGACAGCGAAGTCTTTCGGCGTTACATAAGTCATCAGAGTGCCCTCTCGTCCTTCACCACTGGTATTTCAGGAATTTGCCGTCGATGACGATGCGCACGCGATCGCCCTCGGGGTCCTCGCGACGCGACATCTCGACCTTGCAGTTGATCGCGCTCATGATGCCGTCGCCGAACTCCTCGTGAATCGCCTCTTTCAACGCCGGCCCGTACACGCCGAGCAGTTCGTAGAAGCGGTAGATGGTCGGGTCCGCTTTGAGCACGTCGCCCGCGATCCGATAGGGCTGCTCCTGGAGCGCGAGGACGGTTTCCTCGTCAAGGTCGAGCAACTGTCCTGCCTTCTGAGCGAGCTCGGCGGGCAGTGCGTGCGAACCCAGGAGCGCTGCAATGGTCCAGAGGAGCGGTCGGTCAAGCTCCTCTGCGAGGTCGGACCACGATGATTCCGAGCGGGCAACAGCCGTGCGGATGTTGTGGGTCGCCTCGTCGCGTCTGGCGTTCCAGTCAGTCATGTGTTCTCCTCGTGCGTGATGTGGGGAAATGCCTCAAGCCCACTTCAGCGACGTCGGGAACCTGCTCACAGGCTTTTCGCGCAGACGATAGAGCCAGCAGCGCAATGGGGAGACTCTTTTACCTCCGTGAAACACCTGCGCAATCCGCTCGCCGTTCCCGGCTCATACCGTTACAGCAGGTTGGAGGTCCCCATGATCGGCGTTGAGGTGCAACACGACGCGAACTTTCTGTCGCAGGTCCTTCACGACGCCCCGGTGCCCCTGTGGGTCATTGATGACCGGGGGCTCGTGGCCCTGGCGAACCGGGCGGCGATCCGCTTTCTTGGCTACCGTGACGGCGACGACGTCGTCGGCGGGCCGAGTCACGAGCTGCTGCACCCGCACCGTCCTGACGGATCTCCGTACCCGTGGCACGAGTGCCCGATCGTCGGCTCGACGGGGTCACACCTCGCGTCAGAGTGGTTCGTCACGCGCGCGGGCGATACGCGACTCGTTCACTGGTCAACCCGGCGTATTGGCGACGGGAGGGCGTCGACGCTCCTGAGCTTCAACGCACCCGACGACACCACAGCCATCCCCCACACTCGAGAGCAGAGGACTTCCGGCCTGCCACCGGTGATCAACCCACGGTTACCGTCGGACGTGACGCACGCACAACTTCGGGAGTCGATGCGCCGGTCGATCCGGGATCGATTCACCGACCCCGCGTTCTCGACGACGGATCTGGCAGCGGATGCCCACCTCTCCGTCCGATCGGTTCAGGCCATTTTCGCAGGCGGCGGTTCTTCACCAGCGGCAGAGATTCGTCGTCTTCGCCTCGACCACGCGCGCGCCATGCTCGAGGAAGGGCACACCGTTCAGGCAGCCTGCCAGACCTCGGGATTTCTCGATCCGGGCACGTTCGCCCGCACATTCCGGCAGCGGTTCGGGCTCGCTCCCAGCCAGGTTCAGCGCGCTGCGTCGCGGTGAACCGGTCGTACACCGCTTAGCTCTCCCGGTTGCCCTTGCCCCAGCCCCAGCCAGTCCGCTTCCTGGGCGCGGCGGGAGCGGGCGCGACCAGCGGGGGCAGCGAGAGCGCCTCTCGAATGCGCTGGTTGGCCTCGGCCCATTCATCCTCACCCGCATCGGCCCACAACTCTGCGAGTTCGCCGTCAGGGACCGTTGCGATGTCGAGGGCCCTCAGCGCGACGGAGGCGATCTCAGCGGGCGGGGCCGGGACGCGATCGACGAAGGCCGAAACGCTCTCGGTGTAGCTGTCGGACTGCGTTGGCCGCCCACGTTGATGTGCCACGACTTCAGCGGCGGCAATGACGGCGGTTGCCGCATCAGCGTCGACGGACGCGGGATCTTCGTCAAGCACGGCTTCAAGCGCCTCGAGGACAATATCCCAGCCCTCGGCACCGTCCAGCTCCCATGCCCAGTCAGCTGCGGCGTCATTGCCAAACGGTTGTCCACTCCAGGTTCCCATGAGGGAATCATAGGGGGAACACCGCGGCGGGCTACAGCCGCCCCACCCGCTCGTCGCGCACGTCGTCCTGCGCCGCGATCGGTTCACTGATCAGCCGCAGCCCCGAATCGGTGTTGGACGACGCGGTGAGCGCGCTGATCCAGTCGAGATTGATGTTGGGCAGTCTCGATTCGTCGTACCGGAAATAAAGCGAAATTCCCGGAGCGATCCACAGGCTCCCCGGAGGTCCGCCAGCGCCGTCAGGCAGCTTCCAGCGGAAGGGAAAGCTCTCGCCCCGCCTGAGCTTCGCACCGATCACGATCTGGAGGTGCGCGAGCGTGCGATCGTCAAGGTTGATGCTCGTCGTCGAATCGTAAACAAGCCGTCCCACCAGGACCCCCTACCCGGCGGGCACGGGACTCGCCGTTGCCCCGAGACTACTCCCGGGCAGGCTGACCGGAAAGACCGGGCTCAGGTGGACGATGCGACCTCGAAGGCGTGTCGAACCGCCTCGATCGATGTGGCAATGTCATCGGCATCCGTCGACCAGTTGCTCACCGAGATACGCAGGATGTCCCTGCCCTGCCAGTGCGAACCGGACATCCACACCGAGCCATCGGCGATGAGCTGCTCGGTGACCCTGCGGGTGAGGTCGTCTGGACCGAAAGCAAGGCAGACCTGGGTGAAGACGACATCGTTGAGCACTTCGATGCCAGGCACGCGAGAGAGCCCGGCGGCGAGCTCGGCCGCGGTGTCGACGAGCCGTTCGACGAGTGCGACGGTGCCTGACCGGCCCAGCGAGCGCAACGCAGCCCATACCGGCACTCCGCGGGCGCGGCGGGAGAGTTCGGGAACCTTTTCCCACGGGTCACCCGGCCCCCTGGCGTCATCGTGGATCAGGTAGTCGGTGTGGATGCCGAACGTGCTGCGGAGTACCGAGGGCTTCGCGACGATGGCGATTCCACAGTCGTACGGAACGTTGAGGGTCTTGTGGGCGTCGGTCGCCCAGGAATCCGCCCTGTCGATTCCGTCGAGCGTGCTCCGGTAGCGCGGACTCGCGGCGGCCCAGAGTCCGAACGCCCCATCAACGTGCACCCAGGCGCCGTGTTCGTGGGCCACTCGGATGGTCTCGGCCAACGGGTCGAACGCTCCTGAGTGCAGGTTTCCCACCTGGAGACAGACGATCACCGGGCCGTCGACGCTGGCGAGAGCATCCGTCAACGCGGACGTGATCAGCCTGCCCTGGTCGTCGGATGCGACAGCGGTCGGGGCGCCGAGGCCGAGGTACCGGAGAGCGAGGTCGACCGACGCGTGTCGTTCCTGTCCCACGAGCACGGTGACCGGTGGGCCACCAGCCAGGCCGTTCGTGTCGAGGTCCCAGCCGACGGTATCCAGAACCGCTTTTCGACCCGCAGCGAGACCGACGAAGTTTGCGACAGTGCCACCCGTGGTGAAGCCGACGTCTGCTGTCGCCGGGAGGCCGAGCAGATCGAGGATCCAGTCCCCCGCCGCTTGCTCGATGGCGGCCGTGGCGGGGGAAGCGTAACGGAGTGCGGTGTTCTGGTCCCAGGCGCTGACGAGCCAGTCCGACGCGAGTGCGGCGGGAAGCGTTCCGCCGATCACCCAGCCGTAGAACCGGCCGGACGGCATCGCCATGAGGCCGGGTTCGGCGAAGCCGGCCAGCTCATCGACAACCGCCGCCGGATCGGTTGGGCCGGCCGGCAGCGGAATCGAGAAGTGTTCGGCGACCTGATCTGCGGTGCGCTGTGGCCGAACCTGGCGCGTTGGCAGTGACGCGAGCCACTCCAGGGAGTGCTCCCGTGCGCGGTCGAGAGGTTGGCGGTAGGCGTCAGGAAGTGCAGCCACAGTCAGAGGCTAGACCTGCGCGGACTCGGCGCAACACCCCCCCCTGCGTCGGTATCTTGAGCCGAGGCTCAGTGTCCGCCGCCCTGGTACACGTCGGGCGTCCCGTCGTTGTCCGCGTCCACGCGCTCCTCGGCTTCGATTTGCTTGTACCTGCGGTTCCGAATGCGCAGCACAACAGTGGCGAGCAGCGCGGCCAGAACGGATGCCGTCAAAATCGCAACTTTTGCGTGGTCGTTTTCGAGGCTGCCGAATCCGAAACTCAGCTCGGCGATGAGAAGCGACACGGTGAAACCGATCCCGGCGAGCAGGCCGACACCGAACAGGTCCACCCACCGGAACGATGGGTCGAGCCTCGCCCGGGTGAATTTCGAGACCAGCCACGTTGTTCCCAGGATTCCGATGGGCTTTCCGGCGACGAGGGCAATGATGATGCCTATCGTTACCGGGTCCATCAGGGCCGACGTGAAGCCGTCAACGCCACCAATCGCAACACCAGCGGAGAAGAAGGCGAAAACGGGCACGGCGAACCCGGCGGAGATCGGCCGGAACCGGTGCTCGAAGATCTCGGACAGGCCGGGCCCGGCTTCCGGTCCGCCGCTGGCCTTGCTCCTGATCACCGGGATCGCGAAGCCAAGCAGGACACCCGCGATCGTTGCGTGAATCCCGGATGCGTGGAGCAGCGCCCACGTGACGACGCCGATGGGCAGCAGGATGAACCATGCCGCCGCAGGCTTCAGCCCGAAGAATCGCCGGTACTTCTGCGCGAGGAAGGTGTACAGGGCAAGCGGAATCAGCGTGAGACCCAGAGCCACCACGTTGATGTCCGTCGTGTAGAACACGGCAATGATCAGGATGGCGATCAGGTCGTCGACGACGGCGAGGGTCAGGAGGAAGATCCGCAGCGCACTTGGCAGGTGGGAGCCGACGATAGCAAGGACGGCCACAGCGAAGGCGATGTCTGTCGCGGTGGGGATCGCCCATCCACCGATTGTGGCGTCGTTTCCCCAGTTGATAGCGACGTAGATGAGCGCGGGAACAACAACGCCACCGACGGCAGCCGCCACCGGAATGACGGCCTTGCGGAAGTCACGCAGATCACCCGCAACCAGTTCCCGCTTCAGCTCGAGGCCGACGAGAAAGAAGAACACGGCGAGCAGCCCGTCGGATGCCCAGGCCCCGAGACTCAGTTCGAGGTGCCAGGGCTCGTAACCGATCTTGAAGTCGCGCAGGGCAAAGTAACCGTCAGAGGCGGGAGAGTTCGCCCAGATCAGGGCGATAAGCGCCGCGGCGACCAGGAGCATTCCGCCGACAGTTTCCTTGCGGAGGATGGTCGCGATTCTGCTCGCTTCGGCGTAGCTGCCCCGCGACAATACGTTGGGACGGTCTGGCGGCACGGTTGCCATGGAAACTCCTTGAAATTGGGTCGTTGATCGATCTTGCCGACCAGACTTCCCGGCGCACCACCTCGATACTATCCGGCCCGGCCTCACGGCGCGGGTTGCCCGGAAGGCTCCACGAGCGCATCAAGCGCGGCCTGTAGCGTGTCGAAGCGCTCCCAGCCAGGTCCCTGTTGCAGACGCACCAGTTCGTAAACGTTCGCCGTTCTGCCGATGTAGCCCAGCATCCGTCTGGCGTCGCTCTGACGGAACCGCCCATCGCACACCCTCCACTCGTGGTCGCTGATGGCGAGAATTTCCAGCACCGGCTTCGCTTCAACATTCCGGGGTACCGGCACTCACTTCTCCACTTCTTCATCAGCGAAACCGCTGCGACTTGCCCGCGAGGGTCTCCTACCGTAGGTTCACAACACAACTCGCGGCAGGACCTTGACATCGGTCGGCAGGGAGGTCCGGGCGCGTCTCTCTGGAGCGACCCACTGGGCCACTGCGTCCCGTCCATCGGGCATCAGGGTTGACCAGGACCGCCCGTGGCCCTAGCTTGAGAGCCACCAGCCGAAGGAGAAAACCATGAATGCTGACATCGTTCTTGCCTGGCTGGTCGCTGGTCTCGCGGGCGCGGCATATCTGGCCGCTCTCGCTTACGGCGTCGTGCAGGTCGTTCGGACCCGCGACCTTTCGCGCGGCGAGCGAAACCTCTGGATCATCGGGTTTCTCGTCTCTCCGCTTATCGCAGCGCTCGTCTGGTTCTTTGCCGGCCCACACCCCTGGGGTCTGCGATGGGGTACTCCGGCCTTCCGCTGATCCGCGCGATCGACGGCAGGCTACTGACGCGGCCGCGTTGACGCGGCGGCGATCGCCGTCAACTCACCGCGCGTGCGGACCCCGGCTTTGCGGAGCAGGTTCGATACGTGGAACTTCACTGTGTTGTCGGTGATGCCCAGCTGAGCAGCGATCGCACGGTTGCGCGCACCCGATGCCACCAGTCGAAGCACGTCCCGTTCGCGCGGGCTGAAGTCGGCGGAATCCTCGAGCGGTTCCGTCTCGGCGGGCGGGTCAAGTGGGAGTCGGATCGCGAGCGTCGTCCCCCAGCCCGTTGTCGATGACACGTCGAGGCCGCCGTCGAGTGCGGAGACCCGTTCCGCGATGGGGCGCAGCGAGTCGTCGTGGGCGCTGATCCTGCCCTCGCCGTCATCCCGGATGTCGATCAGCAGGTTGAGGCCGTCACAATCCCATTGGATGCGCACACGTTTGGCGTCTTCCTGATCCACGAGGGCAAGCACCGCGCTTCGTACGATCGCCCGCGCCGCGTGGGCAACCTCTCCGGGCAGCGCACGACCCCCGGTGGGTGGTTCGACGAACTGCACGTCGAGCCCGCCGAACCGGGCAAGCGGGCGCAGGTCGGATCGAAGCCGGGCGAACGCGCCGTCCACGGGTTCGAGCATGGTGCCGCGCTGCTGGTCGGTGGTGCTGCGCAACTCGATCAGCGATGAGGATGCCAGGTCGATCGCCGTCGTTCGGCTCGCGCGGTCATCCAGGCGCGCTGAGCGGAGAACCGCAAGGATCGACTCAAGGGTCACGGCGTGCCGGTCGGCCTGTTCGGCTACAGCCTGCGCGTGCTCGAGCTGGAGCCTTCGGGGTACAGGGGTTGGCTGATCGCTGTCGATTGTCACCGGTTCAACCTACCCAGAGAACCTGTACCTCCCCCGATGGGTAGGCCGCCTGCACGGGCGGGCGGGGGCCACGGAGCCGCCGTCTGGACACGATGGATCAATGACGAATTCCGAGACGGCGACGATCCCGAACACCGAGGTGACGGCATCCCTCGCCACGATCATGCGGGAACTCACCGCAACGGCAGATGCGATTGCCGAACTCGGCACCGACGATCTCGCGGCTATTGCGAAGGCGCTACACGGCGCCCGTCGGGTTTTCGTACTGGGAGCGGGGCGATCGGGACTGGCGTTGCACATGACCGCGATGCGCCTGATGCACCTCGGCCTCAGCGTCCATGTCGTCGGCGAAGTAACAGCTCCGGCGATCGGCCCGGGCGATGTCCTCGTGACGGCGAGCGGTTCGGGAACAACGCCGGCGATAATTCGCGGGGCGGATGCTGCCGCGAACGCCGGTGCATCCGTGGTCGCCATCACCACGGCCGCTGATTCTCCGCTGGCTGCTCTCGCCACGGTGGTCATGGTTGTGCCGGCGGCGGGCAAGCTCGACCGTTCCGGTTCAGTCTCGGGCCAGTACGCCGGAAGCCTGTTCGAGCAGACCGTCATGGTTGTGGGAGACGCCCTGTTTCACACCCTCTGGCTTCGCTCCGGTCAGAGCGCAGACGATCTCTGGCCACGCCACGCAAATCTTGAATGACCGATCCCTGCACTTGCACGCGATCACATCACCAAAAGAAGGAACACACTATGAAGCTTCAGTTCGCTATGGACACCCTGACCACCGAGGCCGCCCTTGAACTCGCCGCAGCTGCCGCGCCGCACGTCGACATCCTCGAACTTGGTACTCCCCTCATCAAGAGCGCCGGTCTCCCCGCGATCACCGCGGTGAAGGCGGCGCACCCGGACAAGGTCGTTTTCGCGGACCTCAAGACGATGGATGCCGGTGAGCTCGAAGCTGACATCGCGTTCACGGCCGGAGCCGACCTCGTCACGGTGCTCGGTGTTGCCGGTGACAGCACGATCGCCGGAGCTGTGAAGGCCGCGCAGAAGCACGGCAAGGGCATCGTCGTCGACCTTATCGGTGTGGCGGACAAGCCTGCCCGTGCACGCGAGGTCATTGCACTCGGCGCCGAGTTCGTGGAGATGCACGCGGGACTCGACGAGCAGGCTGAAGAAGGCTTCACGTTCGACACGCTTCTGCGTGATGGAGAAGCGTCTGGGACACCGTTCTCCGTCGCGGGCGGGGTCAATGTCACGACGATTGCTTCGGTTCAGGCATCCGGTGCGCAGGTTGCCGTTGCTGGCGGAGCGATCTACGGAGCCCCCGACGTCGGAGCAGCTGCGGCCGCGCTGCGTGCAGCGATCGTCTAGAGATTTCTGAGCGGGGCACCATCCCGGCACCCGGCACCCGGCACCCGGAACCCGGAACCCGGCACCCAGCACCCGGCACCCGGCACCCGGCACCCGGCACCCGGCACGAGCGTTCATGCGCACGTACCGGGTGCTGTGCTGTCTGGAGCCGAAGCCGTCCGATGCATCCGTACCATCCCTGTACCCGGCACTTTTTCGAAGTCCGGCACTCGGCAGGGCGTTCGCGCGCACGTGCCGGGTCTCGTGTTACCTGGAACCGGAAGTTCGGCGCCGGTCACTGGAAGTATGGTTTGCGGCGGATCCACTCGGCGATGGTGACCTTCGGTTTACCGTTAACCATCGTGACCGTGAACACTCCGGTGTCGACCATGCGGTGGTGGAACCAGCAGAACAACACACCATTGTCGATATGGGTAGGCCCACCCTCCGCGTGGGGAACGACGTGGTGCGCTTCGCAGCCGGTCGCCGGGATCTGACAGTCCGGCATCCCACAGGTCGGACCGTCACGGGCGATCATCCCCATCCGCTGCGACCGGTTGAACCCGCGCTGGTCATTGCCGAGGGCGACGACGGTGCCGTCGGGGTCGATGAACACCGGGATGATGCTCGCGTCACAGAGAATTTGGGTGATCGTTGATGCCGCGACCGGAGCGTTCACTCCAACGATCTGGCCGGTACCGGACTTCGAGTCGATGACCTCCGCGTTCACGGTGACCACGACCGTGGGCGCTGCCCCGGTGACACTGGGTGCGTCGGCGGAGCGGGCGAGGGCGTCGATCATCGACGCGAACACGTCAGCGCGTTGCTGCCCAGCGGTCCGTCGGGCCCGGATTGGCTCCTCGCTCTCCTCGCCAGGGTTCCCGCCGGGGCCTTGGGCCGGGTTATCGGTGTCTGGGTTGGTGCTGGCCACGGTTGGCGACGCGGCGGATCCGAAGGCACCCGTGTCGCCAACCCCGGTTCCGCCAGCCCCGCCGCCCGTTCCATCAGCAGTGCCCGCGCCCGCATCAGTGACCATCGGGTCGTATCGGTCCGCGGTCTTGGGGTTCAGCACCGCATCCAACAAGGCATGGAGTTTCGCTCCCACATCAACGGTGACCTGGCCACCGAACTTCACCAACCCATCCTTCGCCGCACGAGCGATCCAGAAATCGCGTTTCTGGAACGCTTTGTCGGTGTTGGGTTCAATCCCGTCTTCGTCCAACCGGTCCCGCCACTGCCGAGCCTGAATACCCACCAAATCGGCCGACATGGGCAACCCGTCGCGCCAGCCCGCACCGACCGCCTCACTGACCAAAGTGCGTTCCGCAATCGTCAGGTGCTCCACTTCTGCGCGTGGTGCGGCGAGGGACAGTTCCCGGGTGATGACTTCGGCGGTCTCTACCCCGATCAGGCCCTGCCGGAATGCTTCCCCGACCACCGGGAACAACGGCGGAAGCGGGAACCCGGCATCGGTCTGGCGGCGGCAGGTGCGCTGCCCTACCCGGATCAACCGTGATGCGGCAGCGGAGGACACCCCGGTGATCACCTCGATCAGGTGTGACGGGCGCTGGTAGTTGTGCTTCACGGCCAACCCGTCGTTGCCGCGGGCAGGATCAGACCGGTCAGCAACCTCGGCACTGAACGCCGCAAGGACCGCTTCGCCGGCGCGCACCACCCCCGCGACCTGGCCCAGCTGCGTCAGCAGTTGTTCGCCGGTCAACCGATCGAGGTGATCCAGATCGAGAACACTGACCACCTGGCCCAGGTGCGTGAGCAACCCGGTGAGCGCACTCTCACCCTCCGGCACCGATGCCGGCGGAAAGTCGCTCACCGCGAAGCTCATGACACCCGCACACCCCCACCAGTCAGGCCATCCGAGCCAAAGACAGAAGGCACGGCCACACCCGAGTTCACTCCACCAGAACGGTGGCGGATCGGACTGCTGACCGGGATGTTCATGACTTCAGTACACACCCAACCACTGACATTGGCCTACAGCAACGACGGCGCCCCGCCCGGGCCGCTGCAGGCATCCGAACACCGCACCAGAACGGTGGCGGATCGTGTGGTTGACCGGGATGTTCATGACTTCAGTACACACCCAACCACTGACACTGACCTGCCGCACCGATGGCACCGCGCCCGGGCCGCTGCAGGCATCCGGACGCCGCGCCAGAACGGCGGCGGATCGTGTGGCTGACCAGGATATTCATGACTTAACTACACACCCAACCATTGACATCGGCGCTGGCCGCGCCCTCCACGAGCACTCGGCTCAGTCGCCCGCAATCTGCAGGTCAGCCAAAACGTCCTTCTTGAAGTCACTGATCCGTTTCGCCCGCAACTTCTCGTATTTCGGATCGTTGTCGCGAACGTACCCCGTGTTCCGCAGCCTCGACCGCAACTCCCGGCCGATCTCCTCCCACGCGTCGTCTCGCGCGTGTTCCACGACCTCGCGAATCCGGTCAGGATTATCGGCCTCGGCCCTCAGTGCATCGGCGAGCGCGCGATGCACCTGGGGCCGCCTCCTGTGCTCTTCATCAAAGTCATCTTCATCGATGAATGGGTCCGCCAGGTCTGCGTCTCCCACCGAATAGGCGTGATGCCCCAGCCTGTCCAGCCGTTCCGCGGTCGACGCATTCTCCTCTGCGGCCGCGAGAAATTCCTGGCGGGCAGCTTCACCGAGCGACTCTGCGTCGAACTTGCGGTCATCGCGGAGCGCTCCGACAATCAGCTTGTTCTTGATGGCCATCCGCACCGACGACGCCGTGATGAGTACGCCTTCGTCGACAACCCTGCTGATGGGTGCGATCGGCTCCTCGGGTGGGGGCTTATAGGTGCCGACACTCACACGTTTGGGGCGGCGACGACGGAATATGGACACCGGTCAATTGTCTCGCGAACCCTCTCGCGGTGCACCTTTCGTTCGAGAGTGGCGTATCGGAAAGAGACAAGGTAATCGGATGCCGCTACTCGCCTCGATTCGCCCCCGCGAGGAAGCGCATTGAACACCCAGCGATCAGCGAACCGACACCACCGGCGGCGATATCCCCAATGGTGTCGGTGTATGACACGTAGATGGATTCGTCGAGGAAGTTATGCCCAAACCACTCCCACATCTCCCACACCGCCCCGAGCGCAAGCCCGAAAGCCGTTGTCAGGCTGACAGTGAGCACAAACCGATACCGTGACTCCGCATCGACGAGTGAAACCCCGAGCTGCGCGCAGAGTACCCAGGCGAGCGCCGCGATCAGACCGTTGAGGGTGCAGTGGACAACGATGTCCCACCACGAAATCGCCTGGTAGAGCTGGAGCACAGCACTCCACGCCGCCACGAGAACGGCGATGCAGACAGCGAGATCGAGGGTTGCTCGCGCACCGAGGAACCGCGGCAGAACTACGCCGAGCATGGACAACGCGAACACCGCCATGGCGACAAAGCCCCAACCGAAGGCAACGACGACCAGGCTCACCAGCCCGACAACGCGGAGGAAATCGGCGGCGTGCTCTCCCGTGGTGCGAGCGGGGCGGAGGAAGTTCTCAACCAGTCGATGATGAAACAGTGTCGCGTGGGGCACTCTCGCTTCTTCTCCTCATCCGCAGGACTGCCTGCACAGGTTCGTGGTCGGATGCCGCGGCGCCGGCATAACGGACCGCGTTGATTGCAACCGACTCCACCGCGACAGCGTCGTTCACGAGGATCCAGTCGATGCGTTTACCTCCCCGCCGTGGCGGGCGGTATCCGGAATATGTCGCCCATCCCTCCGTGAGGCGGTGCTCCGCGATAACCCAGCTGTCCTGGAGTGCGCCCTCTCGCGTCATGTAGCGATACGGCAGCGACCGCGGTGTCGTGTTCATGTCGCCCATGACAATCGCGGCAGCGGGCGCTTGTGAAGCCAGCTCGCTCACCATGCGCGCCGACCGTTCACGGGATTTGCGCGAGTAGTGATCGAAGTGCGTATTGATCATCCGTATCGGCAGCCCGGTGGCAAGGTCGACGAAATCTGCGACAACAGCAATGCGCGGGATCAGGTTTCCCCACGATCGTGAGCCAGGTACCTCCGGGGTGTCCGAGAGGGCGAGCTGCTTCCACGACTGCAGTCGCAGCCGCTCGGAGTCAAAGAAAATGGGAATGTGTTCGCCGCCGTGGTCTGCGTTCCTGCCGTACCCGACCCACTGCCAGAACGGCCCAAAGGCTGCGCGCAGAAAGTGCAACTGGTCCGGCATGACCTCCTGCATCCCAATTACCGAGGGTTGCTCGCTGGCAAGCAGGCGGACAGCGAGCCATTTCCGGTCCTCCCACCGGTCAGGATGCCGTCGCGCCATATGCGGAAACGGCCTGCGGATGTTCCAGCACATGACGTGCAACCGAGCCGGGCCGATCGGACCGATCAGGGCGGGGTCGGCCGCTGACAGGTCGCTCACGACCGCGCACCTCCCCGCACGCGACGAAACACGCTCATCATCGCCCGCTCATCATCATGGTCATCCGGTCAGGTTATCCGCGTCCCAAGTACGCCGCTACAGCCTTTTGATTGGTTGCGGGGAGCACTGATGTGTTGAGCAGGGACGGTTTCTGTCAACCCACCGGGAGAGATGCCCGATCGGCATAGGCTGCTCGACAAGCACACCGGCACGAGAGCCGGCCGGAACGCCGGGCACCGCCCACCAGGAATCGAGGCAGCATGACCGCACGAACAGTCGTCATCACCGGAGCGAGCGATGGCATCGGCGCTGAGGCCGCCCGCCGGCTGCACGAGGCGGGCGACACCGTCATCGTCGTCGGCCGGTCGCCGGAGAAGACGAAGGCCGTTGCCAACGAGCTGAAAGTGGCATCCTTCACCGCAGATTTCTCGCAACTCGACGACGTCAGGAAGCTGGCCGCTGCCCTCCGCGACAACTACGAACGGATCGACGTTCTTGCCAACAACGCTGGCGGGATCTTCGGGCCGCGGCAACTGACCGTCGACGGAAACGAGACGACTTTCCAGGTCAACCACCTCGCACCCTTCCTCCTCACCCACCTGCTGATGGACCGCCTGATCGAGAGCAGGGGGCGCATCATCAACACCTCGAGCATCGCGAACACGCGATTTGCGAAGTTCGACATCAACGACCTCAACATGGACCACGGATACTCGGAGAACCGCGCGTATGGGAACGCGAAACTCGCAAACATCCTGTTCACCACCGAACTGCACAGGCGTTTCTCTGATTCGGGAATCTCGACAGCGGCCTTTCACCCCGGTGTCGTCGCAACGAGCTTCGCCACCGGATCGACGACCGCAATGCGCCACATTTACCGCAGCGTTTTCCGGTTCCTGCTGATTTCTCCCGAACAGGGAGCAGACACCCTGGTCTGGCTCGCGCAGTCGATCCCGGGTGTCGATTGGGTCTCCGGTGCGTACTACGCCAAGCGCCAGATCGCCAAGGCGAATCCGCTCGCATACGACGCGGCGCTTGCCGCCGAGCTGTGGGAGAAGAGCGAGAGGCTCGTCGGGATTTCCAGCGGGTCCGCCGAGCGACCCTGACGATTTCCGGACGATCGGCCCTAACGCTTCACGGTCGAACGGAGAATACTGACGGCATGAGCGACAGCGAATCAACACCATCGGCCGACCCCACTGCAACCCGAACCCGCCCGATAGTGGTGGGGATCGACGGCTCAGAGCTGTCGATCAAGGCCCTCCGTCATGCGCGGCGGCTCGGGGAGGCGCTCGATGCCCCACTCGAGGCTGTCGCCGTATGGCAGCAGGCCCACTCCCTCTACGATTTTTACCAGGCAGAGTCAGGCTGGACTCCGGAGAAAGAGGTGGAGAAACTTATCGGTGACGCGGTCATCTCCGCATTTGGAGAGGATCGCCCCCACGGGTTCACCCAAACGGTCCTCAAGGGCCCTCCCGCCCGCACGCTCATCGGCCACAGCGCCGACGCCGAAATGCTCGTCCTCGGTTCCCGCGGCTACGGTGGCTTCACCGGGCTGCTCGTCGGGTCAGTGAGCACGGCGTGCGTCGCACACGCGACGTGTCCCGTGCTCATCGTTCACGGCTAACCGCGAGCGATCAGACAGCGCGTCGCGCGGTCACGTCCCACAGATGGTGGATTGGATCGTGGACGAGGTAACGTCCGAGCGTCTCGACGCTGAACACAGCACCGTCGCTGCGACGGCCGGTTCGGGATGCCGCGTCACGCGGAACTGCCTCGAAAGCGTCGGCCAGCTGATTCCCCGCTGAGACGAGCTCAGCGGACACGAAAGCGGGATCGAGTTCCGCGTATCGTTCGGCGACGGCTGTGGCATCCTGGTCCCAGTTCTCGAACAGCGGATTGTCGTCGGAAAGCATCGCCGCGAGGCGCGAGGCAAAGATCCGGAACACATCCCTGACGTGGGCCGCATACTCGAGCGGTGACCAGGTGCTGTCATCGGGACGAACCCGCACCAGGTCATCGCGCAGCACCGCGGGCCATGCCGCTGTGTTCTCGCGAAGAATGCCCGGCACATCGGCGAGCCGTACTGAGCTCGTATCGAGACCGCACTCGGGGCACGGGCGCTCGAGCACCCAGGTCCAGTTCTTGGTGTCAGGAACGATAGCCATGACCCCACCCTAGGCCGAGACCCTCGCTGAGCGGGAGAGAGAAGCCGCCGCTTCTCGGCGGGTTCCGGCCATCTTCGGTGGATGCCTCAGCACACGCCGCTCGCGGCAAGTTGGGCCGACATCTGCTCCTCCGACCAGGGCAGCCCGATCTCGGGCTGAGCCCCTGTGCCGGACGGAGCGGCTTTCGACGCAATCGCTGCGAGCTTCATCGCGAGCGTTTGAGCGAACTGTTCGCCCGCGCTCGAGTTGTTGAGCATCACGACAACGGTCAAGCCCGATTCCGGATCGGCGAGCATCGCGGAAATATGACCGGGCATGTAACCAGACTGGCCCCGCATCGGTCCAACCTGCAGCGCACCCGGGCCGAATGACTGCCAGGACGGGGCTCCCGTCATCGGCATCGTCTCCCACGCTGCATCCTTCGTGTCCGGGCCGCGGAGCGAACCGACCGCGAGAGCCTGCACGTACCGTTTCAGGTCACCCACTGTCGACACGACACCGCCGGCGGCGAAGACCATCGAGTTCGACAGCTTCGACTCGTCATAGGGCGCGTCGCACACGAAGGACCCATCCGGTTGCCTGCGCCCTTCCCAACCGCTCGCGAACGGTTCAGGGAGGGTCAGGTCGTGTGGGCCGGGGTATCCGGTCTTGGCCATACCGAGCGGCTCAAAGACGTAATCGTTGTAGAGAGCGGCCATGTTGGACTGCGTCGCCGCCTCGAGCGCGAGTCCGAGAAGCACGTAGTTCGGTTCCGACGGTGAGTAGGTCGTTCCCGGTGTGGCGACGGCGGGGTAGGAGACACCGTGCGACACCAGCTCGAGAGGCGTCCAGAGCCGCTGCGGGTTGCTCGCGAACATCTGCTTCAGCTGCACCGGGTAGTCCCCGAAGCCGGAGGTACTCCGACAGAGTTGCCCGAGGGTTCTGCCGTCCGCCCCGACGACACCGGGGAGATAATCCGCGACGTCGTCGTCGAGCGACAACCGCCCGGCATCGACGAGGGCAAACAGAACATCGCACGTCATCGGCTTGGTATTCCCGCCGACGCGAAAGTGCATGTCCCGCGTCATCGGCGCTCCGCCCGGTGTCACCGTTCCCGCCGCCTTGGTCCAGCGTCCCGACCACGGTGCCCACACTCCGACGACAGCACCGGATGCCGCAGCGAGCGCCATTGAATCGGCGAGCGCCGCGTCGAGCTGCTGAACCGTCGCGGGTGGAAGATCCCCCGCGATCTGTTCCGGCAGGTCGATCGGCGTTTGCATCGGCCCGGAAGCGCAACCCACTAGCGCCGCAACGACGCTCATGGCGGCTGCAAACGCGATGAAGCGAGCGCCTCTGGATCCCGTAGTTCTCATCCATCCCCCGATGGCTCAACGAGGGGCGATCATAACCACGGCCGATCACGTCTCCGAGAGGCCAAAGACAGGTGCGACGAATCCGTTATGCGATCAAGACACTGCGTGGCCGGATTTCGCCAGTGCAGCCGCCGTCAGTGCAGGTGCCGTCAGTACAGGCGCCTGCTCCCGGGCTCGATCACCCGAAGCCACCGGTAGCCGTAGCCTCCCAGTTCGAACCGGCCGGCACCGTCATCGGAGAGCGTGACCTCACCGGTGGTGAGCAGGTCGACAAGCCGGGTACCTGCCGCCGTATCGGGAATGGTGAGCTCGAGGCTCACCGGATCCGGGCCGAAGTTGTGCAGTGCGACCATGCGGCCCTCCGACGCGCTCACGACATGCGCCAGTACCGCCCTGTTCGGCTGATCGAGCACCTCAAAGTCACCCCAGCCGATCTCTGAGGAGTTGCGGTAGGTCCTGATGAGCGTCCTGATGAAACTCAGCAAAGAACCCGGCTCGTGGCGTTGCTCAGCTACGTTGACGAACCGCGGCGCATAGCCGTCGTCGACCACTGGCGCTGTCAGCCGCCGCGGCTTCGCGTTCGAGAAACCACCGTTCGGCTCGGGCGTCCACTGCATCGGCGAGCGAACCGCCTCACGACCACTGATGTCGCGGTTCTCGCCCATACCGATCTCTTCACCGTAAAACAGCACGGGCGTGCCTGGCATCGAAAAGAGGAGGCTGTACGCCATCCGAATGCGTCGCGGGTCACCGCTGAGCATCGTCGGCAGCCGACGGATGATGCCCCGACCGAACACGCGCATGTCCTCGTCAGGGGCGAACGCGGTGAAGACCTCGTCACGCTCGGCGTCGCTGAGCTGGTCGAGGGTCAGTTCGTCGTGGTTCCGCAGGAAGTTCGCCCACTGCGCGGGTTGCCCGAGCCGCGGGCGGCTCGCCAGCGCTTCGGCGAGCGGTGCCGCGTCTTCCCGCGCGAGCGAGAGATAGAACTTCTGCATGGCGACGAAATCGAACTGCATGGTGAGTTCGTCGAATGCTTCGCCTCCGAAATACGTGAGCTGCTCCTCACGCGGGAGGTTCACCTCACCGAGGAGGATGCCGTCTCCCGTCCGCCTGCCGAGGAACGCCCTGAGCGACTTGAGGTAGTCGTGCGGGTCTCCGTACTCATCTCCTGCAACAGCGCCGGGATCACCCTCGATGAAGAAAGGAACGGCGTCGACGCGGAACCCGCTGAGTCCAAGCTCGAGCCAGAACCCCATGATCTTCGCGATCTCTTCGCGCACCGCGGGATTCTCGACATTGAGGTCGGGCTGGTGACGGTAAAACCTGTGCAGGTAGTACTCGCCCGTCTTCTCGTCCAGCTCCCACACTCCGGATTCCTGACCGGGAAACACGGTCTCCGGCTGGTTCGTGGGAAGGTCCTTCCGCCAGACATAGAAGTCGCGGTACGGCGAGGTGACGCTCGAACGGGACGCCTTGAACCACGGATGCTGGTCGGACGTGTGATTGACGACGAGATCGGCGATCACCCTCATCCCCCTGTCCTTCGCCATGCGTAGAACCTCGACGAGGTCGCCGTGATGGCCAAGCCTCGAGTCGACCCCGTAAAAATCGGTGATGTCGTAACCGTCATCGCGGTCGGGCGTTGGATAGAAGGGCATCAGCCACAAACACGTCACGCCCAACTCGGCCAGGTAGTCGATGCGCTGAGCAAGCCCGGCGAAGTCTCCGACGCCGTCGTTGTTCCAGTCAAGGAACGTCTCGACATCCAGGCAGTAGACGACGGCGTTCTTCCACCAGAGATCGGCGGTGTCGGTCTTCTTCATGTCGTTCATGCGAACTGCCCGAGCACGCGGTCACCAAAGACGTCGAGGAACTGGTCCTGCTCGGTTCCGACGTGGTGCAGGTAGATCTCGTCGAAACCGAGGTCAACGAACTCGGCGATCCGCGCCGCGTGCCACGCGGCATCCGATGAGACCAGAACACTCCCCCGCACATCCTCGGGCCTGACGTGGCGAGCTGCCTCGTCGAAGGCCTCGGGCGTGTCGAGGTCCCAGCTGACCGGTGCGGAGAAGACATTGGTCTTCCACTGCTCGTGGGCGATGGCGAGCGCTTCGTCATCGGTGTCCGCATAGCTCAGGTGCACCTGCAGCACGACGGGCCCACGACCGCCGGCGCCACGGTACGCGTCGATGATCCGGCGAAGGGCGTCCGGCTCCTGCAGGACCGTGGCGAGGCCGTCCGACCATGGCGCGACGAAAGCTGCGGTTTCCGGGCTTGTGGCCGCGCCGAGCAGCGGTGGCGGTGAGTCGGGCAACGTCCACAGGCGAGCGCGATCCACGGTGATCAAGCCGTCGTGACTGACCTCGTTGCCGGCGAGCAACTGTCGCATGACATCGACGCTCTCGCGCAGACGTTCGTTTCGGAGGCTCTTGCGTGGCCAGCCATCTCCGGTGATGTGCTCGTTGACGTTCTCGCCCGAGCCGAGCGCTGCCCAGAACCGACCGGGATACATGGCCTCGAGGGTCGCCGCGGCCTGGGCGATGATCGCCGGGTGGTATCGCTGACCGGGAGCGTTGACGACGCCGAGCTTGAAGCTGGTGGCCTGCAGCGCGGCCCCGAGCCAGGACCACGCAAAACCGGAATGCCCCTGGTCCTTGCCCCACGGTGCGAAGTGGTCCGAACACATCGCGGCGTCGAACCCCACCTCTTCCGCTCGGATCACCGAGTCGAGCAAACGGCGGGGGTGGATTTGTTCGTGGGATGCGTGGAAACCAAGGATCACTGCGTGTTCCGCCTTTCGGGTCATGCCCGAGCATAGGGAGTTCTCATGCGCCCGGACCAGCCCTCGCGTTTGCCGTCCGCCGCGTGGTATCCAAATTGACTTTCCACGCGGACGTCGGCTGTGATGAGGTCATGGCAGCTCACAATTTCGACTCGACCGTCGTCGACGCGGTCCTCCGGCATATGAACAGCGATCATGCCGACGACAACCTCCTCATCGCGAGGGCGTTCGTCAGCCCTGACGCTTCAGCGGCGAGAATGGTGGGCCTCGACGGAGACGGCGGAACCTGGCTCGTGTGGGTCGGCGGTGAGGAGCGGGAGGTTCAGATTCCGTGGTCGACTCCGGTCACGGAACGCGCCGAGATCCGCCGGGAGGTCGTCGTCCTGTACGAGGCAGCGTGCGCCAGACTCGGGGTCTCCGCGCGCGACCACTGAGTCACCGCCACCCGGCATCCGCTGGCCGTGGACAGCGCTGCCAGCCCCATAACATCCTTGCGCCGTGATTGCCAGTCGCCCGCTGAACTCAGCGTTCTGCCCGGACTGTTTCGATAGAATATGGCTGACCGCGGCGTTCTCCACCCTGACCGCAACCGCAACCGCCGACGACGGAGTCCCCATGTCAGTCATTCCCTTCTCACAGGAGCTTCGCGAGCGCACTCGCACGAGTCACTCCGAGAGCGAAGGCGCGGACTTCATGGGCGACCTGATGAGCGGCAAGGGCACGGTCAGTGACTACGTAGCCCTCGTGGTCCAGCACTACTTCATCTACGAAGCCCTCGAGGCCGCAACCGAACGCATGAAGAACGACCCTGTGGCGCTCCCGTTCATCTCCGACAAGCTGACACGGCTCCCGGCGATCGAGGAAGACCTGCGGTTTCTCATCGGCGACGAATGGCGCGACCAGATCAGCCCTCTGGGAACGACGGTGGCGTACGTCGACCGCATCCGTGAGGTTGCCGCGGTCTGGGCCGGCGGATTCGTCGCGCACCACTACACCCGTTACCTCGGCGACCTCTCCGGCGGTCAGGTGATCCGTACCCTTATGCAGCGCCAGTTCGGCTTCGAAACCAACGGGGTCGGCTTCTACCTCTTCGGCGACATCGCCGAACCCAGGCGCTTCAAAGACACCTACCGCGAACAGCTGGATGCTGTGCCGTGGGACGAAGACGAGCGGTCGCGCGTGATCGACGAAGTTCGCGTTGCGTACCAATTCAACACAGATCTCTTTCTCGACCTCTCGCGTGCAAAGGCAGCGAGCGTGGCCTAGAGATCGTTTCCGTTCCAGGATGCGTAAGTTCCAACCCGAGGAGAAGTGTGAATCCGTTTGAAAACAAGCCGTGGCTTGACGCGTATGCGCCGGGTGTGCCGCACGAAATCACCCTGCCGACGGGGTCACTCGTCGACATGATCGAGGATGCCGTCCGGCGATTCCGGTCGAAGCCCGCGCTCGAATTCTTCGGCAAGAGCATGACATACGGCGAACTCGGCACCGAGATCGGGCGAGCGGCTGAGGGCCTTCGACGGCTCGGCGTGAAAAAGGGCGACAGGGTCGCCCTCGTGCTTCCCAACTGCCCGGAGCACGTTGTCGCCTTCTACGCAGCGCTCCGCCTCGGCGCGGTCGTCGTCGAGCACAACCCGCTCTATACGGCGCGGGAACTCCGCCACCAGTTCGAAGACCACGGCGCCCGCGTCGTGATCGCGTGGGACAAAGTCACCGACACCGTTGCCGGGTTCCCCGCAGACCTTCCCCTCGACGCAATCGTGTCCGTTGACATCACCAAGTCGATGCCGTTGTCGACGAGGCTCGCCCTCCGCCTCCCCGTCAAGAAGGCTCGCACCTCCAGGTCCGCGCTCACGAGCGGAACCGTCACCCGCGGCGCCACCACCTGGTCACAACTGGTCTCCCAGGGCACCTTGCGGAAGCGCCACCCGCGACCGGATGTGCACGACCTTGCACTGCTCCAGTACACAAGTGGAACCACGGGAACCCCGAAGGGTGCCCAGCTCAGTCACTTCAACCTTCGCTCGAACGCCGAACAGGGTCGCGCATGGGTGCCGGGACTCCGCGAGGGAGCAGAGGTGTTCTACGGCGTCCTCCCCCTCTTCCACGCCTACGGCATGACCCTCTGCCTGACCTTCGCCATGAGCATGGGTGCACGCCTTGTGCTCTTCCCGAAGTTCGACGTCGACCTGGTCCTCTCTGCTTTCGCGAAGCATCCGGCCACCTTCCTCCCCGCCGTCCCACCGATCTACGACGCACTCGAGCGGGAAGCAGAGCGCCGCAAGATCGACCTGTCCGGGATCAGGTACTCGATCTCGGGCGCCATGAGCTTGCCGGTGTCCATCGTCGAACGGTGGGAGGAGTCGACGGGAGGCCTGCTCGTCGAGGGTTACGGCATGACCGAGACGTCACCTGTCGCTGTCGGCAACCCGATCGGCCCCACACGGCGGCCCGGCACCGTCGGCGTGCCATTCCCGAGCACGGAGATCCGCGTCGTCGACCCGGAGAACCCGTCGGTCGACCGTGAACCCGGCGAGGCCGGCGAACTCCTCCTCCGCGGGCCACAGGTCTTCTCCGGGTACTGGAACCGGCCGACGGACACCGCTGCCGTTCTCGACTCGGACAACTGGCTGCGCACGGGCGACATCGTCGAGGTGTCTGACGATGGTTTCATCACCGTCGTCGACCGGGTGAAGGAGCTCATCGTCACCGGAGGGTTCAACGTTTCGCCCTCAGAGGTCGAGGCCACACTCATCAGCCACCCCGACGTCAGGGAAGCCGCCGTCGTCGGACTACCGCTCCCCTCCGGCGGCGAGCAGGTCGCTGCTGCGGTCGTGCTCAAGCCCGGCGCGGTCTTCGATGAGATCGGGCTTCGCGACTTCTGCCGTCACGGGCTCACCGCGTACAAGGTGCCGAAGCGCATCACGGTCGTCGACGACCTGCCCCGTTCCCTCATCGGCAAGGTGATGCGACGCGAGGTCCGTGAGGCGATGCTGAAGAAGGGCGCCTGACGCTCAGCGCTCGATGCCGCGCATGAATCGTTCGACATCCTTGTCGACGATGATGTCGCGCGGCCGCAGGGGCCTGGTCAGGTACAGCCCGTCGAGTGACGTCAGCCTGCTCAGCGCGACGTAGGTCTGGCCCGGGCTGAATGCCCGGTCACCGAGATCTACGATCGCGCTGTTGTAGGTCTTGCCCTGGGACTTGTGGATCGTAACGGCCCACGCCAGCCGCAGCGGGAACTGCGTGAACTCGGCGACGATTTCCTTTTTGAGCTTCTTCGTCGCCGCGAGGTAGCTGTACCGGTACTTCTCCCAGACGACGGGTTCGACCTCGAAGACGTCGCCGTCGACCTCGACGAACACGTTGACGTCGATCTTCGTCACTGTGCCGATTGTTCCGTTGACCCAGCGCTGGCCCTCGCCTCCGCCACCGGTGTCATTGCGCAGGAACATGACCTGCGCACCGACCTTGAGTTCGAGCGACTCGTCAGCGGGGTACGACGCCTTGCCGAAATCACCGCTGACCTCGGCCTCTGCCTTGAGGGCGCGGCCTGGCAGCTTGGCGAGCGCCGCCGCGTTGATCCGGTTGACGATGTCATTTCGGGTGGCGAGAGTGATCGTTCCGTCATCCGGTGGCGTCCTCGCCCCTGTGCTGTTGAGGATGCCGGCGATTTCCGCGGTCACCTGACCGAACCGCACTGCGTTGAGCATGTGCTTGAAGTCAGCGTCAGCCTGCCGGTGGATTTCGGTGAGCTCGATGACCTTGAGCGGCGACTCCTGCCAGACCTTCGCGTCGAAGAACCAGAACGACCGGTAGGTGTCGGCGATGTAATTGCGCTCATCGCCCTGCCCTGGCACCGGTGCCAGCTGGTACGGGTCACCGAACAGCACGAGCTGCACGCCGCCGAACGGTTCGTGCCTCCGCTGCCGCGCCTGCCGGAGGCTCCGGTCGATGGCATCCATCAAGTCGGCATTCACCATGGACACCTCGTCGATCACGAGCGTGTCTATGGTGTTGAGCAGCTTCTTGAGCGCGTCGTTCTGGTCGATGTCGTGATCGGCAATAAGTCCGATCGGAAGCCGGAAGAGCGAGTGGATGGTCTGCCCGCCCACATTGAGCGCGGCCACCCCGGTCGGCGCACAGATGACGATCTGCTTCTCTGTTCGCCACGCCAGGTGGTTGAGCAGGGTGGACTTACCGGTTCCTGCCCGCCCGGTGACGAAAATGTGCTCGCGGGTTCCCTCGATGAGGTCGAACACGAACTGCTGCTCGGGAGACAGCTCGATCGTCGGTTTGGTCTGGGTCACGGATGCCTTCACTTCTTACGTCTGCACCTCAATGGTATGCGGCGTCGCGCAGCCGTTGGAGCGGGCCTCGCCACACCGGCATCCGCCGCCCCGGCCCCTCGCCCGTGCACGTGCCCCTTCCGCATAGGATAGCGGGGTGAGCCAGGTCCAAGCCCCGCACGACCCCAATCCGCAGCAGGCCGTGCCCCCGGCCGGGCCCGAAACGCCCCAGCGGACGAAAATGAGCGAGAAGTCAAAGCTGCTCGTGACCTGGCTCGTCGTCGGAGTGCTGCTCGTGGTCTCGGCGTTTGCGGCAATCGGCGCACTCAACCGTGACGTATACGGCCCGGGGGCCTTCGTGGGTACCTACCTGTCGGAACTCGCTGAAAAGGATGCCGCTGCGGCGCTGGCAATGCCCGGTGTCGAGATCAGCAAGACCGATCTCAAGGCCGCCGGTCTGCCGGAAGGCGCTTCGGGTGCGCTGCTGCGGAATGCAACGCTTGGCTCCATCGAAGAGATCACCGAGATCGCAGACGAGGAGGTCGGCGACGGCGTCCACGAGGTCACGTTCTCCTACGAAGCCGACGGCGTTTACGGGGAGTCGACGTTCACCGTCGCTCCGAACGGCACCCGGTTCCCGCTCATTCCCACCTGGAAGTTCGAGGTGAGCCCTGTCGCTGTGGTGAACCTCTCTGTCGAGCACGCCACGGCGTTCACCGTCAACGGGTTCGACGTCGATACTCGCGCGGTCGCGCCCGCCGAACAGAAGCCGGCGTTCGACAACATCGTCAACCTGCAGGTGTTCACGCCCGGGCATTACACCTTCGAGACGTCGACCGATCTGCTCGAATCCGAGCAGGAGAAAGTACTCGTCGATGTCCCGTCGGACATGCACGAAGCGGCTGTCACCGCTGGACCGACCGAGGAGTTCGTCGAGAAGGCACAGGAGGCTGTCGACGCCGCCCTCGACACGTGTGCCGAACAGGTGGTTCTGCAGCCGACCGGCTGCCCGTTCGGCATCCTGATCGACGACCGCGTCGATGGTGAGCCCACCTGGTCGATGGATGACTACCCCGAGATCACGCTCGAGGCGGGTGCCGAATCGTGGCTCATTCCGTCGACAACGGGCACCGCGCAGATCGATGTCGACGTCCAGTCCCTGTTCGACGGCTCGATCACCAACTACAAGGACGACGTCGACTTCACGATGGACGGGCAGATCTACCTGCTGTCCGACGGCTCCATGCAGGCGCTCGTCACCGGCGAGCCGGTCTCCTAGGACCGCACCCGCGCTGCCCCTTCGGCCGAGAGCATCACTTCCGGTCGAGAACACCCCGCGCAACCGATGCGCTCGACCGGAACTGATGCGCTCGCGCGCGCGGCACGTGGGAGTGACAAGGGGTCGCTACGCGGACGCGCCCGGCCTTCCCTGGCCGGAGACCGCGTCGGACCTCTCCGCGCCTCTCGCGCCCACCTGGTCGGCATCGGGCCCCGCGGTGGCCGCACCCTCGTCACCCTCATCGGCCTTCGCCAGCCGCGCGAGTCGCTCGTTGTACTCGTTGAGTTCGGCGTCACCTGTGCGGTCGGCGTTCCGGTCGAGGCGCTTCGCGTCCTTGGCGTCGCTGCGGCTCCACTGAATCGCGACGGTGATCGCCAGGGCGATCGTTGGGAGTTCGCCGATGCTCCAGGCTATGCCTCCACCGTTCTGCTGGTCGATCAGCGGAGGGTCACCCCAGGTGCGGCCCATTGCACCGAACCAGTCGGGCAGGAACAGGCCGACATTGGACATGATCGAGAGTCCGAAGAACGCGTGGGCAGCCATCGTGGCGAGAAGTACCAGCAATCGCATCGGGTAGCTCAGCCGAACGGGAACGGGATCGATACCGATGATCGATTGCACGAACAGGTACCCGGTGAGCAGGAAGTGGACGATCATCCACTCGTGGCCAATGTGATCGACGGTCGCCCACCGGAACAGCGGTGAGTAGTAGAACACCCAGAGCGAACCGACGAACAACGCGGCCGCAACGATGGGATTCGTGAGGAATCCTGCGTATTTGGAGTGAACCGCGAGCAGGATCCACTCCCGGGGACCCCGGGAACCGTCGGTGCGCTTGTTGATGGCGCGCATCGCCAGGGTGATGGGAGCACCGGGCACCAGCAAAACGGGCACGAGCATGGTGAGGCCCATGTGGCCAAGCATGTGCACGCTGAACAGGTAGTCCTGGTAAGCGGCGACGCCGCCGTTGGTGAGGTAGAACAGCACGAGAAGGCCAAGCACCCAGGAGACGGCGCGCAGCACCGGCCACCGGTCACCGCGGCGGCGCAGCCGCACGACGCCGGCGAGGTAGAAGAAGATCCCGAAGGCGCAGATGAGCAGCCAGATGAGATCGATATTCCACACGGTGAAGTACCGCTCGGCCGTGAGCTCTGCCGGGAGGGGCTCGCCGGTGAGAAGCTCGGCCGCCGTCGGCGTTCCGCCGAGTTCCTCAGGAACCGGAGTGGCGGTCCGGGCGAGGGCAGCCGCGAGCCCCGACGCAATACCCATGAACGCCAGCTCGACAGACACGAGTATCCAGAAGTATCGTCCGACCGTATTGGCCGCCGCTGCCATCCTGCCGATCAGCCATGACCGCTGCAGTGCGCCGAATACCCCGAGCACGATGAGTGCCCCGACCTTCGCGAGCACGAGAACGCCGTACGGGGTGAACAACTGGTCCCAGGTGCCGACGCGGAGTGCCGCGCTCGCGTAACCGGAGACGGCCACCACGATGAAGGAGACGAGAGCGATTGTCGAGTACCGCTTCATCACGGGGATGATCCTGTCGCCGCTCAGGGCGTTGCGCAGCAGCACGATCGTGACCAGCCCGCCCAGCCAGACGGCGGCGAACACCAGGTGCAGTCCGAGCGCGTTGACGGCGGCCTCGTGACCGGCGCTGCCGGCGGCGTGGCCCTGCTGCGCCATCGGCACGAGCGAGACGACCGCGAGAATCCCGACGAACACCATGAGGGTCTGGCCGCGCACGGCGAAGCACAGCACCGTGAGCGTCGCAGCAATCAGGGTGGTGACGAGCCAGGCCTGACCGAGTTCCACATCGGTGAAGAACATGCCGAGCTTCGACCCGAACTGGTCGTCGAAGCTGAGCGCCGTCCCCGTGACGTTGAGGAAGGTGAAGAATCCGGTCATTCCGGCGGCAACCGTGTACAACGCTGCTCCGGCAGCCGCGATGTCGAGGGCCCGGTGGTACTCGTCCTTCTTCGCGGACAGGGCGAACAGGGCGAGCAGGATCGGCCCGAGGGTCAGTGCAGCGCCAAGGTTCACGAGCATCTTCGCGATCGGCAGTCCGAACCGGACAACCGCACCCGGGTCACCGATGGGGCGTGCGTTCGCTCCGCCACCGAAGGCCAGGGCCACGATCAGCGTCACGAATGCCGCGGCGACAAGGGCGGCTGGACCGGCTAAGCGGATTACTCGGGACACACGTCAAGCCTACGTTGTCGTACCTGCACGCCGCGTCTGAGCGCAGGCACCGTGAACCGCAGCACGCGCCAACGGATACCGCGTTAACGGCAGAAAGGGATGCCGCTTTCGCGGCATCCCTTTCTGGAAAGCGGAAGAACCTACTTCGCAGCAGCCTTCAGCTTGGAACCAGCGGAAACCTTGACGGAGTGGCCGGCCGGGATCTGGATCTCGGCGCCGGTCTGCGGGTTGCGACCCGTGCGAGCTGCACGAGCGGTGCGCTCGACGGCGAGCCAACCCGGGATGGTGACCTTGACGTCGTTGCTGACCGAGTCAGCGAGCACGCCGAACAGCGAGTCGAGGACGCCACCGACGGTAGCCTGGCTCTGGTTGGTCTCAGCTGCGATCTTTGCAACGAGCTCGGTCTTGTTAAGCGACTTATCAGCCATTGAGTTGTCCTCCTCGGACTTTGCTTTCTACAGCCTGTTTATAACTGTCCGCGGGCATTTCTTCACCCACGGTGGGTCTGTCTGACCGCCTCGAATGTATCAGAGTTCCGCATGTTTTCGCGGAAATACGCTCCGTGTGACCCATTTTTCTGCGGCGTGTCACAGCATCAGCCTCTCTGACCCCATCGAAAACGTCATTTTTCACGCTCTGAGCGAAAATCTGCACGATTCCGCCGTTGTCAGTGCCATCTCCGGGTGGCCCCCGCAGCTCTCGCTCGGCAGCCCACCCGGCGGGGCTAGGACTCCGTCTGGACCGGCCCGGGCGCTGCTGACGGCAACATGATGCTGCCGTCCTCCCGCCGGTTCCGGCGCTTCTGCACCGGAGCGTCCTTGCGGATCGGACCCTGCCCATCGAGAGCGATTTCAGCGTCGCGCCCTGGTGCCACCTCAAACGATTCGCCCCGGACGACGAAGGGAACGGTGCCTTCTCCATCGACAACCGAGACGCGCATGGCATCCGCCGTGAGGTGGACGAGTACCCGCGTCCCGCGCCAGGTCAGCCGGTAGCGAAGCTCTGACCACGTCGCCGGGAGACGCGGGTCGAAACTCAGCTCGCCGCCATAATCCCGCATTCCCCCGAAGCCGTAGATGAGCGAGCTCCACACTCCGCCTGCCGCAGCAACGTGCACGCCGTCCTGGCTGTTTCCGTGCCGGTTCTCGAGATCGACGAACGCCGTATCGATGAAGTAGTCAAGGGCGAGGTCCTGGTATCCGACTTCAGCCGCCATGATCGACTGCGCCACCTTCGACAGGCTCGAATCGCTCGTGGTGAGCGGATCGTAGTAATCGAAGTCGGCGAGCTTCTCGTCGAAGGTGAACTGGTCGCCCTGCAGGTACAGCGCGAGAACGACGTCGGCCTGCTTGAGCACCTGGAACCGGTAGATCACGAGCGGGTGATAATGCAGCATGAGCGGCTTGCGGTCCTCGGGAGTGGCCTCGAGGTCCCAGACCTCCCGCTCGAGGAAGTGCGAGTCCTGCGGATGGATCTTGAGGCTCTCGGCGTAGGGGATCGTCATCGCTGCAGCGACCCGTTCCCACTCCTCGAGCTCCGAATCCTCGAGCTCGAGCCGCTTCACCGCACGCGCGTACGCGTCAGGTCGCTCCTGCTCGAGCTTTCTCAGCGCTTCGATGGCGTAACGGAGGTTGAACCGCGCCATCACGTTGGTGAACAGGTTGTTGTTGACGACCGTGGTGTATTCGTCCGGCCCGGTGACACCGTGGATCTCGAACCGCTCTTCTCCGTTACGGCGCCAGAACCCGAGGGTGGCCCACATCCGTGCGGTTTCAACAGCGATGTCGATGGCCCCTTGGCTCAGGAAATCAATGTCGCCCGTCGCGTGAATGAACTTCGCGAGCGCATAGGTCACGTCGGCATTGATGTGGTATTGCGCAGTGCCCGCTGCGTAGTACGCGGATGCCTCTTCACCGTTGATCGTCCGCCAGGGAAAGAGAGCGCCAGCTTCATTGAGCTCCCGCGCGCGCTCGCGCGCTTTGGGCAGCATCTGCTCCCGGATCCGAAGCGCGTTCCGTGCCCAGAGCGGGCTCGTGTACGTGAGAAACGGCAGCACATAGATTTCGGTGTCCCAGAAGTAGTGGCCGTTGTACCCGTTTCCGGTGACGCCCTTTGCCGGCACGCCTAGTCCGTCGGCCCGTGCTGACGCCTGGGCAAGCTGGAACACGTTCCAGCGCACGGCCTGCTGCAGTTCATCCTGCCCGGGCGTCTCAACATCGGAGCGCGACCAGAATTCCGTCAGCCACTCCTTCTGCCTTGCGTACTGCGCCGGCACGCCAGCCGAAGCGATCCGGTCGAGGGTGCGCCTGCACCTGTCGATGAGCTCGCGTGTCGGAGTGGTGCGGGAGCTGTGGTAACTCACGACCTTCGTGATTTTGACGGGGTCTCCGCGCCTGGCGTCGACGGAGAAGACATTCTTGGCGATATCGCCGTCGATGTATCGTTCGACCGTGTAATCGTTTGACGTCTCGATCAGGTGATCCGCTGCCACGGCGAGCGTCATGCCCGAATGCGCCGTCTCATAGCTCAGGACGCTTCGGTTACCGTCCTGCCAGTGCTCCTGCGGCTCGAGTACCCGCTCGGACACCCGGCCTCCCGCACGGGGATCGCTCTGTTGCGCCTTGCCGCCGACACCGGTGGGGCCGTCATACTCGTCTTCACCGTCCTGCCGGTTGAGTATCTGGCAGGAGATGGTCAGCGGAGCATCGGCGTCGAGCACCGTCACCTCAAGGGTCATGACGGCCAGGTGACGCTCGGGGAACGAGACCATGCGGCTCGCGGACACCTGCACTTGCTTGCCCGATGGGGTCAGCCAGACCAGGTCGCGCCGCAGCACGCCGTCGCGGAAGTCCAGCGCACGCTCATAGCTGAGCAGGTCGGCGTCACCGAGCGACAGTGGTTCGTCGTCAACGTAGAGCCGCATCACCTTGCTGTCGGGCGCATTCACCATGATCTGTCCGACCTGGGCGAACCCATACGCGTCCTCAGCGTGGCGGATCTTCCAGGTCTCGTGCAGCCCGTTGACGAAAGTGCCGTGCTCGTAGGCCCTTCTCCCCTCGGCCGCGTTGCCACGCATGCCGATGTAGCCGTTGCCTACCGCGAAGAGAGACTCGGTCTCACCGAGGGTTCTGCGGTCGTACTCGGTCTCGATGAGCCGCCACGGGTCAACAGGAAAGCGATCGCGATTCATGCTCTGTTGCGCTCCTCGGTAGGGACTGCTCCGTGCGCATACACGGCAAGATCATCGATGACGACGTCAGCTCCGGCCGCGAGCAGCGCATCGATTCCCGCTCCCCGGTCGACGCCGACCACGAGCCCGAAGTCGCCGGCGCGCGCCGAGGCCACTCCCGAGATCGCATCCTCGAACACCGCGATTTCGGACGGACTGATCTGCAACTTTTCGGCGGCGTAGAGGAACATGTCCGGCGCCGGCTTACTCCCGAGCGCCTCGTCAGCGGCAACAACGCCGTCGACGATCACGGCGAACCGGTCAAGCATGCCTGCACTGGTGAGGACCCACCGCGCGTTCTTCGAACTCGAAACGACGCCCATCGGCATCCGTTTGGCATAAAGCTCATCGACGAGGGCAAGCGAGCCGGGATACGCTCTGATGCCACGCTCCTCGAGGACGCGGGAGAAGTAGCCGTTCTTGCGGTTCCCGATACCGCATACCGTGTCAGCGGCCGGCGGGTCGTCAGGCGACCCGAGCGGCACCTGGATACCGCGAGATGCCAGCAGGCTCGCGACCGCCTCATAACGCTGTTTGCCATCGAGGTACTCGAAGTAGTCGTCGTCGGTATACGGCCGGGACACACCCTTTTCGGCGAAGACCCCGTTAAACATGGACTGCCATGCGTATCGGTGCAGGTCAGCGGTCGGCGTCAGTACCCCATCGAGGTCGAAGAGCACAGCGCTGACCTGGTCGAGACTGCGAAAAGCCGGGTGGGGTGCATTCACATCGTGCGCGTTCAGTGGGTACTCCTGAGCATCGGGTAAGAGTGTGAAACTGACTCTACGACAGAGCGGACCGGCCACAGAACCTGACCGGCAGACTTGCGCGCGGGTGGCCAGGGGCGTTAATGACAAAAACGGGTGCCGGCCAGAAGGCCGACACCCGTTTCAGGGTTCGAGAGTGCTTACCAGCTCGACTTGGTGATGCCGGGCAGCTCGCCCTTGTGCGCCATGTCGCGGAAGCGGACACGCGAGATGCCGAACTTCGAGAGGTGGCCGCGGGGGCGTCCGTCAACGGCGTCACGGTTGCGCAGGCGCACCGGTGAGGCGTTGCGGGGGAGCTTCTGCAGGCCGACACGAGCGGCTTCACGCGATTCGTCTGTGCCGTTCGGGTCCACGAGGGCCTTCTTCAGCTCGAGGCGCTTTGCTGCGTAACGCTCAACGATAACTTTGCGCTGGTTGTTCTTCGCAATCATGCTCTTCTTAGCCATGGCTTAGCGCTCCTCTCGGAATTCAACGTGCTTGCGCACTACGGGGTCGTACTTCTTCAGTACGAGACGGTCTGGGTTGTTGCGACGGTTCTTCTTGGTCACGTAGGTGTAACCGGTTCCTGCCGTCGAACGAAGCTTGATGATCGGACGAACGTCCTGGGTCTTTGCCATTAGATCTTCTCCCCACGGGCCAGCAGGTCCTTGACGACCGACTCGATTCCACGAGCATCGATAACCTTGATGCCCTTGGCGCTCAGCGTGAGCGTGACGTTACGGCGAAGCGACGGTACGAAGTACGTCTTCTTCTGCACGTTCGGGTCGAAGCGACGCTTGGTGCGTCGGTGCGAGTGCGAAATGTTGTGTCCGAAGCCGGGAATGGCTCCGGTCACCTGGCAGGTTGCTGCCATGGTTCTCTCCTTCAGTACCGCAGGACTCTCGCCCTGCCCAAGATCTCTTGTCGGCACACGCAAACCACCCGAATTCATAGCGGAGGGAGTGTCTGTGCGATCCGAACGGGAGGTGCCCGCTCAGCCAAGGATCCATCGTACAGGAGATTCGGCGTCCCGGCGAATGGAGCACAAGCGACCGGTCAGCACTGTCGCGCCGAACCAAGGAAGCTGGCAGGCCGTTCTTAGCCTCCTGATAGCACCGCCACTCACAATCGAGTTACAGGCAGCAGCCGATGAAACCACAGGTCCACAGAGAATCCGAACAGGAGCACAGACACCAGAAACATGCGTAAAGACACACCAAACACCAACGAAAACAACCCGAACGTGAACACCGGAGGCACCAGCGCAGGAGCGCCGAACCCGGCGAACCCGAGCGCAGGCCCGAACGTCGGCCCCAACGCGGGCCCGAACCCGAACACGGGCGCGCCAACGGTCGACCCGAACGAGCCTCGCGCTTACCCGCAGTCAGCGTTCACGTATCCCCCGGCAGAACCCACGGAGAAGCACACCGACTCCAGCCGCCCCAGCGGCAAGCGCATCGCCCTGATGAGCGTCGCGGGCGTCGCCCTCGCCGCTGTGCTCTTCGGTGGTGGCTTCTGGGCGGGAACCGCTGTCGACGACGGCCCCAGGATGTCCCACAGCAGGTCGCACGACGGCCCTGGCATGGGCGAGTGGAGAGGCCAGGGCGGCCCAGGGGGTGATGGCCGTGAGGGCGGACCCGGCGACAGCAGCCACATACGCCCGGACGACCTGGATCGCGACGAGATCAGCCCGGACCGTACCGGTCCAGACGAGACAACCCCGGAGGACGATGATTCGACCCCGGAGACTGACGAAGGATCCGACCCGGCTGACACCGAACCCGCGAACCCCTCGCTCTACATTCGCTGACGCGCATCACCTGAGCCCATACAGCGCCCGCACCTGATCGACCCCGATCGGGTGCGGGCGTTTCTACGTTGTCACGCCGTGGTTATCGCACGCGAGCACTGGGCACAGTAGCCGAAGATGTCGACGATGTGCTGCGCCTCGGTGAATCCATGTTCGGATGCCGTTCGCCTGGCCCACTGCTCAACCTCGGTGGCCTCGATCTCGACCGTCAGCCCGCACTTGCGGCAGATCAGATGGTGATGGTGCCCGGTCGACGCACAGGCGCGGTAAAGACTCTCGCCATCGGGAGACTGCAGCGAATCCGCTTCACCGACCGTGGCGAGATCCGCCAGGGCGCGATAAACCGTTGCCAGTCCGATCGGTGACCCCGCGTCGCGCAAACCCTGGTGGAGGCCCTGCGCACTGACGAATCCTTCACGCGAATCGAGCGCTTCGCGAACCGCTTCACGCTGCCAGGTATTTCTCTTGACGGCCACGACTCACCTCCGCAATTCGACTGTTGGAATGATCTTTGTCATGGCTAGCGTAGCCCCGGCCGCGTCTTCGTGCGCAGGCCCATGAGCCTCGCGACGAGGTAGATCGTGAACGAGATCGTCGTGATGTACGGGCTGATCGGGAGCGAGCCTCCGAGAGCGAGCAGAATGCCGCCAACCGCCGAAACAAACCCGAAGACCATCGCAAGCACGGGCACCCAGAGCGGCGATGCCGACAACCGGAGTGCCGCTGCGGCAGGCGTGACGAGGAGCGCAAGAACGAGCAGTGCACCAATGATCTGAACCGAGACTGCGACGATGAGGCCGAGCAACACCATGAACGCGAGCGAGACAAAGCGAGTGGGAACACCACGCGCGGCAGCGACGTCGGCGTCGAGGCTGTCGAAGCTCAGCGGGCGCCACATCCACAGCAGCCCGGCGAGCACGACGATGCTGATCCCGGTCAGCCAGACCAGCTGAGGGTCGTCGACCGAGATGATCTGGCCGGTGAGCAGCCCGAACTTATTACCGCTCCTGCCCGGATACAGGGCAAGGAACAGGATGCCGAGGCCGAGGCCGAACGGCATCAGCACGCCGATGATCGAGTTGCGATCGCGCGCTCGCGATCCGAGCAGCCCGATCATGATCGCGGCGACCAGCGCACCCGCGATCGAGCCCGCGACGACATTGACCCCGAACAGCAACGCAGCCGCCGCACCGGCAAAGGAGAGCTCGCTGATGCCGTGCACGGCGAACGCCATGTCGCGCTGCATCACGAAGACGCCGATGAGCCCGCCGACGATGCCGAGGATCGCGCCCGCGATGAGCGAGTTCTGCACGAGAGCGAGCAGCTCGCCGTAATTCTCGAAGTTGAACAGCCGACCCCAGAGGTCATCGAGCGAAATCACAGGCCGGCCTCCCCGTGGGAGTGGTGGTGATGGTGGGTCTCGCTATCGGGAATCCCAACCACAACAACGCGTTCGCCCGTGCGGATCACGTCGACCGGTGTGCCGTAGAGCTCGGAGAGCACGTCGCTCCGAAGCACCTCATCCGGCGTTCCCTCGCGGAACTGGCCCCCGGCGAGGTAGAGGATCCTGTCGACCATGCCGAGCACCGGGTTGACGTCGTGGGGGACGAACACAACGGGGGTCCCGTGCTCACGACGTCTGCGGTCAATGAGCTCGGAGACACCCCTCTGGTGCTGCAGGTCGAGACTCAGCAGTGGTTCATCGCACAGCAGCAGTCGCGGGTCGCCCGCGAGCGCCTGGCCAACGCGCAGCCGCTGCTGCTCGCCGCCGGAGAGGTTGCCGACCGGTTCGTCGGCATACGCGGTCGCACCGACGGCGTCGAGCAGCTCGTCGACCTGTCGCTTCTCGGATGCGCGCGAAACGGGAAGGCCGAAGCGGTGCCCGTTCACGCCGAGTGCCACGAGGTCACGGGCGCGCATCGGCGTCCCGCCCGGTATCAGTTTCTGCTGCGGGATGTAGCCGATCCTTCTGTCGCCACGACGAACCGGGTGCCCATCGAAGCCGGCGGTCCCCGAGTCGAGCTTCTGTTGGCCGAGGATGGTCTTCAACAGGCTCGTCTTGCCGGACCCGTTTGGCCCGAGCACCGCGAGGAACTCACCGGCGCAGACATCGAGGGTGAGCTTGTTCCAGAGCACGCGGTCTCCGAAGCTGAGTGCAGCCTCGGTGAGACTCAGGACCGGTTCGGTGGGGTGGCGGTGTCCGCCGGGCTCGGAGGGTGCACTCACGAGGCGAGCACGTCCGCGATGGCGTCGAGGTTGTTGGTCATCCAGCTCACATAGTCCTCACCGTCCGGAAGCGTCTCAGCGAACGAGACGACGGGGACGGAATTCTGGTCGGCAGCGTCCCTGACCTGTTCGGTTTCCGGGCTGCTCGTCTGCTCATTGTAGGCGAGCATCGCGACCTCGCCCGAGCCGAGGAGGTCGAGCGTCTCCCGGAGACTTGCCGGCGGCACATCGGTGCCTTCTTCGATGGCCTCGCTGAAGTCATCGGGGGTCAGGTTGCGAAGACCGGATGCCTCGAGCAGGTAAAGCGGGACGGGTTCGGTAAGTGCGACGGCGGTTCCGTCATTCTCTGTTTTGAGCTGCGCTGTGCGCTCGGTGAGCTCGGCGATGTCTTCGGAGAAGTCCGTGTAGTTCGCTGAGTAGCTTTCGGCGTTCTCCTCGTCGAGGTGCGAGAAGGTGTGTGCAAGCGCGCTTGCCAGTGCGTCGGCGGCCGCGAGGTCATACCAGACGTGCTCGTTCAGTCCCTCGATGTGCTCGTGTTCGTGGTCGTGCTCTTCGCCCTCGGCGTGGTTGTGATCCGCGTGGTCCTCGGTCTCGACGGGCGCCCGACCCGAGAGGTTGACGACGTTGACAAGTTCGGCGTCGTCGCTCGCCGCGGCATCGACAAGCGTGTCGATAAAGGGGTCGTAGCCGCCACCGTTCTCGATCACGACGTCGGCTTTCGAGATCGAGAGCTGGTCCCTGGCACTGGCCTCGTAGCTGTGCGGGTCCTGCGCGGCCGAGTTGATGATGCTCGTAACGTCAACGTGCTCCCCACCGATCGTCGACGCGATACTGCCGTACACATTGGTGGAGGCGACGACACGCAACCCCGAGGTCTCGTCAGCGGCAGGCTCAGCCTGGCCTGAGCATCCGGTCAGGAGAAGGGCTGCCACTGGAATCAGGACGAGGGATGCGCGGAGTGTGGTCACGAGAGACGATACTACCCGTAATGATAACGGTTATCAATTCAATCGCGGTGACCCTGCATTGGGCATCCGACGGTAACGCGCATCAGCGGCGGCGAGACCGGCGCGCATCGCCGCTCGCGACGCAGTGTCCCACGGGCCAGACGCGGCAAGCGGGATCTCGGTCATGAATCGGCGCTCCGCCTCAGGTATTCGCGCCACTACGGTGTCGGGGGCGCTCGCCGCGGTCGCATACAGGTCCGGCCCGTCCGCATAGAACAGGTCGGCAACCACGAGCCGGCCGTCAGCACCGCGCATCACGTTGGACGGGTTGGTGTCCAGTGGGCCACACCAGGCCAGTTCGCGCCGCGCCAGCGCGTGGATCCGCCGAACGACGTCGACAAGATCTGCAACGAACGGCTCCCTGGCCGCGAGGGTCCGGTGGAACGCGGCGGCGGTCGGCTCATCAACGGCATCAAGCCACTCCATGATCTGCAGGTCCCCTCCCCCGTCGAGCCGACGGTGCGCGAACAGGTGGGGCATCTGACGGGTATGCGCAGCCTCGCGATACAGCGCCGCCGTATATGGCCCGGTGGGGTCGAATGGGCTGATTCGCACCGCGGCGGATCCGTCAGGAGAACGCAGCGCGATCGCCCAGTCGCCGGCACCACACCGGCTCCAGCCCGCCTCGGTGAAAGCCCGCTCGGCCACCCTGTGGTCGGCGGCGGACGGGAGCGATGCGAGCGTGGCGTCCATCGCTACATTGTGCCTGAGCCGACCACGGGCACCAACCGGTGCACCGGAGACGACAACAGCCCGGCACGGGAAGGCATGCCGGGCTGTTGTCAGTGAGTATCTAGGAGGTGAGTCCGTCGACGTACTCCTGGTTGTCGTCGATCCACTTCTCGACGATCGGCGCGTAGTCATCACCGTCGTAGTCGACGAAGAGGACCTTCTCGAGCGAGTACAGCGTGTCGAGGTCCATCTCGAAGTCCGAGAGCCAGCCGGCGGCCGTCGGGTGAGTATCGCTGAAGTCGGTCGACGCGTAAGCGTGGATCGTCTCGACGGCGCCGAGGGCGCCCTCGGGGTCCTCGAGATTCTTGAGCGCGAACTCACCGTATGCCCAGTGCGGCTCCCACAGGGTGACGGCGATGTTCTCGCCCGCCTTCGTCGCACTCGTCAGTTCGGTGAGCATGGCCGACGTCGACGAGGTGACGTATTCCATGTCTTCGAGCCCGTAGGTCGGGATGACCCGTTCCTCTGTCGCCATGGTGAGCCCGGCACCCGGCTCGATGCCGACGATCTTATTGCCGAACAAATCAGCATTTTCAGCGAGTTCCGCGAGCGAGTCGATCGGGGCATCCGCGTTGACAGCGATCGCATTCTTACCTTCGTTGTTCCACGCGCCGAGTTCGACGATGTCGTCGCCATACTCATCGAGGTAGCTCTTGTGGGTGAACGGCAGCCAGACGTCGAGGGTCGCGTCATAGTCTCCGGCAGCAAGGCCCGCGAAGACCGGCGCAGGGTCTGCGTAGTCGAGCGTGACGTCATAGCCCTTGTCAGCAAGGATGCTCTCCCAGAGGACGCTCGTTGCGACGGCTTCGTCCCAGCCGTTGAAGACGGCGATCGAGACATCCTTCTCGTCACCGTTCTCGAGTGCTGCCGAGTTTTCGGCTGCGGTGCAGCCGGTGAGCGCGACGAGTCCGATGCTAAGCGCCGCTGCTGTTGTGATGCGTGTACCGATGTTCATGGGATTACCTTTCGGCCGCCGATATCCGGGCGGCTCGGTCTTGATGCCTGAACGAGAGAAATGACAAACGCCGGGGTGAGATCCAGCTCACCCCGGCGTTTGCCGGCTGTTTCAAACTAGGACGTGAGCCCGTCGACGTACTCCTGGTTGTCTTCGATCCACTTCTCGACGATCGGTGCGTAGTCGTCACCGTCGTAGTCGATGAACATGGCCTTCACGAGTGACATGAGGGTTTCGCTGTCCATCTCGAAGTTCTCGAGGTAGCCGGCAGCCTTCGGCGAGTTCTCGGCGAACTCGGTGCTTCCGTAGCTGTAGAGGCTCTCGGTGGCGCCGAACGCGCCCTCGGGGTCCTCGAGGTTCTTCAGCGGGAACTGCGCGTACGCGCGGTGCGGCTCCCACAGGGTGACGACAACGTTCTCGCCCTTGTCCGTCGCGCTCTTGAGTTCGGACAGCATGGCGGCCGTCGATGAGGTCAGGAACTCCATTTCGTCCAGCTCGTAGGTCGGGATGACCGCATCCTCCATCGCCGCGGTGAGGCCGGCGCCGGGCTCGATGCCGACGATCGTGTTGTTGAAGAGGTCGGCGTTGTCCGCGAGTTCCGCGATCGAATCGATCGGCGCATCCTCGTTGACCGCGAGTGTCAGCTTGGACTCGTCGTTCCATGCGCCGAGCTCAACGATGTCGTCGCCGTAGCTGTCGAGGTATGCCTCGTGGGTGACGGGCAACCACACGTCGGTCGTGAAGTCGTAGTCACCCGAGGAGAGGCCCTCGAAAACCGGCGCGGGATCGGCGAACTCGAGGTCGACGGAGTATCCCTCGTCCTCAAGGATCGTCTTCCAGAGCCAGCTTGTCGCCACTCCTTCATCCCAGCCGTTGAAGACGGCGAGTGTGAGATCGGTCTTTTCTCCCCCGTCCGCGGAGTCCGTCGTTCCTGCGCAACCGGCCAGGCCGACCATGCCGACGGTTGCCAGTGCTGCGATAGCGATTCTGCTGTGCTTCTTCATATGTGTTTCCCTCGTGGTGCTGTGGAATGAATGCTGTCGGCTCGCTGAACGAACCAGAACTGGGTGCGGTTAAGCGCCGGTCAGGCGCTAGCGCCCTGCGGGGTGCGAGTATCGGAGTCCGCATCTAGGTCCGCAGTGGTGCTGGCTGCGATGAGCTGCCGGTCTTTCGGGGACTCGGGCGTTGGCTGGCCAGCTGACGTGACGGCATCCGCTTTCTTCGCCCGCTTTTTCCTGTTTCCGAGTGACGCGGTGAGGCGGTCGAGAACAATGGCGAGGATGACGACGGACAAACCGGCTTCAAAACCGAGACCGATGTCGATGCGGTTCAGGCTCGCGACGACGTCGCCACCGAGTCCTCCTGCGCCGACCATTCCGGCGATAACGACCATGGACAGCGACAGCATGATGACCTGGTTGACACCGGCCATGATGCTCGGCATGGCCAGGGGCAGCTGGATCTGACGCAGGATGCGGAACGGCGACGAACCGAACGCGTGGCCGGCCTCGACAACTTCCTTGTCAACACCGCGGATGCCCAGCTCGGTGAGACGGACACCGGGGGCAAGCGCGAAGATGATTGTCGCAACGATTCCGGGGACAACGCCGACGCGGAACAGGATGAGCGCGGGGATGAGGTACACGAACGCCGGCATGGTCTGCAGGAAGTCGAGGATCGGCTTCAGAATGCGCGATGCCGTGTCGGAGCGCGCACCCAGAATTCCGAGCGGAACGCTGATGAGCACCGCGAGGAAACTGGCGACGAGAACGAGGGACAGAGAGTCCATCGCGTTCTCCCACTGGTCGACCGCGAAGATCAGGCCGAACCCGACGATGACACCGACCGCGAGCTTCCAGCCGGTCGCGAGGAAGCCGAGAACGGCAACGACGAGGATGATGACCCAGAACGGCGGGGCCTGGAGAATCAGGTTGACCAGGTCATACAGACCGAGGAAGACGGCGCGGAGCACGTCGAACAGCGGCTGGAGCGTGTCGGTGAGAATGTCGACAAAATCTTCGACCCACTGGCCGAGCGGAATACGGAAATCCATCAGCGAAGGCTCCCTTCAGAAGCGGTGCGGACATCGTCGGCAGGCTGAGCCTTGACCTGGTCGACTTCGTCGGTGAGCCCCGCGGTTTCGCGGAGCGTCTGGGTGATGACCTCGACGGCAACGGTTGCCGGAGTCTCGATGACCTGGTTCACTCCCGTTGTCGCTGGGAGGTTGGCCAGTGCAGCGAGCAGGGTGACGCGCGGAATGGCGCCGAGCAGGCGGCCCTTCTCGTCGACGACGGCGACGGGCAGCTGGCTTTCCGCTGCCGGCTCGAACAGGTCGACGAGGTACTGGTCGGGTCCGACCGTTGCCGGGTCATTGCGGACGATCGTCATGAGATCGGGGTTGCCGTTCTTGACGAGGGTCAGCACGTCACGGTCGTGAACCACGCCGAGCAGCCTGCGGCCGTTTCCGACGACGAAAGCGGCGGATGTCTGCATGTCACGCATCGTTCGCAGCGCGGCACGCGGTCCGGCCGAGCCGGAGACGACGGCGCGCGCCGGCTCCATCACGCTCGCGGCGGTGAGCACGCGGGCACGGTCGACGTCCTGGACGAACTGGGCGACATAGTCGTTGGCCGGATCGGTGAGGATCTCATCGGGAGTTCCGACCTGCACGATGCGACCGTCGCGCATGACGGCGATGCGGTCGCCGAGGAACATAGCCTCGTTGAGATCGTGGGTGATGAAGATGATCGTCTTGCCGAGCTCCTGCTGGAGTTCGACGAGCTGTTCCTGCATTTCGCGTCGAATCAGAGGGTCAAGGGCGGAGAACGCCTCGTCCATCAGCAGCACATCGGTGTCTGCGGCGAGCGCGCGGGCCAGGCCGACGCGCTGCTGCATTCCACCGGAGAGCTCGCCGGGCAGCTTGTCTTCCCAGCCGGAGAGACCGACGCGGGAGACAACCTTCTGCGCGCGCTCACGACGCTCCGCCAGGGGCACACCCTGAACCTCGAGGGCATAAGCCGCGTTGTCGAGCACCGTGCGGTGCGGCAGAAGGGCGAAGTGCTGGAAGACCATCGAGATCTTCGATCGGCGAACTTCGCGGAGTTGCTTCGCGGGCACACCGCTCACGGCTGAGCCATAGACGGCTACGGAACCGGAGGTCGGCTCGAGCAGTCCGTTAAGCATGCGGATCAGCGTGGACTTGCCCGAACCACTGAGGCCCATGACAACGAAGATCTCGCCCTGCTTGACGGAAAAACTCGCGTCGATGACCGCGGCGGTTCCGAGCGCGGTCAGCTCGTCCCGTTTCGCTCCGCCTTGCAATCGCTTGACGACGTCGCGCGGCTTTTTGCCAAAGACTTTGTAGACATTGTTTACCTCAACGGCAACAGTGTTGGTCACGTTTTCTCCGTGCGCGCGCAGGTGCCACAGCCACATTTCGTGACTTTCCCGGAGGGGACGGATGCCTGCACGGCATTCTCGTAAGTTACGACCGGGTCAGGGACGAGTGCACCTGCCCCACCCATCAAGCGGCGACGACCAGTGCGTCTGAAGCGATTCGGGAGCTGTGCCAGCGCGGCCATGGGGCCGCCGCCAACGTCACAAGACCATACGTCCGAATGCGCGACATTCCTGTGTCACATTCGTCCGCGGACTAGTGTTACGGCCATCATGGCCAGGGACGAGCCTAACAGAATCCGGAGGGAGCTTATTATGGGCTGTGCCTTTGCCGTGAAACCGCCCTGTGTCTGAGTACCTGCGCGCACGGGCCGTGCGCCCACCACGGCCCCGGATATCTTCGCAGTGCGCTCACGGCATCCGTTCGTAAACTGGGGCAATTCCTCTCACACAAGGAGCACACTATGGGTTTTCTCGACAGGCTTTTTGGTTCAGGCCAGGATTCGCGGCAGGACCGTTCACAGCAGTACGGACAGCAGAGCTACGGACAGCAGCAGTACGGCCAGCAGGGCTACGGTCAGCAGGGCCAGCGCACCGACGATGAAATCGCCGTCGAGCGTTACCGCTACCTGCTGCGCACGGCTCCCCCCGAGGCGATTGAGCAGGCTCACGAGGAGGCGTTCGCGAAGCTGACGCCCGAGCAGAGGCAGCTCCTGTTCACCCAGCTCAGCGCTGACGCTGCACCGGGTGATGCACCACGCGGCGACGACCCCCGGTCGCTCGCGCATTCGGCGACGCGTTCCGAGCTGCGCCAGCCGGGCACGATGGAGCGCACCATGAACGGCCCTGGCTTCGGCAGCATGGTCGGCGCGTCGCTCCTCGGAACCGTCGCCGGGTATGTCATCGCTTCGGCGGTTGTCGCATCGTTCATGCCTGACCCGTCAACCGAGGCGGGCGCAGATGGGGCCGGCGCGGATGGGCCCGGTACCGACTCCGGCTCGGACGCTGGTTCAGACGCTGGCGCGGATGCCGGCGGCGGAGACAGCGGCGGCGGCTGGGGTGACTTCGGCGGCGGCGGCAGCTTTGGCGGCGGAGACTTCGGCGGCGGCGGAGACTTCGGCGGCGGCTTTTAGGCCCGCTGCCGAACCGGCAGCCACCGTTCCTCGGGTCGCGCGCTGAGCGTGACCCGAGGAACGGGAACCGACTACTCGAGCAGCAGCGCGGGTTCCTCGATGATCGATGCGACATCGGCGAGGAATCGCGACGCGACATCACCGTCGACGACCCTGTGATCGAACGACGCACCGAGGGTCGTGACGAAGCGAGGTCGAACCTCACCGTCGACAACCCACGGCTTCTGCTTGATCGTGCCGAGCGCGACGATCCCGACCTCACCCGGGTTGAGAATCGGCGTTCCGGTATCCATCCCGAACACACCGATGTTCGTGATGGTGATCGTGCCGTTCTGCTGGTCGGCAGGAGGCGTCTTTCCCTCACGCGCGGTGAGGGTGAGCTGCTCAAGCGACTGAGCCAGCTCGAGCAGCGTCATCGACTGCGCTTCCTTGACGTTCGGGACGATGAGCCCGCGCGGCGTGGCGGCGGCGACACCGAGGTTGACGTAGTGCCTGACGATGATCTCCTCATCGGTCCAGGTCGCGTTCACCGTCGGGTTCCGGCGTACGGCCCAGATCATTGCCTTTGCCATGATCAGCAGCGGCGAAACCTTGACCCCGGCAAAGTCCGTCGAGTTCTTGAGCCGTTTGATGAACTCCATGGTGCGGGTCGCATCGACGTCGACGAACAGCGACACGTGCGGCGCTTTGAACGCAGCCTCGACCATGGCTTTGGCGATCTGCTTGCGCACGCCCTTGACCGGAATCCGCTCCTCGCGGGTGTCGCCCCACTCGGGTGTTTCGATATTGCGGAACACACTCGCCTGGCCGGCTTCGCGCACCACGTCGTCCCGCGTGACCTCTCCCCCGACACCGGTGCCGGTGACCTGGGCGAGCTCGACGCCGAGGTCCTTGGCGAGCTTGCGGATCGGCGGCTTCGCGATCACGGGCCCCTTCGCTTGTGGAACGGATGCCGGTCGAGCGGCAGGCGGGACGGGACGCGTCCGCGCGCGGCGGCGCGAAGACACCTGCCCGGCGTCGCCGTAGCCCACGAGAACCGCGCCTGGCTTCTCGTCGTCGACGGTGCCCCTGGTGTCGGCAACCGCTTCTGCGAACTCGGTTGAGACGGCGGGCGGAGCGACTTCTGCAGCCGCCTGGCCACCGGCATCCGCTGCACTGATCGTGATGATCGGGGTGCCGACGTCAACGGTCGTGCCCTCGGTGACGAGGATGGACGCGACGGTGCCCGCGAACGGCGACGGCAGCTCGACGAGAGACTTGGCGGTCTCGATCTCGACGATCACCTGGTTGAGCTCGACGGCGTCGCCTGGCGCGACCTTCCACGAGACCACTTCGGCCTCGGTGAGCCCTTCACCGGCATCCGGCATCAAAAACTGGAACTCACTCATGGTTCTCCATTCGGTCGACGGGCGACTAGTAGGCGAGCGCGCGATCGACGGCCTCGAGGATGCGGTCGGCGTCGGGCAGGTACAGCGCCTCGAGCTTGGCCGGCGGGAAGGGGACATCGAAGCCCGAGACCCGCAGAACGGGGGCTTCGAGCGAATAGAAGGCGCGCTCTGCGACGGTCGCCGCGATCTCGGAACCGACGGACACGTTGCCGGGAGCCTCCTGAGCAACGACGAGGCGGCCGGTCTTGCGCACGCTGTCGAGGATCGGCCCATAGTCGATCGGCGAGATCGACCTGAGGTCAACGACCTCGAGGCTGATGCCCTCGGCAGCCGCCAGCTCAGCGGCCTGAATCAGCACGCTGACCATCGCGCCGTGTGCAACGACGGTGACGTCGGTTCCCGTCCGCACGATTCTGCTCGCGTGCAGCGGTGCCGCCGATCCGGAGAGGTCGACCTCGCCCTTGGGCCAGTACCGACTCTTGGGTTCGAAGAACATGACGGGATCGTTCGACGCGATTGCTTCCTGGATCATCCAGTACGCGTCGTTCGGTGTCGACGGGCTGACCGAGCGAAGGCCGGCGGTGTGGGCGAAGTACGCCTCCGGGCTTTCCTGGTGGTGCTCGATCGCACCGATGTGTCCGCCGTACGGCACCCGGATGACAACGGGCATCTCGAGGGCACCTTCGTTGCGGTTGGTGAGTTTGGCGAGCTGCGATGTGATCTGGTTGAAGCCGGGGTAGATGAAGCCGTCGAACTGGATCTCGCACACCGGGCGGTAGCCGCGCATGGCCAGGCCGATCGCCGTCCCGATGATGCCGGACTCCGCGAGTGGGGTGTCGAGCACCCGGCTCTCTCCGAACTCGGCCTGCAGCCCCTCGGTGATGCGGAAGACTCCACCGAGCTTGCCGATGTCCTCGCCCATCAGGAGGACCTTGTCGTTCTCGGCCATCGCCTGCCTGAGTCCGGCGTTGAGCGCCTTCGCCATGGGCATGGTCGCGACCTGCGCGTCGATGCTCAGCGTCATGCGGCACCTCCCGCCATGGAACGCTCGTAGGTTTGCAACCACTCGCGCTCCTCGGTGACAAGCGGGTGGTCTTCGCTGTAGACGTTGTCGAACATGCTGGTCAGGTCGGGGTCCTCAATGGCGTGTGTCCGCGCGCGGATGTCTGCGGTGTAATCGCGTGCCTGTCCGGCGACACCGGCGAAGAACTCCTCGGAAGCACCCTTGCCGCGGAGGAACGCTTCGAACCGCACGATGGGATCCCTGGCTACCCACGAATCAGTGAGTTCCTGGGTGCGGTACTTCGTCGGGTCGTCACTCGTGGTGTGTGCGCCGACACGATAGGTGAGCGCTTCGATGAGCTGCGGGCCGCCGCCAGACCTGGCATCCGACAGGTGCTTGGCCGAGACCGCGTAGCTCGCGAGCACGTCGTTGCCGTCGACCTGCACGGCGGGCAGGCCGAAGCCTTTGGCCCGCTCAAAGAGCGGCGTCCGCGACTGGGTGGTCACGGGAACGCTGATCGCCCAGTGATTGTTCTGCAGGAAGAACACCTGCGGGGTCTGGTAGCTGGCCGCGAAGATCATGGCCTCGTTGACGTCACCCTGGCTGGTCGCTCCGTCACCGAAGTAGACCATCACTGCTTCGTCGGTTTCGGGATCGCCCGTTGCCGTCGCGCCGTCGAACTTCACACCCATCGCGTAGCCCGTCGCGTGCAGCGCCTGGGCTCCGATGACGAGTGTGTATGGACGGAAGTTGCCGTTGGCCGGGTCGGAGATGTCCCAGCCCGAGTGGGTGGTTCCGCGCATGACCTCGATGATGCCGAGGAGGTCGACGCCGCGAATCAAGCCGACGGCGTGCTCCCGATACGACGGGAAGATGTGGTCCTGGGCGCGCGCGGCGCGACCGGATCCGACCTGGGCGCCCTCCTGGCCGTGGCACGGCGGCCACAGCGCGAGCTGGCCCTGACGCTGCAGGTTCGCCGCCTCGGTGTCGAAAGCCCGGGCGATGACCATGTCCTTGTAGAACTGCTCGTGGTCTGTGTCGGTCAGCGCGTCCAGATACGGCAGATACGGCTCGGCCGATGCGGTCGGCGAATAGCTTCCGTCAGTGGCCAGAACCTGGACCGGGGGCGTGAGAGACGTCATTTCGGTTTCCGCCATTGTCCTAACCTAACTGCCGGGCCGGATGCCCAGCTGGTAGAGATCCCACAACGTCCGCGCTTGCCTGTAGGAGCTTCTCCATAGCTTCTTCCTCGCCAATCGAGATTCTGATACCCGATCCGGGGAAGGCCCGCGCCACAATCCCGTGGCTGAGGAACACCTCATTGGCCTCGAGCGTTTCGTCACCCGTCGCGAGCCAGATGAAGTTGCCCTGGGCATCCGGCACTCTCCAGCCCTGTTCGAGAAGCGCCGAACGGATGCTGTCACGCAGCACACTGAGACGGTCCACGCGTTCGAGCAGCTCGGCTTCGAGCCCGAGCGAGGCGATGGCCGCAGACTGTGCGGGCTGAGTGACCGAAAGGGGGATGGCGGCCGCCCGTGCCGCGTCGAGAATATTTACCGACCCGAGAGCCCAGCCCACGCGGAGGCCGGCGAGTCCGTATGCCTTGGAGAAGGTACGAAGGACGACGAGGTTCGGGTAGCGGCCGGTCAGGGTGAGTCCGTTGACGGCATCCGGGTTCGTTACGAACTCCGAGTAGGCCTCGTCGAGGAGCACGAGGACTTCGGCGGGAACCCGCTCCATGAACGCGTCGAAGTCACGAGCGGTCACGATCGTGGACGTTGGGTTGTTCGGCGTGCACACGATGACGACGCGGGTTCGCTCGTCGATCGCCGCTGCGATGGCGTCGAGGTCGTGAGCCCCGTCGCCGCGGTTGGGGACCTGCACGCTCTCGGCGCCCGCGACGGTGACGAGTCCCGGGTACGCCTCGAAGGAACGCCAGGCGTAGACGACCGTGTCTCCGGGGCCAGCGGCAGCGGTGATGAACTGGCTGAGCAACGCGACGGAACCAGACCCGACATGGATCTCCTCCGGGCTGACGCCGTGTTTCTCGGCGAGCACCTCGCGCAGCGCCGCGGCGCTCGCATCGGGGTACCGATTGAACGCGCCCGAAGCGACGACGGCCTCGACGACCCCCGGTAGCGGGGGAAAGGGATTCTCGTTGCTCGACAACTTGAACGCGTCGTCAGCCGCAGCTTTGCCCTGTCGGTATGGGGGCGTTGCGAGTATCTCCGGCCGAAGCTTCACCGTGGGCCGGTAGGGCGGGTGATCTGCGTTTGCCGGGGTGAAAGTCACACATCGAGTCTAGACAGGGGCCATTCCGCTGATCGCATACGGGCCACTGCGGCCGACTGCCAGAGGGGCGTGCACCCGTTGCGGCGCGGTGCCATAGTGGAGCATGGCCAAATTCCTCCTGAACATCGTCATCAACGCTGTGGCGATCTGGTTGACCACGCTCATCGTGGCCGGTGTCCAGGTCACCCCGTACGAGCCGAACAACGGTGTCGCTACGGCGCTGACCTACCTGTTCGTCGCCCTGATCTTCGCGATCGTGAACAGCATTATCGGCACGGTGATCAAAATCGTGGCCTTCCCGCTCTACATCCTGACGCTCGGCCTCATCTCGTTCATCATCAATGGCCTGCTCCTTCTCATGGCCGGCTGGGTGAGTGGATGGTTCGGCTTCGGTCTCACTGTCGACGGTTTCTGGTGGGCGGTTCTCGGTGCTCTCGTGATCAGCATCATCAACTGGATCTTCCAGATCATCCTGCGCCCGCAGCGCCGCGCCTCAGCTCGCTGACGCGGTAACGCCCGGCGTCAGCCCGACCGGACCCTCTCAGCGCGGAACGCCTGCGCCGCCCCGGCGCCTGAACCGATTCCGGCCAGCGCCTCGGTGAGGCCGGTGAGGCGCGAGTCAGTGGAGTCATCGATGAGCGCTGCCGTCGCCTCGTAGCCGTCCATGGAGTGGGCTGCCCCCGCGTCGTCGGCGCCTGACGGCGTGTCGTCGAAGATGGCGCGGGACACGACGAGGCGGTCGCGCCCTTCGGCCCCGTCGACCGGTTCACCACCGAGCGCCGGCACGAGGTCCTCTGCGTGCTCGACCGCAACCTGGGTCACCGAGTCCGGCACGGCGACCTGGCCGCTTGGAGAACCGAAGGTGACGAGAGCCTGGGTGTCGAAGCTCTCCGACTCGGCGATGCGGGCGGCGACGAGCCCGCCCTGGGAATGGCCGAAGAGGCTGACCCGGTCGCCGGGCTGAACTCCCGCCTGCTCCATGGCGTCGAGCGTGGCGGTATATGCCCCGGCGTCGCTGTCGGCGACGGCTGCCAGGTTGCTCGCCATATCGAACGGTTCGGCGCTGTTGCCGCCGAAGTCTGTCGTACCCGCGATGTACACAGCGTAGGAGTCGGCACCAGAGGAGTGTCTGTATTTCTCGACGGTGATCTGGGGCTTTCCCACTCCGGTCGGAGGGATCCGTCGTGCGGCCTCTGCGAGCGACGCCGGTGGCCGGGTCTCGCGCACCTCACCGTGCCGTGACGTCCGCACCGGCGTCTCGGTGAATGCGTGTCGTCCGCCGAGGATGATCGCGGCGCCGGCGACCGTCTCGAGGCCGACGAGACCGGTGCCTTCATCCCCGAGGAACCTCGCCGCGGGGAGACTCGTTCCGCTGAATCCCATCAGGATGTCGTCGGCCGCCGACACCACATCCCGCACCATCCCAACAAAAGCCGGATTCGCGGTGAGTCCGGGGTTCTGCACCAGCCCACCGGCCAGACCACCCCCGAGCACCGCGACAGCACGGCGCATCGCCGGTTGTTTCATGACGGTCGCGGTAAGAATCAGGCCGGGCAGCAGCGGGAGCGCCCCGATCACGAGGTTGCGCAGGTACGTGCCGACCAGGAACCCGGCGAAGGCTTGCATGGCGCCGAGAGCTTCCCGGCTCCGCGCTTCTCCGTCCGCGTAGGCGTTTGCGGCTTCTTGAACCACGCTGCCGAGCCGCTCCGCACACTCTGACGCCTCAGCGAGCGATCGACTCGCCTGAAGCAGCGCGGGTTCCGCAAAACCGTACGGTGCGGCATCCGTCGACCACTCCGTGAGGCACCGCGCGATCGATGCGGCGTGTGCCCAGTCGGTCGCGTCAGCGGCGAATACATCGAGAGCGCTGGCGAACACAAAAAGCTCCTCGGTCGAGACACTCGTTAACCCACCGGTCGACACGGTGAGCGCGTCGGACATCAGAGCGCACCTGTCGCGCCTGGACCACCACTCGTTGCGGGGTAACCGGAATATCCGGGCGAACCGGATGCCGCAGCGCCATTGGAGTAGGCGGCGAGGACCGCCCTTCTCGCGTGCTCACTCTGGTCGAGCGCCTCGGTGAGGTGAGCAGAGGCGAGAACGAGCCGGTCGGCGAGTTCAGCGACTCGGGCGTCGAACGCGGCCCGACTGGAGGATCGCCACCTGAGGTCGCCAGCCGCATCGAGGATGCGCCGTCGGCCGGGTGTGACGAGCAGCTGGAGCGCTTCGATTCGTCGCCGCTGTTCGGAGATGACATCAAGCGCCCGCAAGAGCGCAGCGCGGCTGTCCGCGTCGCCCGGCGCCCAGAGTCCACCGGTCATCGCGGTGCCCAGTGCCGAAGTGATCGTCGTGTCGATCGCCGTGGTCATCGTTAATCTCTCCTTCGTTAGTGAGATGTCGCCGGGGTACCGATGTTTCGTCGGTCGGCTGTCGGATCCACTGTGGCCGGGTGCCCCCGTCTGTGCCGCGACAATGCCGAGTCGTGGAGAACCCGCCCCGATTCGGGGGTTTGTGAAGGAGCTGGGGGACTCCCGCCCGAGCCTCGAGCGGTACAGAATAGGGGAATGATTTCCGACCCGGACCCGACCGAGGTGCAACCTTTCCGGGTGTGCTTTGTGTGCGCGGGCAACATCTGCCGATCGCCAATGGCGGAGATCGTCTTCCAGCACCTCGTGCGCCAGGCGGGATTGAGCCGTTACGTAGAGACAGTGTCCGCCGGAACCGGCGACTGGCACGTCGGCGAACAGGCCGACGCCCGCACAATCGCCGCCCTCCGCAAATATGGCTATGACGGCGCCAGGCACAGGGCGAAGCAGTTCAACCCTGACTGGTTCGAGAAGCTCGACCTGGTTGTCGCGCTCGACCGCACGCACGATCGGGTGCTCCGGACGTGGGCGCCGACAGAGACAGACCGGGGAAAGATCGCACTTTTGCTCAGTTTCGACGCTGAGCGCAGCGAATTGACCGACGTTCCCGACCCCTACTACGCGGATGACGAAATGTTCGATCGGGTATTGGGCATGATTGAGGGGGCGATCCGCCAACTTTTTCGCCAGCTCGAACCCGCAATCCGACAGGGAGCCACCCGATGACCTCACTACCCGTCCAGCCACTCAGCCCGCTCGATGGCCGATATTCCTCAGTGGTGAGCCCGCTGGGCGAGTACCTGTCAGAGGCTGGTCTCAACCGGGCGCGGGTGCAGGTCGAGGTCGAATGGCTGATCTATCTGACCGGTGCAGGCATGTTCGGGTCAACTCCGCTCAGCGAAGAGCAGATCTTCTCTCTCCGTTCGCTGTACCTGTACTTCGGTCAGGTCGAGATCGACTGGCTCTCTGAAAAGGAAGCGGTGACCCGTCACGATGTGAAGGCCGTCGAGTACCTCGTGCGCGACCGCCTGGCTACCCTCGGGCTCGACTCGATCGCGGAACTGACCCACTTCGCCTGTACGAGCGAGGACATCAACAACCTGTCATACGCGCTCACCGTGTCCAACGCTGTTCAGGCGGTCTGGCTGCCGAAGCTGCGGCTCGTCATCGACAAGCTGCAGGCGCTGGCCGTGAAGCACAGGGCGGATGCCATGCTGGCACGCACCCACGGGCAGCCGGCAACACCGACCACCATGGGGCACGAGCTCGCTGTCTTCGTCTACCGGCTCGAGCGCATCGCGAAACAGATCGACGAGACCGAGTACCTCGGCAAGTTCTCCGGCGCCACCGGTAACTTCGCCGCGCACACGGTCGCTGACCCGGCCGCCGACTGGCCGGTGCTGTCGAAGGCGTTTGTCGAGTCACTCGGACTCGTCTGGAACCCGCTCACCACGCAGATCGAGTCGCACGACTGGCAGGCCGAGCTCTACGGCCGGGTCTCCCACGCCAACCGGGTGCTGCACAACCTCGCGACCGACATCTGGACCTACATCTCGATGGGGTACTTCCGGCAGATCCCCCAGGCGGGCGCGACCGGCTCGTCGACGATGCCGCACAAGATCAACCCGATCCGTTTCGAAAACGCCGAAGCCAACCTCGAGCTCTCCAGCGCCCTGCTGGACTCCCTCGCCGCCACCCTCGTCACCTCGAGGCTGCAGCGTGACCTCACCGACTCGACCACGCAGCGCAACATCGGCGTCGGCCTCGGCCACTCCCTGCTCGCGCTCGACAACCTCGAACGCGGCCTCGGTGAGATCGACCTCGACCATGCCGCCATCGCCGCAGACCTCGACATCAACTGGGAGGTTCTCGGAGAGGCCATCCAGACGGTGATCCGCGCCGAGGTCGTCGCCGGCCGATCGACAATCACCGATCCGTACGCCATGCTCAAGGACCTCACACGCGGCAAGCGCATCGGCCGCGACGACCTCGTCGAGTTCGTCTCGAAGCTTGACATCGGCAGCGAGGCGAAGGAGCGTCTGCTCGCGCTCACACCCGAGCGCTACGTCGGCCTTTCCTCCGAACTCGTTGACTACCTGGCCTAAGGCGCACTGACCTCGAGACCATCCCCTCCGGTCGAGAACATCACGCACATCTGGTGTTCTCGACCGGAACTGGTGCGCTCGACGACCGGGCCAGTATGCGGAGTGCCCGAGGGATCGCACCGACCCTTCCGCGGTTCGCAGACCGCGCGTAGCCTGAAACCGGGAGGCGATCATGCAGACAACAGTCGGGCAGCGAATTGTCATTCGGGGCCAGAGCGTCGGAGCGCCGGAACGGCACGGAGAGATTCTTGAGGTGCGGGGAGCCGACGGCGCACCGCCTTATTACATTCGGTTTGACGACGGCCACGAGAGCCTCATCTTTCCGGGGCCGGACTGCGCCCTCGAGCACGCCTGACCAGCCGCGCGATCCGCGGCAGCGGGCTCCGTGTGCGGCGGTAAGCGCGCGTCTCTGGGCCAACCCGTCAGTGCGGCGTAAGCGTCAGTGCCCGGTGTCCTGGTCGTGGATGTCTTTTTTCTCCATGTCGTCCGGCTTGACCGTGAGGGCGAACATGGCGATGAAGACGAGCGTCACAATGAACGCGATTCCGAATCCGATGAGTGCGAACGTCATGTCGCGGGTCACCATGAGGGTCACGAGGCCGGTGAAGATTCCGGCAACGGCAGCAAAAACCAGCAACTCGACTGGCTTGAGTATTTCGCGACGACTCGGTGGCTGTGGTGCGCTCATGATTGTGACTCCGTAATGCCTGTAATGGACGCGCGTCGCGCTTCGTCCGTTCCCCATTTCAGCGAGAATCCGCCGATGATGAGGAGCACGGCGACGATCGCGGCGTAAGCGCCGAAAACCCCCACCGTAACAATGGATGCTGTCAGGCTGCGGTCGACGCCGTCCGGCCCGATGTAGTGCTGGTCGAGCCCGGGCGGAACGAGCAGGAAGACGATGCCGAGGAGAACCGTGGCACCGCCGACGGTCATCCAGTCGCGAGCGAACGGCGACCGTCCGCGTACGCGGAAGCCGCTGTACAGCTCGAGGACGCCGGTGAGCAACGCCCAGACGATGACCGTGATGAAGAGTGCCGGGAGCGCGGACGTGCCGGTACCGGCGAACACGAGGGCTCCTGCACCGGCGAGAAGGCTGACAACGCCGCTCAGCAGGAAGTTCAGACGAGACACCCGGTCATCAGTGAGCGTTCGCGGCACGAAGACGATGGCAAGAAGACCGGTGAGGACAGCGAACGCTCCGAAGACCGTCAGACCGAGGGGCGCTGAGTGGTCGAGGCTGAACGTGATAACACCGGCGGCGATCGCTGCGGGAACGGCCCTGAGCAATTGGAAGACCCAGTACCGCGACATCGAGTCGACGGTGCCGCGTGAAGCAGCAGCGGCGGAACTGGCCAAGGAGAACGTCTCTTTCGTGGTCGAGCGCGTGGGGAATACCTCTAGTCTACGCGCCGTAGAAGAACCCGCGATTCGCCCGGAATATACCCTGTGCAGGGGTAGATCGTGACCCAGTTCCCGCCGGCGCAGTGCCCGCAGCCGGGGCTAGGCCGGTGCGAGGTCGGCGAACCGCGAGAAGTGGCCGTGGAACGCAACGGTGACGGTGCGGGTCGGGCCGTTACGGTGCTTGGCGACGATGAGGTCGGCCTCGCCCGCGCGCGGGTTGTCTTTCTCGTAGGCGCTCTCTCGGTGGAGCAGGATCACCATGTCGGCGTCCTGCTCGAGCGAACCGGACTCACGAAGGTCGGAGATCGCCGGCATCTTGTCTGCACGCTGCTCGGGTCCACGGTTCAGCTGTGAAAGCGCGATGACGGGGACCTTGAGCTCCTTCGCGAGCAACTTCAGCGCACGCGAGAATTCGGAAACTTCCTGCTGGCGGCTCTCGACGCGCTTTCCGGACGTCATGAGCTGCAGGTAGTCGATCACCACGAGCTTGAGGCCGACACGCTGCTTGAGCCTGCGGCACTTGGCGCGGATCTCGACGAGAGTCATGTTGGGGCTGTCATCGATGTAGAGCGGGGCGTCGTTGATACGCCCGCGCACAGCGGCGAGTTTGTTCCAGTCGCGCTGGTCGACGTTTCCTTTACGCATGCTCTGAAGGGGCACGGATGCCTCGGCGGAGAGCAGTCGCATGGCGATTTCGCTCCGCCCCATTTCCAGGGAGAAGAAGATCGACGGCTGGTCGTTCCCGATCGATGCCGCGCGCGCAAAGTCGAGCGCGAGGGTGGACTTTCCGAGCGCAGGTCGCGCAGCGACAATGATGAGCTGCCCACCGTGGAAACCGTTGGTGAGGTCGTCGAGTTCGGCGAAGCCGGTGGGGGTACCCACCATTTGACCGTCGGAGCCGTTGTTGGCCTCGATCTCTTCGAACGCCGTTCCGACTGCTTCGTTGAGCGGCACATAGTCTTCAGCGGTTGTTGAGCCGGTGACGCCATAGATCTCCGCCTGGGCGGTGTTGACGAGATCGAGCACCTCACCCTCGCCGGCATAACCCATCTGCACGATGCGGGTTCCCGCCTCGACAAGGCGACGGAGCAGGGCCCGCTCAGCGACGATCGAGGCATAGAAGCCGGCGTTGGCCGCCGTCGGCACGAGGCTCGTCAGCGTGTGCAGGTAATCGGCGCCGCCCGCGCGGGAGAGCTCGCCGGTCTTGATCAGTTCGTCGGTGACCGCGATGACATCTGTCGGTTCGCCGTGCGAATACAGCGACAGGATCGCGTCGAAGATGATCTCGTGCTTGGGGATATAGAAGTCGACGCCGCGCACCGACTCGACGACGTCAGCGACGGCGTCTTTCGAGAGGAGCATTCCGCCGAGCGCGGACTGCTCAGCGAGCAGGTCGTGAGGTGGGGTCCGCTCTGCGCGCTGCTCCGGTCGTTCGCCCGACGACTGGTGGTCGTTGAGCCCGAGATGAGCGATCGACACTCGTTCCTCCTATGGCTTTTCAGCCCGTCCGGCGGGGACAGCTCATGACTTTCATGCTCAGTTACAGCAGATCATCGACCACCGACATTGGTGGGATGAACCGCCTCGCGCGCCCCGATAAAAACCTGCGCTGCTACACACTAGGAGCGCCACTCCCCCGGCACAAATGCGCCTGTGGATAACTCTGTGAATAAAGTGGGCGAAACGCCGGGCGGTGTGTGCACAAGGTGTGGATAGATCTGTGGAAAGGGAAATACTTTCAGTAGAAAAACAGCGCCTGACCGGGTAGATCGTGTTTCCACACATGTGCACTTCGACCTGTTTAGAGTTTGTGTTGAACGTTGGCGCACCGCCGCACACCTGTGCACAAATAACTTGACATTTCAGCCAACAGGGCTAGAGGCATCCGCGCAGAAGTCGAAGTAATCCTCATGTTTTCTGCGCGAAAAAGCGGCCCAGTCCGTGAGGACTGAGCCGCTTCACCGAGGCGTGGTGACGGGTGTTTGACCCGTTACCAGCCGCCTCGTTGTACTACTTGGCAGCAACCACCTGGAGGGTGATGACAGCACTGAGGTCTTCGCGCAGGCGGACCCGAGCTTCGTGCGTACCGACGGACTTGATCGGAGACGGGATCTCGATCTTGCGCTTGTCGATCTGGCCGAGGCCAGCAGCAGCGACAGCGTCAGCGACGGTGCCCGTCTTGACGGAGCCGAAGAGACGGCCTTCAGCGCCAGCCTTGACGGCGAGCTTGACCTTGGTGCCTTCGAGGGCAGCCTTGAGGGACTGAGCATCTTCGAGGGTGGCAAGTTCGCGCGCTGCGCGTGCGGCCTTGATCTGCTCGACCTGCTTCTCAGCACCGCGGCTCCACGCAATGCCGAAGCCCTGCGGGATCAGGTAGTTACGTGCGTAACCGTTCTTGACCTCGATGATGTCACCAGGAGTGCCGAGACCGGTCACTTCGTGCGTGAGGATGAGTTTTGACATGTGAGAGTTCCTTACCTGCCTGAGCCGGCGTAGGGCAGAAGAGCCATCTCGCGTGCGTTCTTGACTGCACGGGCGATGAGGCGCTGCTCCTGGACGGAAACACCGGTGATGCGGCGTGCGCGGATCTTTCCACGCTCGGAGATGAACTTGCGAAGGGTTGGGACATCCTTGTAGTCGATGACCCCAACGCGGATTGCCTTCGCGGGAGCGAGCGGCTTGCCGCCCTTGCCACCGCGGGCAGGCTTGCGGCTTGCGCCGCTAGACTTTCCAGCCATTTGGTTTCCTTAGTGTGAATGTGTCCGCCGGAACCTGGGCTCCAGAAGACGAAGTGTTTAGAAAGGGGTGTCGTCGCCGTAGGATCCGGGCGTGTTCCAGCTGTCGCCGGAACCTCCCGCATTGCCTGCGTTCGAGTTGCCGCCGCCGAACGCCTGCGGGGCGGCCGGCGCACTTGCTGCCCACGGCTCGTCCTGGACTGCAGCGGGGCCGCGGCCACCACCACCGCCGGAGGACTGAGCGCGGCTGACCTGTGCGGTTGCGTACCGAAGCGAAGGGCCGATCTCGTCAACCTCGAGTTCCATCGAGGTGCGCTTTTCGCCTTCCTTCGTTTCGTACGAACGCTGCTTCAGACGCCCGGTAGCGATGACACGGCTACCCTTGGTGAGCGATCCGGCGACGTGCTCGGCGAATTCACGCCAAACGCTCGCGCGCAGGAACAGTGCTTCGCCATCTTTCCACTCGTTTGCCGCGCGATCGAAGTTGCGCGGAGTGGATGCGATGGTGAAGTTGGCAACCGCCAACCCGTTCTGCGTGTAACGCAGCTCCGGGTCAGACGTGAGGTTGCCCACCACGGTGATTACGGTCTCGCCAGCCATCGGGACTAAGCGCCTTCGACCGTTGCCGGCTCAGCAGGCTTCGCGTCGGCCTTGGCCTTGGTGGCAGCAGCCTTGCGGGCAGCCTTCTCCTCGGCGCGCTTGCCTTCGGACTCAACCAGAGCGATGGCCTCTTCGGCACGCAGCACCTTGGTGCGCATAACTGCCTCGGAGAGCTTCAGCTGACGGTCGAGCTCGACCGTTGCTTCGCTCGTCGCGGTGAAGTCGACGACGGCGTAGATGCCTTCGGTCTTCTTGTTGATTTCGTAAGCCAGGCGACGACGGCCCCAGATGTCAACCTTGTCGATGGTTCCACCATCGTTGCGGATGACATTAAGGAACTTATCGAGACTGGGAGCAACTGTGCGCTCGTCAATCTCGGGGTCGAGGATAACCATGAGTTCATACTGATGCGTCACTAACCCACCTCCTTCGGACTCGAACGGCTGCAGACGATCTGCAGCAGGAGGGTTCTAGCATCGTTGCACCGGACGGGAACAGAGTGTTCGCATACGGGCAACCTGAGTAGCTTACCGGATCTCGCCGGGATTAACCTATTGGGCCGGCAGGGAGGCTTTCCCAGTCTCGATCGGTGGCGGTTGGAACTCAGGAATCGCGAGAGCATCACTTCCGGTCGAGAACATCCGGCGCAACTGGTGTTCTCGGCCGCATCTGATGCTCTCGCTACGGGTTCCGCCTCGTGGCGGATGGTCCCTCACAGCGCAGCCGCGATTCCATCGTTCGCACCGCTTCCCCGGAGCGTGGTACACCCCCGCCGAGGTGCGCCAGTCTCGAGACCATGGCCACCGACAGGACCCGCGGCGAAGACCCTCTGCAACTCACGCGCTCGCTCGAACTGATCGGCGGCGACGGGAGAGCGCTACGACGCGACCTAGCGGCCGGCACTGTTGTCGGCCTCCGCCGCGGCGCCTATGTTGCGGCCGACACCTGGTCAGCGCTCACCGACCGGGACAGGTACCTGTTACGCATGCGGGCGGCCACAGCCACCCGGGCAGGCGACGCGGTTTTCGGATACGAATCGGCGGCTGCCCTGTGGTCGCTTCCCGTGATCGGCAGCTGGCCCGATACCGTCCACCTCTATTCGGCCGACGGCGGCCGACGCGCGTCCCGCAACGGTGTTATGTGGCACCACGCACCGCTCAGCGACACGGACATTGTGGAGCTCAACGGCACTCTCGTGACAAGTCTTTCCCGGACAATGCTTGACCTTGCCCGATCGGCGACCTTCCTCTCAGCCGTTGTCACGCTCGATGCCGCACTCGCTCGAGCGGCGCGCGGCCGAAACGATACGACAGCGGCCGAACTCGTGCGGAGCGATCTTCTGGAGCGACTCGCCGCGCTGGGCTCGGCCAGAGGCACCCGCCGGGCATTGGCGGCAATCACGTTCGCGTCACCGAACGCGGAATCACCCGGGGAGTCGGCAAGCAGAGTCACCATGTACCGGTGCGGATTCCCGGCGCCCGTCCTCCAGTTCCCGGTCACCGACAGGAACGGCACCACGTGGTTCGCTGACTTCGGTTGGCCGGCATTTCGACTTCTCGGCGAATTCGACGGTTACGTCAAGTACTCGCGGGCATCGATGACCGGCGGCACGAGCATCGAAGAGATCGTGTGGGCCGAGAAGCAGCGCGAGGACCTGATGCGCGGCACGGGCAACGGAATGACCAGGTGGCTGTGGGATGCCGCATTGAGCCCGCGGCTTCTCACCGCGGCCCTGCGCGAGGCTGGCCTTCCGCAGTCGAGACGCCGCTAGACACGAGACCATCAGTTCCGGTCGAGAACACCCCGCGGAACCGAGGGTCTCGGCCGGAAGTGATGTTCTCGGCGCGGGGCGGGCTCCGGACCGCTACCCGGCGATTGCCGTGTTCGCCGCATCCTCGGCCCGCTTCAGGCCGGCCTTCACGTCGAGCGTTCCCTTGAAGATCTCCTGAAAAATCGGGTCGAAGGCCTCGAAGCCCTTGCCGTAGTTGGGTCCGGTCGGAGCGGGAATCGGATCGGCCTCCTCGATGACATCGAAGAACGGATCGACCGAGACGTCCTGCCCGTCCCAGTAGTCGAAGTAGCCTGCCTGGGCGCTCTTCACGGCGGGTACCGCAGCACCCGAGGTGCCGAGGTAGCCGTTGCCTTCCTCAGAGCCGAGCCAGGCGAGGACGTCCGCGATGGCATCCTGCTTCTCGGATGCCGCGTTGCCGGCGACAACGATGCCGTTCGTCACCGAGACCCGCCCGGCTGGTCCGGCGGGGATCGGCGCGACGCCCCACGCGAATTCAGCGCCGTCGGCGATGTTCTTGAGGTTGTAAAGGCCCGACTGGAACATGGCGATCTTGCCCTGCAGGAACGCGTCACGGCTGAAGTCGCTGTTGCCGTTGGTGTCAGCAGCCGATGGGGCCACCTTCGCAGCGTTGATCGCGTTCACGAGGTAGCTGAAGGTCTCGACGGTCCTGGGGTCGGTGAAGGCGAACTCGTCGCCCTCCTGGTAGACGCCGCCATTCGATCCGATGAATGGGAGAGTGATCGCCTGGGTGTCGTACCCGATGTTCGTGCCGTACTGCGCGATCGAACCGTTGAAAGCCGGGTCGGCGGCCGAGACACCCGCCGTGTCGACGGTCAAGGCTTGAGCGACGGGAAGGTATGTGTCCAGTGCCGGGTCGGGGGACCAGGTGAGTTCAGCGAGCGATTCCGGGGTGACTCCGGCCGCGTCGAGCAGTGTCTTGTTGTAGTAAACGCCGACTCCGGCGTCGTACAGCTGCGGAACTCCCCACAGCTTGCCGTCGCGCGTGAACTGGTTGACAACGCTCTGTTCCCACTCGCCGCTGGCGTCGTCGCCGAGAACGGCGTCGACGTTCACGAGCTTTCCAGAATCGGCATATGCACCGAAGTAGGAGTTGTTGACCCAGAAGATGTCATCCATTGTCTTGCCGGCGATGTCGGTGCGGAGCTTCGTCCAGTAGTCGGCCCAGCCGACGACGTTGATCTCGACGTCGATTTCCGGGTTTTCCTTCTCGAACGCCTCGAAGGATTCCTCATAGGCCTCGGCAACAGTGCTGTCCCACAGACGGAACGACACAGTCGTCTTTTCCTCCTCGGGGCTGCCTGCTGCACAACCGGTTAACGCGAGGGCGGATGCCGCGACGACTGCCGCAAACTGAAGGAAACGCTGAGCCATTCGGGTGGTCTTTCTCTTACTTGAATCCGGAGATCGTGATGGAGCGGACGACCTGCTTCTGGAAAATCAGGAACAGCACGACCAGAGGGACCAGGGCGAGCGTCGTCGCGGCCATCACGAGAGTCCAATTGCCGTTGTACTGAGACTGGAGGCTAGCAGTTGCTACTGTGATCACCCTCCAGTCGGGTCCCGTCGTGATGACGAGGGGCCAGAGGAAACTGTTCCACTGGCTGACGATCGTGATGAGGGTGAGCGTCGCGAGAATCGGTTTCGACAGAGGAACAATGATGCTGCCGAGTATGCGCCAGTGGCCGGCCCCGTCGATCCTGGCCGCATCCACAAGGTCGGTGGGAATTCCGCGAAAATACTCGCGGAGCAGGAAGATCGCATACGGGCTCCCGAACATGAACGGCAGCACGAGGCCCCAGAACGTGTTCCGAAGGCCAAGCTCGACCATCATCAGGTACAGCGGGATGACCAGCACGATGTTGGGAACCATGAGGCCGGACAGATAGGCCCAGAACAGCACACGACGACCAGCAAAGTCGATGCGCGCAAAGGCATACGCCGCGAGCACCGAGAACCCCAGCTGGAAGACGACGATGACGGCCGTCACGGCGACGGTGACGAAAATCGCATTGCCGAATTCGGCTGGGCCGGTCAGCAACGTCACGAAGTTGTCGAGCAGGAAAGGCGCGGGAGCCGTCAGCGACCCGTCACTCGCGAACTGGCCGGGCGACTTGAAGGCGGTCAGCACGCTCAACAGGAACGGGCCGAGCGTCACGACGGCCGCGAGGGTAAGAACGACGTAGGCGCCGATCGATGTGAGAACCCGGCTAGGAGAGGTCATAGGTCGTCCTCTTGCCGAAGTAGAGCTGCTGGCCGAGGGTGATCGCGACGAGCACGACGAGAAGAACAACGGCCATCACCGCGGCGTGACCGAGGTCGAACGTTGAGAATGCCTCGCTGTAAATGCGGGACGCGACGACGTCCGTCCTGCCGTACGTGCCAGCATCCGTCACGACAAACGGTCCACCGCCGGTGAGCGCATAGATCTGGTCGAACAGCTGAAAGACGCTGATCACGCTCGTGACGAGCACGAAAAAAGTCGTCGGCCTGAGCAGCGGCAGCTTGATTCGGAAGAACGTCGCGACCGGGCCAGCCCCGTCCATTCGTGCAGCGTCGAGGATCTGGGTGGGGATGTTGAGCAGTCCCGCCATGAAGAACAGGGTGATGTAGCCGACGTTGGACCAGATGACCACGGCGGCAACGGACGGGAGCGCAAGGGCGGGATCGCTGAGCCACTCAATGCGTGTACCGATCAGGTCGTTGAGCAGCCCATCGGTCGGGGCGAGGATCCAGCGCCACACAATGCCAAGCGCAAGCGGGGCGCATACCCACGGAAGAATGTAAATGGTGCGGAAGACGAGGGAACCGCGCAGGCCTCGAGTGAGCAGCAGAGCGGCAGCGACCCCGAGCACGGTCTGAACCGGAATCACGATGACAACGAAGAACAACGTCACGGCGAGCGAGTTGTAAAACGTGGGGTCGCTGAACACGTCACCATAGTTCGCCAGACCGGCCGGTGTGATCGGGGAGAGCAGATCCCAGCTCTGGAAACTCAGCCAGAACACCACGAGGATCGGCAGCACAAGAAAAGCGACGAGGCCGAAGAGGCTCGGAGCGAGCATCGAGTACGCGGCGACGTTGTTCCTGCCGCGATGAGTCCTGCGGCGGGGCGCTGGCGCGCCTTGCGGCAGTATTCCGGGCATCCGTCAATCGTAAATGCTGCGGTCGGGTCAGCCCGACCGCACGCGACGGATGATGCGGCGTCAGTCTTCGGGAATCACCGGATTATTACCTGGCGTCGCGTGGGGCAGGTCCTCCTCGACGTCGTGTTCGACCGATGAGATCGGGTTCCCCGGGGTCGTCCGGTCAACGTCGTCGTCGACGTCATCGGTGCCCGAGAGCGGATTTCCCACCGTGGCGTGGAGTTCGTTTTCTTCGGCGAGGTGTTCCGGATCGTCAATGGGATCACCCGTCGTCGTGTAATCCGCACCCTTCTCGTCCGCGCCGTATTCCTCCGTTGGAATAGTTGGCTTCACCCGGTCGTCCGGGTCGTGTGAGTTAGTCATGCTGCAGACACTACGCGCGCCGGGAAGCGAGCAACAGGGGCTTCTGCAGCGCTGACACTCGACCCCGGGCAAGCCAGCGTCAGTGCGCGCCCAGCTTCTCCGGCAACACCACGTCGAGGAGCGAGCGGAGGCTCCCGTCGAGGGTGAGCTTCTGCGAGACCTCGACGGCCCGCGCCAGGTCCGGTCCGGTCAGCGCGACGTACACCGGCTCGACATGGTGCACGAATCCGATCGCCGCACCGTTGAGGAGAACCTTCTCGACGTCCTGCCCTGCGTGCTTGAGGTGAAGTTCAACGTCCCGCTCCACCGGGTCGTTCTCCAGCTGGATGTGAACAAGCCAGGTGGCTGTCTTTGGTTTGCGACCGAGTGTGCTCGCTGTGTCGATTCGCTCGGCGGTGGTGATGCGCATGAGATCCTCCTGACATACGTACGCTGCGTTGAGTACGCTCTCGACTCTCAAATTAGGCGCGGAGTTGCCGGGGAAAAAGGGCTTGACAGGCGAAGCCCGTGCGCTGCACGCAGCTGAGGCCCACAGGCATCCTGCGCGCGGTCAGCCGCCGAGGAAGCCCGCAGCGACAGCGGCGAGAAGGCAGACAGCGTAGGTGACGAGAACAATGACCGTGAGGTTCGGGGTCGGCAGGCGTCGCCCGCCAGCGGCGACGATGTCGGTTCGGACATCTCCGACCCGCTCGTCCCGATAGTTCACCGTCCGTTTGTACGCGCCCTCGGCAATGGTGTCGATGATCCGCCGGATGCGCTCCCACTCCGCGGCCTCAGCCAGGGCGAATGGTCGTGGCCGGTAAAGGAAGAGTCTGTTGTCGACGACTTCGATGTCGAAGTCACGTCCTTCGTCAATGAGGACCGCCATCAGGTCAGGGGTGAGCAGGTACAGCGCGTCACGCTCGTATCCTGGCGGACAGGTCATCCGGAAATGACGGCTGAAGTCACCCTCGAGCGCAATGGCGCCCTGCCCCGAATACGGGTTCTCGAGCTCACGTCCCCGCAGGCCATGGTTCGAGAGCGAGTCAAGGACAATGTGGGGGAACCGTCGGGGCAGTTCGACCGCGACATAGCCCCACACGTGCTGTTCAGCTCCACCCTTGGGCAGGTTCTTCAGGTAGGAGAGGTTACCGACGCTCCACCCCGCCTCGACGCCAAAGTCGACGACGTCGGAGGCGCGCCTCCGGTCGCCCCGGGGAAAGAGCATTCCGGCCAGCTGCGGCGTCGGCGTCGCGGCTGTGTATCTGGCACCATTTTGCTCAGCGAAGTGGGCGATCCGGTACCTGTCGCGCCACAGCCGGGACCCCCATCGTGGCCAGCTAAATCTCCCGACGATGAGAGTTGAGCCGAAGACGAGGAACGCCGAGACGAGGGCGACCACGACACTGGTCACGCTGATCCCATTGAGGAGGACCAGCAGGCCGACAAGAGCGCTGAGGACGCCGAACACCGCCATGCCGATGACGGTCAGCCATCCTCGGAGACTCGGCGCGGTCGGGTCCAGCCGCGGCACCCCGGCCGCGATGGACGTGTGACGAAACGAGCGGAGGTCGGACCGGCTCACCGGCTCACCGAGTGCTCTCAGGTCGAGCGCGGTCGCCTCCGCGCCGCTCACGAGCTCGCGTTCCGGAGCGCCCACCACTGGCGAAGACGACGCTCTGCTTCCTCCGCGCCGAGCGGCCCCTCGTCGAGGCGCAGTTCCAGAAGCCACGTGTAGGCCTCGCCAACCTCGCGGCCCGGCTTGATCCCCAGAATCCGCTGGATCTCATTGCCGTCGAGATCGGGGCGAACGGATTCCATCTCCTCACGTTCGCGCAGGTCGGCAATGCGAGCCTCGAGGTCGTCGTACGCGAAACCGAGGCGGTCTGCCTTGCGGCGGTTTCGTGTGGTGACATCCGCCCTCGTGAGGATGTGCAGCCGTTCGAGCAGGTGACCGGCATCCCGCACGTAACGGCGGACAGCCGAGTCGGTCCAGGCCCCGTCGGTGTAGCCGAAGAACCGGAGGTGAAGCTCGATGAGGCGGGAAACGTCCTTGACCGTGTCGTTGTCGTACCGGAGCGCGGTCAGCCGCTTCTTCGCGAGCTTCGATCCGACCATGTCGTGGTGGTAGAAGCTCACGGCCCCACCGGGCTCAAGCCGACGCGTCGCGGGCTTTCCGATGTCGTGCAGGATGGCCGCGAGTCGCAACGTGAGGTCGGGCGCCTCGCCCGGGTGCCGTGCCTTCTCGTAATCGATGGCCTGCTCCAGCACGGTGAGCGAGTGCTGGTAGACATCCTTGTGGTGGTGGTGCTCGTCGATCTCCAGCCGCAACGCCGGAATCTCAGGGATCACGATCTCCGCGATGCCGGTGTCGACGAGGAGCTCGATCCCCGCCCGCGGCTTGTCGGTGAGCAACAGTTTGGACAGTTCGCCCTGCACCCGTTCGGGAGATACGATCCGGATGCTGTCAGCCATATCGCTCATCGCCGCGGCCGTCGCCGATTCAACGGCGAACCCCAGCTGGGCGGCGAAACGTGCGGCACGCAGCATCCGCAGTGGGTCATCTCCGAAGCTCACCTCTGGAGCACTCGGGGTACGCAGGATTTCAGCGAGCAGATCTTCGACGCCACCGTACGGATCCACGAGGACCTTCTCGGGAACCCGGAAGGCCATGGCGTTGACAGTGAAGTCCCGACGGTGAAGGTCGTCTTCGAGGTTCGTTCCGAACGCGACGACCGGCTTGCGGGTGACGCCGTCGTAAGCGTCGGCGCGATAGGTCGTGATCTCGACGGTTTCGGTCACGCCGTTCACCGTGACGCGCGCGCCGATCGTGCCGAAGTCACGACCGATGTCCCACTGGGCGTCAGCGATGGGTTTCGTCACGGCGAGAATCTCATCCGGCGATGCGTTGGTGGTGAAATCGAGGTCGGTCACCGGGCGACCGAGCATGGCGTCACGCACCGGGCCGCCGACGAGCGCGAGTTCGAATCCGGCCGCCGAGAACGCGGTAGCCACCTTCGTCACGACCGGCGATGCGGCAAGTTCCGACAGGCGTACCAACGACTCAGCCATGCTCACCATGGGTTCAATGGTACGGGGGCCGGTGGCGTCCGATGGACGGTCTCGCTTCGCTCTTCCGGCGGCTTGAGCGACGCGCCATCGGTGTTCAAGCTGCCCCACAAGAACACCGACAGACGCGTAGCTACAGAGATAGTGTGTCGGAGCTGCCCGCACCGCACACTAGGGGGCATCCCTAGTCAGGGATTTCTCAGCTTGCGTCGCCGGAGGATTCTGCTCTCCATCGATCAGGTTCCGGATTCCCCGCCGTGAGGTCAAATGGAGCTTCGCGAGGACATTGCCCATGTGGTATTCGACGCCCTTGACGGTGACGAATAGCCGTTGGGCTACCTCACGGTTCGTGAGTCCCTGGGCGGCCAGGTGCGCAACCTCACGCTCGCGCCCGCTCAGCACGCTCAACGGATCCTTGGGAGGCGGCGACGGTCGCGAAGGGACCGCGGCCTCCTGGGCGAGTTCGAGCCACCACCCTCGCTCGACCTGCGCGCGGGGATGCTCCGTCGCGAGCGCCTGCCTGGCGATGCGTACGACGGCGGCGCGGTCACCCCTGGCCCGCGCAGCGACAGCCTCAACCAGCATGGTGAGGGCGGTGTCGACGGCGGGTCGCGAGAGATCAGCCTCGGGGATCAGGATCTCCGCTGACTCGAGCTCACCACGCGCCGCCGGTACAAGTGTGGCCACAACGTGGCAACTCCCGTACGTCCACGAGCCACCGAAGTCGTCAGCGAGCGATACAGCGACCGCCGCCGTGGTCGCCGCGTCATCCCAGCGCCCCTGTCTGAACTGGGCCAGCGCAAGTTCAATACGCCCGAAGGGCGCGAGCGCTGGATTGATCGCGTCCGTCAGCCGGATCCCCAGTTCGAGGTCCTGGATCGCCTCATCGAGTCGACCCTGCTGGCGGCGAATGCCGCCGCGAATCACCAGCATCAGAGCGTGGCGTGGCTCGAATCCCGACTGCTCCCCCTGGCTGATGTGCTCGGAGATCTCTGTATCAACGGGTTCCTCGACGCCCGTGCGCCACCTCGCCAGTGTCTGCCAGGTGAGCGCGATACCTTCCAGGTCGTCGAGGTCGAGGCCTCCGATGGACTCGGGAGCGTCCACAAGTGCAGCTCGCGTTCTCCCAACCTCGGAGATGACAGCGTCGGATGCCTGACAGGCGAGCTCGAACCTGCGCGCTTCGATCTCCAGGTAAGCGATTGAGCCATTGGCGAGAGCCACGAGCGCCCTCTCTCGCAGGGTCACCGGCCGGCAGAGCGCCGCACGGGAGAGCATGGTCCTCGCCGACGAGATGTCTCCCACCGCGTAAAGCGCGCTGCCGACGAAAAGATCACGCTCCGGCCCGGCGGGGAGGTTGCTGAACTCTGACATGGCCGGTACCAGGAGGTTGAAGTGCTGTGTCGCGATGGCGGAAATACCAGCCCTGACGAGTCTCTCGTGCCGAGCGGCGAGGGACCCGGACACCGACGATCCCCACCGAAGGTAACGCACAGCCCTCGCCGCCTCGTGGTTCCGGAGTGCCTCTTCCGCTGCCGCATCGAGTGTCCTCGCCAGTGCCTCGTCGGGGCCGGGCGCTGCCCTCACCCGGTGACGGAGGCCCCGATCGCCTCCGACGACCATGGCCGCGGCATGGTGCAGTTCCTGTCGCGACCTCTCGGAGAGCTCAGCCAGCACGGCGTCACCGACCCGCTGGTGGTGCAGACGCAGCCCGAGAGGCCCGTCCCCCTCGACGGCGTCGATCATGCCGGAGAAGATCGCCTCGTCAATGGCCCCCATCGAGACGGACGGCGCCCCCAGGTGGCTCGCGGCCGCCATCACCAGACTGGCACTGACCGAATCCTCGAGCGTGGCGACCAGGTGCACGACCCTGCGCGCGGCAACCGACATCCGCTCCATTGCCTCCCTGGTGATGGAGTCGAACCCCGGCGCGAGCGCGAGCGCGCCGTCGCCCAGCCTGCGCTCGAGCTCGACGATGACGTCCGGGGCGCCCGCGACGCGGTCCAGGATCGCACGGATGTGGAGCGGGTTGCCGTCGGTCGCTGCGACCAGTCGCTTGGCCGTTCGGCGCGGCAAAGAGACGTCGAGTACCGTCCGGACGAAGTCGATGACGTGGTCCGGCGAGAGGCCGTCGACCCCGACGCGGATACCGGATTCGCCATCGAGCGCGAACCTCCTCAACTGGTCAAGGAGATCAGTGGCGACGGGTCGGGCGGCCACGATGACCAGCAGCCGGTCATGAAGCGACCGGCGAGCGGCGAACCACAGTGCCCTCGCCGATTGCTCGTCAGTCCACTGCACATCGTCGATGGTGATGATCGCCGGGCCCACGCTTGCATCGACGACGGCGAGAAGCGCGGCACCCGCGACGAGCGCGGACACGTCCTGCTCCACCCCGCCGGCCAGCACAGGCGGAAGCACTGACTGGTCGAGTGTCGCGAGCAGCTGATTCAGGACACCGTACGGCAGTGTCCGTTCGTGGGCATCCGCTACGGCGTGGCGGCGCGGCCAGTCCGGCAACGCCGCGAGAGCCGCCCGAAGAAGTGCCGTCTTGCCAAAACCGGATTCGCCCTCGATCAGCACGAACTTCGCTCCGCCCTCAACCGTGGCGGCTGTCCCCACTATCGCATCCAGCTGGCGGGCGCGCCCGAAAAGCACCGGTGGGGTCGGCAATTTTGCTCGATCGGGTCGCACATCTGACATGAGACTCCAACGGTAAACGCGAACAGGTTGTGTCACCACCCCACGTACCGGTGTAGTGCGCCGAACATTTGGTGCGTACTGTGACGGACTTACCGGTCAGCGCACAAGGTACCAACGGCCCTGATCACGAGCGGTCACCGTCCAGCTCAGGGGCTCAGCGATGAGCCCGGTCTGTTCCACCACGTGACCGCCCACACTCAGCGCCTGACCGGCATCCTCGGCGGCGAACCGCACGACGATACGGGGTGAGCCTGCGACGACGGAGAGATCGGATGCTTCGACCACGACGAGCTCAGCCGCGGCGGCGGCGGCTCGAGGGAGCACGGAGTCGGGCATCACCCCCGGGGCCAACCTTCCCACGCTGATGGTCACACGGTAGGAGGGCATTCTCCGAGCCTAAGGCCCGCTGCCCAAGCGCATACAGTTGACCGGTGCCCTCAACACCATCAGCCGCTGGCCCGGCGCGCTCCGGCGCTCCCCTTGCCCCGACGGTTCTCGCCACCCTCAGGAACCCCAAAGCCCTGACTGTCGAAGTACTCGCCGGCATTGTCACGACGCTTGCACTCATCCCCGAGGTGATCTCGTTCTCCGTGATCGCGGGCGTTGATCCGAAGGTCAGCCTCGTGGCATCCGTCGTGCTCGCGATTTCGATGTCGTTCCTCGGCGGACGACCGGCGATGATCACCGCAGCGGCGGGAGCAGTCGCCCTCGTTGTCGCTCCGCTCGTCAAGGACCACGGAGTCGAATACCTGTTGCCCGCCGTCGTACTCGCCGGCCTGATCCAGGTGCTCTTCGGCGTCACCGGCCTCGCCCGTCTGATGCGATTCATCCCCCGCTCGGTGATGATCGGTTTCGTGAACGCCCTCGGCATCCTCATCTTCACGGCACAGGTGCCCCACCTTCTCGGCCAGCCGTGGCTCGTCTATCCGCTGTTCGCGCTGACCATCGTCATCGTGCTCGTCCTGCCGAAAATCACGACAGCGATTCCGGCACCGCTGGTGGCAATCGTCGTCGTGACGGCGATCACCATGATTGCCCACCTCACGGTGCCCACCGTCGGCGACGAAGGCGACATCGCCGGGGGCCTTCCCGGGTTCACCGCGCTTCTCGTCCCCCTCAACCTCGAGACACTCTCGATCATCTGGCCGACGGCTCTCAGCGTTGCCTTCGTCGGTCTGATGGAGACACTGCTCACGGCCAAGCTCGTCGATGACATCACCGAGACGCGATCGGCGAAGAATCGCGAATCCTGGGCACTCGGCGTTGCGAATATCCTGGCCGGTTTCTACGGCGGCATCGCCGGCTGCGCCATGATCGGTCAGACCGTGGTGAATGTGAAACTCGGCAGGGCACGCACGCGGATCTCGACCTTCGTTGCCGGTGCTGTGCTCCTTCTGCTCGTGACGGTGCTCAGCGACGTGATGGAGCAGATCCCGATGGTGGCACTCGCCGCTGTCATGATGATCGTCGCCATCAGCACGGTGAACTGGCACAGCGTCTCACCGTCAACGCTCAAACGGATGCCGATTCCCGAGACTGTCGTGATGCTCACGACGGTGCTTGTCGTCGTCGTCACGCACAACCTCGCCGTCGGCGTCGCCGCTGGCGCCGTCCTCGCCATGGTGCTGTTTGCGCGCCGGGTCGCGCACGTCGTCCGCGTCTCGAGGACCGTCTCGGACGACGGCTCGAGCGTGCGTTACGCGGTGAGCGGTCCGCTCTTCTTCGGTTCGAGCAATGACCTTGTCGAACAGTTCTCCTACGGCCAGGACCCGGCCGAGGTGATCGTCGATTTCAGCGCGTCGCAGATCTGGGACGCGTCGACGGTCGCGGTCCTCGATTCGATCGAATCCAAGTATGCGGCGCACGGTGCGACAGTCCGGTTCGTCGGGCTCGACGACAGATCGACGACCTTTCACCAGAACCTGACCGGGCGGCTCTGACCCGGCGTTCTGGCCCGACGTCTCTGGCCCCGCGAGACCGAGCGGCGAAACGCCGGAATGTACACCGAATGAGGCGACAGCGGAAGAGCTGTGCGCTTTGCACCGCCGGTGGGTAGCCTCGGGGCATCCGTCTATGAAAGGACCCGTCATGACCGAACAGCACCCCACCGAAAACGGAAACGACACGCTTCCTGAGCTCCCCGACCAGGGTCAGCGCGACGGTAACTACGAAGAAGCCAAGAACGCTGACGCGGCCGACCACTCGTCGCTCGAGACCCCGCCGACGGACGGGACAGGCCCCGACGGTGCTGCCGACACAACCAGCTCGGATGATTCAGTGGACGGGGCAAACGATCACGGCGGATCGAAGCCATCCGGCCAGTCCGGCAACTACAGTGCCGCCGGATCCGATGCGGTCGACGAGACGGTGCCCGTCCAGGATTAGACGGACCTGAGGAGAGCCGCTCTCCTCAGGTGCCCAGGCCCTCAGGACTGACTCGGCCCGAGGTCTGCGATGTCCTTGTGGTGGCGGACGAGCGGAAGCTGCACGGCATTCGCGTCGTCCAGGTCGCTCTTCCGAAGAGGAAGAGCGACCAGTGTCACGATCAGGAAAATGATCACGGTGCTCGCCGCCATCGGCGGAAGGTCAGCGAGGAATGCAGCGACCGGCCCATCGAAGACCGCGAGAACCGACCCGCTCAGATCGGTCACCGATGCCGTCCATGCCGCGGGGCTGACCAGGTCACGCAGCGCGACGGTACCGTCGCCGACGTCGGCCACCCGCCCGACGGCAACCGACGACGGTGTGGTCGCCGTGCGGACCACCACCATCTGCCCGATCTGCGGATCCCCGGCCGCCGGCGCGATGATGGCGATGCTCCTGGCTGTGTCGCTGATGGCGCCGTCAATTCTCAGGGTGCGCTGACCCGTCACCGCCGTCCAGAGGGTTGGCACGATAAGCAGCAGCATGAGTACGATGATCGCTCCGCGCCGAAGCACGATTCCCACGTGGAATGCGGACTCGACGGGTGTCTCGGCACTCGCGGACGCGAGGTACCCGGCATCTGTAACCGTCGAGGAAAGTCGGTTGGTCACGGGTCTCCCTCGATGCCTGGCTTCGTCGGGTGCGGACGTACGCCGGGCATCCGTAATTGTGGCGGTCATCAGTGTTTAAGCCACTGGGGTCATGCCCTAGGTTTCAGGTATTGGCGCGGCAATTGTCGGCGACGCGGTCGCTCCGGAAGACGTATCGTCCGTAGAAAACCTGTATCCCATCCCCGGCTCGGTGAGCAGGAACCGCGGCCTCGATGGATCCGGCTCGATCTTCTTGCGCAGTTGCGCGATATACAGTCGCAGGTACCCGGTGTCGGTGATGTGCTCTGAACCCCAAATGTCGCTGAGCAGGCTCTGACGGGTGACGAGCTTCCCTGGATTCCGGACGAGAAGCTCGAGGACCTGCCACTCGGTGGGGGTGAGTCGTACCGCCTCGTCACCGGTGGCGAGAGACCGGGTGACGCTCCGGGACGCGAGATCGATGGTGATGTTGGCGATCCGCGTCACTGGAACGGATTCCTGCGATGGCACCCGACGTGTGAGAGCTCGGATTCGGGCGAGCAGTTCGTCGATGGAGAAGGGTTTGGTGACGTAGTCGTCGGCACCGGCGTCGAGCGCTTCGACCTTGTCGGTCGCCCCCGTGCGTCCCGACACAACGAGGATTGGTGCCTGCGTCCATCCCCGCAGCGCCTGGATGACCTCGATACCGTCAAGTTCCGGCATCCCGAGGTCGAGCATGAAGATGTCGGGACGGTGCTCGATCGCCGCGTTGATCGCTTCCACTCCGGTAGCGGCGGTGACGATGTCATAGCCGCGAGCCCTCAGGGTGACTCGAAGGGCACGGAGGATCTGCGGATCGTCGTCGGCGATGAGAATCTTCATGTCGGTCATTTCTGGTCGTCCGGGGCGGGCTGCGCGGCAACGAACGCGGTCTGCGCATGGACGTCGTCGGCAATGGGGAGAGCGATCACCATGGTCAGGCCACCGCCGGGAGTGTCCTCCACCTCGAGTGTTCCACCCATCCCCTCGGTGAATCCCTTGGACAGCGCGAGGCCGAGGCCGAGACCCGTGAGGTTGTCTGTGTCGCCGAGACGTTGGAACGCCATAAAGACGTCGTCGCGACGTTCGGGGGCGATGCCGGGGCCGTGATCGATAATGCGGATCTCGACAGTGCCACCGAAGCTGCTGCCCGCGACCCTCACCCGGGTTCCCGGAGGGGCGAAGCGGGTCGCGTTCGCGAGGATGTTGACGACCACCCTCTGCAGCAGCCCGGCGTCGGCGAGGACCTCCGGCAGTTCAGGGTCGAGGTCGATCTCGACGTCACCTGGCCCCAGGTGCAACTCGTCGAGGGCGGGAAGGATGACGTCGTCGGCGGCGACGCGACTCAGCGACACCCCGAGCACGCCGGCTTGTACCCGGCTCACGTCGAGGAGAGTCGTGACGAGCGATGAGAGGGTGCCCAGGCTTTCCTCCGCTGTGGCGAGAAGTTCCTCCCGGTCGTCGGGTGACCAGGAGACATCGGTCGCACGCAATCCACTCACCGCAGCTGTCGCCGCGGCGAGGGGACGGCGGAGATCGTGACTGACCGCGGACAGCAGCGCGCTCCGTACCCGGTCGGTCTCGGCGAGCGGGCCGACCTCCCGGGCCGTTGCTGTGAGGTCGGAGTGCTCGAGCGCGGCGTTGACCTGGGCGGTGATCACGGCGAGAAGTCGACGTTCGGATGCCTGCAGGTCGCCTCCGTGGAGCTCAAGCGTTGCCCGGTCCCCCACGGGCACCGCGGTGAATTCCTCGTCGGGGGTCGGCTCGCCGTCACGAACCAGTACCTGCCCGTCGACCACGAGGCGCACTCCGGTCAGGGAGAACGCCTCCCTCGTTCGGCTGATCAGCGCCTGGAGCGCGCTTTGCCCCCTGAGCACACTCCCTGCGACCGTTGCGAGAAGTTCGGACTCTGCTGCGGCTCGCCTTGCCGCTCGTGTTCGACGCGCAGCCTGGTCGACGACGTAGCTGACAAGAGTGGCGTTGAGAACGTAGAGCGCGAGTGTCACGAGTTGGATGGGTTCGGCGACCGTGATTGTGCGCACAGGCTCGACGAAGAAGAAGTTGAGGGTGAGTCCCGAGAGGAAGGCGGCGAAGAGGGCAGGCCAGATTCCACCGACGAGGGCAACGATGACAACGAGCAGCTGGTAGGCAAGCACGTCACTCGAGAACGAATCCGGGCTCCGGAGCGAGACGAGCAGCCAGGTGAGGAGCGGACCGGCGCCGAGAGCGAGGAGGAACCCGGCGATGCGCCGCTTCATGGTGAGCGCCCCGCCCAGTCGCGGGAGCGAGAATCTCCCTCCTCCGGCCGCGGAGTGGGTGACGATGTGCACGTCGATATCGCCGGATTCCCGAATCACCGTTGCGCCGATTCCGGGGCCACTGACGGCCGTCGCGACACGGTTCCTGCGACTCACCCCGATGACGAGTTGAGTCGCGTTCGCTCCTCGCGCGAATTCAACGAGCGCACGGGGAATGTCGTCACCGACGACCTGGTGATAGCTGCCGCCGAGCTTCTCGACGAGGGCTCGTTGCTGAGCGAGGGCTTCGGGGTGCGCGCTCCGAAGGCCGTCCTGACCCGTGACATGCACGGCGAGGAGCACACCTCCAGAGGACCTCGCCGCGATCCGGGCGCCACGGCGGATGAGGGTCTCCCCCTCAAGGCCGCCGGTCAGCGCGATGACGACCCGCTCCCTCGCCTCCCACTTCGCGTCGATCCCGTGTTCTGCGCGGTAATTCCGGAGCGCACTGTCGACTTCATCAGCCAGCCAGAGCAGCGCCAGCTCGCGCAGAGCGGTGAGGTTTCCGAGCCTGAAGTAATTCGACAGCGCGGCGTCGATCCGCTCCGCCGGATACACCCGGCCGGCCGACAGACGATCCCTGAGCGCCTGCGGAGCCAGGTCGACGACCTCGATCTGCTCGGCTGCTCGCAACACCTTGTCAGGGACCGTTTCGCGCTGGGGCACACCGGTGATCTGGTGAACCACGTCATTGAGCGACTCGATGTGCTGGATATTGACCGTCGAGATGACGTCGATCCCGGCGTCGAGCAGGGCGTCGACGTCCTGCCATCTCTTCTCGTTCGCGGATCCGGGAGCATTGGTGTGGGCTAATTCGTCCACGAGGGCGACATCCGGATGCCGGGAAATCACGGCGTCGAGGTCGAGCTCGGTCAGTTCCACACCGCGGTGCGAGACGGCCAGGCGCGGGATGATTTCGAGGCCTTCGACCATGGCAGCAGTGGCCGCGCGACCGTGGGTTTCCACGATCGCGACGACCACATCGCTGCCTTCGTCGCCGAGACGCTTGCCTTCCTCGAGCATGGTGAAGGTCTTGCCGACACCGGGAGCGGCACCGAGCAGGACCCTCAGCCGCCCTCGCTTCATCCTCAGCCCTTCAGGCCATCGAGGGCGATATTCAGTTCGAGCACGTTCACGGTCGGCTCGCCCAGGAAACCAACGTTCCTATTCTGGACGCTATCCTCGACCAGCGCTGCGACATCATCCTCGGGCAAACCCCGCTCTTCCGCTACCCGTGCGACCTGGAGACGGGCGTACTCGGGGCTGATGTGGGGATCGAGACCGGAGGCTGACGTGGTGAGGGCATCGACAGGGACCGCTCCCGGATCGACGTCGTTGAACTCGGCGACCTGGTCCCTGCGCTCTTCGATTGCCGCAATCAGATCGGGGTTCTCGGGGCCAAGGTTGGAACCGCTCGAGGCTCCAGCGTCGTAGCCGTCACCGGCTGCAGACGGCCGCGGCTGAAACCACTCGGGCAGAGGGTTACCGTCGGCGTCGCTGAATGACTGCCCGATGAGCGTCGATCCGACGGTCTTTCCGTCCAGCTCGACGGTTGAACCATTTGCCTGGGCGGGAAAGGCGAGCTGGCCGATACCCGTCAGCGCGAGCGGATAGGCGAGGCCGAGGACGACGGTGATGACCGCCATCGCCCGGAGCGCCACCCCTGCTGTTCTCAGACTGCTGCGTGAGGAACTCATTGTTTTTTCTTCTCTCTCAGGAGGTAAATCAGAATCCGGGGATCAGGCTGACGACGAGGTCGATGAGCTTGATTCCGATAAAGGGAGCGATGACGCCGCCGACGCCGTAGATCAGCAGGTTCCTCGAGAGCACACGCGATGCGCTCAAGGGGCGGTACTTCACTCCGCGCAGAGCGAGCGGAATCAGCACGATGATGACGACAGCGTTGAAGATGATCGCGGACAACACAGCGGATGCTGGCGAGTGCAACTGCATGATGTTGAGCACGGCCAGACCGGGGAAGACGCCGGCGAACATCGCGGGGATAATCGCGAAGTACTTGGCCACGTCGTTGGCGATGGAGAAGGTGGTCAACGCTCCACGGGTGATCAGCAGTTGCTTGCCGATGGCTACGATGTCGATGAGTTTGGTCGGGTCTGAGTCGAGGTCGACCATGTTGCCCGCCTCTTTCGCCGCCGACGTGCCGGTGTTCATGGCGACTCCGACGTCGGCCTGCGCGAGCGCCGGGGCGTCGTTGGTGCCGTCACCGGTCATGGCGACGAGGTTGCCGCCGGCCTGCTCCTTCTTGATGAGCTCCATCTTGTCTTCGGGTGTGGCTTCAGCCAGGAAGTCATCGACTCCGGCCTCCGCGGCAATTGCCTTCGCCGTCAGGGGGTTGTCACCCGTGATCATCACCGTGCGGATACCCATGGCCCGCAGCTCAGCGAACCGTTCGGCGAGCCCGTCCTTGACGACGTCCTTCAGGTGAACGACACCCAGAATCCTGGCGCCTTCCTCCGGCGACTTCTCGGCAACGACGAGTGGAGTTCCGCCCGACTGCGAGATCCGCTCCACCTGCTCGTCCAAGTCGGCGAGTATCGAGCTCGCGGCGCGCGTGTCCTGCTCGACCCAGGCAATCACAGCCGAGCTCGCGCCCTTCCTGATCTGAGTGCCGTCGGGCTGGTCGATGCCCGACATCCTGGTCTGCGCGGTGAACGGCACGACGTCGCCGACGGCGAAGTCACCGACGTGGACACCCTGCTCGTTGGCGAGGTCGACGATCGACTTGCCCTCCGGCGTCGGGTCAGCGAGCGACGACAACGCAGCAGCCCGAACGAGTTCCTGCTCGTCGATTCCGGCGAGCCTTACGAACTCGGATGCCTGTCGGTTTCCGTACGTGATCGTTCCTGTCTTGTCGAGCAGCAGGGTCGTCACGTCTCCGGCGGCCTCCACGGCGCGGCCAGACATCGCCAGCACGTTGTGCTGCACGAGCCTGTCCATACCGGCGATGCCGATCGCGGACAGCAGGGCGCCGATGGTTGTCGGGATAAGGCACACGAGAAGCGCGATGAGCACCGGAACGCTCACCTCGGCCGACACCGACGATGCAATGGGGTTGAGGGTAAGAGTGACCACAACGAAGATGATGGAGAGGCTCGACAGCAGCACATTCAGCGCTATCTCGTTGGGCGTCTTCTGTCGTGCCGCACCCTCGACCAGCCCGATCATGCGATCGACGAAGGTCTCACCCGGCCTGGATGTGATCCGGACCACGATGCGGTCGGACAGCACCCGGGTGCCGCCGGTGACGGCGCTTCGGTCGCCGCCCGATTCGCGGACCACCGGCGCCGATTCGCCAGTGATGGCGGACTCATCGATGGACGCGATGCCCCAGACGATGTCACCATCTCCGGGTACGAGTTCACCGGCGCTGACCACGACGACATCCCCGAGGGTCAGGTCAGCCGACGAGACCTCGTCAGGGACCGCCCCTGAGGCGGAGGGGTCCCCCGCCTCGTCATAGGCACCGACACGGTGGGCGGTCGTACTTGTCCTGGTCTTCCGCAGGCTGTCGGCCTGCGCTTTGCCGCGCCCCTCGGCAACCGACTCCGCGAGGTTCGCGAAGAGCCCGGTCAGCCACAGCCAGACGGCGATACCCCAGGTGAACGTCGAGGGGATCGCGGATCCGCCCGACGCTTCCGGACCGCCGAGGAACGGTTCAGCGATCGCGATCGCCGTGGTGAGAACGGCTCCCACCTCGACGATGAACATGACGGGGTTGCGCCACATGATTCGCGGGTCGAGCTTACGGAATGCGCCGGGAACGGCCTCGAGAAGGGCGGCCGGCCCGAACGCCGCCTTGGGTTCGTCTGCCGGTTTCTGCTCGGGAGCGTTCCGGGATGATGACGGTGCGGTGAGTGTAGACATGCTTTACAGCAGCCCTTCTGCGAGGGGTCCCAGTGTGAGCACGGGGAAGAAGGTGAGTGCGGTCACGATGACCGTCACACCGGTGAGGAGGCCGACAAAGAGCGGCCGGTGGGTTGGCATGGTTCCCGCTGTTGCCGGGACCTTGTCCTGTGCCGCGAGCGAACCGGCGAGCGCGAGAACGAAGACCATCGGCAGGAACCGCCCGAGGAGGATCGTGACGCCGAGGGCAGTGTTGAACCACGGGGTATTCGCTGTCAAACCGGCGAATGCCGAACCGTTGTTGTTTGCGGCGGAGGCGAACGCGTAGATCACCTCGGAGAGTCCGTGGTTGCCCGGGTTCCAGATCGACGTCGACTCGACGTCAGAGCGGATGGCGGGGATCGCGAAGCTCAGGGCCGTGCCACCGAGAACGAGCGTAGGCATGACCAGGATGTAGAGGCTCGCGAGCTTGATCTCCTTCGGCCCGATCTTCTTGCCCAGGTACTCCGGGGTCCGGCCGACGAGCAGTCCGGCAACGAACACGGCGATGATCGCGAGAATCAGCATGCCGTAAAGGCCCGATCCGACGCCGCCTGGCGCGACTTCTCCGAGCATCATGTTGAGCATCGGCATCATGCCGCCGAGAGCCGTGTACGAATCGTGCATCGAGTTGACTGCACCGGTCGACGTGAGCGTGCTCGTTGAGCCGAAGAGGGTCGATGCAAAGATGCCGAAGCGTTGTTCCTTCCCTTCCATCGCACCTCCGGCCAGCTGTGGTGCGGTACCGAGGCCGGCGCGCTCGACGAGCGAGAGGATGGTGAGCGATGCGATGTAGAACGTCGCCATGACGGAGAGGATCGCGTAGCCCTGCCTGCGGTCTCCGACCATGCGGCCGAAGGTACGTGGCAGCGCGAACGGGATGGCGAGCATCAACACGTTCTGGAAGAGGCTCGTCCAGGCCGACGGGTTCTCAAACGGGTGTGCGGCGTTCGCGTTGAAGAAGCCACCACCGTTCGTCCCGAGGTTCTTGATGGCCTCCTGCGAGGCAACAGGCCCACCCGGCAGGCTTTGCACGCCACCGGACAGTGTGGAGATTTCAGTGAATCCGTTGAAGTTCTGGATCACGCCGCTCGCGATCAGCACTATCGCGCTGAGGACGGACAGGGGCAGCAGCAGCCGGAGGGTTCCGCGCGTCATGTCGACCCAGAAGTTGCCGATCGTGCCGGAACGACTGCGTGCGAAACCGCGGACCAGTGCGATCGCAACCGCAATTCCGACGGCAGCCGAAACGAAGTTCTGCACGGCGAGACCAGCGATCTGCACGGTGTACCCGACAGTCACCTCTGGCGAGTACGACTGCCAGTTGGTGTTGCCGACGAACGATGCCGCCGTGTTGAACGACAATCCCTCTGGCACAGCCGGGAGTCCGAGCGAGTATGGCAGCACGGTCTGGAAACGCTGCAGCAGATAGACCAGGAGAAGGCCGGTGCCGGAGAACCAGAGCACGCCGCGCACGTAGGCCTGCCAGGTCTGTTCGACCGAGGAGTCCACTCCGATGAGCCGGTAGAAGCCGCGCTCGATTCGGAGATTCTTCGTCGACGAGTAGAGGTGCGCCATGTAGTCGCCGAGCGGGCGATACAGGAGAGCGAGGATGAGGGCGAGGGAAGCGACCTGAAGGATCGCGAAGAGACCGGCCATCCTAGAATCGCTCCGGTTTCACGAGTGCGTACACGAGGTAGACGATGGCGGCGATTCCCAGGCCCGCGGCCAGGAGGGAGAAGAACATCACAGCTTCTCAACCCCCTTGGCGGCAAGGCCGACCAGCACGAACACGGTAATGCAGCCGAGCACGTAGACAATGTCAAGCAATTTCGGTTCCTTCAGGGGATTTCTCGCGCAATGCCAACGGGCATGCGGTCACCCGGGCTCGGGTGCGACATCTGATTAGACACCCGTGGTTCAGGGCCTCTGCGGCGTCCTAACGGAATCCAAACGGCCCTCGCGCGAAACCTAACGACACCCGAGCAACCAGACCCGACCTACCCGTGTCGTGGGGGAAACAGCAGGCGGATGCCCCGCCTCCCGCAGGACCTTTCCCCCTTCACCTGCTCGCTTACACCGAGGTGGATTCCGCGGGCTGAAGCGCCATAAACCCGTGGCGCCTCTGGTATTCGGGGCACCCGGCGTGAGAATGGGAGGGTGATTCGCAAACATGTCATCGTGCACGGCAGCGTGCAGGGGGTCGGCTTCCGCTACTGGACGAGAGCCGAAGCTGCGCGCCTCGGTGTCACCGGCTGGGTCCGGAACAGGCTCGACGGAACTGTGGAAGCCGAGGTCGAGGGCACTGAATCCGACGTCGCCTCCCTGTTGGACTGGCTTCAGCACGGGCCGAGTTCGGCGGTCGTTTCCGGTGTGGACAGCGCAGACATCGACGTGAGAGGCGACACCGAGTTCGCCGTGCTCTAGGTGCGGCTCGGTCGCCGCTGGCTCCTTCTCCCCGCACCCCACCGCGCTTCTCAGGTCATAGACTCGGCCCATGTCGCGTGTGGTGGTCGTTGTTCCCCTGAATCCTCTCCGGAACGGCGAAAGCTTCCTCGTCAGCTCGTGGCCCCTGCACATCACAGTGGTTCCGCCGTTTGAGACGGAGGCGGAAACGCCCGCGATCGCCGCCGCTCTCGCCGAGGCGGTCGGTGACCTCGCATCATTCAGCGTTGTCGCCGCCGGTGACGAACTTTTCGGTCGGCGCCACGACATCCCCGTCACCCTCATCGCCGACGACGAGCGCCTGCTCACCCTCAGAGAGCGGCTCGTTGCCGCTGTGCGGCCACTGGCGACGTCACCGGACGAACGGGCCTTTTCGCGCCCCGAGTTTCGGCCGCACGTCACCGTGAAGGGGGAAAACCGGGTTGCGGACGGTGAGGAACTTCACCTGACGCAGGTCGCGCTCGTCGACATGGCTCCGCGCCAGTCACCGGGCGGGCGAACGGTTCTCGCGACAGTGCCGCTGGACCGGCCACTGAAATCGGCCACCGAAAACGACCGCTGAACCCCGGCCTGCTGCGATGAGCCCCTAGGCCGGGTCCTGCGTACCCTCGACCTGCTGCTCCGCCTGGTCGCTATCGAGGAACACGCGCTTGTACTTGCGGCCGTCTGCCAGCTCAACGGTCTCGGCCCGAAGAGAACCGCGGCTCACACGAAGGTAGATTGCCTGCGCCGTGACTCCCAGACGGGATGCCGCCTCAGACACCGATAATCCGGGCAGGTCAGTCGGCACGCTGCTCGGCCGCGCAGCCCGCTTGCGTCCGGCCTCGTGGCGCTCGGCGATCTCTTCGTCGGTGCCCAGCCAGCGCCATTTCGCGGCCGACGGCTTCAACCCGGCTGCATCGGCGACACTCTCCCATGACGCGCCGCCATCGATGGCCTCGCGCACCGCCTCAAGGGTCGCCGGGTCTTTCTCGAGCTCTGCGAGAACCGAACGGATGTCGCGAAGCCGGCTCAGGGCATCCGGTGGCGTTGCGGCGCTGTCGCCATCGACGACGCGGGAGAGGGCAGCCCGTGAGGCTGGCGACAGGTAGGGCACGGCCCCTATGGTAGCTGCAGCGCCGCTGCATGACGCGGATCCGTCTCGAGCGCAACCCCTTGAACCGTGGAGCATTAAGGCAACAGGGTTGAGGCTGTCCCCCTATGACTGTCAGGAGCTAGACATGAGTCCCAGGTTCATCTTCATTCTCGCCATAGCGTTCAGCGCTTATGTGCTCGGCGCCAAGGCCGGTCGGCCGCGTTATGAGCAGATTCGCAAGAGCGTGACCTCATTCTGGGACGACCCGCAGGTCAAGGCAGCCCGCAAGACCGTCGGCAAGAAGGCCAAAAGGTCCGAAAAGGCGCTCGTTAAGAAGATCAAGCAGCGCAAGCGCTAACCAGTACGACCCCCAGTGACCGACCACCCACTTTCCCGGAGATAACAATGAGTGAGCCCACAAAAGACGAAATCCCCACCCCGGCGGAGGTCTTCGCCAACTCCGACCTGGCCGATGCCCCCGACACCAGCCACACAGCTGACGACGACTCGAACGACGGCGGCTCGAATGATGCTGGTGGATCGGATGCTGTAGACCACACCGGTGCCAATAGCGACCCCGTCACCGACGCGGAAACCGCTGCCGCAGACGATGCCGAGTCCCCGATCGCTTTCGAAGAGCCGCACACCGACCAGTCCGGCGATGAGTCGTCAGACGAGTCCGGCGACACATCCGGCGACGAGCCGGACGTACAGGCCGCAGCGGACCACGCGCACACGGCAGTTGACGAGGCACCCATCGACGCACCGGAGCTGAAGGACGCCGCGCACGATGCTGTCGAGCAGGGCGCAGAGGCCGTCAAGCCTCTCGCCGAAAAAACCGATGAGGTTGGCGAGGCCGCCGAGAAGGCGGCGCAGGCAGCCCAGGCGGTTGCCGCTCAGCTTTCAGAGCGGCTCGCCAAAGCAGCGGCGATGGCTTCAGGCCACGCCTCGAAGGCTGCGGACGCCTCGCGCGAGGCTGTCGATGCCGCCCGCGATGCGACCCAGGCTGCCGTCGCAGACTTGCGAACGAACTACGAAAAGCGGCCGGGCAGGCTGATCGCTATCGCTGCTGTTGGCGTTCTCGCGGCCGTCGGGCTCCTCGTGAAGGCGTTCCGACGCTAGAGGTTCCCACCATCGACGAAGGCCCCTGACACCCCGTCAGGGGCCTTCGCTCTGTAGCGGGTCAAGTTCTGCGGGTCAGCCCGCGTACGGCAGCACGGGCTTGCCTGCAACGTCGGCCCTGACCGTGAATACCGCCCCGGCCTCGGGCTCGGGGTCGTCGAGGTTCTCCCGCGACGTGGTGATGAACAGATCGCGGCCGTCATCTCCGCCGAGAGTGCACGCCGTGACAAGCCGCACGGGCAACTCGATCTCGGTGAGAATCGTGGCATCCGGCGAATACAACCGGACCCGCCCGACGGAGTTCATCGCAACCCAGATGTTGCCCTCGGAGTCAACGCAAAGCCCGTCAGGACTGCCGTCGCCTCCATCGGCGAATGGCCGGCGATTAACCAGGACGTTGTCGACGACATCGAAGACATCGGTTCGGCCGGTGGCCGTGTCGTTGTAATACGCGCGGCTACCGTCAGGGGCGAAGTCGATGCCATTCGACACCGTCACGTGAGGCAGAAACGTCGACACCGACCCGGCCGGGTCAATCCGGTAGAGCGCCGCCGCACCCGGTGTCTGGTCGTAACCCATCGATCCGGCATAGAGACTTCCGTCTGGCGCGCAACCGCCCTCGTTCATCCGCACCGCGGGATCGGTCCACAGCTCGACCTCCGAGGTGGGCAGAACGTCGACCTCGTCTGCGAGTCCGATGCCGCGCTCGAGGCCGACGACGTAGCCGCCGCGAGTCCGCGGGCGTACGAACGCCGCCACGGTACCGACGTGCATCCGCGTGACGCCACCGGATGCATCGACGGAGAGGATGTCGCCCGCGAGCATGTCGACGAAGCGCAGCCCGCCCCAGGTTCTCGACCAGACCGGGCCCTCACCGTGGTACGCGACCGGGTCCGTCAGTTGTTGTGGGGTAGCCACGGGGTCAGGCCTCGTTCGGGATGAGTATCCAGAGGATGACATACGCGAGGATTTGCGGGCCGGGGAGCAGGAAGCTCAGGACGGTCAGCACCCGTACCAGGGTGGCGGATATTCCAAATCGATTGGCGACCGCCGCGCAGACTCCGGCGATGACACGGCCATGGCCGCGACGAGGACGAATAAGATTCATACCTCACAGCCTGTCACCGCCCGCGGCCTCGCACAATCGGGGTTGTACCTGATCCTGAGTCAGGGTGTGCGAAGCGGCCTGGTTCGAACCTACCCAGTCCGAACAAGCTCCGCTCGAAGCGACTCCGTCCAAACTGGCTCAGGCTGGTTCGAGCTGAGTGGGTGCGGTGCTCATCGCCACTCGGCTGGCGCCGGAGTCGGTGACCTCGATGCGAAGCTTCGCGTGGATCTGCTCTTTCATCGCGTCGACATGGCTGATGAGCCCGATGGTGCGGCCTCCCGATCGCAGGCTGTCGAGGGTCGACATGGCGATTTCGAGGGTGTCACCGTCGAGTGAGCCAAACCCTTCGTCGATGAACAGGGTGTCGAGGGTTATCCCGCCCGCCTGGTTCGTGACCACCTCCGCGAGGCCAAGCGCGAGGGCGAGAGACGCGAGGAAGGTTTCGCCGCCCGACAAGGAATGTGTGGGGCGGGCTCGACCCGTGTGCTCGTCGAGGATGGCGAGCCCCAGCCCGGACCGCGTGTTGCGGTACTGCACGGAATCGTCGTGCTGCAGCGTGTACCTGCCGCTCGTCATGGTGGCGAGCCGGGCATTTGCCGCGGCCACGATCTCTTCGAGCTGGGCCGCGAGCACGTAAGTTTCGAGGCGCATGCGCTTCGTGTTGGGTTCATTTCCCTGTACGGCACTCGCGAGCGCCCGCACCCGGTCGTACTCTTCCCTCAGCTGGGCGGATGCTTCCTGCTCGGCACGCACTCGACGCACGATCACCGAGAGCTGGTCGAGTCGCTCCGCAAGAGAGCTGGCGGCCTTGAGGGCCGAGTCACGGATGTCCCTCGTCTCGGCGACGAGGTTCGCCGCCGGCGCGAGGTCGACAAGATCACCGGGGAGGTCGGCCAGTTCCGGGTCGGCGAGGGTGGACCTGGCGGACGCCACGGCGTTGTCGAACTCACGGATGCGCACGTCCATAGCCTCGATCTCGGCTGCACCCCTGCGGGCAGAATCGACGGCGGACTCGTCGGCGAAGCCGTTTTCGGCGAGTTGGGCAGTCAGTATTTCGGTGGCCGCGGCGAGGGCGTCTTGTCGCATTCGCGTGACCGAGGTGGCTTCGAGCAGGTCACGTGCGGCGTCGAGTCGCTGCTCGAGCTCCTCAGCACGCTCGGCGACAGAGTCGAATCCTCCACGGTTTTCGGCGACCAGAGAACGTGTTTCTTCCAACCGGGTGGTGGCATCGGCCAGATCACGCGCGGCGCTGTCGAGGTCGGAGCGCAGCGACGTCAGGTTTTCTTTGGCGGTGTCGAGCCGGGTGCGAAGCGCGTCGTTCGTGGCCTCCAGCTCGGCCACCTGGTCATCGGCGGTCTCGAGCTCGACGAGCAGGACGGTCGCGTCGGCCAGCTCCGCGTCGATCTCGTCGAGCGGCTTTGATTCGGCGCGTGCCTGCTCACTCGCCAGGCGCGTTGCGAGGTCCTGGGCGGCAAGCGTCGCCGTCTCGAGGTCGGCGCGACGGGCCTGGACCACGGCTCGCGCTTCAGTGATGTCGGCCTCGGAAACCTCAGCACCGTCCCACGACGCCGGCTGCGGGTGCTCCGTTGAACCACAGACCGCACACGCGTCTCCGGCCACGAGCGCGCTGGCGAGCTCGGCCGCGTGGCCGTTCAGTCGGGCGCTGAAAAGTCCGTCGAGATGGGCGGCGGCGGCGAGGTGGGCCGCACTTGCGTCTTTCTCGGTAAACCGTGCCTCCGTGAGTTTGCGGTCGAGCGTCGCTGCGCGCTGCGCCGCTGCCCGGGCGACCTCGAGCCGCGCAACCCTGGCTTTCGCCTCGGGGAGGCCGGCGGCGGTAACCCGAACCTTCCTGAGCTCGTCAGCGACGGCGTCGAGCTGTGCGGGGAGTTCCGCAACCCGGGTGGCGGCGGTGGTGACGTCGACCGCGCGGGCAGCATGGACCTGTGTGCAACGCTCAACCTCGGCTGCGAGCCGCGGAAGGGCACGCTCGTCGCTGAGGACGCTCTGCAACGTGCCGAGCGAGCGAGCGAGTTCGTCGATGACCGAGCCGAGAGTGTCTGGGTCGGTGTCGGCGGCACTGTCGGCGGCACTGCCGACTTCACTGTTGGCGTCACGGTCGAGCAGGCCGAGGTATGCCTCGGTCTTCTCATTCTCGGCCTCGATCGCTCGCAGGTGCGCCGACTCGGCGCCGCGCCGCGCGGCCACGTGAGCCCAGACGGAGGATGCTCGTCGCGCTCGCGCGAGTGCCTCGCGATCGGCCTCAATGACGCCTGTCTGCGCTTCGAATGTTTCGAGCGTTGACAGGGCGCTGTCGCGTCGTAGCTGGCGACGGCGAAGGTCTTGCAACGCCCGGTGTTCAGCATCGGCCGTTGAGAACTCAGCGTCGGCAACGGTCGCGGCCTCGGCGGCGCTCGCGTGTGCATCGGTGAGACCGGCGAGGATCTCGTCGAACCAGGCGAGGGCCGGTTCGCTCGGCGCGTCGTGCTGGACGAGCCCGGCTGCGAGGGCCGCCTGACTCTTCAGGCTGCCGGCAGACGAATCAAGCCGGGCGGCGAGGTCCTTACTCCGGGTGACGAGCGCGAGCTCCATTTGTTCAAATCGCTTCGTCCCGAAGAGCGTTCGGAGCACCGCCTGGCGCTCGTCGTTCTTCGCGAGCAGAAACTGCTGGAACCGGTTCTGAGCGAGCAGGATGACCTGGAGGAACTGGTCTTTGGTGAGGCCAAGAATGTCATCGAGTTCGTGCGCGACGTCGACCGGACGGGCGGCGATACCTTCCCACACGCCGCCGGCCAGGCGAGACAGCTCTGCCGTCGCCTTCTGCGGTGTCGTGCCTGTTCCGCGCGCCTTCGGCCGGTCATACTCCGGTGAGCGACGCACGCGATAGCTCGTGCCGTTGACGGTGAATTCGAGTTCGACAAACGTGGGGTCGCCGGTCTCGCAGTAGTCGCTGCGCAGCCTGGACTGGGTGCCGTCATATCGGGGAACGCTGCTGTACAGCGCGAAACAGATGGCATCGAGCAGGCTGGATTTGCCCGCGCCGGTCTTGCCCGTGATGAGGAAGATGCCGTCGTCGTCGAACCGCCCGAAATCGATGTGCTGTTCGTCTTTGTATGGGCCGAACCCGGCGATTCTCAGCTGCTTGATCTTCATGCGTCGACCTCGGCGAGGGAGTCAACCGTGCGACGGGCATCCGTCGGGGAGACGCGTGTTTTCTCGGGCTGGGCCGTGGGTTCATCAGCTTCGCCGAGCGCCACCTCGGTGAGCACCGAACTCAGGATGTCGGTTTCGAGTTCGGTCGGGCCGATGCCGTTGCGCACGAACTCGAGGAATCCCGAGACGATCTCGGCGTCGGTGCGGGCTCGCACCCGCTCGGCATACGTGGTCTCGGTTGCGTCAGCGGTCACCGCCGGGCGGTGCTCGAGAGTCACGCAGTGCCCGAACCTGGCCTGCAGCTTGCGCATGCCGTCGAGGGGTCGCACCTGGTCGGTGAGGATGACGGAGAGCCAGTGGTCTTCGACAGTCGCGTGGGCGGCATCGGCGAGGATCTCGTCAAGCGAACCGGTGATCACCGAGAGCGCGCGCGGAACCGGAAGGTCGACCCACTCCACGGTGGACAAGCCGTCGGCGTCGAGGTCGACGAGCCAGCCACCCCGCGGCTTCGATGCCTCGGAGAACGAGTAGTGCAGCGGCGCACCCGAGTAACGGACACGCTCACTGAGCGTCGACCTGCCGTGGATGTGCCCGAGCGCGACGTAATCGGGGCCGTCGAAGACGCTCAACGGGACGTAGTCGATGCCGCCAGAGGTGATGTCGCGCTCAACGTCGCTCGGCTCAACGCCCACAGCGAAGCAGTGGGAGAGCACGACACTGCGACCTCCGCGATCGGCGAGATCAGCGCGGATGCGGTCCATGACGAAACCGAGGACCTGTTCGTGGTTCTTGAGCGGGACATCCGGGTAGTGGTGCCGCAGAAGGGCGGGCTCAAGATATGGAATGCCGTAGAAGTGCACGGGCCCGAACTCGTCGGAGATCGTGATCGGCACACTGTGTTGTTCCTGCCGCGTCACGACGTGCACCCCGGCGAGGCCCGAGAACCGCGACATGAAGCCCAGGCGGGTCGCGGAGTCATGATTGCCACTGGTGAGAACGACGGATGCCCCGGCCTCGCGCAACGTGACGACGGCGGCTTCGAGCACCGTGTATGCCTCGGCCGACGGGGTTGCCGAATCGAAGATGTCTCCGGCGACGACCACAACATCGACCGAGCGTTCGCGCACCTCTGCGGCGAGCGCGGCAAGCACGGTGCGCAGGTTCTCGATGGTCGAGTGACCATGGAACGTGCGACCGATGTGCCAGTCGGAGGTGTGCAGGATTCTCATACCGACACGGTAACCCGGGCCACCGACATCGCTCGCGTGCGACGCCGGGGGCGCGGATTCCCACCGACGCACTGGCGGCATCCGCTCATGAAATCAAGCCCCCCGCGACACTTGTGCCTGCGGGTGGTGGCTGTCCTAGTCTTGCGGCATGACTGCAACCCAACTGTGGCTCGTGCGGCACGGCGAGAGCACGGCGAACGTGATCGCGACAGAGGCTCAGCGGGCGGGACTCGAGGCGATAGCGGTTGAACACCGGGATGCCGATGTTCCCCTGTCGGATGCCGGTATCCAGCAGGCAGAGGCGCTCGGTTCGTGGCTTGCAGCGGCGGAGAGCACACCTCAGGCCGTGTGGAGTTCGCCATACCTTCGCGCGCAGCAGACCATTGCCATCGCGATCGAGGAGTCGGGGCGGCCGCTGCCCATCCTCGTCGACGAGCGGCTGCGTGACCGTGAACTCGGTATCCTCGACGCCCTCACCTCGCACGGCGTCGACGTCCGGTTCCCTGACGAGGCCGCGCGGCGGCGCTGGCTCGGCAAGTTCTACTACCGCCCGCCGGGAGGCGAGTCCTGGACTGACGTTGTGCTTCGCGTGCGGTCCTTCCTGCGCGACCTCGACTCATCGAGCGACGGCGGCCCCGTGCTCATCGCCGCCCACGACGCCGTCGTGATGGTGTTTCTCTACGTCTGCCTCGGCTGGTCGGAGCGGGAGCTCCTCGACTTCGCCTCAACCCACACCGTGCTCAACGCGTCGGTCACCCTGCTGTCCAGGGAAGCGGGCGACGCCCGATGGACACTCGATGTGTTTTCACACGACGACCACCTGGAGGCGCTCGGCGCCCCGGTAACCCGACACGGAGGAGACAGCAATGTCCAGCCCATCTGAATCGACGGATGCCGCCACGCCGGCCGGTGAGGTTGTGGTCACCCCGAACCTTCTCCGCGACTGGGCACTGCCCGACGCCGGGGAGTCCAAGTACGGCCGCGGCACAGTGCTCGTTGTCGGGGGCGCCAGACGCTCCCCCGGTGCGACGATGCTCTCCGGGATGGCTGCGCTCCGGGTCGGCGCCGGGCGCCTGACTCTCGCGATCGCCGACTCCGTGGCGTCAGCCGTCGCCGTTGCCGTGCCCGAGTGCGGAATCGTCCCACTCCCCGAAACCGACGGCACCGTCGCCGGCGACGGCATCGCGACAGCGGAGCACGACCTCGAAACCTCTGACGCTGTGCTCGTCGGACCCGGCCTCGACGATCCTGACCAGCTCGAGGTGATGCTCAACGCGCTTCCGGCCCTGGTCGGCGACGAGACCGTCGTCGTGCTCGACGCGTTCGCGCTCGGCGTCCTCCCCCGCGTTCCCGACGCCGTCAGTGCGCTCGCCGGTCGCCTCGTGCTGACGCCGAACAAGGAGGAGGCCGCGCGGTTGCTCGAACGGGACCTCAGCGACGACCTCGCCGCCGACATCGCGGAGATCGCGAGGCGGTACGGCGCGGTTGTCACCTGTTACGACGCGATTGCGCACCCGGATGGCCGGATCTGGCGTACCGGGAGCGGAGGCGGCGGTCTCGCCACCTCCGGAAGCGGCGATGTCCTCGCCGGCGCCATCGTCGGGCTGTGTGCCCGTGGCGCTTCGCTCGAGCAGGCTGCCGTGTGGGCGACCCACGCCCACGCCGCCGCTGGCGACCGGCTTGCCGTGCAGGTCGGTCCCCTCGGGTTCCTCGCGCGGGAGCTGCTCGACGAGCTGCCCCGGGTGCTCGTCGAGATCAACGGGTAGTCGCTGCGCCCGTTGGCGTCCGGGTCCGCACCGCCACGGCATCCGCTCTACCCGCTTTCGTTGCTCGGCCACAAACGGTCGTTCACGCGCTGCACGGCCACAAACGGTCGTTCGCGCGCTGCACGGTCACAAACGGTGAGAGTTTCCGCGAAACCTCGACCCTTTCTGGCTGAGCACGGCCGTGTGAGTGGGCAACAGCCTTTTCTGACCGAGCACGGAGGCGGGGAGATTTCGGTCGACGGAAAATTGTTCGGCGAGTCGGGAATAGCTCGGCGTTGGCTGTCGTTTTTGCTACGGCGACGTCGATCAGGCGTTCGCATCGCACTCTGGCCTCCACGGTCCTGAAAGCTCGTCGAGCCTCGCGCCCGACCCCCAAGATTGGACCTTCGTGAACGAACGTGCCCCTCTCCTCGATGGATCGGTAGCCGCATCCGCTGCCCCCATCGCCCCTGACCACACGGCCCGCAACCGACGGGTGATCTGGCTGCTGCTCGCCGCGACCTTCGTCGTGATCCTCAACGAGACGATCATGAGCGTCGCGATCAACGAGCTCATGCTCGACCTCGACATTGACGCGCGCGCAGCGCAGTGGTTGACCACGGCATTCCTGCTCACCATGGCGGTCGTCATCCCGATCACCGGGTTCCTGCTGCAGCGCTTCCACACCCGCCCGATCTTCATCGCGGCGATGAGCCTGTTCTCGACCGGCACCCTGCTGGCGGCGCTCGCCCCGAACTTCGAGGTGCTGCTCGTGGCCCGCGTCGTGCAGGCGACCGGCACCGCCATCATGGTGCCGCTCCTCATGACGACCATCATGACGCTCATCCCCGTCGCTCAGCGCGGCCGCATGATGGGCAACATCTCGATCGTCATCTCGGTCGCCCCCGCGATCGGCCCCACCGTCTCCGGCATCATCCTCAACGCGCTCAGCTGGCGCTGGATGTTCTGGATCGTCCTGCCGATCGCCGTCGTCATGCTCATCATCGGCATCCGCCGCGTGGAGAACGTGTCCGAACCCAAGCGGGTTCCTCTCGACATACTTTCCGTGTTGCTCTCCGCGTTCGGCTTCGGTGGCCTCATCTACGGACTCAGCCAGATCGGTGGGCACGGTCCCGCTGACGCAACCGCGGCGGAGCAGTCGGCAGCGGCGATGCCGATGTGGATCGCCCTCGCTGTCGGTGTTGTCGGCCTCGGCAGCTTCATCGTCCGGCAACTGGTGTTGCAGCGCCAGGACCGCGCACTGCTCGACCTGCGCACCTTCCGTTCCGCGAACTTCAGCATCTCCATCGTCGTGATGGTGGTCAGCATGGCTGCCCTCTTCGGCACCATCATCCTGCTGCCGATCTACATGCAGCAGGTGCTCGGCCTCGAACCGCTGGAAACCGGCCTGTTGCTCCTGCCGGGCGGTCTGCTCATGGGTCTGCTCGCGCCGATCGTCGGCCGGCTCTACGACCGGTTCGGCCCGAAACCTCTCCTCATCCCCGGTTCCATCATCGTGAGCGCCGCACTCTGGTCGCTCGCCATGATCACCGAGTCGAGCTCGCCGTTCTACCTGCTCGGCGCGCACGTCGTCCTGAGCGCCGGACTTGCCTTCCTCTTCACCCCGCTGTTTACCTCGGCAATGGGATCGGTACAACCGCGCCTGTACAGCCACGCGTCGGCAACGGTCAGCACCGTGCAGCAGGTTGCGGGCGCCGCTGGCACCGCCCTCTTCATCACCATAATGTCCACAACGACCGCGACTCTCGCGAGCGATGGAGCATCGGATGTCGCGGCTGCGGCAGGCGGCGTGCAGTCGGCTTTCCTGGTGGGCGCGATCATTTCGCTGCTCGCCATCGTCGGGGCGATCTTCGTGAAGAAGCCAGCGGACATGCCCGAGGGAATGCCGGTCGGGCACTGACCCGCGAGGCACTCAACGGCGCTACACGGCACAGGGCCGGTCAGGATTCTGGCCGGCCTTTTGCCGTGTCTCACTCCACTGTCACGACCGGCCGTCGTGTCTCGACCGCGCTCCCACGACACGAGCTGTCTCTCCGGGGTCACGCCCCCGATCGCACCACCCGATAGGTTGCCTGGGTGAAGCCGGCGCCGAGCTCACGCGTCGCGGTCAGTTCGAGGGCCACATCGCCCTCGAGCGGCCCGAACAGCGGGATTCCGCTTCCGATGAGTACCGGCGCAACGCTGATCGTGATCTCATCCAGTAGCCCCGCGCGCAGGAACGTCGACACGGTTTTGCCTCCGTCGACGTAGATCTTCGTGATTCCCTCCCGCGCGAGCGTCTCGAGCACATCGTCGAGCGACCGGTGCACCGTGGCGTCCGGCCACTCGGTGCTCTCGAGCGTCGTGCTCAGGATGAGGAGCCGCTTGCCCGCGTACGGGTACTCCTCAAACTCCTTGACCACATCGTGCGTACCTCGACCCATCACCAGTGCACCGACCGAGGCAAAGAAGTCGTCGTACCCGGTATCGCCGAGCGTTTCACCACGACCGACCAGCCAGTCAAGACCGCCGTCGTCACGCGCGATGAACCCGTCAACGCTCGTTGCAAGAAAAGCGGATGCCGTCAGGCCGTTTTCATTGTGAGTTGCGTTCATGCCGACACGCTACTCGCAGCATCCGACCCCCGACAGTGGCGTCATTCAGCCCTCGCGGTCAGGCTCCGGGATTACGCTTGACGGATGCCATCCACCCTCGCCCACGAACCCGACGCGAACCGGTACACACTGCGGATCGGCGACGAACTCGTGTGCGTCGCCGACTACTCGACCCGCCCCGGCGCCATCTATTTCACCCACACCTACACAACCCCGGCACGCCGCGGCAATGGCTACGCGGCCGAGCTCATCGATTTCGCGATGAAGGACATCGAGTCGCGGTCAGATGACCGTGTGGTTCCGGTCTGCTCGTTCGTGGTCGACTGGTTCTCCGATCACCCGGAGCGCCGCGGGCTCCTGTCACGCTGACGCTGAGGCCTGAACCTTCGCCGAGCGTCTGCACCGGCTCCCGGTCGGGCCCTCAGACCGTAACTTCGATATCGGACTCGGACTCCACACGCGGCTCCGACTGAGACGCCGAATCGAGCTCGGGCTCCTGCTCGTGCTCCGACTCCGCCAGGGTGATGAAAGCGCTGAGTTCGGCGACCTCCTTCGCGGTGACGGGCAGGTAGTCGGTGAGGGCGGGCGCGTACACGAGCCAGGCCGCCCACTTCGCGCGCGAGATGGCGACATTGAGCCGGTTCTTGAGGATGAGGAAGCCCATCCCCCTCGGCACATCCGCGGCACTGGACGCGGCCAGCGTCATGATCGCAACGGCGGCTTCCTGGCCCTGGAACTTGTCGACGGTGCCCACACGGACGTCGCCGAAGCCCGCCTCACCGAGTGCCTCTCGAACCTCGGCCACCTGGGCGTTATACGGCGAGACTACGATGACGTCATCCTGCTCAAGCGGACCGGCAGGGCGCGCCTCGGTGGGGTCCGTCCATGCCCGGCCGATGACGGAGCGAACAATCTCGACGACACGATTCGCTTCTTCTCGCGAGTATGTGGAGTTTCCGGTGTGTTCGACCCGCTCCACGTGGAGTCCGGGTTCGACGCCCTCGAGCCGTCGCGTCGAGGCGACCTCGTGAGCCCGCAATTCGCCCTCATAGGACAGCCTCGACACCGGTGCAGTGACGGCCGGGTGCATGCGCCGTGATTCGGCGAGGAAGTACCCGAGCTCGGCCGGCAGCACGTCGTGTCCGTCGCTCACCCAGCCGAGTGCTGAGGTGTCGATGGGTTCGGGGTGGAGCCCCTGGCTCACCTGCGGCAGTTGCTGCGGGTCGCCGAGAAGAAGGAGATTGCGTGCCGCGACACTCGCGGCGATGGTGAACGCGAGCGAATACTGACCGGCTTCATCGATGACCAGCAGGTCGAGCGAGTGCCGGGGGAACCGCGCCTTGTTGCTGAAGTCCCAGGCTGTTCCGCCGAGGACGAATCCGCTCTCCTCGCGCTCCGCGGCGAACATCAGCTGCCCGTTCGACTCGAGCTGGGTGTAGGTAACGCCAGCAGCATCAGCACCGCTCTTCTGCACCTTGCCGACGAGTCCCGCACCGAGGCCAGCCTTGACGACCGCGGTGAGGAGGTTCTCCACAACCGCGTGCGACTGCGCGACAACGCCAATCTTCCAGCCGTGGTCATTCACGAGCGCGGTGATCACGTGCGCACCGAGGTAGGTCTTGCCGGTGCCCGGTGGGCCCTGGACGGCAAGGTACGAGGCATCCAGATCGAGAATGGATGCCGTCACAGCGTCAATGCGGTCACCCGAGACCGGCGCGAGCCGGCCGCTTCGTGTACGGGGCGCTGTGCGGCGCAGAATATCGACGACTGGGTCTTTCGGCCACGCGGGCTGCGCGTCGACGATGGCCTGGGCCCATTCCTCGATCGCCGGTTTCTGCTGCCCTGCAGGGGGCGGCGCCGCTGGCGTCAGCGCGATGGGAACGGCGTCGTACGGTTCGACGCCGGTCGGCGTTGTCTCCTCGACGAGGGCACCGCGGTCGTCGACCTCGAGAATACGGACGGTCTTCGGCACCCTCGCACCGGGGTCCCCGACCTTGGCGTCGAACGGACGGCCCTCGTATTCGTAAATGAGAAACGGACCGGCCTGCTCCCCGGGCTTGACGCTGCTGCCGGGGCCCCACTGGCCGGTGAGCCGCAGCCAGCGGCGGTCGTTCTTCTGTTTGCCCTCACGGAACCACGGCTTCTCGACGGTGACACCGCCGGGGGCAACGATGAGGACATCGCGGGTGTCTGCCCAGTCGCCGACATCCTGAACCAGCCGCGCGAAGTGGCCCCACCAGAAGCTCTTCTGTTCGCGCTGGTGGTAGTCGAGCGCTGCAGCGGCGAACGCGGCAGCTGTCTCGTCTGCGCTGCGCCCGGCGGCAAGCCGGTCACCGGCGAGGCCGAGCAGCGCATACCGCAGGGGCGACGGCTCGACGTCAGGAACTGAATCTTTTGCTTCGTGCAGGGTTCCGGGAAGGATGCCGTTCTCGCGGGCACGCTCAATGAGCCAGTTACGCAGTCGCACGGTCGAAACACAGTCGTACCGGTTGTAGTCGGCGATCTCGTCGAGCTTCTTCTGACCGGCCACGGCGTCGCCGGTCGCGATCAGGTGCTGTGCGTCGGCGTACTCGGTGATCGAATCAGCGGCGTTGGTGACGCCATCCTGGTTCCGTATCTCGTCGCCCATGTACAGCGGCTCAAGCTTTTTGATCGAGTACGACCTCGACCCGACGCGGATGCTCTTCTTGACCATGGGGTACAGGTCGACGAGCACATTCTCACGAAGCAGCGCGTCGACCTCTTCTTCGCCGACGCCGTGCCGAGCCGCGATCGAGGAAAGATGCGTCCGCTCGTATGAGGCGTAGTGGTAGATATGCAGGTTCGGGAATGTCTGGCGGCGCTCGGCGACGAAGTCGAGGAACTGCCTCAGCGCCACGCGTTCCTCGGCGAAGCTGTGGGCCCAGAAGGCCGTGAAGTTCTCGTCGTTGTCGACGAGGCCGAACAGGTAGTCCAGCCCCCACGAGTGACCGTCGCCCTCGGTGTACAGCGGGTCGCCCTCGAAGTCGAAGTAGATATCACCGGCATCAGGTTGGGGCAGCGCCGCGAGCGCCTCGGGGTGGAACACGCGAACGGGTGGCGGGCTGTGATCCTCGGGGCTCGACGGCCCGTGCAGCTGAAGGTCGGCCTGCAGTGTGAGGCCCGCGAGGGTGGAGTCGCCAATCCCGTCGATGCTCGACCCGGAATACGCAGCAAGCTGCTCGATCGTCGTGATGCCGGCGTTCGCGAGCCGAGCACGCTGGGTGACGCGCATGCCAGCGACGAGAAGAACGTCGCGGCTGGCCTGAATCTCGAGCTCGCAGGTTTCACACCGACCACAAATGGAGTACCGCTCGTCGCCCCAGGCAACGGCATCCGTCTCGGCGATGCGCTCGGCGATGATGCGCGCGAGCCGCTGCTTGCGTTTGCGGTACACCGGCAGGATGTCGCTGACCCTGTGCACACTCGTGGTGCCGTTGCCCAGCAGGAGCTCGACCGTGTCTGCCGCCGCAACCCCGCGACTCTCGAGCTGTTCGACGTACGCGGCCAGCTGCAGCAGGGCCGTCACCTTCGCGGATCTGGCCAGCTTGGTGTCTTGCACGAGATACCGGCCGTCGGGCCTCCGCACGATGAAGTCGGCAAAACCGACGAACGTACCGTCGAAGAAGGTGGCCTGGAAAACGACGTCAGCCTCGCTGGCGAATGCCCGGTCTGTGGCGGCGACAGCCGCTTCGAGGGCGTCGCGGGTCATCTTGTCTGGCCGCTTGATCTCCGCGACTCCGTCGCCGAAATCGGCGCGATAGGTGTCGAGCACCCTCGCCTCGTGTTCGTCTCCGAGCCTGCCGGTGCGAGCCAGCATGGCGTCGGCTTTCTCCTCCACCTTCTCGGCGCGGCCGAGTTTCGCATCGAGCTTGCGGAGGAAGGCAAATTCGCACTTCGACGCCGCTGTGAGGTCGCTGGCGCTGGTGACTAGTGAGTCGTCGAGGAAGAACACGTACCCTCCGATGGTCGGTGCTTTGAGGCTAGCGGCAGCGACCGACACCGGGCTGGGCGCCCCGGTTCCGGCTACTCGAGCGCGAGGGCCACTCCGTCGAGGATGTCATGTTCGCTCGTGAGCACATCGGTCAGCGGATGCCCGCTGGCTTCGGTGAGATCTCTCACCCAGCGAAGCACCTCCGCCCAGATCACCGCGCCAGCCGGAAGAACATCCACCCGACCCTCGACCAGATACGGGAGGGCAGCGCGTTGTTCCCGCGGCATCCGCACCAGCTCGTCACACGCGGCGAGCACGGCGTCGAGGGGCAGTCGGGTCCCGTTGATCGCCACCGGGTCATAACCGGGCAGGCGGAGCGCGTGCGCTGTGATCGTCGTGACGGTTCCCGCAACACCGAGAACCACGGATGCCGCCGCCAGGTCGACGACGCGGCCCGCCTCCTCGAGGGCGGAGCGCACGTCGCCGGCGAGCGCATCCATTTCCGCTTCAGACATCGGGTCGCCGGGCGAATGCCGCTCGGTGAGCCGCACCGACCCGACATCCATCGACACCGCGGACACCGGGTGCGAATCACCGAGGACCAGTTCTGTTGAGCCACCGCCGAGGTCGACGACGAGGCGCATCCCCTCATCGCGATCAGCAGGGTCGAGGGCACTGAGGGCGCCGGTGAACGACAGTTCAGCCTCCTCGCGACCGTCGATGACCTCGGGTTCCACCCCGAGGATCTCGCGAACCTGGCCCAGGAAGTCGTCGCGATTGGCGGCATCCCGGGTCGCACTCGTCGCAACGAATCGCAACCGCTCAACCCCGTGCTCGCGGCACAGCTCGGCATAGCGGCGGGTGACGGCGAGCGTGCGGTCGAGCGCGTCGGCAGCGAAACGGCCGGTCCGGTCGACGCCCTGGCCGAGCCGCACGATTTCCAGGGTCCTGACCACGTCGGTCAGACGCCCCCGCTCGACATCGGCGATGAGCAGGCGGATCGAGTTGGTTCCGCAGTCGATGGCGGCGACTCGGGTCATGGGGGGCTCCTGGGGTGGATCGGGTGGGCGGCGGGACGGGTTTGGGCGGGCGGCGGACGGGTTGCGCGGCGGGACGGGCTGGTCGGGCGGTACGCGATGATCGGGCGGGCGGCACGGGCGCCCGCTCACCGAGCGCTGCAGTTCCATGCCCGCGCTACAGAAGCATCTGCAGCGCACGCATGGAAACTGTAGCCGTCGGCGAAGCGTCCGGCACCGAGCATCAGGCACAGGCGCAGGCACCCGACACCTCCGCCGCCCACAGCCAGCGCGCACCCAGCAGGCCGCGATTAGGCTGAGCGAGCCATGACCACAGCACACCACCAGGACGCACTCGACGACCAGACCCGCCGTCTCGTCGGCGCGCTTCACGGCCGCGTGCTCGAAATCGGCGCCGGCAACGGCGAGAACTTCGACATTCTCGCCAGCGGGATCGACTGGGTCGGCCTCGAACCGAACCCCAAGCGGCTCGACGAACTCGCCTATGAGGCCGACCGCAACGGCCATAGCACTCCGCCCCTGAACGCGAAGGCCGAGAACATCCCCCTCCCGGATGCCAGCGTCGACGCCGTTCTCGGAACCCTCGTCCTGTGCTCGGTCACCGACACCGATCGCGTGCTCGCCGAGGTCGAGCGGGTGCTCAAGCCGGGCGGCTCCTTCGTTTTCGTCGAACACGTCGGAGCGCCACCCCGCACCTGGCGCCGCGTCGCCCAGCGGATCGCCGCCCCGTTCATGAAGCTCGCCGCCGGCGGGTGCGATCCTGTCCGCGACACCGAATCCCGGATCCGCGCCTCCCGCCTCGCCGTGACCGAGATCGAGCACTACGACCTGCCCGGCACGCTCGGCGTCAGCGTGCCGTTCATCGCCGGCCGCGCCGTCAAACCGGTCGAGTCGGTCACACCGCCCGGGTCAGCGCAACCCGTATAGCACTCGAACCCGCCGGGGTCTCGCCCTTCCACTGGAGCTTTCCGGCGGTTAGCGTTGGGTCATGACTGATCACGAGAACGCCAAGTCCGACGACCTCTCCACCGCGAACTCGGAGGAGTCCCCCAGCCAGCCAGCCGAGAACCTGCCTGACGGCTCGGGTTCGGACAACCCGAACAAGGGCGACACCGACAACGACACGGTTTCGGGTGGCCCCGCAGACTAACTGCGCTCGCGCTCCCACGCGCACCATTTCACGAACGGATGCCGCCCGCGACCCCGCTGGCGGCATCCGTTTGTCTGCCCCCGGTTCTCCGACCGCCACCGAGTCAGGCCTGCGCCGATACAGCCCTCAGCGAACGGATGCCGCCTGCACGCCGCCGCGCGGCTGCCTGTCAGTGGCGCGTGAGAACATTGAGGTATGACGTCGACCGCAACTCCCCTGGTCGATGTGACCGACATCATCCGGCTCGTCGGCAACTCGGCGTTCAACCGCGCGGCTGTCTATGCCCGCAACGGCGCCGTCCTCAAGGTCAACTGGAACTCAGACACGAGCCGCCTGACCGGCACCGTCCAGGGCACAGACTTCGAGCCGTACCTCTGCAAGGTCAACCTGGCCGCCGGAAGCAAGAGCTACAGTCGTCCCACATCGAGCACCTGCACCTGCCCGCTCGGCGGTGCGTGCAAGCACGTTGCCGCGACCCTGCTCGCGAGCAACGCCGCCCGGGTGAAGCAGCTCAACGCCGGCTCGGCGGCGAGCGCACGCACCAGTGACGACGGCTGGGCCGACGAAGCCCCGACGGTCGAAGACGGCTGGCTCGAACGGCAAATGCGCGAGGCCGACGAGTGGGCGGGCATCGAACATCGCCCGCTGCGACCGGCGGTAAAAGAGCCGTCCGGTCCGCCGCAGCCCGCGTGGAAAACCGCTGTGAGTGCCCTGACCGGCGACGCGACGGCATCCGCCCCTCTCACCCACACGATGATGGGCCTGCAGTTCGAGCTCCGCGAGCAAACGCCACGCACCCAGCACAGGTGGAACGGCCCCACCGCCAAGACGGCGAAGTCAACGAGCGAGATCAGCGAGTATCGGCTCGGGGTTCGCCCGGTCATCCGCAACGGCAAGGGCAACTGGGTCCGCACCAACGTGGGCTGGAACACCTTCAGCTACCAGGTTAACCGGCTGGGCCTTCAGCCCGACCAGCACCGCTGGTTCGGCCAGTTCTCGGCGCTGCACCGCGCCACCCGCGAGGTGTACGTCGGCGGGCAGGAACTCGACTGGCTCTACCTCGACGATTTCCACAGCCCGCTGCTCTGGACCCTGCTCGCCGAGGGCAGGCGCCTCGGCATTGAAATGCTCGGTGCCAAGAAGGATGCAACGGTCACGATCGGCAGTGAAGCGAGCGTCACCCTCGACGCGCGCACCGAGAGCGACGACCTGCGCCTCGACACCACCCTTATCATCGACGGTGTCGAGTATCCGGCCTCGGACGCCGGCAGCATCGGCAACCACGGCGTCTACAGCTACGCCCTCGAACCGGTGCAATCGTTCACCCTCGCGCCGACGGGAACCCCGCTGACCGACGAGCAGCGCCGCCTCATCGGCAAGCCGTCCACCGTTCTCGTCCCCGCCGACGACATCGGCGAGTTCCTCACCGAGTTCTATCCGAAACTCCGGCGGTCCATCGCGATCACCTCCTCCGACGAGACCGTCGTGCTGCCCGAGGTCGAGCCACCGACGCTCGTGCTCACCGCCACCTTCGGCGCGAAGCACACGCTCTCGCTCGACTGGGGCTGGGAGTACGCGGAAGGAAGTTCGGTCAGGCGGATGCCGCTCGCCGCGTCCCCGTCCGACGCAAGCCTCCGCGACACCGAGACCGAACTCGCTGTTGCACAGACCGCCATGCGGATTCTGCGGCCGGCCCCGCTCGCTCCCGTAGCCCTGCAGGGTCTCGACGCCGCCGAGTTCACCGACAAGGTGCTGCCGCAGATCGAAGCGGCCGACGGCATCCGCGTCGATGTCATCGGCGAGCGCCCCGACTACCGCGAACTGACCGAGACCCCGAAGCTCAAGGTCACCACCGTCGAGACCGACCAGCGCGACTGGTTCGACCTCGGCGTCGTGATCACCATCGACGGCCAGAACATTCCGTTCGGCCCGCTGTTCAAGGCGCTGTCGAAGGGGCAGAAGAAGCTCCTGCTCGTCGACAACAGTTACCTCTCGCTCGAACAGCCCGAGTTCCAGCAGCTGCACGACCTCATCGAAGAGGCCCGCTCACTGGCCGAGTGGGACACCGGCCTCAGGATCAGCCGCTACCAGTCCAGCCTCTGGGACGACCTCGAAGACCTCGCGGACGAGAGCGAACAGGCCGCGAGCTGGCGGGCATCCGTTACCGGGCTCCGCGAGCTCACGAGCGTCGAGCAGACGCCGCTGCCCGCCGGCCTTCAGGCGAACCTCCGGCCGTACCAGCACGACGGTTTCAACTGGCTCGCGTTCCTCTGGAACCACCAGCTCGGCGGCGTGCTCGCCGACGACATGGGCCTCGGTAAGACGCTGCAGGCACTCGCTCTCATCGCGCATGCCAAGGAAACAGCACAGCCCGGCACCCATCGCCCGTTCCTCGTCGTCGCCCCGACGAGTGTCGTGTCCAACTGGCAGCTTGAAGCGAAGCGGTTCACGCCAGACCTCAAGGTCGTGGTCGTGACGTCGACGCGGGCGAAACGTCCCCGCGCCGCCCAGATCGCCGACGCAGACATCGTCATCACGTCGTACACGCTGATGCGGCTCGATTTCGACGAGTACCTCGACCGCGAGTGGGCCGGGCTCATCTTCGACGAGGCCCAGTTCCTCAAGAACCGCACCTCGCGGGTGCACCAGGCCGCGCGCGACCTCCGGGCGCCATTCAAACTCGCGATCACCGGCACCCCGATGGAGAACAACCTCCTCGAGCTCTGGTCGTTGTTCGCGATCGTTGCACCCGGCCTGTTCCCCTCGGCGAAGAAATTCACCGATGCATACGCGAAGCCCATCGAAAAGGGATCGAACGACGAACTCCTCCCCCGCCTGCGCCGTCGCATCCGCCCGCTGATGATGCGCCGGACGAAGGAGCTCGTCGCGAACGACCTGCCGGCCAAGCAGGAGCAGGTGCTCGCCATCGACCTCAACCCGAAGCACAGGAAGCTCTACGACACGTTCCTGCAGCGTGAGCGGCAGAAGCTGCTCGGCCTGCTCGGCGACATGGACAAGAACCGGTTCATCGTGTTCCGCTCGCTGACCCTGCTGCGAATGCTGTCGCTCGACGCCTCGCTCGTCGACGAGCAGTACTCGAACGTGCCGTCGTCGAAGCTCGACGCGCTGTTCGAGCATCTCGAAGACGTTGTCGCAGAGGGCCACCGCGCGCTCATCTTCAGCCAGTTCACGTCGTTCTTGCAGAAGGCCGCGGCCAGGCTCGACGAGCAGGGCATCCCGTATGCGTACCTCGACGGTTCGACGACGAAGCGAGCGGATGTCATCGCGAGCTTCAAGGAGGGCGAGGCGCCGGTCTTCCTCATCAGCCTCAAGGCGGGCGGGTTCGGACTCAACCTCACCGAGGCCGACTACGTGTTCCTGCTCGACCCGTGGTGGAACCCCGCGAGCGAGGCCCAGGCGGTCGACCGCACGCACCGGATTGGGCAAACCAAGAACGTCATGGTCTACCGGATGGTTGCGAACGGCACCATCGAGGAGAAGGTCATGAAGCTCAAGGAGCAGAAGGCCAAGCTGTTCAGTTCGGTGATGGACGACGACGCCGTTTTCAGCTCTGCGCTCACGGCCGACGACATCCGTGGCCTGCTCGAAGAACCCGAGGAGCCGACTGCGCTGGAGCGAGCCGCGGAAGAGTTCGCCGTTGTCGAGGCAGAGCGGCGCTCCCGCTGGGTTTCCGTCGAGTAGCCGTCGCACACCATGTCCCCCATTCGAGGGGTATGTCTCCATGGCATCCCGTCCTAGGCTGTGTGGATGTTGGGCCAGGACAGATCGGACACCCCGTCTCAGTCAGTGCGCGAGCATCTCGCCGATGCGGCCTACCCGCTGCTCGATGAAGCGAGCATCCATGAGGTGGGCATCCGCGAAACTGGCATCGATGAGACGGCCGCGAAACAGGGCCGACGGGCATCCGGGGTAACGGACAACGACCGCGAGTTCTCACTGAACGACGACCTCGCTGGGGCGGTGAAGGGCGGGCCGGAGTGGACCTTCGGGATCGTCACGGCGGGCGCGCAGCGGCGCGGAACCACCCCCGAGAGCAGGTTGCTCGCCATCTTCGACGTTTTCGACGAGTGGTTCACGCGCGACGACCACGAGGCGCAGACATTCATCAGCGTGCTCCTCGACATGGAACCCGCCCACTCGTCAGGGCGGGTCAGCATCATCCACCTCGACCGCATCCGGATGTTCGTCCTCAGCCTTGCCCGCCAGGCGGGTCTCGTCGACGTCGAAGAGTTCACCCTCTCGTGGCACATTCTCATGAAGGGCGCGATCCTCAACGCTGCCGACGGCGACACCGGCGCCGCCAGCAGGGCCCGCGAAATGGGGCGTGACCTCATCGCCCGGTTCTCTCCCGGCAGCATCCGCGCTGAACGAGCCAGCGGCGCATACGACGACATTGACTGGGAAGTCGAGGATGCCGTGACCGCACGTCGGCCACGCGTCGACTCCAGCATGACGTTCGAGGACTACCACTGAGCCCGGCGCGGCGGTGCTCCGCGGGTGGTGCATCGTCGAGCGCTGCACATCCATAACCCGCGCTGCAGAAGCTTCTGTAGCGTGAGCATGGATGTGCAGCGCTCGCGCTTGCGCCCGGCCCGCGCCCGCCCGCACCCGAGTCCGCGCTGCGCCGCACCCGACCGCTCAGTGCGGGGCGTGGTACTCGGCTTCCCCGCGTTTCCAGTAACCCTTGACGACCGCCGTCGCCGGGTCGAGGCCCCACCGGTCGAAGAACAGGGCGCGCCCTGGCTTCATCACCGACTGCTCGGCGGCGACGAACGCGAAGATCTCCCCGGCGGGCCGGTCTGCTTCGGTGAGAGCGTCGAGGGCCAGGCCGAGTGTCGCGCCCTCCGCGGCCCGCCCACGATGCACCCAGCGCAGTCGAACGCCTCCAGGGGTTGCGAGGTCCTGCTCGCTCGCGGCATCCGGGACTTCGACGACAACCTGGCCAACGGCATCCGCGCTCATCGCCCCAATGAAGCGCTTGATCGCGGGAAGGGCTGATTCGTCGCCGGCGAGAAACCAGCCGTCGGGAGCACCGTCGAGCACGAGCGAACCGCGAGGGCCGCCGATCCCGACGGTGGCACCGACCGGGGCGGTTGCCGCCCAGGGGCCCGCGATCCCGGCGTCGCCGTGAAGCACGAACTCGAGATCGAGGATCCCGGCCTCGGCGTCCCAGGACAACGGGGTGTACTCACGGCTGATCCCGACGGAGCGGACAGCGGCGGGATCAAGGCCGGTGAGGGCATCCGGCGCACTCTCGCTATCGGGGAAGAAGACGCGAATGTGGTCGTCCGAGCCGAGCGATCCGAAGCCGCGGAGATCGGCGCCCTCGAACCTGAGACGGACATAAGACGACGTCAACCACTCACGGCGCGTCAGTCGGGCAGTGCGAAAGACAAGCTCGCGGGGTGAGCGGGTGAGCGAGAAGGCCATGGCACTCCGAGGTCGACAGACTGAATACTTTTAGGTTAGCCTAACCTACACAACGCCTCCCGGCTCCGAGCCGCCTCGGGCTTCTGACCGGCCGAACGGCCCATCCCCCCACGAACTGGAGTTCTCCAATGACCCATGCCCGCACGCGTATTTTCTCGCTCGGCATCCTCGCCCTCTCCGGCGCTCTTGCCCTCTCGGGGTGCGCATCCGCTCCGGCCGAACCGGCGCCGACAAAGGCCGCGGCCACCGAGATCGATGTCGAGCACGTGCAGGGAACCACCGAGGTTCCGCTGAACCCCGAGACCGTCATTACCTTCGACATGGCCTCCCTCGACACGCTCGACGCGCTCGGCGTGAAGGTCGACGGACTGCCGCAGCAGAACGTTCCCGAGTACCTCAGCGAGTACGCGGGCGAGGAGTATCTCAACGCCGGCACCCTGTTCGAGCCGGACTACGAAGCCGTCAACGCGGCCGAGCCCGACCTCATCATCGTCGCAAACCGCTCGGCTGCGGCGTACGAGGAACTCAGCAAAATCGCCCCGACGATCGACCTCACCCTCGACTGGGAGAACTACCTCCCGAGCTTCCGCACCAACGTTGAGACCCTCGGCGAGATCTTCGAGAAGCAGGACGAAGCAACCACGGCACTCGAAGAGATCGACGGCAAGATCGAGGAGGCGAAGGAACAGGCAACGGATGCCGGTACCGGCCTGATCGTGATGACAAACGCCGGTGAGATCACCGCCTACGGCAGCGGTTCGCGCTTCGGCTGGCTGCACGACGAACTCGGCCTGACGCCCGCCATCGACGACGTCGACGCCGCGACCCACGGCGACCCGGTCTCTCCTGAGTTCATCCTCGAGACCAACCCGGACTGGCTGCTCGTCATCGACCGTGACGCAGCGATCGGCGAGAGCGGTTCAACAGCACGGCAGGTCCTCGACAACGAGGTCATCGCGGGAACCACCGCCTGGCAGAATGACCAGGTCCTCTACCTCGACAGCGTTCCGTTCTACGTTGTCATGAGCGGTCTTGGCGCGGTCAACCAGATGGTCGACCAGATCACGGACGGCCTGAAGTAATTTCCGCTCCGACCGGCACCGAAGCGCCCTCCTCGACCGGGGGCGCTTCGGTGCGCCAGAAATCGCGGCGCACGTGGTCCAGGCACCGATCGGCGCTTCTGCTGACCGCCGCCGGCATCGCCGTCGTACTGCTCGCGGCGCTCAGCACCTTCATCGGCGTGAGCGATGTTTCGCCACTGAGCATTCTCGAGGGCGGGCCCGACGGCAAGGCCGCTCAACTGCTCGTCGTGAGCCGCCTCCCCCGCACCCTCGCTCTCGTGCTCACCGGCATCGCCATGTCGATCGTCGGCCTCATCATGCAGATGCTCGTGCGCAACAAGTTCGTCGAGCCATCAACGACCGGAACCGCGGAATCCGCTGCCCTCGGCCTTCTCGTCGTCACGATTTTCGCGCCGACCCTGCCGCTCTTCGGCAAGATGGTCGTTGCCGCGGTCTTCGCCCTCGCCGGCACCGGGCTGTTTCTGCTGATCCTGCGCCGCATCCCGGTGCGCTCGATCGTGCTCGTGCCGCTCGTCGGCATCATGCTCGGTGGGGTGATCGGCGCGGTCACCACCTTCTTCGCGTACCGGCTTGACCTGCTGCAGACTCTCGGCACCTGGATGACCGGCGACTTCTCCGGCATCCTCCGCGGTCGCTATGAGCTGCTCTGGCTCGCCCTCGGGATGACGGTGATCGCCTGGATCGCCGCCGACCGGTTCACCGTCGTTGGCCTCGGCCAGGAGTTCACCACCAACCTCGGCCTGCACTACGGCCGCGTCCTCGCGCTCGGCCTCACCATCGTCTCCGTCGTCACGGCGATCGTTATCGTGACCGCTGGCGTCATCCCCTTCCTCGGGCTCATCGTGCCCAACATCGTGAGTATCGCCAGGGGCGACAACGTGCGCCGCTCCATCCCCTGGGTCGCGATGCTCGGCGCGGGCTTCGTGCTCGTCTGCGACATCATCGGCCGCGTGCTCCGGTTCCCCTACGAGATCCCGCTCGGCATCGTCGTCGGCGTAATCGGCTCTGTGCTGTTCCTCTACCTGCTGCTGCGGAGGCCGTCCCGTGCCCACTGACACCCTCGCCCCGAGCCGTACCGACACGGTTCTCGCCTACACCCGTCGCCCGGGCGTGCGACTCTGGATCCTCGCCGTCCTGGCCGCGGCATCCGTCGTCGTGTTTCTCACGGTCGGGATCACGGGCAGCTGGGACTTCGCGGTGCCGTTTCGCGCCCGCAAGGTCTACGCCATGGTGCTCGTCGCGTTCGCGATCGGGGTGTCGACGGTGCTGTTCCAGACCATCACCGACAACCGCATTCTCACGCCGTCGATCATGGGTTTCGACTCGCTCTACCTGCTGATCCAGACCCTCGTCGTGTTCGTATTCGGCGCCTCCGCGCTCGCGACCGCTGACGAGCAGGTGAAGTGGGTGGTCGAGGTCGCGGTGATGGTGGCGTTCTCGACGCTGCTGTTTCGCTGGATCTTTGCGGGCGCCAAACGCAGCATCTACCTGCTCGTTCTCGTCGGAATCGTCTTCGGAACGCTCTTTCGCAGCCTCTCATCGATGATGCAGCGGATGCTTGATCCCGCGTCGTTCGCGGTGCTCTCGGATGCCTCCTTCGCCAGTTTCAATGCGGTCGACGTCGAACTCATGCTGCTGGCGGCGATCGCAATCCTGCTGGTCAGCCTCGTGGGGATCCGGATGATGCGGGTATTCGACGTGATCGGACTCGGGGAGAGCCACGCGATCGGGCTCGGTGTGAACCATCGCCGGGTCGTGACGGTCATGCTCGTGCTCATCGCCGTGCTGGTCTCGGTGTCGACCGCACTGGTCGGCCCCATCACCTTCTTCGGGCTCATTGTGTCGAACCTGGCCTACACGCTGCTCGGTTCGTCGCGGCACGCGCTCGTTCTGCCGGCCACGGTACTGCTCGGTGTGATTTGCCTCGTCGGTGGACAGTTCATTCTTGAGCACGTGTTCGCGCTGGACACGGCGCTGAGCGTCGTGATCGAGTTCGCCGGCGGCATCCTGTTTCTTGTTCTGCTGTTGAAAAGAGGAGTGCGATGATCTCGATCTCGCGAGTGACGAAACGATACGGCCGGCAGGCGGTCGTCGACGACGTATCGCTCGAGCTTGGCGGGTGCGGGGTGACGTCGATCATCGGGCCCAACGGGGCCGGCAAGTCCACGTTGCTCTCGATGATCGGGCGGCTGCTGCCGGTCGACGACGGGTCGATCTCGATCGACGGGCTCGACGTGAAAACGACGTCGGGTTCGGTGCTCGCGACGAAGGTCGCCGTGTTGCGGCAGGACAACCACCTCGCTGCGCGACTGACCGTGCAGGATCTCGTGTCATTTGGGCGTTACCCGTACTCGAAGGGCCGGCTCACCACCATCGACCGCGATGCGATCGCCCGGGCGATCGGCTACCTCGACCTGACCCCGTTCGTGGACCGGTTCCTCGACGAGCTGTCCGGCGGGCAGCGGCAGCGCGCCTTCATCGCGATGGTCATCGCTCAGGACACCGACTATGTGCTGCTCGACGAGCCGCTCAACAACCTCGACCTGCGGCACGCCGTCGAGATTATGAAGCTCTTGCGGACCGCGGCCGACGACATGGGCAAACGCATCGTGCTTGTGATGCACGACATCAACTTCGCGTCGGTGTACTCCGACGAGATCGTCGCAATGCGCGACGGCAGGGTGGTGCTGCACGGTACGTCGGAGTCCGTCATGCGGTCGGAGGTGCTCAGCTCGATCTACGACGTCGACATCGATGTGCGGGAAGTCGACGGGGAGCGGATCGGGTACTACTACCGGTAGACGCCTGCACCGGCCACAATGGGACGAGCCCGCACCCGGGTGCACCGCCGAGCGCGGCAGATTCATAACCCGCGCTGCAGAAGCTTCTGTAGCGTGAGCATGGATGTGCAGCGCTCGAGCCCTGCACCCTGCACCTGCACCCGCACCCGCACCCCGAGAGGACCCGATGACCACCATCGCGATCATCGGCGCGGGCTACATGGGCCACACCCACGCGGCCGCATTCGCCGCGCTCGGTCACGCCGACGACATCGCGTACGTGTGCAGCCCGACGGCCACAGCCCTCGCCGACGCCCCGAACGCGGAGTACGTCCCCGATCTCAACATCGTGCTCGCCGACCCCGCCGTCGACGTCGTGTCGATCTGCACCCCGACGCCCACCCACAGGGACATCGCGGTGCGGGCACTGGGAGCAGGCAAGCACGTGCTGCTCGAGAAACCCATCGCCCTCTCAACCACCGACGCGCTCGCGATTTCCGCCGCGGCCCGCCTGAGTGGCCGCGTCCTCATGGTCGCCCACGTGGTCCGGTTCTTCGAGGGCTATCGTCGCGCTCGCGCCGACGTCGATGCGGGCCGGATCGGCACGGTGCTCTCGGCCCGCGCCCGCCGCCTCATCACGAAACCGGGCCAGGGCTGGTGGCACGACGACACGAAGTCGGGCGGTCCTGTCGTCGACGTGGGCATCCACGACTTCGACCAGCTCAACCTCTTTCTCGGCACACCGATCGCCGTCACGGCCCGCGCGCGCGACCCCCTCGGCCCGATCGAGACCACGATCGACTATGAGTCGGGTGCGCTCGGCCAGGTGCTGACGTTCGCCGACCTGCCCGAGGGCGCGCCGTTCACCACGGGACTCGAGCTTCTCGGCAGCGACGGGCTGCTCGACTACGATTTCGCCGCGGATGCCCCCACCGCGTCGACACCGGACTCTGGCGTCAACTCGTATCGGCTGGCAACACCCGCCGGCAGCACGGCCGACACTCTGTCGCGACTCGACCACTACACCCGGCAGGCAGAGTACTTCCTCGAGTGCGTGCGAAACGGGACCGATCCCGTGTTCTGTCCGACGGCATCCGCAGTTCTGGCCCTCGACGTCGCACTCGCCGCACGCCAGTCGCTTCTGAGCGGCGAGACCGTGCTGCTCGAGGCGCGCGCCTGACGGCAGCGGCATCCGCGGCATCCGTCGTTCCAGTCACGCGATTACAGCTTATGAGTCGTGAAACGACGTCATTGCGTAACCGGAAGCACGCGTTAGAGCTCGTCGGCGAGCGATTCGAGTTCGGCGGCAAGCTGGCGGACCCGCTCGGCAGCGGTCGACGGGGGCGACCCGGACCCGACACCGGCTCCCGCGGTGGGCGGCGCGTCAGCAAGACGGGCCTGCCCGTCACTGACCACATCGACGTCGAACACAACCCGGTCACCGCGATGCCAGGTCGAGAAGTACTCGACGGGTGTGCCGTGATCGTCGAGGCTGGTCCCCTCGAGCAGCAGCAGCGGCGACCCGACGGCGACGGCAAGCTCACGAGCCAGCCGCTCGGACGCCGGAATGGCTCGCACCTGACGACGGCCGGCCGTGACCGGAACGCCGAAGCGCGTGCGCAGGATCGCGTGCAGCGAGGCATCCGTCAGGTCGTCCGCGCGAAGTGAACCGGCCAGCGCGAGCGGCAGCCAGGTCTGGATGACCGCGATGGTCTCCCCCTCGGTCGACCGGCGACGGCGCAGCTCGAGCAGGTCGGCGGTGCCGAGCGCCGCAGCCGCCCGCGCGTCCGTGCCGGGCCCGAGGGCAAGAACCTCGGTCGAGACGGGGGCCGCTGTGCTCGAGATCTGAGCCGACAGCCCGGGCATCCGCTGCACGTGGCGGTGGTGTTCGACGTGCGGAGCGACGACGCTGCCCCGCCCGCGACCGCGCTGGATCAGACCGTCGGCGCTGAGCGAGGCCAGGGCCTGGCGAACCACCGACCGAGAGATCCCGAACTTGTCCTGCAGTTCGTTCTCGGTCGGCAGTTGTGAGCCTGGCGGCAGAGAGCCATCAGCGATATTCGCCCGCAGGATGCCACTCAGCTGGCTGTGCAGCGGAGCCGGATTGCTGTGGTTGATCGAGTTCGCGGCGATGTCATCGATCCACATGTCGCCCGCTCTCTTTCTCTACTGCCGAAGCCCACAGCGTACCGGGTTCGCTCCGGCTCAGGCCTCCTGCGAGGTGCGCCACACGTGGTCCCAGCCCGGTGCGAGCGTGGCCGCGCGCTCGAGGGAAAGCACGAGGCTCGCTTCGCGGGCGATTCCCTTGCCGGCGATGTCGAAGGCGGTGCCGTGATCGACCGAGACGCGGACGACGGGCAGGCCGACGGTGATGTTGACGCCGTCGTCGCCGTAGACCGCCTTGAAGGGGGCCTGGCCCTGGTCGTGGTAGCAGACCACGGCGAGGTTGACCTTGCCGCGAACGGCGGCGGGGATCAGTGCGTCGCCCGGAAGCGGGCCCTGAACGTTGAGTCCAGCCTTGCGGGCGGCTTCAACGGCGGGCGCCAGGATGTCGGCATCCTCGTCGCCGAACAGGCGGTTCTCTCCGGCGTGCGGGTTGAGGCCCGCGAGGCCGATGAGCTCGTCGGGCTTGCCCATCGAACGGGCAAACGCGCCGGCAAGCTTGAGCACGCTGAGCGTGCGGTCGAAGGTGATGTCCTCGATCGCCTGACGCATCGAGACGTGTGTGGTGAGGTGGAAGAAGTAGAGCTCGCCGGCTGAGAGCACGAGCGAGTAGTTGCTGACACCGAACTCGTGCGCGAGCAGCTCGGTGTGGCCGGGGAAGTTGTGACCGCCAGCGTGCATCGCCGCCTTGTTGAGCGGAGCAGTGACGATGCCGTCGACCTCTCCGTTGCGCGCGAGCCGGCAGGCCTCGACGACGAAGCGGTACGAGCCGTCGCCGGCTTCGGCGCTGAGGACACCGAGTTCGACGCTCTCGAGTGACGGACCGACCTGGATCAGTTCGATGATGCCCGGGGTGTTGGTGGCCTCGGCCGGGGATGCGATGACGCGAACGGCACCCGGGTTTCCGCCGACATTCACAACGCCGCGGCGCATCGATGCCTCATCGCCGATGACGATGGGAACGCACTTCTCTCGCAGGTCGTCGTGGCCGAGAAGCGACTTCGCGGTGATCTCGGGGCCGATTCCGGCGACGTCTCCGAGCGTGAGTGCGAGCTTGGGCAGTGTCATGACAGTGTTCCTTCGGTGTTGGCGCCCGAGAAAAGATCGTGCGCATCGGCAGTGGTAAAGAGTTCCTGGACGATCTCGGCGACGGATGTCGGCGTACCGAACCCGCCCGCCTTCGTCACGATGGTGATGCCGTCGGCTTTTCCACCCTCGAGGACCCCGATCGGGATACCCTCGCGAACGGTGTCGCGGACCACCAGTGATTCGGCGCCGAGCGTGGCGAGCACCGCGCGCGCCCCCTCGCCACCGAGCAGAACAATCGCACCGACGGGGGATTCACTGATGACAGCGTCGGAGATGATCGCGAGGCTCTGAGCGATGAGATCGGATGCCGGAGCCTTCGACTGGCCCACATCCCGCGCCGGGCGTTCGGACGGTGACGCGATCACGACGACGGCGGGCAGCTCCGGCGAACCCGCGAGTTCACGCTCGGCCCACGCAGCCGTCGACGCGGGAGTAAGTGCCTGTTCGAGCGTCGGAGTCAGGGTCCGGACGGCGTCGCGCGGCAGCTGAGCCATCAGCTCATCGACCTGCGCCCGCGACACATCGTGGAGCGAGCTGACGACGACAACGACGCGTTGGATCGCCGCGGTTTCGGCGCTCTCGGCGTGGCCGTCGGGGTCTACGGTTGCCGCGTCTTCCGATGCCCAGACATGGGACATGGCGATCGCGAGGCCTGCCGCGCCGGTGGGGATCGCCCTCGGGCCGAGAAGCGCGATCGCCTCGGCCAGAGTGGAGAGATCGGCGTCGGTCACCGCATCCACCGCGACGATTCGCGAGGACACCGCTGCGGCCTGAAGCTGCGCGGCGTTCTCGGCCGCACTCGCGCTGGTGAGGCGCAGCGCCACGCTGCCGGGGAGCAGCTCAGCGACGGCACTCGTCGTGACGGGCGTCACCGGATCACGGCCGATCGCCGTGGTGTGAACCCCGGCTCCGTGAACCAGCAGCTGGCCACTCTCAATCGTGCGTCCCATCGCCGGATAGGCCGAGCAGACCACGGCGAGAGCATCCGGATGACGGACCGACCACGACGACAGCGCGCCGGTGACCTGGTCGATGACCGAGCCGCGCAGTGTCGAGTCGACCTTCACGAAGAGCCGCTCGATCCCGGATGCCATCAGCCCGGTCACCGCGAGTGCGGTGCCCTCGTTCGCTGTCTCGGAATCCTGTGCGCGAGCATCCGTAATCACGGCCGTAACCGAACCCGCCAGCGTGTCAGCCGTACCGGCGGCGGGACTGGTCAGCGCCAACCGCGCCGTCCAGCCGACCCGCGCGAACTGCACGGCGGAGTCGGTGGCACCGGTGAGGTCGTCGGCGACGATCCCAGCGGGAGCCGCGAGGGTCGTGCGCTGGATGAGAAGCGGGCTGTCGGTCACAGTCATACCCCGTCGGTGCTCCGCTTTCGAGCGGAAGCATCAGCGCTGTCGGAGCCGGACGTGACGGCATCCGCGTTGTCAGAGCCGATCCCCGCGTTCTCAGCCTCGGGGGCGTCGATGCCACCCTCGCGCTTGAGCACCCAGGCAGCGAGCAGCGGGGCGAGCACCGCGGAGACGAGAACAGCGGATGCCACCTGTGCGGTTGCGACCTCCATGTACGGAGCGAAGGTCGGGTCGGCGGCGGCGATGATGGCCGGTGTGGCAATCGCGTTTCCTGCGGTCGTCGCTGCAGCGATCCCGATGCCGGACTTGCGGCCGCGGCGCAGGATGAAGCGGTAGCCGAAGTAGGCGAGCGTTCCGGTGAAGAGCGTGGCGATCGCGCCGACGACGAGGCCGGAGAGACCGCCGGTGACGACGTTTCCGAGGTTGATGCCCGTGCCGAGTGCGAAGGCGAAGAACGGGATGACCATGTTCGGGACCGGACGCATGATCTCGGTCCAGCGCGCATCGAGGTTTCCGACGAGCACGCCGGCGAGCAGCGGGATGACCGCGGCGAGCAGCAGGGTGAACGGGATGTCGGCGAGGCCGGCAACGCCGAGGAACAGCATGGTGAAGAACGGGCCGTCATTGATGGCGGATGCCATGTACGCACCGCGGTCGCGGGCGTCACCGTAGCGACCGGTGAAGGCGAGCCAGAGACCACCGTTGCTGTTGTCCATCATGACGATGAGGGCGAGGATCGAGACGCCGAGGACACCGTCGAGGCCGACGAACTGGCCGAGCAGCACGACGAGCGCTGCCGGGATGATGGACTTCATCAGGAGGATGGTGCCCGTTGTCGCGAGGACAGGTCCCGACGTCTTGAGGGTGATCTGCATTCCCGTTGCGAAGATCAGAAGTCCGATGAGCGGCAGCGCACTGTCCTTGAACAGGGCCGTGGTGAAGTTGCCGAGGTCGAGGAACGCGGGGAAGAACGTTCCGACAATCGAGCCGAGAATGAGCGGGATGAGCATGAGGCCACCCGGGATTTTGTTCATCCCGTCGAACAGCGGTACTCGGCTCTTGACGTGCGATCCGGCTTCCATGGCGGATTCTCCTCAGGTTGGGGGCGACTCCGCCCGAATGTGTACGTACACAGAGTACCTACATTCGGGGAATGGTCAAGCGCTGCGTGTGCGCCGCATCGGCAGCATCCGTTGTTCCGGTGACGCGATTACGTCGAATCGCCCACCATAAGACGTAATCGCGTAACTGGAATCGCACGCTCTGCACGGCATCTGCCGTTCGAATGCCGCAAAACCGTGGAATAGGGTCTTCAATCCGCGTATTTGCGGCATCTGAAGGCGCGAACGGATGCCGGCACCCACATTCACCCAATACTCACCAACCAGTGCCACGATGCATCCATGACCGTCACGACGACCTCTCCCGAGCTGGCCCAGCAACTCCGCGACGCCGGGCTCGGCTGGATCCCGGAATCGGGCGACCAGTTCTGCCTCGACGCAGCCGAATTCGACGGCGAGGTCTTCACGGTGAGCGACATGACCATCGAGCCACACGACTACGACTCGGGCACGATCCTCGGCTTCAACGGAACCACCGAGTGGGCGCTCGACTCGGTCGCGCTCGAGAACACACTCTGGCTGCCGCGCGAGGACCAGCTGCGCGAACTGCTCGGATCCACGTTCAGCTTCCTGCTGCGGGTCGACGACATGTACGCCGTCGAAATCGACCGCGGCGGTGAGACGTTGCGGTTCGACGCGGCGACGGTTCCGGATGCCTATGCTCTCGCGGTTCTCGGAGTGCTCAGCACGCAGACCGCCTGACGCCAGCGGCGACTCCAGCTGCAACGCCAGCGGCGGTATCCGCTCGCCGCAGGCACACGGCATCCGTCCACCCGCATCCGTTTCCTGGCACAAAAAAAGACCGCCACCGCACATGCGGTGGCGGTCTTTTTCAGCTGTGCTTACGCGGCCAGCTGGGACTCGAACACCCTGGACGTGACGGAGAGCTCGTCTCCGGCGACGCCCACCTCGATGATCGAGCCGGCGGGGAGCTCGGCGTCGACCATGAGCCCGGCGATCCTGTCCTCAACCTCTCGCTGGATGAGCCTGCGCAACGGGCGAGCACCAAACTCGGGCTCGTAGCCGTGCGTGGCGATCCAGTCGACGGCACCATCGCTGACACTCAGCGTCAGTCCCTGCGCGGCGAGCCGCGCGGTGGTCTTCGCGAGCATCAGGCGAACGATCTCGTGCAGTTGCTCCGGGGTGAGCTTCTGGAAGAGAACGATCTCGTCAATCCGGTTGAGGAACTCGGGACGCATCGCTTCACGCAGCTTGCCCATCACCCGGTCGCGCAGCGCCTTCTCCGATCCGAAGCCTGTGCTGTCGTTGGCAGCATCGGCAACGAAGCCGAGGGCGCCGCTCCGGCTCGCGAGGAACTCGGAGCCGATGTTCGACGTCATGATGATGACCGTGTTGCGGAAGTCGACGGTGCGACCCTGCCCATCGGTCAGACGCCCGTCGTCGAGCACCTGCAGGAGCAGGTTGAACACGTCGGGGTGCGCCTTCTCGATCTCGTCGAGGAGAACGACCGAGTACGGGTTGCGGCGAACGCGTTCGGTGAGCTGCCCGGCCTCGTCGTAACCGACGTAGCCCGGAGGAGCACCGACGAGTCGCGACACCGTGTGTCGCTCGCCGAACTCACTCATGTCGAAGCGAACCATGGCCGAGTCGTCACCGAACAGCGAGAAGGCGAGAGCCTTCGCGAGTTCGGTCTTACCGACACCGGTCGGGCCGAGGAACAGGAAACTGCCCACCGGGCGGTTCGGGTCCCCCATGCCCGTGCGGTTACGGCGCACGGCCTTCGCGATCGACGTGACGGCGTCATCCTGGCCGATGACCCGCTGGTGCAACTCGGACTCGAGGTGCCCAAGGCGCTGCCGGTCACTCTGGGTGATCCGGTGTGCCGGGATTCCCGTCGCACGCGAAATGATTTCCGCGATGTGGCCTTCGTCGATAACCGTGTCGACAACGGATGCCGTTCCCGACGATTCCGCAGACGCGATTCGCTTGGTCAGCTCCTCGATTTCGTCGCGGATGCGGGAGGCTTCCTCGTACTTCTCGGCCGCGACAGCCGTGTTCTTCGACGCTTCGAGAACCGCAAGCTGTGCGTGCAGTTCACTCGTGTCGACGACGGGTCCGCGGCGAAGACGCAACCGTGCACCGGCCTGGTCGATCAGGTCGATCGCCTTGTCCGGCAGGAACCTGTCGGTCACATACCGGGCGGACAGGTCGACGGCGGCCTTGAGCGCCTCGTCGGTGTAGGTCACACCGTGGAACTCCTCGTAGCTGCCGCGCAGCCCCTGGAGGATGCGCTCAGCGTCTTCGACACTGGGCTCGTCGACGTGAACGGGCTGGAAGCGACGTTCGAGAGCCGAGTCCTTCTCGATACGGCGGTACTCCTTGAGCGTCGTCGCACCGATCAGGTGCAGGTCTCCGCGGGCGAGTCGCGGCTTGAGGATGTTTCCGGCATCCATTCCGCCGCTCTCTCCCCCGCCGCCGGCACCGACAACGGTGTGCAGCTCGTCGATGAAGATGATCAGCTCACCCTTGTGGGTGGTGATCTCGTCCACGAGCTTCGTGAGTCGCTCTTCGAAGTCACCGCGGTAGCGAGTACCACCGACCATCGACGCGAGGTCGAGCGAGATCAGTCGCTTGTCCTCGAGCAGGCTCGGCACTTCGTGGTCGACGATCGCTCGCGCGATTCCCTCGACAACAGCGGTCTTACCGACGCCGGCTTCACCGATCAACACTGGGTTGTTCTTGGTGCGACGAGAGAGAATCTCGAGGGTCTGCGCGATTTCGTCAGCCCGACCGATCACCGGGTCGAGTTCGCCGTTCCGGGCGAGCTCGGTGAGGTCGGTGCCGAACTGGTCGAGCATCGGGGTGTCACTCGATGCCGCGCCGTTCGGCTGGGCCATCGGCTGCCCGGTGCGGGCGGCCTCGTGAACGGCCTGCAGCGACTGCGGGGTGACGCCAAAGGACGTCAGCACCTGGCCGGCGATGGCCTCCTGGTTGACGACGAACGCAAAGAAGAGGTGTTCGGGGTCGATGTAGGTCGAACCAAAAGCACGGGCCACCTGGTGAGCGTCGAGCAGGGCTCGTTGCGCGGCCGACGTGAGCGAGGGAGCGGCCGAAGTCGACCCGTCACTCTTGTCGGGAAGTCGTTGTTCTGCGGCATCAGCGAGAGCGGCCGGATCGGTACCGATGGCACGGAGAGTGTCCGCGATCGGGGCCGTCTCGACGAGCACACGGAGAATGTGCAGCGCGTCGACTTCGGTGTGGCCGTGCGCGATCGCGAATCGGGCCGCCTCAGCGAGCACTGCGTGGGTTCGCCGGCTGAGCAGCCTGGTCATGTCGACGCTGCGTCCCGACTGAGCGGAGCGCTGTCCCTGCAAATAACGAGCCAGGAACTCGTCGAACGATTCGCTGCCGGAGCCGGCAGGACCGAAGAATGTAGGCAATGCAACCTCCTGTTACGTGAGTAATGATCACTCAACTTAACGCTGGGGTTGCCCTCCTATTCCCGTGCTGGGAAAAACCTGAGTCGATGACACTCAACTTTGAAAATCAGTAGTCGACGCGGCGGCCGAACGTGCGGGGAGCGCGCGCCCGTGGAGAGCAGAACGCCACATCGCGGAGCCGCACCATCTCGTGCGGCTGGAGTCCGGCGGAGGAAGCGAAGTCGTCGAGCGAGGCGAAGCCGCCGCGCCTGGTCCGGTCGGCGACGACAGTCCTCGCGCGGTCGCGATCCATGCCGGGGAGCTTCGCCAGCGCACGCTGGTTCGCGGTGTTCACGTCGACCTGCTCCACCTCATCCTCTGCCACCTGGAGAGGAGCACTCCGTCCTGCTGACGGTCCGGAAACCTCGGAATCCGCGACTTCAGCATCCGCCCGCGACCGGGTCGTCGCCGTACTGCGCTTTGCTCGCGTGCGACGTTTGCGGCCGGCTGGCGGCGCCGCCGCTGCGGGCGCTGACTCATCGACGTAATCGGCCTTCGATGTTCCCATCTCGCCGAGCAACCGCTCGGCTTCCTCCGGCATCGCTTCGCTCTCGCGCGTCGCGGTGGAGCTCCGTCCCTTTTTCGCGAGCCTGGGCCGACCGACGACGGTGAGGCCGGCCTCGCGCCGCGACCACAACAATCTGAGCCACGCTTCGTTGACGATCAGCCCGTGCAGCAGGGCGACGAGAGAGAGGCCGCCCCTCGCAACATCTCCCGCCGCACCGTCCGGGATGTGTACGACGAGTGCAGCGACCCCGTACACGACTGCCGCGATCTGCCAGGAACGCTTTCGGCCGATGAGGGCAAGCACGCCGAACCCGATCCAGGCCAGCGCACCGGCCGGCGCAAGGAGCAGCAACAGCCACGAACTCGCCCCCAGCATCCACCGGCGGGACGGTTCGTTCTCCTCGGTCGACGGCGCCGCTCGCCGCCCACGCTTCCTGGCCTGTGCCATCGTTCGCTACGCGTCCGTGCGGACGTTGAGCACCATGGTCACTGTGTCATCGCTTTCCCGGGTCTCCGACACGAGATCGAATCCGGCTCCGTCAGCGCGCATCCGGATTTTCTCGGCGACCGCCTGCTGCACCCGTGCGGCGTATTCCGCGTCGAGCCGCTCCACGAGTTCGGTCGCACTGGCGACGCTAACGGAATGGCCTTCAACGTGGGCCTCCCAGACGCCATCGTCGGTGAGCGACATCGTCAGCACCGCACCGTCGACCTCTGCGGTGACGCGGGTCTGCGATACCTCGACGGCCGTCGCACCGATCCCGGACAGCGCGTCAGCGAGCAACGTGCTGTCCTTCATGCGGGTGCGTACCCTCACCTCCGGTGACGATCCGGATCCCGAGTTCACCGCCCGGCCGTTGGCCGCGGTGATCACGGCGCCGAGTGCGCCGACCCCGCCGGCGGCGGCTGCCGCTCCCAGCGCGAGGGGGAGGAGGACAAGAGTGACACTCATGCGCGTCTCGCTTTCATTACGGGGCGGTCCTGGCGGGGACCGAGGTCGTGGAGCAGGTCTTCGAGCGCCGCGGCATCCGCCCAGCCGTTCACATCGATGCGTCCGTCGGGACGAATGCGGATCTCGAGTCTGTCGAGCCCGCCGTCGCGTTCGATCGCGGCGACGTCGTCGGCATACGCGGGCGTGAGGGCACGGATGCCCTGGTTGGTCGAGCCGAGCCACGGCCTCACCGGGTCGGGCTGGTCACGCAGGTAAGGACCGTCGATGAGCAGGTCGGTTGCGGCGAGCAGGCGAGAGATATCTGGCCGTGACGCGGCCCACGCGGTGAGCCGGTCGAGCGGATATCCCGTGAAGGTCATGACCGTGAGGCCGGCCGCACGGAAGGCCTCGGCGATCGTCGCGAGCGCGGCGGCCTGGTCGAAGGGTTCGCCGCCGAGAAGCGTGATTCCCTCGACGCCGGCGCCGAGGGCATCCGCCACAAAGCTCTCAGCGAGCTCAGCCGGATTCCCGATCAACCCGCCGCGCTCAGCCCAGAGCTGCGGGTTGAAGCACCCGGGGCAGCGCACGCTGCAGCCCTGGACCCACAGCGCTGAGCGCAGGCCTGGGCCCTCCGCCGCGGTGCTCGGGAGAAACCGCGACCAGCGGAGCGCGTCGGCTGCACGCTCGAGCGGCTCGACCGTGCCGAGCTCGCCCCCGGCTGTCCGGGGCGCGGCGAGCAGGGTCATCTGGCGCCATCCCAGTTGTGCGACGTGCTCTCCTGCTGCGCCGCGGTCTGGGAATACGCTTCGGTGAACGACGACGAGGTCGCCTCGGCGTCGAGCAGGTTCTCGAGCACAGAGATGTAGTCGAGGCATTCCTGGCCGTACATGCCGATGGTTTCGGCGTGCACGGTTCCGTCGGGGCGCACCTGCACGATGAGCTGCTTGTCGGTCATTCGTGGTCCTCGTTGTCCTGATGGTCAAATGCTGGTGGTGTGATGGGGCGAAACGGATGCCGTCGGCCGGCCTAGAAGTCGACGGTGCGCCCGCCGCGGCGGCTCGACAGTCCGGCACCGACGGAGTCGCCGGCACCGACCAGCGCGTCTTCATCGGCGTCGATGTCTTCGCTGCCCGTCGCGCGAACGGCGCGGACTTCGGCCCACGCGCGGATCGACTGAACTTCTTCCGCCTGGGTCACGGCGAGCGGGATCATGTTGGTGACGGCTTCGACGAGGTCATCGACGCTCACCTGGCGGCGCTCGGCGAATGCCTCGTAGAGCGCGACGATCACGGCCTGCTCGATCTCGGCACCCGAGTAGTTCTCGCTCGCCGCGACGAGTGTGTCGACGGCCTGGGGCCCGAGCGCGGAGAGACCGTTGTGCTCCGTAGCGTTCGACGCGAGCTGGATTCTCCAGATCGCGCGCCGCTCGACGGCCGTTGGCAGGTCGACGAAGAAGATCTCGTCGAACCGGCCCTTGCGCATGAACTCCGGCGGCAACGAGTCGATGTTGTTCGCCGTGGCGACAACGAACACCGGATGCTTCTTCTCCTGCATCCAGGTCAGGAAGTATCCGAAGACGCGCGCTGTCGTGCCCGAGTCACCGCTGCCGGTCGTGTTGGAGAATCCCTTTTCGATCTCGTCGACCCAGAGGATGCACGGCGAAACAGCCTCGGCGGTTGCGAGTGCATTGCGGAGGTTCTGCTCCGAGGATCCGACCAGACCGGAGAAGATGCGGCCGATGTCGAGGCGGAGGAGGGGCAGTCCCCACGACGCGGCCATCGCCTTGGCGGTGAGGGATTTTCCACAGCCGGGAACACCGGTGATGAGTACACCCTTGGGCGACGGCAGCCCGAATTCCTCCGCCTCGGCCAGCCAGGATCCGTTGCGCCGGGAAAGCCAGCGCTTGAGGTTGTTGAGCCCGCCAACGCTGTCGAGGTCGAGCGCCTTCGTGACGAAATCGAGCAGGCCTGACTTGCTGACGATCTGGCGCTTCTCGTCGAGCACAACGGTGATATCACTCGAGGTGAGGTGCCCGTCGTTGACCATGGCACGGGCGAACGCGTTCTCCGCCTCGCTCATGGTCAGGCCGCGGGCCGCCTGGACGAGACTCTCCAGGGTCTTGGCGTCGGCCTCCACGCGGATCCTGCCGCCACCCGATGTGTTGTTCTCGATCATCGCGTCGAGCATCGCGGCCAGCTCTGTGGTGTTCGGCAGCGGGAACTCGAGGAGGTGTGACAGCTTGTCCAGTTCCGGGGGGATGGCGCGGACCGGCGCCGTCACGATCAACGCGCGCGCGGCATCCGCGTGTCGCAGTTCGAGGACGGTCTCGCGCACCTTGCGCACGATGACAGGGTCTCCCGGGCGCTGCTCGGAGCCGAAGTAGGCGTGCAGGTCGCAGAACACGAAGACCGCGTTCTCGGGGATGGTGATGATGTGGTCGAGCGCTCGGGAGGGCGTTGTCGTGTTGTTGACTCCCTTGCCATCTGGTCCGATCAGTCCCGTTGCGCTGGTCCAGGTCCAGACCTCGCGAGGTCGCCGGAGGGCCTGGGCGGCGCGCGTGATCTCCTCGAGGGCGCGCACTTCCTCGCTCGTTTCGATGTACAGAAGCGGCAGGCGTGCTTTGAATGCCTGGTCGAGGGTATCGGCGAAACTCATGGCGTTCCTCTCGTGGAGCGTGCGGATGTCGTCGGCGGCGAGGTTGCGTCACTGCCGAACGTGGCCGGATCTGTCGGGTCTGTCGGTGCTGGTCTCGTCGGAGAAATGGGATCAGGGCTCGGCTCACGCGGAGCATCGGCCAGCTCATCGATGTCGACCGACCAGACACCTCGGTCGATGTCCGATTCGATAGTGATGAAGACGGAGTCTGTTGGGTCCCACGACACCCGTTGATCCACGTCGCCGGAGTCGATGATGGGTTGCTCACTCTCACCGTCGGCGGTCTGGATCGTGACGAAGAAGGTCCCGTCGCCCGAGTGGGTGAACAGTGCGCTGACGGCATCGCCGCGGTACAGGAGAAGTCCGTTACCGCTGCCTGTCGAATACCCCGTGGTCATTTCGTGTACCTCAGCGCGAGCCATGGTGAAGCTCCAGTCGCCCTCGGCGCGCACCCACAATTCGAGGTCTGCGTCGGGAGGAATCACGTAGGTGTCTGAGCCCGGCTCATACATGTAGGCGATGTTGTCGGGGTAACCCCGGTCGTCCGCGGGTCTGCCGAGATCTTCCGGGCGCGTGCGGTAGAGGTCGACGTTCTCCCCATCGACCAGGTTCACCAGGTATGGCTGCCCGTCGTGCTCCTCGAGCGGGATACTGATGAGCCCGCTGCCGGTGCCGGAATAGACGTCGCCGTCGGCGGTAAGGATCGCCGGCTCTTCCTGCTCCCACGGTCGGTCGGCGTCGAGGGCCCCGAATCCGTCGTCACCGATACCCACATTGTCGAACGCGCTGAGCGAACCGATCAAGAGGGCGATGGTGCCCACCAGCCACACGCCCACCGAGAAGGAGCTGATGCGCTTGCTCGCGGGCTTCGACACTGTGATGTCGCTCAGACTCACGATGCGTATCCCTCCCGGTGTTGCGGCACGACGAACCCAGACTAGTGGGCGGGCGCGGTGTTTCGCGGGAGTATCGATGGGCAGAGCTGCCCATCATCGGAGGTCAGTCGACGGGCAGCAGGGTGGCGCGTTTGGGCTCTCGTCCGTCGCCGGACGACCGCCCGGTCACGCGGCGCCCGATCCAGGGCAGGACGAACTCCCGGTAGTACGCTGCGGTGTTGCGCGAGCGGGGACCCGAGGCCGCTGCCGCGACCTCGTCGACGCCCCACTCCGGCGGAACAGGGACGCCGAGGGCGGTGAGTACGTTGGATGCGACCCGGGCGTGGCCGAGTGCGTTCAGGTGAAGCTTGTCTGGTGACCAGTAACGGATGTCGGTGAGCGTTTCATCCGCCCAGTTGTTGACGATCGTAACGCGAGGGTCCTTGAGTGCCGCGAAAACGGCATCCGCCAGCTGGTCACCGCGCTTCTGCATGAGACCGCCCATCGGGAGGTGACGGGACGGGTTCGCGCCGGCGAGGACCACGATCGAGAGGTCGGGCTCCTCGAGGGCGCGGTTGACGAGCTTGACCGTCTCGTCAACGACCCAGTTGATGGCGACGCGCGGCCGCATGATGTCGTTGCCGCCGCCGTTGAAGCTGATCAGGTCGGGCTTGAGGGCGAGGGCCGGTTCGAGTTGCTCGGCGATGATCGGGCCCAGTTTGCGTCCGCGGATCGCGAGATTGGCGTATCCGATCGGTTCGTGTGCCGCGGCCTGCAGCCCGAGCGCGACGAAGTCGGCCCAGCCCCGCACGCGACCGTCGGGGAGTTCATCGCCGACACCCTCGGTGAAGCTGTCGCCCAGGGCGACGTAACGGAAGTATCGTGCGGTCATTAAGTCACTCCGAACGGATGCCGTTCGCACCGGGTGTGCGGACGGACCCTTTCCATTATCACCGCCGTCGTGGTGGGCTCCAGAGGCGCACGCCATGCCGGGGCGCTGGGCCGGTGCTGGGTGGGTGCGGATCAGCCCCGGTTTGCGGGATGAATCAGCCCTCATTCGCGAGGCGGGCGAGCTCGGGTCCGAGCCCGATGTCGACGACCTCGATGCGGCCCGCGTAGCCAGCAGCCGGCGGAATCAGCAGCCCGGTCTTGCACGCTCCGAACGTGACGGTCAGGTCGGCGTGCAGCACCGTCGGGTCAGGCACCGTGCCGTCATCGGGGTGCACACCGCTCGGCAGGTCCACGGCCACCACGACGGGAGGACGTTTGCCCGCCAGTACCGGCAGGATCGCGGCGACGATCTCCCTGGCCCGCCCGCGCAGCGCGGGGCTGTCGCTCGTTCCTGTGCCGAGGATGCCATCGACCACCACGTCGGATTTTTTGGCGACGGATGTCACGGCATCCGTGTCGATGTCGGCCGACAGCATCCGCGCGCCCGCGTCGAGAACCGCCGCGCGGCCTTCGTCGTGCATCCGATCGGCGGTGGGCAGGACGGTGACGTCGACCCCGGCCGCAGCGAGTTCGGCACCGGCGAAGAGGGCATCGCCGCCGTTGTTGCCCGGGCCGACGAGCAGGAGGACTCGCCCGGGGTGATCGGGAGGAAGGAGCAGCCACAGTTCACGGGCGAGCGCGGCGGCGGCCCGCTGCATTAGTGGCTCGCCAGCGGCGAGGAGTGGAGCTTCGGCCGCCCTGATCTGCGCGGCGGAATACGCGGCAGGCGCAGCGCTCACCGCTCGGCACCGAGCAGTTCACGCCAGTTCGGGGGAACCAGCGACGCGGGCCCAGGCACCGGCTGCTCGACGGGATGGCTCGTGGGTTCGGCGAGCGCCGGACCGCGCACATACGTCTCGTCGGCGTAGCTCCAGAACCAGTCCTCGCCGGGTTCGAAACTCTGGATGATGGGATGCCCGGTCTCGGCGTAGTGCGCCGTCGCGTGCTTCGCGAGGGAGTCGTCACAGCATCCGATGTGGCCACACTCCGCGCAGCGTCGAAGGTGCAACCACCAGCCGCCGTTCGCTTCGCAGTCCACGCACCCCGTCGTGGTCGGCGCTGCCTCTGGGTTGATTCCGTCAGTGTCGGTCATGGCGTGTCACCTCCCGCTCGGATGGAGCCTACTCCGCGGGCCCCGGCGACGGAACTGTGCCGGGCGCTGTAACCGTGCTGGCCGGGCGACCGGCGCTGCGACCGGCCCTACAGCCGAGCGAACCGGGCCCGCGCGAAGCAGTACACACCGTAGGCGATGAGGCCCAGCGCGACGACGGTCAGGATCACCGGTCCGAGCGGAAGCTCGGCCAGGGACTTGAGGGCGCCGTCCAGACCTGTCGCTTCACTGGCATCCGCGGTGAATCCGGCAACACAGAACAGGATGCCGACAACCGCGATAGCGATGCCCTTCGCGATGTAGCCGGTCTGGCCAAGCACGGTAACCGTTCGACCGGTCTTGCCCGCCGGGGCGGTGATGTCCTCGAGGAATTTCTTGCGGGCGCCCTTCACGACGAAGTACACGCCGACGGCGAGAACGCCGAGCCCGAGCAACACCACGACGAACACGCCGCCCGGAGACGCCAGGAGCGTCGCGGTGAGGCCCTGCGTCTGACCTGAACTGCTGCTGCCGCCTCCGACGGCGACGCTGAATGCCGAGAAGCCGATGGCGAGGTACGCGATCGCCTTGCCGCCTTCCTTCGCGCGCTCCGCCCAGGCATCCTTGTCGCTGCCACGCACCAGCACAGTTTCAAGCACCTGGAACAACCCCAGTGCCCAGAGGCCGATTGTCACGGTCCAGAGCAGGAACGTACCGCCAGGAGACGCCGCCAGTCCGCTGAGCGCGCCGCCCTGGTCTGCCTCGCCGCCAGAACCAAACGCGACACTCAGGGCGATGCCGCCGATGAGGATGTGCAGGAGGCCGTTGACCGCAAAGCCGCCGCGGGCCATCAGCTGGAAGGCGTGGTTGTCCTGCAGCCGGGATGCAGCTGAGCGTGCCGATCCGGACGAATGGCCGGTCGATGAGGCGGAGGACGATGAGGCTGCGCGAGAAGACATGGCTTTCACCCTAGAGGTGAGCGACGCATCGGCCACAAAATAGCGACCCCCTTGCACTCAGGGCCGCCAGTCTCTAATGCGTCAGCTCGCGGTGAGGAATGCCAGCGCCGCGCTGCGGAAATCCTTCGACGTCGGTGCGTTGAAGTGGTTCCTGTCGGGGATCTCGAAGAAGGTGCCGTTCGGTGCCGACGCCGCGAGGGTACGGGACTTCTCGAGAATCGCATCCTCGCTGCCCGTCGCGAACAGTACCGGCTGCTGCGGCGGGTTCTCGGGGTCGGGCTGCGCTCCGCCCCTCATCCCCTCGACGAGCGAGATCAGGGCCTCGAGATCGTTGCCACGGATGCCGCTTGCCATCGACACGTACGCTGCCGTGAGCTTGTCGGTCGGTGCGGCACCGGTCTCGAGGCATTCGCGGGCCTCGTCGATGCGGAACCGGGTGAGCGGGTCACCGTCAGGGATCCCGCCGAGCACAGCGCGGGTGATCCGGTGCGGAAGGTCGAGGCTGGCCTGCCAGCCCACCCGTGCGCCGAGCGAATAGCCGACAAAGAGTGCTTCATCGATGAGGAAGGTATCGAGGACATCGAGCAGATCATCGACGAGCAGGGGCATCGAGTACGCCTCGGGCGAGTGCGGTTTACTGCTCGCACCGTGCCCGCGCTGGTCGATCGCGAGCACGCGGAATCCGGCACGACCGAGCACGCGGGTCCACCCGGCCTGGTGCCAGTTGAGCAGTCCCCCCGAGGCGAAGCCGTGCACAAGAACAACGGGCTGCCCAGCGGGGTCGCCGAACTCATAGGTTGCGATCCGGATGTTGTCCCTGGCGAGAACGAAGCGGGGGTCCGGCGATTCGGGCAGCAAGGGCATGCTCCCATTATCGCCGGACCCCCGGTTGGTTCCTTGGATGTCAGCTGCTGCGGTCACTCCGCGACGGCGACTCAGGAGTGGACTGCGACTCGCCTTCGGTCTCACGCAGCTTGCGGCCGCGCTCGATGTCGTCTTTTTCCTTGTCGAGCTTCTTCTCGCTCGCCTTGGTGTCGCGCGGAGGAAGCTGCAGGGAATCCTCGGCCTCGATTCCGCCCTGGAGCTGGCGGCCCCGTTCCATTTCGGCATCGAACTCTGCACCGAACAGCAGCGACAGGTTCATCAACCAGAGCCAGAGCAGCATGATGATGACGCCGGCGATGCTGCCGTAGGTGGCCTGGTAGTTCGAGAAGTTCGACACGTAGAAGAAGAAGCCGACGGTTGCGATCGCCATGACGAGCAGGGCAATGAACGCACCGAGGGTCATCCACTTGAACTTCGGCTGCTTCACGTTGGGCGTGCCGTAGTAGAGGACGGCGACCATGATGATCGCGAGAATCGCGATTACGGGCCACTTGGCAATGTTCCACACGGTCACCGCAACGTCGCCGAGCCCGATCACATCGCCAATCGCCTTGGCGATCGGACCGGAGATGATCAGCAGGAGGATGATCACAACCGCGATCAGGAGAAGCACGACGGTGATGAGCAGGATCACGGGGCGCAGCTTCCAGAACGGCCGACCCTCGTCGACTTCGTAGACCTGGTTCATTGCCTGACTGAAGGCATTGACGTAACCCGAGGCCGACCAGATCGCACCGAGGAGACCGATGACGAGAGCGAGCCCGGCGCCCGGTGCACTCGCGAGTTGCTCGATCGGTCCGCGCAGGGTCTCGGCGGTCGACTCGGATCCGGCGGTCTCGATGATCTGCAACAGCAGCTTGGTGGTTTCGCCCGCCTCACCGAACAGGCCGATCAGAGAGATCAGCGCGAGCAGCGCGGGGAAGATCGCCAGAACGGCGTAGTAGGTCAGCGCGGCGGCGAGGGTGGTGCACTTGTCACGCCCGAACTCGCGGATGGTTCGCTTGAACACGTATCCCCACGACGGCTTCTTCACGTCGCTGGGGTCGTCTGGCTTGCGGGAGTCGTTCGGGTCTGGAGCGTTCTGCTCCTTCGCGACGCTGTCCTCGCGGCCCTTGCTCGGGTTCTGTTCGGTACTCATTGGTTGCCCCTTCGAATCGGCCGCTCACACGGTCGGTATTCAAGATTGGCCGAGCAACCCCCCTGAGGCCAGAGGGTCGACGGATGCCGTCGGCAAAGTTATAGTGGCCGGTTACCGCCCGCGTGGATCGCGGGCATCACCCTGCCGCTCCCCCGAGACCGCCGCCACGAGTCGGTCGAGCGTCAGTCCCCAGTTCTCTTCAACACCGGACTCGGCCCAGGCCCGCGCTTGCTGGGCGGTGAGATGGTCGGGCAACGCGAGGGAAAAGACCATGTCTGTCGCGGCATCCGTTCTCCTGTCCGTTCTCCTGTCCGCTCCCAAGGCGACACCACTGTCAGCCGCGCTGGCAACCGCTCTGTCAGCCTCGCTCGCAACGGCGTTGTCGGGGGCGTTGTCGGGAGCGGTGTCAACGGCACTGTCTGCGCTGCTTTCTCCCCGGTCGCCCGCGCTCTGGCCGACGTCCGCGGCATCCGTCTCATCAGCGTCACCGAGGATGACCGTGACGAGAGGGACGTCTCCCAGTTGGCTCATCGTGATTTCGGGCCAGCCGCCAACGGCACCCCACGAGAACACGAGCCTGTCGACCGGCGAGATCTCGCGGTAGATTCCGCCGGTCACATATTTCGTGAACTCATCGACGACCATCTGCTGCCGCCAGGCGCCACCCACTCGAAGGTCGACGTCGATGGGTTCCGCGGGCATCGGAGCCGCGTCGTTATAGAACCAGTCGAGGTGAGCAGGGTCTGTCCAGGCCCGGAATACCGCTGTGCGCGGGGCGTCGAGGCGGCAGACCAGCGTGAATCCCCGGTGCAGTTCGTATGTTGCGATCATGGTCGTACTCCTTGCGGGCGGATGGTGCTCGAACGCCGCCTCACTCAAGAGAACGCTCCGGCACAGCGCCCGTCAACCCGTAGACACCGGGGTCAATTCGCCGTCGACTCGACGCTCGGTTCTCTGGCCCGTGTCTCTTGTGGGCTGTCCAATGGCGATCTACACTGAACCACATGGTTCAGGATGCACTTCTCGACCGGGCGTTCTCCGCCCTCTCGGACGCCACAAGACGCTCGATCCTCACCCGACTTGGTAACGGGCCTGCATCGATCGGTGAGCTCGCTGAACCCGCGGGCATGACGCTGACCGGCATGAAGAAGCACGTCAAGGTGCTCGAAGACGCCGGACTCGTCTCAACCGAAAAAATCGGGCGCACACGACAGGTCCGGCTCGGAACCGAACGGCTGGACGACGCCATGGCGTGGATCGGCTTCTATCAGCGCCTCTGGGAGCGTCGACTCGACGGCCTGGACGCGTACTTCACGCTCCAGAAGGGAACAGAGAAATGACCGAACAACCTGACACCACCGACACCACTGACACAACCGACACCATCGGACTGCGGATCACGCGGTTCCTTCCCGCGACCCCCGATGAGGTCTTCGACGCCTATACGGATGCCGACAAGCAGAAGATCTGGTTCAGCATCCTTGACGAGAAGCCAGGAATCGTCGACATCCACGTCGATTTGCGGGTCGGCGGAAAGCAGACCGCCGTGTGGGGTCCGGATGCCGACACCCTCTTCCACGAGACGCAGACGTTTCTCGAAATCGACCGGCCGCATCGGCTCGTGACGGAGTCGACCGGCGGCGGCCCGGACGGGTCGGCGATGACCACCCACATCGAGGTCACCTTCGACGCCCAGGACGACGGATGCCTCGTCACCGTCGTGCAAACCGGATTCCCCGCCGTCGAGGTACGCGACTTCTTCAGCCAGGAAGTGTGGAACGGTGCGTTCGCGCGCGTCGAAGCGTACCTGCGAACCCAGCATGCCTAACCCGACCACCGTCGACGAGTACATCGCCGGTTTTCCCGCCGAGCGCCAGGTCGTCCTCCAGGACATCCGGGAGGCAATCCACCGGGGCGTGCCTCACACCGACGAGAAAATCCGTTACGGGATGCCGGCGATCATGCTGGGCGGGCGCTACGCCATCCACTTCGCGGGCTGGAAGAAACACATCGGCCTGTACCCGGTGCCGCGCTTCGACGAGCCACTCGAAACCGAGGTGGCGCCCCACCGCAGCGAGAAAGACTCGGTGACCTTCCCGTGGGATTTGCCAGCCCCGCTCGCCCTCATCGAACGCGTGGCCGCCGCCATCGCGCGCACATCACCGGGCGACTCCCCGTAACGCCCGCAGCCGACGGTCGACGGTCGGTCAATATCCGGTACCGCGTTCATCCGACGGTCGACTGGCGGCAGTCGGCTGACGGCTGGCTCGCCCGCAGCCGACGGTCGACTGACGGCGGTCCGCTGACGGCTGACGGCTGGCTCGCCCGCTTGCTGGCTGACCGACTCGCTCGCTGCTGGCCGCTGGCCGGTCAGTACCCGGTACCGCGTTCCTGCAGGAACGCGTACCCGTCACGCCGACCGACCACGGATCCCACCGGCCAGCGATTGGCCGTGAAGCGCGATTCACGCACCATCTGGTCTGCGTAACCGTCGCGGCCGCACTCGCGGCAGCATCCGTTCACCACGATCGTGCGGAATTCCCTGATGTCGAGAAACGGCAGGTCGGCGATCACGGCCTGGGTCGTCAGCCGCCCGGACGCTGCGCCGATGAACGAGAACGCACCAACACAATCTCTCGCGTCGCACGAGCACGGGCCGGGGTCGATCACCAGCTCACCCTCGATCGCCATCGAGTTGATGCTGCCGTCTTGGCCCTCGGTTACGGGTGGTGCCACAAGTACCTTCATGATGTCCTCCATCGAATTGGATAGGTTCATCCGGCACACCTCAGGTATAGAACGCCCCACCGACATTGCCGCGAGGGCGGGCGGCGGTCGCGCTACCGCCGCTGTCCCGCTGGCCCTCGGCGGGCGCACGCGACCCGTTGCTCAGCCAAAAACGGCTGCAGGCGCGTTGCTCGGCCACAAACGGCGACGCTTCCGCCCAAAACCCGACCGTTACTGACCGAGCAACGGCACGAACGGGCCGCAACGACCATTTCTGACCGGGCAACGCTGCGAGGCGGGGGTTCGCGGCGCGCGACGCGCGGGCGGGAGCGACGACGCGCGGGCGGGCGCAGCGCGCAGGTCGGGAGGGCGACGCGCGGGGCGGGCGCGACGCGCGACGCGCGGGCGGGCGCGGCGACGCGTGGGGCGGGCGCGACGCGGCGACGCGCAGGGCGGGAAGGGCGACGCGCGGGGCGGACGCGGCGCGCGACGGCATCCGCACATCAAAAAACGGCGAGCCCCGGGACATTCCCGGGGCCCGCCGTTTCACTACGGGGTCTTACTCGTTACAGCGTTACAACAACGCGCTCGTTGGGCACGCAGTGGGTCATCACCAGTCCGGCGATGTCCCGCGGGCCGTTGTTGCCGAGGTTCGCGAGGCGTGCAAGCTCAGCCTCGTTGAGGGTCTGGCTCGCGAGCGGCGGGAGGTGACGAACGTCGTCAGCGCTGATGCCGAGACCGGCACCGACGCGAGCGCCGAGGGAGTCCTCCACCATGAAGAAGTGCCAGACCATACGCTCCTGGACCTCGCGGCTCGCCTGTCCGATGAGCTCGACGAAGTTGGCAACGAGGTCGTCCTGCTCCCACGGCTCCATCAGCAGGAAGCGCTGGCCAGCCTGCGTGTAGTCGTCGGTGCGCGGGATGCGCTTGCGCGTGAGGCGCCCGACGATCTCGGGACCCTGCTCGTCGTGGGTCGGGTACGTGGCTTCACGCAGCGAACCATCGGTGATCGACGGCTCGTAGTTGATGTGCGGGTTTTCTCCGCCGTCCACGTGGTAGGTCATCTGGCCGTCGCGCTGGTTCGTGTGAACCTTGGCGTTCTTGGCCTGGTTGACCGGGAGCTGGAGGTAGTTCGGTCCGACGCGGTAGCGCTGGGTGTCGCTGTACGAGAACGTACGGCCAACGAGCATCTTGTCGTCGGAGAAGTCGAGACCGTCGACGAGCACACCGGTGCCGAACGAGAGCTGCTCGTTCTCAGCGAAGAAGTTGGAGACGTTGCGGTTGAGCACCATCTTTCCGACCGTCTTCGGCGGGAAGTCGTTCTCCGGCCAGAGCTTGGTGTCGTCGAGCGGGTCGAAGTCGAGTTCGTCGTGCGCGTCGTCAGACATGAGCTGAACGCGAAGCTCCCACTCGGGGTACTCGCCGTTCTCGATCGACTCGTAGAGGTCCTTGGATGCGTGACCGAGGTCGCCGGCCTGAACAGCGGCGGCATCCTTCTCGGTCATGCTCTTGACGCCGACGCTCGGAATCCAGTGGTACTTGACGAGCTTGGTCTCGCCCTCGGAGTTGACCCACTTGTAGGTGTTTACGCCGAAGCCCTGCATGGTCCGGTAGTTGGCCGGGATGCCGCGCGGGCTGAAGAGGTTCATGAGCATGTGCATCGACTCGGGAGTCTGCGACATGAAGTCGAAGATGCGAGCGGGCTCCTGGCGGAACGTCACCGGGTCTGGCTTCAGGGAGTGGATGACGTCGGGGAACTTGATCGCGTCGCGAATGAAGAATACGCCGAGGTTGTTGCCGACGAGGTCCCAGTTGCCGTCTTCGGTGTAGAACTTGACCGCGAACCCGCGTGGGTCACGTGCGGCTTCGGAGGAGTCGCGTCCGCCGATAACGGAAGAGAAGCGGATGGCCAGGTCGGTGCGCTTGCCCGGCTCCTGGAAAAGCTTGGCGCGGGTGTACTTGGAGATGGGCTCGTCGCCCCAGTTGCCTGTTGCCTCGAAGTAACCGAATGCGACGGCCCCGCGTGCGTGGACAACGCGCTCCGGGATACGCTCACGGTCGAAGTGGCTGATCTTCTCGAGGAACTGGTAGTTCTCGAGTGTCGCCGGGCCGCGTGCGCCAACGGTGCGCTGGTTCTGGTTGTCGTAGACGGGGTGACCCTGTCGGTTGGTCAGGACCTCCCGGTCATCGCCCTCTGCGGGTGGCTGGCTTGCGACATCGGTCATGGATTTCTCCTCATTTACTGCAATACGCATATGGACGTTCCAAACACGGAAGTTGCTTCAGCTTACGGCCTTGTTTTGACTAAATCAAAACAAGGCCTAGCATTGACCCATGGCACTTGCGGCTGAACCCCAACTCGACGCGGACGTGTTCGGCGCGGCCGCACTCGACCCCGATGTACTCCGGCAGTCGCTTCGCGCGGCGGGACTCAGGGTGACGGCACCTCGCCTTGCCGTGTTGGAAGCGGTCGAAATGCACCCGCACTCCAGCGCCGAAGAGATCTTCACGCGGGTGCAGGAAATCCTGGGCAGCTCATCGCCGCAGGCCGTCTACGGCATCCTCGCTGTCTTCACCTCTGCAGGCCTCGCCCGGCGATTCGACCCGCCCGGATCCCCCGCGCTCTTCGAGCGGAAGGTCGGCGACAACCACCACCACCTGCTCTGCGTGCGCTGCGGAGCGGTGAAGGACGTGGACTGCGTCATCGGCGAAGCCCCCTGCCTGACTCCCTCCGACACATCCGGGTTCGAGATCTTCGCCGCCGAAGTGATATTCAACGGCATCTGCGAAGAGTGCCAGACGGCATCCGCGCAGTAACTGCCCGGCTCCTGCAGTCGTAGCGGTCAGAGCGCATCCTGCCCGGCGGTCAGTCTGGCGAGGTCAGCGACAACGTCGGCGAATTGCCCGGTGCGCGCGAGAACGGCCCGCTGGCGCATCGCTCCGTTGCCCCGTGCCAGCACCGCGTCGACCCGCTGTTCGACGAGGTCTTCGTCACCGCTCCGCCGGAGAGCAGGCCGCACCAGTTCGACGAGATCGGCGACGACATCCGCAGCCGGCCGTGGTGTGAGCGTCACCGGGTCGACCAGCGTGCCCTCGAGCCCGTAACGACCGGCCTGCCAGCCCGCGAGGCGTATCAGCGCCGCCGGCACCTGCGGCGCCCGCTCGCCGTCGCGCCACAGGGTGACGGCAGTCTCCACCAGACCGCGACACAGGGCAGCGATCAGCACCGTGTCGGCGGCATCCGCACAGACATCCGGAACCCGGATTTCCACCGTCGGCGCGTGATGCGACAGGCGCGCGTCGAAGTAGACCATGCCCCTGTCGAGCATGACGCCCGAGTCGAGCATGGCCGCGACCGTCGCGTGATACTGCTCTGCTGAACCGAACACTTCGGTCGGCCCGGCGGTCGGCCAGCGCAGCATTGCCTGCGACCGGTAGCTCGCGTAGCTCGAGTCAGCTCCCTGCCAGAACGGCGAGTTCGCGCTCAACGCGACGAGCACGGGCAGCCAGCAGCGAATCCCATCGAGAGCGGCAACACCCTCCTCGTCCGAGTCGACCTGCACGTGGACGTGACACGCGCACGTCAATTGCTCCCTGGCGGTGATTCCGAACACCTCGGCCATGTGCTCATACCGGGGATGCGAAAACAGCCGCGGCTCGACCCGCAGCGGCGACGTGGCCGACGCAATCACGCGCACGCCGGCATCCCTCGCCGCGTCGATCGCCCGCGAACGACACTGCCGGATGTCATCGGCCAGCTCTGTGAGATCGGCGTGCGGAGCAGTGTTGGTCTCGACCATCTGCTGCTGCACCTCGTGTTCGAGCCGTCCGCCGAGGTGGTCATGAGACCCGGGGGCATCGTTGGTCTGGCGGAGGATGCGCGTCGCCACCGACCGTGCGGCGCCGCTCTTCGGATCGACCAGGAACAGCTCTTCCTCCACCCCGACGGTGCGCATGCGTATAGTGTCGCAGCCCGCTTCGGTTGCCACCAGCGCGAGAGTGGAGAAAGCTGGACACTGCGGAAGGGGGTGCTTCATGTGCCGATTGCTTGGTTACGTTGCAGCCCGCCCTGTCGCCGCGGTCGATGTCCTCGGCGAGCGGCCATTCGAGGCCTTCACCTCGCTCGCGTCACTCCACGGCGATGGCTGGGGGATGGCGTGGCGCGACCGCGACCACCTCACGCACGCCGTTTCCAGCCCGGACTCGGCGGCCCGCGACCCTCGGTACGCCGAACTCACGCACACGCCGCTCGGGGCCGCGGGGCTGGTGCACCTGCGCTGGGCCACCGGGGGCCTTCCCGTTGCACCGGAGAACACACATCCGTTCACCGACGGACAATACGTGTTCGCCCACAACGGCAACATCACACCGATCTCCCGGCTCGACGAGCTGCTCACGCCGGAGTCGACGGCGAAACTCAGGGGTGCGACCGACAGCGAGCGGTATTTCCGTTTCATCAGGCAGTGCATCGGCGAGAGCGGAAGCGAGGCGAGCGGCGTCACTCGCGCACTGCACACGATGATGAAGGAGTTTCCGGACGCGAGCCTGAACGCGCTTTTGCTCACGCCGACGACCCTGTTCGCGATCCACATCAACAGCCGGGCTGCGTCACCGCCGCCCGCACTGAGTGCACTCTACGACTCGTATGAGGACATGCCTCCCCGGCACGCGACGGAGTATTACGCGATGGACTACCGCGTGAGTGCGGATGCCGTTCACATCATTTCGAGCGGGCTTGACGAGCCGGGGTGGACGCACGTTCCGCCGGACTCGGCGGCGATGATCGACCTCGACACCCGTGCGGTGACGCGGCTCGACCTGCTGCCGGTCGGGCCGGGGATCTGAGCGGGCGCGGGCGGCCTCCCGGGCCTCTCGGCGTCGAGCGCTGCACTTCCCCGCCCGCGCTTGCTACTCAGGTAGGCCGCTCATCGTCCGCCGCCGCGTCCACCGCTGCATATCCAGCGTTCCGCTGCAGAAGCTTCTGCCGCGCAGAACCAGTTCCTGCAGCGCTCGACAACCGCACGCGCCGCCGCGCCGCCCATCTGCCCGACTTGTCCACAGCATCCGTCCTCGCCCGCCCACAGCATCCGCTCACACCATCGAGCGCTGCAGACCCTGCGTTTCGCTGCAGAAGCTTCTGCCGCGCAGAACCGGTTCCTGCAGCGCTCGGCGAGGACGCGTACCCGCACCCAGTTGCATCCGCACCCACATACGCCCACAGCATCCGCTCGCAGCCGACCCGACTTGCCCGCCGCCTTGCCCGACTCGCCCAATCGCATCCCCGCCTGCCCGCGCGCCCGCAGCATCGAGCGCTGCATATCCTGCGTTCCGCTGCAGAAGCTTCTGCCGCGCAGAACAAGTTTCTGCAGCGCTCGACAACCGCACGCCGCCGCGCCGTGCCGCTCATCCTGCCCGACTTGCCCGACTCGCCCACAGCATCCGCTCGCAGCCGCCCCGACTTGTGCGCCGCAGCATCCGTGCCCGCGCTTGCGCACAACGTCCGCCCCGCATCGAGCGCGCCACATCCTGCGTTCCGCTGCAGAAGCTTCTGCCGCGCAGAACCAGTTCCTGCCGCGCTCGGCAACCGCACGCCACGAGCGGGCGGGGGTCAGGCGCCGTCGAGCGTCCGCGGCGAAATACTCACCCAGGGCACGAACCGGCGGAGACGCACCTCGAGCCGGAGCTGCCCGCGCCGCGCGAGCACAACCGCAACGATGGCGGCGGCGAGCGCGGGCACTCCACCCGAGACCACCATGCCGGTGTGCGCCCCGAACTGTTCGACGATCACACCCATGAGCGGCCCGCCGATGGCCTGCCCGCCGAGCAGCACGAGCACGTAGAGCGACATCACCCGCCCGCGGATACCGATGTTGCTCGACATCTGCACCAGCGAGTTCGACGCGGTCAGGAAGAGAAGGGATGCCACGCCCACGGTGACCAAGCAGATCGAGAACAGCGCGATCGACGGCATCAGGCCAGCGGTGAGCTGAAGCAGCCCGGTTGCGCCGACGCAGACCACGATCGTGCGCAGCCGAATGGATGCCCGCCGGGTCGACAGCAGAGCTCCGACCAGCGCGCCAACCGCGACCATCGAGTTGAACAAACCGTATCCGCCCGGTCCGACATCGAACACGTCGTCAGCATATGACGCGAGCAGCACGGGCATCGTCAGCCCGAACACAGCGAACACCGCGATGAGAATGACCGGGTAGACGATGGTCGGCTTCGACTTCGCGTACCGCAGCCCCTCCCGCAACTGGCCCTTCGCGCGAGGCGATGGCGCGAGCCGGGTCATCTGGTCGGTGCGGAGCATCCCGAGCATGCCGATCACCACGAGGCACGCGACCCCGTTGATCGCGAATGCCGGGCCCGCCCCGACCGTGAGCAGCAGCACACCGGCAATCGCGGGTCCGATCATGCCGGCCAGCTGGAACACCGACGAGTTGATGCTGATCGCGTTGCGCAGGTTCCGCTGCCCGACCAGCTCGGTGACGATGACCTGCCGGGCCGGGTTGTCGATCACCGTGACGAGCCCGGTCGCAAACGCAATGGCGAAGACGTGCCACGCTTCGACGGTGCCGGTCAGCGCGAGGGCTGCGAGACCCAGGCTGAGCACCGCGAAGAGCGCCTGCGTGATGACCATAAGCATCCGCTTGCTGTATCGGTCGACGATCACCCCGCCGAACAGCCCGAACAGGAGCATCGGCGCGAACTGCATGGCGACCGTGATGCCGACGGCGGTCGCGCTGCCGGTGAGTTCGAGGACGAGCCAGTCCTGGGCGATCCGCTGGGTCCAGCCCGCGGTCATCGCGAGCAGGTTGCCGATCGTCCACAGCCGGAAGTTCGGCACGCTCAGCGCGATAAAGGTCTTGCGCCACGGCAAGCGTCCGGTTTGCGCGGAGAGGGGTTCGGTGGGCGGGTATGCGGTCGAGGGCGCGGCGGCCACGGAAGATCTCCTTGAAACGTTGGTAGAGCGGATGCCTTAGCAAGGCTAGTGACAGCATCCCCATTCGGACCCTCAATAGATACAATTACGGTCATTGGAGTTCTCAATGCGGAGACTTCAGAGACTGGAGTGGCATGTACGACCCGGTATTGCTCAAGACGTTTCTCGTCGTGGCCGAGACACACAGCTTCACGAACGCGGCGCAGCGGCTCGGCATCAGCCAGCCAACGGTGAGCCAGCAGATGAGCAAGCTCGAGCGGGCGGCCGGGCGGATCCTCATCGTCCGCGACACCCGCGAGGTGCGGTTGACCGACAACGGCGACGCGATGGCCGGCTTCGCACGCACAATCCTTGCGGCGCACGCTGCCGCCGAGAGCTATTTCACCGGGTCGGCGATGAAGGGCCGGTTGCGGTTCGGAGCCGCAGACGACCTCGCGATCACCCAGCTGCCGAGCATGTTGCGGCACTTTCGGCAGCTGTACCCCGAGATCAACCTGGAGCTGACCGTCAACCAGAGCGCCCCGCTGCGGCGACGACTCGAGCAGGGGCACCTCGACCTCATCTTCGTGAAGCAGAGCGCCGGCGAGGCGACGGCGAGCACCCGGGTCGCGAAAGACACCCTGGTCTGGATGGCGCAGGACAACCTGACTCTCGCCGAGGGCAACCCGGTGCCGCTCATCGCATACCAGGCACCCAGCCTCAGCAGGCAAGTAGCGATCGACGCGCTCGAAGCCGCCGGTCGAACCTGGCGGATCACCTGCAACACCCGCGACGTCAACGGGATGCTCGCGGCGGTGCGGGCCGGGATCGGGATCGCGGCGTTTCCGCACTCGCTCATTCCGTCCGACCTGGTGAAGGTGAGCAATCGCTTCAGCCTGCCGGAACTTGTCGACGTCGACTACGTGCTGATGGCGAACCCGTCGGCCGCGAGGGAGCCGGTGCAGGCACTGATGTCGGCGATCATGAGCCGGGGCGTGCGGCGGGAGGCGTAGGGCGGGCGGTCGGGCGCCGAGGCATCCGTTTCGCCCAGCGCCGGCAGGCACTCGCCGAGAACACCCGTTCCGGACCAGATCACCCGTTGCGCCGGGTGTTCTCGACCGCAACGGATGTTCTCGGGTTGCGTTCAGCCCGCAAACGGGCCGAGTAGCTGCTCCTCGATGACCCCGGCGGCCACGGGCTCGAACAGCCCCTTCTCTCCGGAGCCGATCACGGCAACCGTCTGGATGGTGGGCACGCGTTCTCCCTGAGTCATTTCGTTCCTTCCGCGAGGGCGGAGCTGAGTACCTGACGGATGTAGTGCACGTTCTCGGCGATGACGCCGAGCGAGTCTGAGCCGTAGTGCTCGCAGCAGAACGGCCCGGTGTACCCGACGTCGAGCGCCTGACGGATGACCTTGCGGTAGTTCACATAGCCGTACTTCAGTGGCACCGGCGAGGAGAAGTACGCCCCGGTTGCGGGGTCGTAGTCGCGCGTGTAGTTCTTGATGTGCCAGAAGTTCGAGTGCGGCAGCACCTTCTCGAACATGGTCTCCCACGGCTCCACATCACGGTGCAGGCGAACGAGGTTGCCGAGGTCAGGGTTGAGCCCGACCGCGTCATGGTCGACGTCCGCGAGGAAGGCGACTGCCTCGTCCGCGGTGCCGACGTAGGTGTCCTCATACATTTCAAGGCTCAGCTGGATGCCCTGGCGAGCGGCGTGGTCGCCCAGTTCACGGACGCGCTCGATCGCGAGTGGGCGGAGAGCCGGGTCATCGTGGTGGCCGTCTTCGAGCCAGAACCAGATCGCCTTCTGTTGTTCGGGAGTGAGCGGCTGCATGAAGCCGGTGTTCACGACCGTGACGCCGAAACTGGGCGCGATGTCGATGAAGCGGTGGGCGTCGCGCAGGTGATCGTCACCGTGCTCGCGATCGACGATCGAGCTGCGCGTCATCGAGATGGACGAGAGGGTGAGCCCCTCGCCATCGAGCACCCGGCGGAACTCCTCGAGCCGCTCGTCACTGAGTTTGGCGAGAGGCAACCAGGCGTCAGTAGGGTCGATCTGGTCAACGCCGAGCTGCTTGACCTGCCGCAGCTGGGAAGCCCAGACCGTGGATGGGGCGTCCTGGAGGGGACGCCCGTCTGCTGTGTTACCGAACGACAGCATGTTGGCACCGATCGGCCAGTTCTCGGCGGTGAGGACTGCGTCAGACATCATTGGCTCCTAAGCGGATCAGCACCCCGGAGTGAGGCACGACTAAATCCTATAGGCAAGAGGATATACCGCGTCAAGGGTGCGGCATCCGAGATGCGCGCCAGCAGCACTACCGAACTCAGAACACCTGCGTCGGAGGCTCGTTCGACCCGGGCTTACTTCGTCGGAAGAACCACCCGCGGCCCGCCGGCACGGCAGGGTCGCCGGGGTCGTCGGCATCCAGACCGTAGTGGTCACCGATCCGCTCCATAAACGCCGACCGCCTGGCCTTCTCCCACGCCTTGTACTCCCGGTTGAACGCGAGCGCAGTGGCCCAGCAGATGAGCAGCATGATGATGCTGAACGGCAGGGCGATGATGATTGCCGCGGTTTTCAGCGCCTCCAGCCCGCCCGCGAGCAGAAGCGCGATGGCCAGAACGGAGGTGATGACGGCAAAGAACGCGCGAATCCACCGCTTGGGCTCCACGTCCCCGCCACTCGCGATCATGCTCATGACGAGCGAACCGGAGTCGGCAGAGGTGACGAAGAACACCGCGATGAGGATGATCCCGCCGACCGTGAGTACCGACCCTGCCGGCAGCTGATCGAACATCGCGAACAGGGCGCCCTCGACGTTGACCACACCGTCGGCGCCAATCAGTCCGCCCGGTCCGTTGAGCTCGGAGTAGAGCGCCGTCCCGCCGAGCACGCTGAACCACAGGAAGGTCACGAGGGTTGGAACGAGCAGCACACCGGTGACGAACTGTCGCACGGTGCGCCCCCTCGAGATCCGGGCGATGAAAATGCCAACGAAGGGTGCCCACGAGATCCACCAACCCCAGTAGAACGTGGTCCACGCGGCCTGCCAGGTCTCCCCCGCCTCGCCCGCGAACGCACCGACGTTGAACGACAGCCCGATGAAGTTCTGCAGGTACGTACCGATCGACTGCACGAAGTCGCGCAGCAGGAACTGGGTGGGCCCGACGATGAGGATGAACAGCACGATCAGCCCGGCGAGCACGAGGTTGATGTTCGACAGCCACTTCATCCCCTTCGCCACACCGGAAAGCACCGAGAAGAGCACGGCACCGGTGATGATGACGATCAAAACAACATTGATGAAATCGGATGCCGCGATAATCCCGGCGCTTTCCAGCCCGGCGCTGATCTGAACGACGCCGAGTCCGAGCGAGGTGGCAACGCCGAACAGGGTGCCGACGAGGGCGACGACGTCGATGACGTTGCCCCACCCGCCGCGGACCCGATCGCCCAGCAGAGGTTCGAGCGCCCAGCGGATCGACACCGGCCGACCCCGCCGGTGGATCGCGTACGCCAGCGCGACCCCGATGACAACGTAGATCGACCAGGCGTGGACGCCCCAGTGGAGGTAGGTCTGCGACAACGCCGACTGCGCGAGCTGGGCGGGTGTGCCGCTCACGCCCGGGCGGGGGTCGGCGAAGTGGCTGAGCGGCTCGCCCACTCCGTAGAACACGAGGCCGATGCCCATTCCCGCGGCGAAGAGCAGTGAGAACCACGACCCGAGCGAGAACTCGGGCTCGTCATCTTCCTTGCCGAGCTTGATGTCGCCGTACCGGCTGAACCCGATCCACAGGCTGAAGATGACGAAGAAAGCGGAGATCAGAACGTAGTACCAGTTGAAGTTGCTGACGATGCTGGCCTGGATGTTCGCGAACAGGACCTCGGCGGCATCCGGAAGGAAGATCGCGAAGGCCGCGAAGACGATCACGATCACCGCGGCGGGCCAGAACACCCAGCGCGCGACCCCGGGGGACTTCGCTGTGGCGGTTGTCGCTGCGGCGGTTGAGTCGTTCGGATCGGCTGACATGCGGCAGAGAATACGTCCGTCGCTGTGGCGCCTATAGAGAGGAAAGACTCCCCCTAGCATTATTCTCGCGAGAGCGCAGTTCCGCGCCGGACCCGGGATCGTGCTGCGACGACAGAAACGGTCACAGTTCGCGAGGAACTGCGACCGTTTGTGGCCGAGCAGAGCGGATGCCGCGTCAGCGGTCGAGCGGACGACGAGCGGATGCCGCGTCAGCGGTCGAGCGGACGACGAGCGGATGCCGCGTCAGCGGAGGAATGTGATGCCGAGCGTCGCAAGTACGCCGAACGCGACACCCCACAGCACGATTGAGATGACCTGCCAGAAGATGACTGCGTTCCTCGATGCCCCGAATGACACCATCGCGGCCGAGGTGATCTGGCTGGGCAGGAGCGTCTGGCCGAGGAGGCTGACCCCGGCGACGCCATACCGGTCGAAGCGCTCCCGCAGCTTCGCGCGGCGGGGTGTCTCAGGCTTGGCGGGCTTGCCGTTCCGAACCTTGGATCGGACACCGTGGGCGCTGAACACGAAGATGAGCATCGAGACGACATTGCCGACGATCGCGGCGGCAATGGCGATAACAGGCGGGATGCCGGCGAGCACGCCGATGACCGCTCCGAAGTACGACTCGACGAACGGAATCGCAGCGGCCAGGATCACACCCACCCACTGCAGTACGTCCGGGAGGGAGGAGGTGAAGTCGCGCAGCGCGTCAATCATGGGGTGCCTTTCGTCGAAGCCGTGGTGCTGTGATGCTGGTTGCGCTCGAATGCCGGAAGACCCGTCAGCCGAGGCGATGACTCCATCCTTCCGGCGCACAACGAGGGCGGTAAGTGTCGTCGCGTCACGGCATCCGGGGCGGTTTCACACCCGCGACCGTGACAAATGTCACTGCTCTACGCTGAGAGCATGTTTCCCCAGACCGCGCCGAAACGGGCATCGTCGTGACCGCTCAACGCAGCGCCGCAACCGGGATGCCCGGCGAACCGCAACGCGAACAGCCAGCGCGCAGCGTCCAGACGACGTGGACCTATACGCTCTCGTCGATCATCTTCTTCTTCGTCGTTCTCGACGCCATCCTGCTGATCGTCGCGATGGCCAATTATGCGCAGTCGCGCAGTGCGCTTGACGCCATTCTTCTCGCCTTGCTCATCGTTTCGGCGGTGGTGCAGGTGCGGTACTGCTGGTTCCTCCGCGTCGGGCGCGGTGGCGGGATGCCGCGGGTCGGCTGGACAGTGGCTCTCTTCGCTCCGCCAGCACTCGCGTGGGTGCTCGGCCTGTTCACTCCCGCTGCAGGGCTCTTCGCGGCGTTCCCGCTGTGGATGGCGGTCAACGCGGTCGCTCCCCTGCTGCCGGTCACGTCCAGGCGGGCTGTGCTTCCCGCCGGGGGCGTGGTGACGGTTCTGCACCCCGTCCTCGCTTCGATGCTGGGGCATCCGTTCGACACCACCGGCATGTCGGGGTCGGGGCTCCTGTACTTCTACGGCGTCCTGCTGCCGCTCATGATTCTCTCGAGTCTCTGGTGGTGGGAGATCGTTGTGACGCTCGACCGGCACCGTTCGGCCGCAGCCGAACTCGCCGTGGCCAAGGAGCGGCTTCGGTTCGCCTCCGACCTGCACGACATTCAGGGCCACCACCTGCAGGTGATCGCGCTCAAGTCGGAGCTCGCCGAGCGCCTGCTCGCGGTCGATCCCGAGGCCGCGCGCGAGCACGTGCACGAGACGCGGATGATCGCGAAGCAGGCGCTCGAGGAGACCCGATCGCTCGTCGCCGGTTACCGTGAGGTCGACCTCGCCGCCGAGCTCGAGAATGCGCGCGAGGTGCTCACCGCTGCGGGAGCCGACTGCACACTGCAGGTCGACGCGCTGCCCGCCGATGCCGAGGTCCGCCGCGTGCTCGCGCTCGTCGTGCGGGAGGCGACCACGAACATCCTGCGCCACAGTGCAGCGACGCGGGCCGCCATCCGCCTGACGACGACGGCCGAGAGCGTGACCCTGGAGATCGAGAACAACGAGGCGGCTGTGCCAACGGATGCCGCGGGGCGGGCCGACAGCAGCGGTCTGGTTGGCCTCCGTGACCGGGTGTCCGCGTTGAATGGTCGGCTGGAGACCGACGTCGAGAGCGGGCGTTTCTCGTTGCGGGTGGTCGTGCCAGCGCGGATCGGAGCCAGGGTATGACCGACCTGCAAAACGAGCCCCGTGTCATCCGTTTGCTGATCGCGGACGACGAGCACCTCATTCGCGGCGCACTGAGTGCCCTGCTCAACCTCGAGCCGGACATCGAGGTTGTTGCGAGCGTCGACAACGGGGTGGCGGCCGCCGAGAAAGCGCTCGAGACGAAGCCCGATGTCTGCCTGCTCGACCTCGAGATGCCCCAGGCGGACGGAATCGAGGCTGCCGCGCGCATCCTCTCGACGGTCGCGACGAAAGTCGTGATCGTGACTCGTCATGCCAGGCCCGGCGTGTTGCGGCGAGCGCTCGCGGCGCGGGTGTCGGGATTCGTGCCCAAATCGACGCCAGCCGAGGAACTGGCGGACGTCATCCGTGATGTGGCTGCAGGCAAGCGGTACATCGACCCGGAGATCGCGGCGACGGCGTTGACGGCCGAGCGTTGCCCGCTCACCGATCGCGAGCTCGACGCGCTGCGGTATTCGCGGTCGACGATGAGCGTGCAGGAGATCGCCGATCGGCTGCACCTCGCGCCCGGCACCGTGCGCAACTACCTGTCGGCGGCGATGACGAAACTCGATGCCCGGTCACGGCACGAAGCGGCGGAGGTCGCCTGGCAGCAGGGCTGGATCTAGGGCGCTGGGCGGCCAGGCGCGCTGTCGCTGGGCGCGCGCTGTCGCTGGGCGCGCTGCCACTGCTCGGCCGGAAACGGACGCTCTTTTCGGGAAACTTCGACCGTTTCTGGCCGAGCAAGGTCGAACAAGGTCGAACAACCGTTTGTGCCCGAGCAACGAACGGATGCCGCGGCATCGGTCACGCCGGCCGGCGAGTGCATCAGAAGCGGTCGAGAACATCCTGCGCAACTGATGCGCTCGACCGGAAGTGACGCGTTCGGCGCGGGTGGCGGAGCGATGGGGGTGCAGACAGGCGCTATGCCCGGTCGCGCTCATCTACCGGCAGGGCCCGATACTCCCGCCAGGCCTCGAGGCGTTCTGCACGGCTGCCCTCTGGGTACTCCTCGTGCCAGCGCCGGGTGAACCGATTGAACTCGAACTGCGCGCCGATCTCTTTCGGGCCGGTGTCGCGGGAGGCGTGCCAGGCGGTCACGGCATCCGTCAGCGTCACGGTTCCATCGGCATTGGCGATGAACTCTCGCATTGCGGCGTCAAAGTGGAAGGCCGGGCCAATCTCGGCCGCGAACCACTCCCGGAGCACCTGGCTGCACCGCTGCCCGGCGGGAATGACGGTGTCTGAAGTGAGCGGTGGGGCGAGTTGCCGTGTGGCCTTGCGGACCGGTCGATCTGTCGCTGGAGCCGATGAGCCATCGAGTGACGCGGCGATGCGTTCGGCGAGCTCGTCCTTACCGCCGGACGAACGGATGCCACGGACGCGCGCAAACGCGACCAGCTCATCCTTCAGCCAGTACCAGCGGCGGAACTCGGTGCCGGTCAGCGCGTCGCTCAGCGGGGGACGTTGGGCGGGAATGAGCATGTGTCGATCCTTCCATCTGTCGGTGCTCGGCCAAAAACGGTCGCACTTCTCCAAAAACGACGACCGTTTCTGACCGAGCAAGTCACGAGCAGTGCCCGGCGACGACGGTAATGCTCTGCCTCGGTGCCCGACGGGCCTGCCGCTTTGTCGTCGATATGCACCGGGCCTGAGCGCGGCGGGAATGAAATGCCCACGCTACGAATTGAGGATTCATCATGACCCATCAACGAACCGGATTGGCTGGTCCTCACAGATAGGAGAAATTGACATGAACGAAGACAATGACATGAACGAAGACATCGACATCCGGCGGCAGGCGCGCCGTAACATCGTCGCACGCAGGATATTCACCGCCATCGTCGCGATCTGGGTGATCGCATCGCTGGCGATGGTCCTCATCTGGACTCTGACCACACCGGACGGATACTTCTGGCCGATCTGGCCGATACTCGGCTGGGCGGTCGCCGTGATCGTGGCGGCAATCGCGGTGTTCGGTGGGCGTTTGTTCGCCATCCGTGACGCCCGGGTGGAGTCAGAGATGGCGCGACTGTCCGGGACCCCGAACCGCCAGAGCTAAATGCCCGCTACCCGGAATCCAGGCGCCCACGTTCGACCCTCCCGCCGCAGCTTGAGTGGTGGGAGGGCCGCTGGGCGGCCTCTCACGCCGGGCGATTGATCCCGTCGCCATCCCAGGTCAGGTCGGCGTCGGTGCGGAGTGGCAACACCTCGAGCCCCGGCGTTCGTACGAGTTCGCGGATGAGCGCGGTGGTTCCGGCAACCAGTGTCGAGTCGAAATCGATCTCGGTGGCGAGCACCCACGCGTGATCATCGGGCCACAGGATGCTGGGCGACTGCGCCCACATGACCTCGCGGACCCACGGCGCCCGATTCGGCCACGCGGCATCCGCCAGGTCGTTCGCCCCGACCTCGAACAGCACGTAGTGGCGCCCGGTGCCACCGTGCAGATCAAACCGCGGCCCGGACGCGACCTCTCTCGCCAGCAGCCCGGAACCCGGCTCCGGCTCGAGGCCGGAGCTGGCGGGCAGCCCGTCGCTCCCCGCCAGCGTGAGACTGGCAAATCCGGCCGAACTCACGAGGCCACCCCAGCCCTCCCAGATCGCCGCGATTCCGGCATCCGGAGTCGATGTGTGACGAGCGAGAACCGCGGATGCCGCCGCGAGCGACACAGCATCAAGACAGCCCAGACTGGTGGGGCCATAGCGCCAGCCATCGGGGGACATGACGCTGTCGGCATCCCCGTCGTCGCGGCGCACGAGGCGTGCGTATTGCGCTTCAGCGTGCATGGTTGTGCCGAATGATTCGGCAACCTGGGACCAGGTGGCACGCTCGGTCTCGAGTGATCCCGCGATGTCGGCGCCGTCGGCAAAGTAGGTCGACCCGGTAACGCCCAGCCAGGTCTTCGTGGCACGCGGCCGATCACGCTCGACGGGATGGAACACGCGCGCGTACGCCTCAAAGCCGCGCGGGACGATCGACAGGATGCTGCCCCATGACTCGACCTCCACCGAGCGAAGCCATTCCCCCCGCGGCACATCCGCCACCCATTCGAATCGCTCTGCCATGCGCCCTATCCTCACCCATGCGGGAGCCGTGCTCGGCCGGAAATGGTCGCTGTTTCTGAGAAACTCCGACCGTTTTCGTCCGAGCAGAGGAAGAACAACCGTTTGTAGCCCCGTTCGCGCGGTTTTCCGACGACGCATGCATGCCGTATGGTCGGACCCATGAAGCGCATCACACACAGTGGCGGGTCATTCGTCACGGGCAACGCGATCACGGCGGCGCTTCTCGAGTACACAACAACGGTGGCAGACGCAGAACACAGCGTCACCGTCGATATCACTGTCCTCGAAGAACACGGCGAGACCTCCGTCCACACCATCCTCCTCAGCCAGGCCAGCCAGTTCGACGTCGCAGACGTGGGCGGCATCACGGCGGAGGAAGAAGCGCGACGCTTTCCCGTTCCGGAAATGCCGCAGGTCGGCATCAGAGGCACCGTGGAAGAGGGCACCGGCGCGGCCCGGACCGCCGAAGATTTCAATCACGTCATGGACGAGCTCGATGCAGGGTTGGGACAGTAAATCATGGGCAAATTCATCTACGGAACCCCGTCGATCTCCGTCGAGTTCGACGACCGGGTACTCGCGCACCTCAAGGTCGTCATCCTGTCGAAGGTTCGGCGCGGTGAGAGCTTCACGTTCTCCTGGGACTACACCGTCGCCTCGGGCAGCGGACACAGCTCGATCTGGATCCACCCCACCATCCCGCTCCAGTTCGACTTCGTGGGGAGCCGGGAGCCTCAGCTCAACCGGGCATGGGTCGAAGAACTCGTCAAGCTGGCCAACTCCCCGGCGGGCTTACGGGTGATCCCGGAGCCGAACGAGCCCGCGACGGCAAACCGCTAGCTCGGCACCTTTCCGGCCGACTCGAGCGCGAGCGCTCAGAGCAAGTCGGCGATGTCCCACGTTGAGTGGTCCTCGAACGTCGCCCCGGTTTCCTGATCGTCGTCGGGAACGTCGAGGGCGGCAAGGGTGACCGCGACGCCCGGGCCGATCAGCACGCTCACAGCAGCACCTCCCACCATCGTCAGGTCGACGAAGCGCCCTCCGGCGACCACTGCGCGTTCGACCTCGGCTTTCACCGAAGCGGCGTCGGTCCCCTCCGCAAGCACGTAGGAATGCCCCTCGACCGTCAGGATCGTGCGCTGCATCGGAGTCCCTCCTGGTTCGGGCATCGACAGACGGCCCACGCTACAGCTGAAACCGCGAAACAGTAAGACATTCCCCGTCATACATATGAATCGCACAGGCGGCTCGTAACCGCACCCGCGGGCGGGCCGTGCTCGGACGACAACGGTCGCTTACGCCGGCGGACGCGTTACTCGGCCATAAACGGCTGCTGTTCTCCAGAAAATGCAGCCGTTTGTGACCGAGCAACGGCCGAGCAGCCCTTTGTGACCGAGCAGCCATTTGTGGGCGAGCAGCGGATGCCGTGACGCGCGTCAGGCGCGCAGCGCGCGTCACGCGTCGCGCGCGCAGCGGAACCCGAGGTGGGTCGTCGCCGAATCCTCGGTCTGTGGCGACCTCGCCGCCGGCCGATACCTCATGCAGTACTCGGGGGCACAGAGGTGCGAGCCGCCCTTCGTCACGTGGCTGACCGCCGGGTTGGGCGCGCCGGCAGGCTGCGCAGCCACAACCGGCACGGCCTGCGCCAGCCCGTCCGTAGATGCCGCCGACGACCCAGCCGTCGACCCGCCCGCCGCCGACCCAGCAGGCACGGCGGCCGCCGCACCGGACACAGCGCCCGCGGCAGACGCACCCGATGCACTGGAGGTGGACACACCGCCGGGCACGGGCGACGAATCGGCAGAGCGCATGCCCGTGCCCGAATCCGACGGCCCGCACATGCATCCGTCACCGCATCCACCGGCGGAGGCACTCGCCGCAGCGGTCCCGAGCAGGTTCGTCGCCATCGCCCGACGCGCGCGGTGGTCGGGGGTGAACACCGAGGTGGTCCACTCCCAGACGTTGCCGATCATGTCGACGAGCCCGAATTCGTTGGCCGGGAACGTCCCAACCGGCGATGTCCCGACCCAGCCATGAGCACCGGTGTTGCGATACGGAAACGACCCCTGCCAGGTGTTCGCGAGCAGCCGGCCGTCCGGAGCGAGCTCGGAACCCCAGGCATAATCGAGCCCGTCGACTCCCCCGCGTGCCGCGCGCTCCCACTCGACCTCGGTCGGCAGTCGCTTGCCCGCCCACGCGGCGTACGCGGAGGCATCCGTGAAGCACACCTGCACGACCGGGTGATCCTCACGCCCGTCGATATCGGACTCCGGACCGAACGGATGCCGCCAGCTCGCCCCGGTCTGCCAGCTCCACCACGCACGCCAATTGCGCAGGTCGACCGGGCCATCGGTCGCGCGGAACGCGAGACTCCCGGCCGCACGGTCAGCCTCGCTCAGCTGCGGATACTCGGCCGCCTCGAGGGCGCGTTCTGCGACGGTGACGTACCCGGTGGCATCCACGAATTCAGCGAATTGCCGGTTCGTCACCGGATGCCGGTCGAGGTCGAACGCGGCGACGGTGGCGCGGTGCGCCGGGGCCTCTTCCGGATAGAAGGAGTCGGAACCCATGACGAAGGTTCCGCCGGGGATCCGCACCATGTCCACCCCGATCGCCACGGACATCGCCATCGCTGCCTCCTAGTTCGCCGAACCGACGCCGGCCGGAACCGGCTGCGACGAGTGGGGCGCATCGCCCAGCTCGGCCTGAAGCTGCCACAAGCGCACCTTCAGGTCGTCACGGATTTCAGTGTAACGAGCCGAGTGGTACACGTTGTTGAGCTCCTCGGGGTCCTCAGCGAGGTCGTACATCTCCCACTCGGGCGGGTAGACGTGTTCGCTCGAACCGGCCAGACCCATCCCGTCGTTGTAGAAGTAGATGAGCTTGTAGCGGTCGGTGCGGATGCCGTAGTGCGCGAGTGCGTGGTGGTGCTGATCGTCGTTCTCGTAATACCTGTAGTAGACCGAGTCCTGCGTCGGCTCGTCCGACCCGGTGAGCTGCGGCCAGAAGCTGACCCCCTGCATCCGTTCGTGCGGGGTGATGCCGACAGCGTCGAGGATCGTCTGGGCGAAGTCGACGTTGGTGACGAGCTGCTCGATCGGTTTCGACGGGGACACCCGGTTGGGGTAGCTGATGACCAGCGGCATCCGAATCGATTCTTCGTACATGAAGCGCTTGTCGAACCAGCCGTGGTCGCCGAGGAAGAAGCCCTGGTCCGACGTGTACATCAGCATCGTGTCGTCGAAGTCGCCGCGATCGCGGAGCCAGTCGATGACCCGGCCGACGTTGTCGTCGACGGATGCCACACACGCGAGATAGTCCTCCATGTAGCGCTGGTATTTCCACAGGGCGAGCTCATCGGGCGTAAGGTCCTCGGGCGGAGCGACCTTGAGGTCGCTGGAGTTCAGGTAGTCGGCCACACGCATTGTCGCGTGCCTGGCTGCCATCGAGCGGGTGGCGTAGTCGTCGTCGAAGGTGCTCGGAACCGGAATGGTCGAGCCGGCGTACATGCCCTTGTGCTTGTCGTCGGGCTCCCAGGCGCGGTGCGGCGCCTTGTGGTGAATGAGGAGGCACCACGGCTCGTCGCCCTCGAGTGAGTCGACCCAGTTCATCGACAGGTCGGTGATGATGTCTGTCGCGTAACCGGGCTCGATGTGCACGCCGTCCTCGGTCAGGATCTGCGGGTCGAAGTACTCGCCCTGCCCGCGCAGCACTGCCCAGTAGTCGAAGCTCTGCGGGTCGTGCCCCTCACCCTCGCCCATGTGCCACTTGCCGACGATGCCCGTGCGGTAGCCGGCCTCCTTGAGCTGCGACACGAAGGTCGGCTGGCTCGCGTCGATCGGGGTGTCAAGCGTCGTCACCTCGTTGATGTGGCTGTGAGTGCCGGTGAGGATCGACGCGCGGCTCGGGGTGCAGAGCGCATTGGTGCAGAAGCAATTGTCGACGCGCACTCCGGCGTCGGCGATCTCATCGATGCGCGGGGTCGTGTTCACCACCGAGCCATAGGCGCTGATCGCGTGCGACGCGTGGTCGTCGGTGAGGATCAGGACGATGTTCGGCCGTCGGGATGGGGTGGTCATGGTTCTCGCTTCGTGGTTTGGTCGGATGCTGCACCCGGCGCCCGGATGACGTTTCGGATGCCGCGGGGCACCCTGGTTACTTCTGGTAGGCCGCGTCGTCGAATCCGCTGAGGGAAGGGTCGTAGCCGACTCCCCCGACGTCGTACATCGTCGTCATCCAGTGATAAAACTTGTCGCCGCGCTCGCGCAAGAGGTCGTACAGTCGCTGCATCATCGACTCGCGGATCTCCGCCATGTCCGGCAGCGTGTAGACGTTGTTGAGCTCGTCCGGGTCGCGCAGGAGATCGTAGAGCTCGTTGACCGATTCCGGGTTGACGACCAGTTTGTATCTGTCGTTGCGAAGCATCCGCTGGGCGATCGGGAAATGGTGTCCGTGATACTCGCAGACGATGTCGTCCGCCCAGTCCGGATGCTCGCCAGACACCAGCGGAACGAGGCTCCGCGAGTCGACGGCCGAACTCTGGTCGATCCCGGCGAGGTCGAGGAACGTCGCCGTGCAGTCGAGAAGGCTCACGAACTCATCACGGACCTGCCCGGCTGGAGCACCGGGGATGCGAACGATGCCCGGGGTGCGATAGATGTCTTCGTACATGGCCGGCCCCTTATCGTGCAGCCGGTGTGAGCCGGTGAACTCGCCGTGGTCGCAGCTGAAGAACACGGCGGTGTCGTCGGTGAGACCGAGCCGGTCCATCGCCTCCATAACGCGCCCGATCTGTTCATCGATGAGCGTCACGTAACCCCAATAGATCGCGATGAGCTTGCGGCTCGTCTCGATCGGCATGGTGTCGAATGCCCAGTGGTCGCTGTAGTTCTGCTGCACCGGGGGTTTGCCGGCGAAGGTCTCGGCGATCGATTTGGGCAGTTCGATGTCGGCCGGGTCGAACCTGTCGAAGTACTCGTTCGGAACCACATACGGCAGGTGCGGGCCGAAGAAGTGCAGGCCGAGGAAGAACGGTGTTCCGTCCTTCGCGTTGTCAGCGGCGTAGCGTTCGAGCATTTCGATGGCGCGGGTGGCCAGGTAATACTCGAACGTCGCCTCGACCGGCTGGTGCAGCCGAGCGGCGAGCAGGTTGCCCGGCCCGCCGTTCGGCAGCGTCCCACGGATTTGATCACTGATCTCGTACGGCGGGAGGCCGTGCTCGGTCAGGTAGGCCAGGTAATCCTCGTTCTCCACCGGGTTGTGCCAGCCGGGCAGGTCGGGCCCGTCGAAGCCGTAGTACGCGGCGTTCTTCTCGTTGCCCGCGTGCCATTTGCCGATCAGTCCTGTGTTGTATCCCTCGGCGCGAAGCGCTTCAGGGAAGGTGAACTGACCATCGGGGAGATCCTCCAGATAACCGACATTGCGCTCGTGGTTGGCGAGCAGCTTGTGCCGGAACGGCGCCTGCCCCGTGAGCAGGCTCGCGCGGGCGGGCGTGCAAATCGCGGTGGGTGTGTACCACCGGTCAAAGCGCGTGCCCGTGCGAGCCAGCTCATCGAGAACGGGCGTCTCGGCCAGCGAGTTGCCATACGCACCGAGCGTGTCGACCCGGTGCTGGTCGGTCATCAGGAAGAGGATATTGCTGGCCTTCGTCACCTACTTGCCGGCTCCGATGTAGAGGTCGCCGGTGTAGTACGTCGCCGGGTCGACCGGTTCGGGCAGCTTGCCAGCGCCGACGAAGTACGAGTTCATGCCCTCGAGCCAGCCGGCGACCGATCCGTCTTCGGTGAGCTCATCGAGCTCGGCCGAGGTCATGATCTTCACGTTCTTGGAGTCGGCTTCGACACTGGCTTCCTCGAGCTTGAGCATGGCGGCCGTCAGCTTGACGGTCTCGTCCATGTTTTCGGCACGGAAGTCGTTGGCGTCCCGAAGGGCGGCGATGACCTTGGAGACGGTCTCTTCGTTCTCGTCGACGAACGTCGGCGCTGAGACGAACGCGGTGGGGAAGGACACCGTCTCGGCGAAGTCGTCGTTCTCGGCGAGGATGTTGAGGTCGGGGACCTGCTCCTCGATCGTGTTGATCAGCGGGTACCAGATGCCGGCCGCGTCGACCTGCTTGGAGGCGAAGGCCGCGACGACGGTGGACGGGTCCATCGCCACCTTCTCGACGTCGTTGATCGACATACCGGCCGATTCGAGTGCGAGGTTGAGGATCATGTCGCCCGAGGTGCCCTCGGGAACGGCAACCTTCTTGCCCTTGAGGTCTTCGATCGACTCGATGCCGGCCTGGGCGATCACGCGGTCGGCACTGCCGAGGGTGTTGATCGAGACAATCTTGGCCTCACCGGATGCCGGGAGCCACATCGCACCTGGGCCGATGTATCCGAAATCAAGGTCGCCGGTACCGAGCGCCTGGATCTGCAGCGGTCCGTTGGTGAAGACGCTGGTCGTCACCTCGATGCCGTGCTCCTCCCAGAGACCCTGGTCTTCCGCGACCGCGAGGAGGCTTGCTCCGTTGAAGTCGGCGATGTAGCCGAAGTTGACGGGGGTGAGTTCCTCAGGAGCAGAGGCGTCACCGCCCTCTTTACCTCCGGCGGAGTCGGAAGCGCACCCGGTGAGTGCGAGTGCGACGACTGCGACGGCGGCAACGATGCCCCGTCTGGCAAATGCGTGTGTCATGGTTTCCTTGAGTGTCAGGCCGTCAGGGTAGACGGCGTCGAACCAGCTGCTGTGCGGGTGTTCTGGTGGTACACGGAGTGCCATACCCGGTTGCGAAGCGCGGTGAACTCGGGGCTCAGCCGCATTTCTTCGGTGCGGGGGCATGGCAGATCGACGTCGATGACGTCGAAGATTCGACCGGGGCGTGCGGCCATGACGACCACCCGGTTGGCGAGATAGACGGCCTCGTCGACATCGTGAGTGATGAAGACGACAGTGCGCTTCTCCTGGCTCCACGTATCGAGGAGCTGCTCCTGCAGTTTCACGCGTGTGAGGGCATCCAGTGCACCAAACGGCTCATCCATGAGCAGGATCGTCGGGTCGACGGCGTAAGCGCGGGCGATGGCGCAGCGCTGTTTCATGCCGCCGGACAGCATCTTCGGCAGGGCGTCGGCGAACTGGCTGAGGCCCACCATCTCGATGAAGTGCTCGGCTTTCTCGCGGCGCTCTTTCGCGCCAAGTCCCGCCGTCTTGAGGCCGAACTCGACGTTCTTGCGCACGGTCAGCCACGGGAAGAGCGCGTACTGCTGGAAGATCACGCCGCGTTCAGGACCAGGTCCCGAGACGACCTTGCCGTCGACGACGGCCTGGCCGCTCGTCGGTTTATCGAGGCCGGCGAGCACGTTCATGAGGGTGCTCTTGCCGCAGCCCGATGGTCCGACCACGGTGATGAACTCGTTGTCGGCCACGTCGAGCGACACATTGTCGAGGGCGAAGAACTCCTTGCCGGCGAGGTTGTAGGTCTTGGTGACACCCTGCACGGAGATACGGGCGGGGTTGGCGGCCCCTGCGGCGAGGGGAGATGTGGTGGTCATCGGCGTTCCTGCCATCCGGTCAGTTTGGTTTCGGCGAAGAGGAGAATGCGGTCCATCAGCAGACCGAGGATCCCGATCGCGATGAGGTTGACGAAGATCGTCGGAAGGTCGTAGAAGATCTGGGCCTGCTGCATCCGGGCACCGAGTCCGTTTTGCGCTGCGATGAGCTCCGCGGCGACGACGGTTGCCCACGAAGCGCCGAGACCGACGCGCATGCCGACGAGAATGAACGGCGTCGAGGCGGGAATGACCACGCGGACGAAGATGCCGCCGTCTTTGCTTCCGAGCACGCGAGCCGCGTTGATGAGTGTGCGGTCGACGCTGATGACTCCCTGGAAGGTGGAGATCACACACGCGAAGAACGCGGCGAGGAAGATCACGAAGATCTTCGGTTGCTCACCGATGCCGAGGAGCACGATCACCAGCGGAATGATGGCGAGCGGCGGGATGGTCCGGAAGAACTGCACCCATGGCTCAATGAACGCCCGTGCGACGGGGTACCAGCCCATGAGGAAACCGACGGGAATGGCGACGAGCGTACCGAGCGCGAATCCGATCAGCACGCGGCTGAGGCTTGCCGCGAGGTCGGTGGCCAGCGTTCCGTCTCCGATGACGGTTGCGGCTCGCTCGACGACTTCGACCGGGGCCGGGAGGCGGAAACCGGCGAGCGAGAATCCCCACCAGATCAGGATGCCGGCGATGACGCTGACGACGTTGAGCACGAGAAGCATCGTGCGGTTCTTCGCGCGTACCTTCGGTGCCTTCTTCGCGGGGTCAGCCGACTGGGCGGCCATGGTCCGCGTTGCTGTGTCGGTCATGCGCTGTGCTCCGTGTTCGGAGTGCGCCCGTGGTTTCGGTGGGTCATGAGATGTTCCTTTGCGTGGGTCCGCGGTGGGGCTCGGGCTGCGTGGTTTCGGGATAGCTGGCAAGAAGCGGTGACCGGTGGAAGAGCGCGGCGATTGCGCCGAGCGCACCGACGTCGTCGCCGAGGTGCGCCACCCTGATGTGCGGTGCGGCTTCGGGGACGGGGAGCAGTTCGTAGCCGATCGTGGCAACCGCCTGTTCGAAGATCACCCCGGCGATGTGCACGATGTCTCCCGCGATCACGATCTCGGCCGGGTTGAGGGCAACGGCGAGCGACCCGAGCACGCGGCCGAGCGCATCGCCGGCGTCGCGCAGGACGCCGACAACGACGGGATCGCCCTTCGCCACAGCCGCGCGGAGATCCTCGAGCGAGTTAATGGCGACGCCCCTGGCCGTGCAGCTCGCGAAGATCGCGGGCACTGAGGCAACCGTCTCGACACAGCCACGCTTGCCGCACCGGCAGAGCACGCCGTTCGGGCTTACGGAGATGTGCCCGAGTTCGCCGGCGAAACCCGATGTGCCCGTGACCAGGTGCCCGCCAACGACGAGACCGCCACCGATACCGTCGGAGAGCCGTGCATACACCAGGCTCTGCACTCCGGCATCGCTGCCCCAGATCGCCTCGGCAAGGGCGGCAAATCGGGTGTTGTTGTCGATAATGACCGATGTGTCGAATCGCTCAGCGAACGAGTCGTAGACGAACTGGCCTGCCGGCACGGCGGTGCCGCTGTCCGACGTCGGCACGGGTTTCGGCATCCGCGGCGAAAAAGGCCCGGGAAATCCGATCCCGATTCCCTGCAGGGCGCCGTAATGGATGCCGGAGTCAGCGCCGACCTGTTCGATGAGGCGGAAGCAGCTGTCGACCCTCTCGGCCCATCCGGAGTCCGGGTCATAGAATTCGACGCCGGACGCGATGATGTGGTGGGCGGCGTCAGAGACGGCAATCCTCACCCGGCTGTGACCGAAGTCGACGCCCATGAACTGGCCGGCGCCCGGGTCGAGGACGAGGCGTTCCGCGGGGCGACCCCGACCGGCACGGATGTCGCCGTCGGTGTTGGTGGTGGTGATCGCGCCGCGTTCGAGCAGAACGTTCGTGATCTCGGACAGAGTCGTGCGAGACAGTCCGACGTGTTCAGCGATCTGCCCGCGGGTCAGCGCGCCGTGCTCCCGAAGTACCTGCAATACGCGGTCTTCGTGGGTTTGGCGGATGAGTGTATGCACTCCGGCGGGCTTGGACACAGAGCCACCCTAGGGAGGGCGATTTATTCCGTCAACACTCCGACATAATTCGGGCAAGAAATTGTCCGCGGCCTGTCAGAAATGGGATTGGCGTCGTTGTGCGGACATAAAAGGCTGCACTTCTCGAGAAAGTGCAGCCCTTTGTGGCCGAGCAATGGGCGAACAGCCATTTGTGTCCGGGCAATACCGAGCACCCATTCGTGGCCGAGCAGAGGATGCCGTCACCGGCAGCCGCTGGAAAGACCGCTCAGCGGGGATCGTCGAGCGAGACGAGGTACTCCGCGTTGCCGCGAAGTGCGGCCTGGTACCTGTCGAGTTCTTCGGCGTGGACGTGCTCCGCGAGCAGGGTGAGAAGACTCCCCAGTGCGGTGTTCGCTCGCCCGGCCGCGTGAAGGGTGAGCGCCTCGAACGCGCCCAGGGAGACCGAGTCGGGGAACTCGGCGCGAGCGCGCGCAAAGAGCTCGATCGATTCGTCGAGTCGTCCGAGGTTCCTCAGTGTGCTGCCCTGCTGCAGGTAGCAGCGCCTGCGCACGTCACCCTCGAGACCCTCGGCCATCGCCCGCTCATAGAAACCCAGCGCCGTCGCTTCATCGCCCGCGGTGTCATACGCGCCGCCGACCTCATAGAGGACTTGAGGATCGTGCGGATGCTCGTCGTAGATCGGGAGCAGCGCCGCAATCGTCGGCCCCATGTTGTCCCGGTCGCGGGCGGCAAAAATGCGCTCGAGTTCTGCTTCTGTCTTGTCATCCACGGTGCCGGGCTCCTCCACAACGACGTGCGCCGAAGGTCGAAGCGCGCTCCTACGCTAGCGCTCCGCCACCCGGGGGTGGGCCGCTCAGGCTCGGTCGGTCACGTGGAATCGCACCAGCACCGCTTCAGTGGCATCCGTCACCGTGAACTCCGGGTCACGCATCCACTCGCGGAATTCAGCGCCGTGCCAGAACTTCTCGTGGCCGGCGCGCCAGTCGGCGACGGTCTCGAAGCCCTCACCCTCATCGATGGCGTGGGCGAGGTCGACCTCGCCGAGCGGCACGACGCGGACACCGGTGACCTCGGTGACGCAGACGGGACTTTCAGCTGAGTCGACGACAACGCGACGCTCGCCGATCACGGGCAACTCCTCCTCCGACAGGTCGTAATCGGCGACCAGCGACGTTGTGCTGGTCTTGCGTCCGTCGAGAATCGCGCCGACGAGAGCGTCCCGGAGCGGTCCGGGAAAGGCGTACTCGTCGATGGGCAGAGTCGACAGGTCCTCAGGAGAGATCATGCTGAAAGCCTATTACGGCCCTCGGACCGCACTGAGAATCATGACGAGGATGATGCGAGCGGATGCTTCGGGCACGGTGAAACGGCACGGTGGTTCCCCCGTGACGGGCGCGCCCCGTGACGAGCGCGCCCTACTGCCGGGCAACCGCCAGCTCGGCGGTGGTCAGCGACCGATCCGCGAAGACGAGCCGCACCGCCGAGGGGTCCGGGTTTCCTGCGTCTGGCCCCCGTCGACGAGCTGCAAACCCAGTTTTTCAGCCACCGCGCCCGAAGCAGCGTTCTCTTCGAGGAGGTAGGCGATCACGGGGCAGTTGCCCGTGAGGCGTGCGGCCCGCTCGAGCGCCCGGCGTCCGAGTTCGGTCGCCAGCCCTCGACCCTGGGCCTCCGGAGCGAACCGATAACCCAGATTCCAGACGAGCCCTCCACGCAAGGACAGGCCGCCGTATCCGACGATCGCGTCCGATCCGTGTTCGCGGACGATCCAGGTGCCGATGCCGTCGGCATCCCAACCCCGCATCCACCGCTCGAGGGTCGCCTTCGTTTGCGTGATGGCCGTGTTGCGGAGCGATGGGTAGTGCTCCCACACGCGAGGATCACTGAGAATCGCGTAGAGCCCCGGCGCGTCATCCGTCAGCGGTCGGCACAGGTGGAGTCGATCCGTTGAGTCCTCGGGGACGCTGTGCATGGCCACGGGGTTACGCTAGCGCGTCGACGTCACTCGGCGACACAGCCCAACGTGCCGTGCCTCCTCCGCGCCGGGCCAGGCCGCAGGAATTCACACAGCGGTATCGACGGTTCGACCGCCGACGTTCCCCGGGGCCTCCGCAGCTTCCCGCCACAGGCCGGTGAGCGAACTGCGAAGCAGCGCCGGTTCGATGACCAGGTTGATGATGATGTGGGCAAGGATCGCGGGCAGAATGAGCCGGTCGCTGGCGAGATACACAATGGCCAGAGCACCGCCCAGCACGGTCGTCGAGATCGCCACGGGGGCGATGATGGCCAGGTCCCGCGAGAACATGACCCATACGGAGTGGGCCAGTCCGAAGGCCAGCGCGGCGGCGGCAGCCTGCACCCACCATGCGGCGCCGATCCCCGACAGCCCGTCCATCAGAAATTTCCGGAAGATCAGTTCCTCGAGGGTGCCGGTGACGATCGCCAGTGGGACAGCGAGTGCTTTGAGGGTGTTCAGCTCGAAGGCGGTGCGACGCACGAACGGAACAGCCCAAAAGGTGTAGCCGATGTATGCAGCCGCGACTGTGACGGCGAGCAGCCAACCCCACGGGATGCTCGCGAGATCCGGCCCGAACCCGAGCAGTTCGGTCCAGAACCTCGCTGGATCGCGGGCCAGCCAGAGGGCCAGCGGGACCGACATGCCACCGATGATCGCGACCATGATCAGAGCGGTAATCGAGTTGGGCTTCATCGGGTCTCTTCCTTCGCAGTACGACTGTACTATGAAGTTACCGCACAGCTGTACTGCGAAAGTGAGGGCTTCTGAGATGCCGAAGATCGTTGACCACACGGCACGCCGCCAGGCGATCGTCGACGTGGTCATTCGCAGAATCGAGCGGGAAGGGCTCGGCGGCGTCAGCGTGCGGACGGTTGCGCGCGACCTCCGGGTGAGTCCCTCTGCGGTTCGTCACTACTTCCCCACCAGCGACGAGATGCTGGCGAGTGCGCTCACGGCAGTACGTCTGGCACAGGCCGACGGTTTGCCCAGTCCCGAGAACCCGGACTCACGATGGAGCATCCGCGAAGCATGGGAACAGGCGTTGCCGCTCGATGCGCGGAGAAGACGAGAAGCCGCGGTCTGGTTGGCCGCCATGACGGCACCATCGTCACCCGGGATACGTGACGTTCTGGAAGAGGCGAACGCCGACCTCGATCATCTGTGCCGCGTCACGGTCGAAGACCTCGGATGCCCAGCCGAAGCAGCAGAGCGCGAGAGCAAGGCTCTCCGCGCCTTCACCGACGGATTGGCCCTGAACGCTCTGGCTGAGCCTGCCGGGTTCACTCCGGAGGTGGTCCTCGACGCGCTCAACACGTATCTTGCCCGCCTCAAGAGTGCGTTTTAGCGCGTCCCTCCCTGGCGAAGTCAGCGATGGCATCCGTCAGCGCACCCGCAATACCCGGGCCGAAATGCCCCTCGTCGTCAACGATGACGAGCCTGCCCTCGAGCGACCGCTAGAGTCACAGGATGCTTCCCGCCCCCACCGCCCGACTGCGGTTCCGCCCCATGACCGATTCCGATCTCGACGCCATGGCCGCGCTGCTCGGCGACCCCGACGTGATGCGTTTTTATCCGGCACCGAAGTCACGCACCGAAGCCGCCGCCTGGATCGACTGGAACCAGCAGAACTACACCGACTACGGTCACGGACTCTGGATCATCGAGACCATCGACGGCGAGTTTGTGGGCGATTGCGGCCTGACCTGGCAGGACGTGAACGGAGTCGCGAAACTCGAGGTGGGTTACCACGTACGTTCCGCTCTTCACGGGCAGGGACTTGCGACGGAAGCCGCAGCCGCGTGCCGCGACTTCGCTCGCGAACACACCGACGCCGCGGAGCTGGTGGCCATCGTCCACCCCGACAACGACGCGTCGAGTCGCGTTGCCGAGAAGATCGGGATGCACCGGGTCGCTGACGACCACGGTGGGAACCTCGCGGTCCGCCACGTCCTCAGCATGCGCCTCTGACGCGAGGGAACCGCGCGACGTGGGAGAGTGTCGATATGGTCTCCCCCCAGACGCTCAGCGAAGCCGATCGCCGCGACCTCGCCGTGTGGGCGGCGGACTGCGCGGAGCACGTTGTGCACTTGTTCGAGGCGGAAGCGCCGTCGGACGGGCGGCCGGCGGATGCCATCGCCCGGGCGCGCGCCTTTGGTCGGGGCGAGCTCCGTGCCGCCGACGAGATCCGGCAGCGCTTCGTCGCGGGTCGGGCCGCTGGCTCTGCTGATTCGCCAGCGGCTGCAGCTGCGGCACGGTCTGCAGCGCAGGCTTCCGGCGTGGCCCACATGGGCGCGCACGCTCTGGGCGCGGCCGCTTACGCCGCGAAGGCTGCCGCGCTGGCTGCACCCGACGACCCGGATGCCGCCGCCAGGGAGATCCGCTGGCAGCTCGAACAGCTGACGGCCCGCAATCGGGACGCTCTCCGACTGCTGCCGCTTCTCGGGCAGGATTCAGCTGGACCGTTGGGTAGCGGGCTTCTTGCGAACGGGGTGCTCGCCTGGGCCATCCGCGAGATTCAGGCCCAGGTCAACGCCGATTAGCGCCGACGATCGGTGGGCGCCTCAGCCGCGAGCCTCAGAACAGGTCTGAGATGTCCCAGTGACGACTCTCGTCGAAAGGCTCGGCGAGCACGCCGGTATCGCGGTCGTCTTCGGCGACCTCACGGGTCGTGAAGTGAATCGCAACGCCAGGGCTGACCAGCACGCTGACCGCGACGTTGCCCACCACCGTGAGGTCAATGAACCTCCCGCCCGCGCGCACCGCTTCTTCCGCCGCCGCTTTGAGCGATCCGAGCTGCGTTCCCTGCGCGAGCACGTGCGAGTGACCATCGATTGTGAGCGTTGTGCGTTGCATCAGCGTCCCTTCGGGTTTGGGCCTTTGCGATCCGTTCACCCTACCCCCGGAAAGACAGGATCGGGAAGGAAATTGACACGCCCGTAACGTAACGACGCGTGTAGTTATCCGACCGCCGGCGTCACCGTGGTGCGTATGCGATACAGGCTCGTCGATGCCGTGATGTAGAGCTCGGAGCCGTCTGGTCCGCCGAAACAGACGTTCGATGCGACCTCCGGCACGGGGATGTTCAGCTCCAGCTCTCCGCTCGACGAGAACACCTGAACGGCATCCGACGACGACGTCCACACCCGGCCCGCGGCATCCACACGGAATCCGTCCGGGGTCCCCGACGGATTTACGAAGACGCGCCCCTCCCCCGTCGCCACGTCATACACACGGATGTGCCGCACCGAGTCTCCCCCGGTATCGGCAACATAAAGCAGCTTCTCGTCGAGTGAAAACGCCAGGCCGTTCGGGTGCACCATGTCGGTGATCACCGGCGTCGCGACACCCGTGGCGGGATCGAAGCGGAACACGAAGCATCCGCCGTACTCCTCGACACCCGGGTGCCCCTCGCGCCCGCTCTCCTGAATCCCGTAGGGCGGATCGGTAAACCAGATCGTGCCATCGGATGCCACCACAACGTCGTTCGGGGAGTTGAAGCGTCCACCTGCCCACCGATCGACGAGCACCTCGACCTCGCCGTCGACCTCGCGTTCGACAGCACGACGCCCGTGGCTGCACTGGACGACGCGGCCCTCGAGGTCGAGGGTGCGGCCGTTGGTGTACTCGACGTCGTCGCGGTGCACCAGCGTCTCGCCGGTGGCCCGGTCGAACTCAAGGATGCGGTTGTTCGGGATATCGCTGAACCGCACCGATTCGCTGCCCGGCAGCCAGAGCGGGCCCTCGAGCCATTCGCCGCCGGTCCAGAGCTTCTCGAGCTCGCCCGCGATCAGGCCGGGGCTGTCGGTTGAGGTGTTCTGCGGCGTCGTTGGCATGGCCCCAAGCTAGCAAGCTGGCGCTCCCGGTGCATCCGCTCGCTTGCGACGACAGAAACGGTCGCTGCGGCGGCATCCGCTCGCTTGCAACGACACAAACGGTCGCTTCAGCGGCATCCGTTCGCGTGCAACGACAGAAACGGTCGCTGATTTCGAGAATCAGCGACCGTTTGTGGCCGAGCAACGCGCCAACGACCGTTTGTGGCCGAGCAGCGCGGATACAGCGGATGCCGCGCGGCGCGAAACCTACGCTGCGGGCGCCGGGATCGTCGCCGTGTCGATCACGAACCGGTAGCGCACGTCGCTCTTGATGACGCGCTCGTAGGCCTCGTCGACCTCGTCGGCGCCGATCACTTCGATGTCGGCACCGAGACCGTGCTCGGCACAGAAGTCGAGCATCTCCTGGGTCTCGCGGATGCCACCGATGTTCGATCCGGCGAGGCTGCGGCGCCCGCCCGTCAGCGAGAAGACACGGAAGGACTGCGGGTTCTCGGGCAGCCCGACGAACACCATCGCGCCGTCGAGGGTCAGCATCGACAGGTAGTCATCGACCGGCAGGTCTGCGGACACCGTGTTGATGATCAGGTCGAAGCGCTTGCGGTTCTTCTTGAACGTCTCCGGGTCGGAAGTCGCGAAGTAGTCGGTCGCGCCGAGTCGCAGGCCGTCGTCCTTCTTCGAGAGGGTCTGGCTGAGCACGGTCACCTCGGCACCGAGCGCCGCAGCGATCTTGACGCCCATGTGGCCGAGTCCACCCATGCCGACAATCGCAACCTTCTTGCCGGGGCCTGCGCCCCAGTGCTTGAGCGGCGAGTAGGTGGTGATGCCGGCGCAGAGCAGCGGGGCCGCGACGTCGAGGTCGATGCCCTCGGGGATGCTCAACACATAGTTCTCGTCGGCGACGATCGACGTGCTGTATCCGCCGTAGGTCTCCTCGCCGGAGTACTGGCGTCCGTTGTAGGTGGCGACGTTGCCCTTGAGGCAGAACTGCTCTTCGCCGGCGAGGCAGTTCTCGCACTCGCGGCAGGAGTCGACGAAGCAGCCGATGCCGACACGGTCGCCGACCTTGTGCTTGGTCACGTCATCGCCGACGGCCGTGACGATTCCTGCGATCTCGTGCCCCGGCACCATCGGGAAGATGCCTGCACCCCACTCGGCGCGCGCCTGGTGGATATCGGAGTGGCAGATTCCCGCGAAGGCGATGTCGATCTCGACATCGTGAGGGCCGACATCCCGGCGTTCGATCGTTGAACGCTCGAAGGATGCTCCGGCGGATGCTGTGACGAGGGCGGGCACGGTGGTGGGCATAAAGACCTCCGGGGTGTAGGTGTGAACCGCGGCTGCGCGGCCGACCTTAACGCTACAGCGCGGCCCTGATCTGAACCGGAGCCTTGACAGGTCCGCCGAGCCACTCCGCATCGAATGCGGACCCGAACGGATGCCTCACACGTTCAGGTCGTAGACCAGGACCTCGGCCGCCCACTTGCCGATCAGGTCCTTCACCGGTTCGTGATCCGGATGCGGCAGGTACTCGTCGCGCGCCGTCTCGCTCGCGAAGGTGATCGCCAGTGCCCACTCGAATCCGCGTTCCATCCCTTCGGGGCTGGAGCTCGGCCCCGAACCGATGCTCAGGATGCCCGGGATCCGCTCGGGCAACACGCCAACCGCGCGCGTCAACTGGTCGAGCTCCTCCTGCTCCAGCGGCGAGTTCCAGCGGACGAGCACCATGTGCAAAACGTTCTGTTGTGTCATGAAGCAATTCTGCCGCGAGCGCCCCGGGAACATCAGGCCCTCCGACGGCGTTCGCGCGTCTGGCGATCCCGGTCCCTGCCCCGTGCGCGGCAGATCCATGTCTGCGCTGCAGAAGCATCTGTAGCGCACGACATGGAAGTGGAGCGGTCGGCGAAAGCCGCAGCTACAGCCCAGCTCGGCCCAGCAACAGCACTGTGCCCCGGCATCCGAAGATCACCGGGGCACAGCAACTGGTTACTACTCGGCCTTGAACAACCTCGGAGCGAAATCGATCAGGTTCTTCTGCCAAACGTCCCAGCCGTGCGGGCCGACGGTCACCCCGTTGAACTCGTACTCAACCCCGAGTCCGTCGAGGGTCTCCATCAGCGCCATCACGTTCGGATACGTGAAGTCGGTGATGTCGCCGGTGTACAGCCGGACAAGTTCCGTCTCGGCGTTCACTTTTGCCACATCGACGTCACTCGGGACGCTGAACAGGAACGCCGCAAACGCACCGACGTACGCGAACTCGCCCGGGTTGGTGAGCAGCAGGCTCATCGTTCGCTGCCCGCCCAGTGAGAGTCCGGCGATTGCCCGCTCGGCGGGATCCTCGCTCACGTTGTATGCTCCCTCGACCGCCGGGAGGACATTGTCGAGCAGTTCCGCCGGGTAGTTGTTCACGTTCCCGTTCGGGATCACCACCACCATCTCTTCCATGGCGCCGTCGAGCGTGAGGTTGTCGAGAATCTGCCGAGCGCGGCCCACCTCGACCCAGTCCGTCCAGCTCTGCCCGCCGCCGTGGTTCAGGACGAACAGCGGATATGGCTCGGCACGGTCGGCGTCATACCCCGGCGGTGTCCAGACGAAGGCACTGCGCTCCTGCTGCGCCACGGTGCTCTGGTAGCTGAGTACCTCGAGCGCTCCACCGGTGCCCGGGGCAACGTCAGCGAGCAGTCGAGACTCCTCACCCGGAATGAAGAAGGTGCTCCAGGTCGGCTCCGTGGTGACCTTCGTCGGGTTCGAGGTGTCTTTCACCGAGACCCCGTCGACGATGAACCGGTAGTAGTACGACCACGGGTCGAGCGGACCAACTGTCGCCCGCCATCGGTCACCGACCTCGTTCATCTCGACGCGGAGCCAGCTGCCGCCCGGACCCCAGTTCGCCCACACCGACACGTACTCTGCGTCGGCGAACTCGGTGGTGGTCTCAAACGTGACGAAGCCGTCCTCGGTGATCCACGGTGTCGGCGTCGTGCCCGCCGGAGGAAGCTCGAAGCGCTCCTCGATCGCGGTGTGCCCCTCGCTGAACCCAGGGTCGCCGGTCTTCTTGCCGTGGAACAGCCGCGGCGCGAAATCGATCAGGTTCTCCTGCCATGCGTTCCAGTTGTGGCCGGCATCCGGGTTGGCGCCGTCGAACTGGTAGTCGAGCCCCATCGCATCGAACTGGCGCATCGACTCATACACGTCGTTGTAGGCGACATCCGTCTGGTTTCCGACGTAGAGGCGGAACAGCTCGGTCTGCTTGTTGATCTTCTTCACCGGGATGTCGGACAGGTCACCGAAACGACCGGCACCGAAGGTGCCGACATACGCGAACATGCCGGGGTAGGTCCGCAACACCTCAAAGGTCTGGCCGCCGCCCATCGACAGCCCCGCCAGCGCACGATCCTTCTTCGCATTCGAGACGTTGTAGGCATCCCGAACCGCTGGCATGAGGTTGTCGACCAGTTCGCTCGGGAAGTCGGGAACATTGCCGTTCCCCATCACGACGACCATGTCAGCGAGCTCTCCGGAGAGAGACAGGTTGTCGAGGATCTGCTCTGCCCGACCGACCTCGACCCAGTCACGGTAACTCTGGCCGCCACCGTGCTGCAGGTACAGCACGGGGTATGGCTTGCCGCGTTCCCGATACCCCGGTGGCGTCCAGATCAGGGCGGACCGCTCTTCTCCCGCCACGTCGCTGTGATAGTTGAGCGTCTCGATGGCCCCTGCTTCTTCCGGCGCGTCCGCGAGCGGTGCTGCGGAGTCTCCCTCAATAAAGAAGGTGCTCCACTCCGGCTCTGAGGCGACAGACGTGGGGTTTGTCGGATCCTTGAACGGCTTCGAGTCGTCGCCCGTCACCTGGTAGTAATACAACCCGGGCTCCAATGGACCCAGCGTTCCCGTCCAGGTGTCGCCGCTCCGCGACAGCCCGTACTGTGCCCAGTTCGCCGACGCGCCGAGGTTTCCCTCGATAACCAGTTGCGACACAGGACCGATCGCCGATTCAACCGCGGCGTTCGGCACGGCGAATCGCACGTAGCCGTCATCCAGCTGCGTGAGCCACGTGTCCGCAGCAACCGCGGGCTGAGCCACACTGAGCGCGCTCGCTGCGATGGCTACACCGGTGGCGAGGCCCACCCAACGCCGCGCAGATTTGCGCGGTCGCTTTTCTACTTGACCGATCTCCATTGATCCGTTCCCCTTCGGTTTTGCCCCACCCCCATAGCGAGGCTGCACACCGTCTCCGCTCCGGGTTCGGCCCGGAACGAAGGGCTGGAACGGCGACAAACGCGAAAGTGTGCGATTTACCACGTCGTAAATTCCACCCGGGACTCATGGTTCTCGCATCCGCCGGGGTTGTCAAGGCACAACTCAGCCGCGCCGCCGGGCCCAGAACGGGTGGCCAGCGACTGCGCTGTATGCCCGGTGAGGTCGGATATATTGACCAGAGCGCCACAGGACGGAGTCATCGATGAGGTCGACCATTCGCGATGTGGCGCGTGTCGCGGGGGTTTCCGCGAAGACGGTCTCGAATGTCATCAACGACCATCCGCACGTGCGCACCGAGGTTCGCGATCGGGTGCGCAGCGCGATCATCGAGGTGGGGTACCGGCCGAACCTCTCCGCGCGGGGCCTCCGCTCCGGCCGGACAGGAGTGATCGGACTCGCCGTGCCCGCCCTCCGCGAGAACTACTTCGCTGAGCTCGCGGATGCCGTGATCCGCGCCGCGGAGAAACGGCGGCTCAGCGTTCTGGTCGGGCAGACCAACGGCGATCGGCTCAAGGAACTCGACGTGGTCAAGGGCACGCTGCTGCAGGGCACCGACGGGGTACTGCTGAGTCCGGTGCGGCTCGGCCAGCGCGACGTCGACGCACTCAACGTCCCGCTGCCGCTCGTGCTGCTCGGAGAACGCATCTTCGGCGGTCCCACCGACCACGTCACCATGCACAACGTGTCGTCGGCACGGGCTGCGGTCGAACACCTCATCGCGCGGGGCCGCACCCGTATCGCGCTCATCGGCGCCCCGCAGCAGGCCGACTCAAAGCAGGGTGGCCAGGAACCGAGCTCGGCGAGCTTGCGCCTGCACGGGTACCGGCAGGCGCTCGAGGCCGCCGGCGTCCCGGAGGCACCCGAACTCATTTGCGCGACCGGCCCGTGGGGTCGGGAGGCAGGGGCAGCAGCCGTGCGCCGCCTGATCGCCGAGCGGGTCCCCTTCGACGCGGTCTTCGCCCTCAACGACACCCTCGGTCTCGGCGCCCTTCGCGCTCTCGGCGAAGCCGGCACTCGAGTTCCCGACGAGGTCGCGGTGATCGGATTCGACAACATCGACGAGACCCGCTTCTCGGTACCGTCACTCTCGAGCGTTGACCCCGGGCGCGAGTCCATCGCCGAGATGGCTGTGGAGATGCTCGTCGAACGCATCCGCGAAACCGGCGAGCGCCGGCCGCCCCGCCTCGCCAAACCGGACTTCCACATCGTCACGCGCGAGTCATCCGGCACGCTCACGGATTAATTTAACTGAGCGACAGCATCCGCTCGGCTCCGCAGGCCCGGTTCTGAACCACGCGAGAGCCGAACGGGCCGGTGTTACTTGATGCTTCCCATCGAGAGCCCGCCCTGCCAGTACTTCTGCAGCAGCAGGAACGCGATGATGAGCGGGATGACCGAGACGAGCGAGCCGCTGGTCACCAGGTTCCAGACCAGGCCCCCCGCCGTGGCGGAGTTCGACTGAACCTGCCACGTGTTGAGCCCGACGGTGACCGGCAAGAGCGTCTGGTCCGACAGCATGGCCAGCGGCAGGAAGTAGTTGTTCCAGCCACCGACAACGGAGAGCAGCAGCACGGTCACGATCGCCGGTCGCATCAGCGGCAGTGCGATCGTGGCGAAGGTCCGGAACTCGCCGGAGCCGTCGACCCGCGCGGCGTCGAGCAGTTCGTCGGGAATGGCATCCTGAATGTAAACGCGCATCAGGTACACGCCGAACGGGCTGAGCAGCGACGGCAGGATCACGGCCCACACGGTGTTGGTGAGGCCGAGGTTGTTGAACAACACGTACGTCGGGATGACGAGGGCCGTTGCGGGAACCATAACGGATGCCAGCAGCACCATAAAGCTGATCGAACGTCCCCGGAACCGGTACTTCGCGAACGCGTATCCAGCCAGCACGGCGAGAACCGTCGCGCCGACGCCACCGGCGAAGGCGTAGAGGAACGAGTTGCCGAGCCAGCGCACGTAGATGCCGCCGTTGTACGTCGCCAGCTGCGCGATGTTGTCGAACAACGCGAAGTTCTGGTCGAACCACAGCGGCCCGCCGGTGCCGTTGAACAGGCCCTGGGTGCTCTTGGTTCCGGCGACCACCAGCCACCAGATCGGGAGCAGGAAGTAGAGAGCGGCGATGGTGAGCAGGATGTGCATGCCCACCTGTTTGCGCTCCCCCGGCAGGACGTCTGGCCGCTTTTTGCGCGGGCCGGACTCGGTGATGGCATCGTCGATGAGGGGCAGAGGTGAGGTAGTCATCAGCGGAGTCCGCTCTTCTTGCGTGTGGCGATGAGGAAGATGATCGAGGCGAGGAAGACCATCAGTCCGAGCGCGAAGGAGATCGCCGACGCGTAGTTGAACTGCTGGTACGAGAACGCCAGGTTGTAGGCGTAGAGGTTCGGCGTGTACGCCGCATCGATCGCGTTCCCGGCGAGCGGCGCGAGAACCTGCGGTTCGGTGAAGAACTGCAGTGTGCCGATCAGGGAGAACACAACGGTCAGCACGAGCGATGACGCCACGATCGGCACCTTGATATGCAGTGCCGTCTGGAGCTTCGTCGCCCCGTCAATCCGCGCGGCCTCATAGATGGCCGGGTCGATCGATTGCAGTGAGGCGTAGATGATGATCATGTAGTAACCCGTCCACTGCCACGTGACGATGTTGGTCAGGGACCAGAAGATCGAATCGCGGCTGAGCAGGTCGGGTGCCTGGGTGTTCAGGAATTCGAAGACCGTCACGAGCGGGCCGAACGACGGGCTGTACAGGAATCCCCACATCAGTGCGCCGATCACACCGGGGATCGCGTACGGCACGAAGATGAGCAGCCGCGTGAACCGGGACAGCCTGGTTCGGATGTCGTCGAGGATGAGCGCGAAGACCAGGGCCAGCCCGATTTGGAGGGGAACAAACACGACGGCAAAGGCGGCGACGCGCACCATTCCCGACAGGAAGCGTTCGTCGGTGAACGCTTTGACGTAGTTGGCGAGGCCAGCGAACTGTTCGCCGCCGGCGAGGGTGTTGGTGTGCAGGCTCATCCAGAAGGCATAGACCAGTGGGAGGACGAGGAAAACGAGAAACACGATGGCGAACGGCGCGAGAAACACCCAGCCGAATCGCGCGTGCTTCCGCTCAAGACTGGCGCCGCGTTTCACCGTTGGTGGGCGGACGGGATGCTGAAGCTGAGGGGTGGTAGACATGGGTCACTTCCTTGGGACGCATTGTGTGGAGAACTCCTGTGCGGGCGAGGCACTGCTGCCCCGCCCGCACAGGACCGAACTCAGTTCAGGGTGAAGCCCTGTTCGGTGGCGTAGGTCTCCAGCGATTTCTGCAACTCGTCCGCCGCTTCGGCCGCGGTCATGTTGCCCTCGATCGCCTCAGACAGAAGGCGCTGTGACTCGTCGTAGTAGTACTGCGAGAACGGCGAGAACATCACACCCTCGTAGTCGATCGCAGCCTGCGCGAAGAACTCTCCGTTGAACTTCTGACCGCCGAAGAACTCGTACTCGAGGTCCTTGAAGTAGTCAGACTCGATCATTTCGGGCATGGCCAGGAAGAGGCCACCCTTTTCAACGCCGAGCTTCTGTCGCTCCTCAGTGTTGTACAGCTCGGCGGCAACCTTCGTCGCGAGTGCCGCGTCGCTGGCCTGTGTCGTGACGGCGAGCGTGCTGCCGCCCCAGTTCACCTGCACCGGGTTGGCGGCATCCCACTGCGGGATCGGAGCTGCACGCCAGACGGCGCCCGCTTCCGGGTCCTCGAAGTCGGGGATGTGCGCGTTGTACCAGACCGGGTACACGGCGGTCGCGTACTTGCCGCTGGCCAGGGCAGTGCTGAACTCGGGAGTCCACGCCTGGTCGGTGCCGACGAGTCCGCGGTCGACCAGGTCGAGCCAGTATTCGTAGACCGTCTTGGTCGCGTCATCGTTGTGGTTGATGGTGATTTCGGTGGGGTTGCCATTGTCGAACTCGAACGGAACGGCGCCGGCCTGGTCGAGGAAGGCGTAGTGCTGTCCGGCACCGTTGGGGGCGAAGTTACCGATCTTGACCGCTCCGCCGGTCGCGGTGTTCAGCTGCTCGGCCGCCGCCGCGTACTCATCCCACGTCGTGGGGATGGCGATACCGTTCTCTTCGAAGATGTCGGCTCGGTACCACATGCCGACGGGCCCGAGGTCGACCGGCACCGCGTAGACGCCGTCACCGCTCGAGACATCGCGCCAGGCACCCTCGGTGAAGTTGTCCTTGTAATCCTCGATGCCGTGCTCGGTCATGTCGACGAGTCCGCCCTGGATCAGGAAGCTGTTCAGCCAGTCGTACTCGATCTGGACGATGTCGGGCGCGCCCGACTTCGACTCGAGAGAGGTGGAGAGCTTGGTGTACTCGTCACCGCCCTGGCCTGCGTTCGACCAGCAGACCTGAACGTCGTCGTTCGATTCGTTGAAGTTGTCGACGGTCTCGGCGGTGTCTGGGAGCCATCCCCAGTACGTGACGACCGGAACATCCTTCACCTTGATGTCATTGGTGCAGTTGGATTTGCTGGCGCCGGAGCCGCCGCCGCCTCCGCTGCCCCCGTTGTTGTTGGTGCATCCGACGAGCGCTGCGGCGAGCGCCGTCGTCATGCCTGCTGCGAGCAGGGCTTTTCTCTTGATCATGGGATTGCTGGTCCTTTCGCGGTGCAAAGACACCGTTGTCGGGCACCGGAGTGCCACTGTTGCTGCGAGAGAAAATGCACCCATTTCACGCCGGCGGGTCGCCGGAATCAGGCCCGTTACAACAGGCCTGATGCCGGAAAAACGCGCGGTCTTTCGCGGTTTACATCGTTGAAAGCTTTTCGCGAAGTGAATGCAGCATCAGGCTAGGACGAAAGGTCTGGTTTGTCCATGGAAATTGTTTTCACGCACGCCGGACGGCCCCGGGCCCGGAGCTTTCCGAGCGCGTCAGGCGCTGCTGCCGGGCCCCTGCCTCGAGCGCTACAGATCCATGTCCGCGCTGCAGAAGCATCTGTAGCGCACGACATGAATGTGGAGCGGTCGGCGAAGGACCGTCGGCTAACGGATGCCGCTGGCCGGCATCCGCAAAAACGCAAGACTAGATCGCGGCGATACTCCACGACGCGAAGGTGACGCCGCCGGGCTGAAGCACGAGGAGGTCCTCGCCGGAGTTGAACGCGTCAGGCGGGCAGGTCATCGGCTCGACCGCGAGGCCGATGCGGCTGGGCAGCCCGGTCTCCGGTTCCTGGTCGGCGGTGTGCACCTGGACCCACTTGCACGACGAGTCCCAGCGCATCTTCACGCCGGTGCCCGACGGTGCGGTGACGCGCACTTCCGCTGTGCGGTTTTCGTCGCGAATGATCGATGTGAACGCGTGGTCAATGAAGGTGTCGCCGATGACGCGGGGTTCACGGAAGTCGAAGATTCCGCCTGACTCGGTGGCGACATCCGCTTTGCCGATCGGGATGAGGCGGTCGTCGGTGACGGTGAGCACCTGTTCGGCGGGGAGGAGCAGGGTCCAGTCGTCGACGGTGCCCTCACCGGCGACGAGGTACGGGTGGGGGCCGGTGCCGAACGGGGCGGGTGCGTTGCCGGTGTTGCGAGCGGCGACGGTGGTGTGGAGGCCGTCGGCGTCGAGCATGAACTCGACGCGCACCTGGATGCGGAACGGGTAGCCGGTCTGCGCTTCGATGGTGGTGGCGAGCATGACGCGGTCGTCGGCCTCATCGAGGGCGATGAAGTCGTGCCAGACGACCAGTCCGTGCAGGGCGTGGTGACGCTCCGGTTCGCTGAGCGCGAGGAGGTAGTCGGTGCCTTCGAAGCTGTAGGTGCCGTCGACGACGCGGTTGGGCCATGGCGCGAGGGTGGCGCCCCGGTAGGCGGGGCGCACCTGGTCGGCGTCATAGGGAACGACGAGGTCGCGGCCGTTGTGCTTCAGTTCGCGCAGCGAGGCGCCGACGCTGGCGATGGTCGCGGTGTATGGGCCGCTGGTGAGCTCGAACTGCGTTCCGGAAAGAGGAAGGGTCATGGGTCAATTCTGCCGGGTGTTGGGGTTGCTCCGTGCCGTGCCGTTCGCGCGTGGTTCGGCGGCCGCTGCAGATCCATGCCCTGCTGGATCGGCGAGCACTGCAGATCCATGCCCACTGGTTTGGCGAGCGCTGCAGATCCATGCCCTGCGCGGCAGAAGCATCTGCAGCGCAACGCAGAAGATGCAGCGGTCGATTCTTCACCATGCGCCGCGACGTGCGCTACTCGCAAAACGGATGCCGTGGGTGGCGTGCGGGTCGGTTAATTAGGGCGCGGCAGTCGCTGATCGCAACCACGCCTGCGCGCGCTCGATCAATTCCCTCGCAACAGGTGTGTCGTTCGCCCAGTTCTCAAAGCCGTGCACGCCGCCCGGCACGACATCAGTGGTGACTGGCACGCCCGCAGCTCGAAGCGCGTCGGCGTATGCGCTGTCCTCGTCGGCGAACAGCTCGAGGTCTGTCCAGGTGAGGTACGCGGGCGGCAAACCCGTCAGGTCGAGGCGCCGCGCAGGAACTGAATACGGCGGGACCTCTGCCGAACCGGCCGGAGCACCGAGGTAGCCCGACCACGCCTCACGGTTCTGTCGGTTATTCCACACGAAATGCTCGCGAGCGTCGAGGTCACGGTGGGCGGCCGTGCGGTCGTCGAGCATGGGAGCGAACAGCCATTGCGCGCACGGCTGGGTTCTCCCGTCGTCGTGGATCCGTTGGGCGAGTGCCGCCGCGAGCCCGGCACCAGCGCTCTCCCCACCAACTGCTATCCGAGCGGACTCCACTCCAAGCCCTGTCGCATGCTGCAGGAACCAGCGCCATGCGGTCAGCACATCCTCGTGTGCGGCCGGGAACGGATGCTCCGGAGCGAAGCGGTAATTCGCTGACAAGATGACGATGCCCAACCGTTCCGCGGTGGACAGGCAGAGCGTTTCATCCTGCCTCGCGTCACCGAACAGCAGACCACCGCCGTGAATCCACAGAAGGCCCGCACCGCTCCGCGCGCCGACCGGCTCGTAGATCCGCAGTCGAACAGAGCCCGCCTTCGCGGCCCGCACGCGCACGGCTGATGACTTCGGGACGGGCATCCTCTTGACGAGGGGCCGGACCAGCCAGCGTGGGAGCGACACTTGCGCGCGCTTCATCGGTTTGCGCAGTTCGGGAAGGACGTGTTCGATCTCCATGGTGTGGGTCCTCCGCGACGCGCGCTGCTCGATCTGCCTGACTGCACCTTATCCGGACGAGGCATGGAGGCAGTGCACGGGTGCCGCCGTTCACCCGGCCTCGAGGTATCCGAGCAGATCCCGCGCTGGCAAGCGAAAACCGCGACCGCACGCCAGCCGCGTACCGCGGCGTAAAGCACTGCTCCGCCGAACGCGAGGGTGGGGAGAAGGGCGCTCGCCGAGTGATGTGATGCGATGCGATGCAACGCAACGCAACGCAACGCAACGCAACGCAACGCAACGCAATTCAGCGTAGGTGAGCTGATTCCAATTGCCGAACTAGTTGTGGCGATAGCATTCGATCCGAGCAGACATACGACCGAAGACTGACTAAGAGAGAGAAAAGTGCAATTCACCACTGATGGGCAGGCGTTTGATATCGATTCAGAGGATGTCGTGCAGCGACTCCGCGGCCACGAACCAGAACGGTTGCATCAGTACACCGTCACCATTGGCGGCCGAGTCTGGCCGGTCAAGCAGGCGTTCAGCGTTGCGACTGGGCTGCCGCACCACCGCTTCCGCTCGAACACCGCAAGGCGCCAGCTCACCAGGCTCGGCTTCAAGATCAACGAAGAGATCAATTAGTAGATAGACAATCTACATGCGGGCGAGCAGTTCAGCCTTCTTGGCGTCAAACTCAGCCGGAGTGAGAACCCCTGCGTCGCGCAGCTGACCAAGCTGAGTCAACTGTCCGAGCACGTCCGGGGCAGGCTGCTGAACCGCTGGGGCAGATTGCTGAACCGCTGGGGCAGATTGAAGAGGCCCGCGGAGGATGAGGTCGTTAAGGATTCCGCGGATCTGAGCCGCTTCAGCGTGAGAGACCCGGAAGTCGATGGTGTTGCCGGACGTGACAACCTGGACCACCGTGTTGAGCATGCCGTCGCGCTTCGTGGTGACCGAGGTGATGTTCTTGACCGGGATCATTTCGCTGCCGGTCTTGCCGTTCCTCACTCCAGTGGCGAGCGTCGAGAGCCCCATGGTTAAAACGCCGGCCGTCACTTTGCCCCCGGACACTCCGCGCGCCAAGTTCCACTCGATCCGGTCATTGAAAATGTGCACCCTCGCGTTCTTGCCAGCGATGTGGGACGTGAACTCGAATAGTGGTCCGTCCGCGGGTTGCGCGACAGCCTGCTGGGGTCGCGCGGACGGTTGGGTAGCCTGCGTATGCTCCGTCCACCCAACACCATCCCACCAACGCGACCCTGCGCCCTCGGGGTACCAACCGGCCGGCGGATTCATACTCATGCCGCCGACACTACCAACCCATTGGAGTCTTCGGCGGGCGCGACAGCGCCATGTCTCCGCCCCACCGCTGCAAAAATATGCGAGCAACTCGTCGGGACTGGGTCACCGGGCAGGACATCCGGGCGAGTGAGTCGCCAGTAAATGAGTTCAGGCGCTTATCTGCTGCTGCGCCTCGGTTCGCATCATTACAAAGGAACGTACTCTTCGACGTCCCGCCACGCCCGCGGATTTTCGAGGTCTTTAGGCACACAGCGGACGCGCTGGCACGGCGGATGACGCTCTGGTTCCTGGCACGTCGCGACGCGAGGTCAGTTGCCTACCTATCAAGGGCGCTGAACGCACAACGGGGTATGCACCCAGTAACTAACGACTGAGTATGCACCCAATTAACTAACTGATCTCCCGAGCGTCTCGCGCACCAGGCAAATCGTTGCATCAAATATGGCGTTCTCTCACCGCATAGCCCTCGAACACCGCCACAGCCGACGCCTTCTGCAATCAGGAAAGTCCTAACTGGTCACGCCTATCAGCTGCTCTCCTCGAGCGACTGACGTACATGAAGCGGCGAGATTACTGGAACGACCGTTGGGACTCCCGCTTCATGTATCCACCGTCCCACATCCGTGCCCGCAAGGGTGAAGTCTGCACTCCAGGCGCGGCCCTTCGTGTACACAGAAACATCGCCCTGCGGAAACTGAGCGGAAGCTTCGTCAACGGAGACAACTTCGCAGCGCACGTCAAGTCCATACTTCGACAGTGGCGCCCTGGCTGTCACCTCTGCAAGAATTTTCGACAGTCGAGCAGTTTCTAGTTCTGAGAGTTCATCCACAACAACTACGGAGCAACTTATCGTGCCGTAACCTGTGCGGGCGAACTCGTAATTCACGGACTCAACCACCATAAGGACGGCACGGACCTGGAGCGCGGTGAATCCTGATCGGAGAATCTGCCGCGCGAGCTCCTTCGGATACTTGAGCATCCTCAGTTCAAGAAGCCGCTGCGTCATCACGCTGACCGACTTAGCCTCCGAGCGTTCCCTCCGCAACGTGGGGGCACTCTTATGGAACAGCGAAACGTAGTCAGGGTTCAATTCGACGCCAAGACCACGGCGCCCCTCTTCGAGCGCGCCCGTCACGACCGACCCGCTACCCGCGAAGGGGTCGAATACTACGTCGCCTTCCTCTGAGGAAAGTGTCACCATTCGCCGGACCAGCTCGGGTGGGAATGGACAAGCATGCCGGAACGCTGAGTCATCCCAGCTGCCCTGAACCGGAATCGGTATTTCCCAAACGTTGTCCGGAGTCATTCCCCAAGGGTTGTGCCGCTCCGGATATTTGACCCACCATGACTTAAGACTCCCAGTATCACGAAGCCTGTCGACGTTGAATGTAAAGCTGTTCGATTTCACAAAAAAAAGAACGTACTCGAAACCGTTCCGGAGCTTTCCGTGATGTGACCAGGGTCGCGTTCTGTCCTTACGCCAGATGATTACTTCCCGCAGCGTCCAGCCGACCGATTTCGCCTGGGTAGCAAGGTCAAACGGCAATGGCACGAGCCGCGAGGGTTTGCCGTCACGGCGCCGCTCCATCAAACTGTCGGCAACGACCCACATGGAACCCGAATCAAGCGTCCACTGATGGACGCTCTCGAAAATCGACCTGCACGATTCGAGGTAGTCCTCGTAGGACTGACCAAACCCGATTTGATTGTCGCTGCCATAGTCAACCAAAGTTGCATACGGCGGAGACGTGATCGTGGTCTGAAGGAACGGCGCACCGTCACTCCCTGCCTCGTGTGCGGCACGCCGCAACCATGTCCCGATGTCTCGCGCATCACCCTGATGCACGGTCCAGAAATCAGGTTCGGCGGTCGCTGAGCTGTTCGCGCCCGGCACTGCGGCAGTGTCACTCACTCGTCTTCCTCCTCTGCCGACAATTCCCCGGCTTCCGCTTCACTCTAACGGGCACGGCCGACGTCACTTAGTCACCGCGCGCCAAAAGCGGATGACCATCGGCGGACCGCTATCCTGACGATTCGGAGCTAGCGGAAGTTGTCCGCTCGAATCAAGGGAGATATCGACGGTGGCAACTCTAAAGCCGAGGAAAAAAGCGAAGCGCAAACCGGTGGACCCAGCGGTACTCGAGCAACGCCGCTTTGCCCGGTCTATACGAACTCTGTTCAACAACATGGGTTTCACGTATATCCCCACTGAAGGCATGGAAGCGAAGTTCGGCAACAAAACCGGCGAACTCGACTCGGCCTTCCTGTTCGAGAACGTCCTTCTAATAGTCGAAGACACAACCACCTCGAAACCGTTCGAACATGCCAAAAATAAGCGACTTCTCGCTGAACAACTCCACGGGTCGAAGAGCGACTTCATAGAGTGGCTCCGCAGCACCTTCCCAGAACACGAAGAAGCACTCCGTGCGTACTCGCCAAAACGATTCCAGCTCTTCTTTCTCTATATCTCTAAGAAAGAAATGGATCTCGACGACGACGATCTTGCGCTCCTAAGGCCGATGAAAGTTGTATCCACTCGGGCGTTGAACTACTTCGACAAGCTTGCTAAAACCATCCGCCGTTCTGCAAAAACGGACTTATGGCGATTTCTCGAACTCAGCTCGAACGATATAGGGGCAACGAACGCGTCCAATGATGTGAAAACGATCGAGACAACGATTATCTCGCCTGATGACAGCACAGGATTTAGCAACGGCGTGAGGCTTGTGTCGTTCATGATTTCGGCCGACGTTCTACTTCGAAACGCATACGTGCTGCGCAAGGACAATTGGGGATATTCAACTGACCTTTATCAACGTCTGATAGACGTCGGCCGAATAAAGAAAATCCGTCAGTTTGTCGCCGACGACGACTCAGCGTTCCTGAACAACATCATCATTGGTCTTCCGGAGCACGTGACCTTTCAGACTGCCGACAAAGCCGTCGTCGACCTCGACGACGCACAGGACTATTCCTCGTATCGGATGACCATTCCTGACGAGTTCAACTCAATATGCATCATCGACGGCCAGCATAGGGTGTTCGCCCATTATGAGGGCACCGACGACCTCGAAAAGAAGGTAGCGGCTATCCGAAGCAAGGTTCATCTCTTGGCAACCGGTCTCGTATTTCCGCCAGGCATGAACGAACTCGAACGACTCAAGCTCCAGAGTGAGATCTTCTTGGACATTAACTCGAACAGCAAGCCTGTACCGGCCGACGTTCTACTCGCCATTCAGGCACTACAGGCGCCATACGCAGACGTGGCCGTTGCGCGCCGCGTGCTTGAGCTCCTAAATAAACGGTCCACTTTTCGTGGCATGTTCCAGCTGTCGCAGATGGATCAGGCGCCCATCAAGATTGCATCGATCGTCAAGTTCGCCCTCCGGTATTTGGTCGACATCAATTCCGAATCAGGGCTTTTCACGGAGTGGGTAAAAGAAGACGCCTCCCGAAAAACTCTGAAAGCAAAAGAAAGCCCGGAGCTACTTACTGATTACGTCAGATATTGCGCGACGACGCTCGATCAGTACTTTGGGGCTTTAAAAAGCCACCACGCCGCTGAGTGGCACGACCCTGACTCTAAAATAACGTCAACGACGGTAATCAACGCGATGATTATCGCGCTTCGTCGATCTCTACCTGCCATGGGGGTTCTCGCATATAGCGAGTATGCGGATCTGATGAAACCTTGGGTAGTCGACTTCTCCAAAGCGACATTTCCGTTCGCGTCGAGCCAATATGCACGATTTTCGCAGGAGGTGCTGCGGGAAATGTTCAGGCTCGTTGAGGACGACGGACGCTGGAATAGTGCGGCATAACTGCGCTAAACGGGAACGAGCCGAACCCACCCGGTGTCGAAAACACCACTTAACCTCGAACCTGCGCCATCGATATCCTTATCAAACCCGCAACGCTAACGGCAGCCCGTAAACGTCCGAATCGCCGCCGAGGAGGCAGTACTGATAGCCGAAGCTCCCTAGTCCTCCCCCCATCAGCGGGCTCCAGTCAGGGAACATTCGAGCAGGCGATGCACACGTCCTTCCTCGCCGTCCTCACTTGGACCGCGCACTGCTAGGTTGACGGGATGGTCGAAAAGTCAGTCCGCGACGAGATCGCAACGTTCATGGCCGAGCGCGACTGGGCTCAGTTCCACAGTCCCGAAAATCTCGCCAAGAGCATCGCCATTGAAGCTGGCGAGTTGCTTGAGTGCTTCCAATGGAATGCAGACGCTGATCCAGCCCGCATCCGTGAAGAGTTAGCTGACGTTCTCACGTACTGCATGCTTCTTGCCGACCGCATTGGCGCTGATCCCAGTCAGATCATCCTGGATAAACTCGCCATCACGCGCGCGAAATACCCGGTCGACAAAGCGCGGGGCCGAAGCACGAAATATGACGCCCTCTAGCATTGCTCGCCTCGATTTCACTAACGAGGCGGTCGCACAATGGGCACCGACCCACCCCCGGCACAGCAACTGGCCCGTCGTGTACGTGCTCGACGAATCAACTCGTGGTGCTTCCAAGGCGAACGACCGCCGACTCACCGACGTCTACGTCGGTGAGTCCAGAAATGCAGTAACGCGGATGCGGCAGCACTTCGATTCCCCCGACAAGCAACACCTCAACACCATTCGCGTGATCCTTGACGATCGCTTCAACAAGTCGGCCTGCCTCGACCTAGAGTCATCCCTCATCCGACTCCTCGCGGGCGACGGCGCCTATCGCGTACTGAACCGAAACGACGGAATTACCGAGGGTGATTATTACGACCGCGAGCTGTATCGAGAGACCTTCCGCGACGTCTTTGAGCAGCTTCGACGCGACGGGGTCTTCACCCGAAGTATCCCCGAGATCGAGAACAGCGACCTCTTCAAACTGTCCCCCTTCAAAGCACTGACTCCGGACCAGGCAATCGCAGTGGAGGACATCTTCGAGGGGCTCTTCAAAGACTTGAAGTCCGGTTCCAACAGCACGATCGTCATTCAGGGCGAGCCGGGCACCGGCAAGACCGTCGTCGCAATCTACATGCTGAAACTGCTCGTCGACATCGCCGGCACCGCACGCGCGGAGGATTTCGATAGTGACACGATGTTCGCTGATTTCTTCGTCCCAGAGAACCGCGAGCTTCTTACCGGCCTTCGGATCGGACTCGTTGTGCCGCAGCAGTCGCTGCGAGAGTCGATTAAAAAGGTCTTCCGGAAGACCCCGGGCCTGGACCCAGCGATGGTCATGACGGCGTTCGACGTCGGCAGCTCGGATGAGGACTTCGACCTCCTCATCGTCGACGAATCACACCGGCTCAACCAGCGCGCCAACCAGCCGTCCGGCGTTCAGAACAAGAACTTCTCCGACATCACCAAAAAGTTGTTCGAGGTCGATGACACGAGCAAGACACAGCTGGACTGGATCCGAGCCAAGAGCACACATCAGATCTACCTGCTTGACGCTGAACAGAGCGTCCGGCCCGCCGACATCCCATTTGAGGTGCTTCGCGCGCTCGCGGATGACGCGAAGAGCCGTCATCGTCACTACCCGTTGGCGACACAGATGCGGGTGCAGGCTGGAGCCGACTACGTTGCATACGTTCGGGGCATGCTTGCAGTGCCAGCCGTCGGGGACGCGCGTCGAGCGCCGGTCGCGGAGAAATTTGATGGTTACGACTTCCGAATGTTTGGCAGCGTTGCGGAAATGCGCGCGGAAGTTCTGCGGAAAGAAGAGGAGACGGGTTTGTCGCGTCTCCTTGCCGGGTTTGCTTGGCCTTGGAAGTCCAAGAACGACAAAACGGCGTTCGACATCGAGGTCGATGGACAGCAGTTCCGCTGGAACAGCACACAGAAGGACTGGATCGCATCCGCTAACAGCACCAACGAGGTCGGGTCGATTCACACGGTGCAGGGATACGACCTCAACTACGCAGGAGTAATCATCGGTCCCGATCTCCGATACGACACCGAGAAGCGCCGCCTGTACGTCGACCGGGATTCCTACTTCGACAAGAAGGGGAAGGAAAACAATGCGGTTCTCGGGAAGACCTACACCGACGACGACTTGCTTCGGTTCGTGCGCAACATTTATGCGGTCCTCCTGACCCGAGGCGTCCGGGGAACCTTCGTGTACGTGAGCGACCCCGCGCTTCGCGAATACCTGCGTAGTTACATCCCGGGGACAGCGGCGCCCGAATACCCCTAGGTAGCCCCGGCGCCCGCAACAATCCTGTCGACTTCTCGCACCTCAGACCAAGAGGGCTGCCGTCAAGAGCGTTCAGGTGCCGCTGGGATGCTATTCGTTGTCACAACGCGGAACTGGACGGCTTCCTCGTTGGAGGGGTGATCTTTGGGGGCAGCTGATTCAAGCTGGCGAACCGATACCGCTTGGGATTGCCGAGCGACACCTCATGCGCCAGCCTCCAGCTATGCGTCGGATAGGGGAGGGCGAGCTGACGCCGGACACGGATGCTCGCGTTGTGGATCCGAGCGGCCGACGGCCGCCTTGGTGGCGACCGGCTCGCTCAACTTGATGGCGGCGTGACCCGACTATCGCCGCCAATGGCATGGTTCCCCTTTGGAGACCGGGTCGGCACGGGCGCCCGTGCCGGCGTGCCTGCACACCGGCTCCACGGCAGCTGACCGGGTTGAGCCAATATCACCCATCACGAAGTCTCGCTTCGCGACCTCCTCGACTTCCGACACGCAAAGGCATGGAATGCCTTCCGCACGTAGGAGAATCGTGTGGTGAGCGATGCATTGTTTGTGTTCGGTGATCCGCAAGAACCGAGCCCACGTGGAGATAATCCACCCTTTCCGATGACGGACTCCCAACGAAAACTCATCCGAGCTGCATTTTCTCGGCTCGGAATAGCTGATGCCAAGACCCAATTATCAATGGTCAACGACCTGATCGGAGTTCCGATCAGAAGAGTCACCGATTTGACGGCACAATCGGCCAGCACACTTCTACCCCTACTAGCTGCGCGTGCGGACCGAAACGGTCGCCCATCCACCGGCAATGCCTGGGCCGACCGACCAGAAGATACCTGGCTCGACAAACTGTAGACCGCAAATCCCGGAGCGTCGGACCTTCCCGTCCGCGCCGGTCAGTGTCATCGTTTTCTCCTCTGCCAGCTTCGGAGGTATTTGTTTCCTACGAGACCGGTCTTGTACCAACCATCCCCGTCCCCAATCGATGCGCGCCGCAGCGACAGCAAATGTCGGACCCAGAGGGTTGAATAAGCTATCGCTAGTCCTCCGATTCGACGACCGGCGAAAGTTCGACTACCGTCAAAGGAACACACAGCATGATCAACAAAGAGGGAGCCAGCCAACAAATGGACGTAGCACAACCAGGTGCGTCTGACTCCGGCCGCACGAGAGCGACCCCGCTCGGAACCGCGAGCATCGGGTCGCTGGAGTCATGGGAAGTGGGCCTTGCTGCACCGAAAATCGACGTGGTCAACGGCGACGCACGCGATACGAAGTTGCCGAACAACCACGCCGATTTGATAGTGACATCGCCCCCGTACTGGAACAAGCGCGACTACGGCCACATCGACCAGATCGGTTTAGAGGCAACGCCCCAGGCATACGTATCTTCGATCATGGATTGCTTGGATGAGTGGAAGCGAGTCCTCAGGCCGAGCGGATCAATCTTTCTGAACGTCGGCGACACATACTATCGCCGTTCCTTGGTAGGGATTCCCTCACGAATTGAAGCGAAGGCTATCGATGCGGGATGGGCCGTGAGAAACAGAATCATCTGGGCGAAAGAGGGCGGCATGCCGGATCCCGCTCGCGATCGCCTCGCAAACCGTCACGAGTACATCATTCACCTCACTTACAAGCCGAACTATTACTACGATCTCGTGGGCTATTCGGCGGAGATGGGAAACGGCGCGAACCCGGGAGACGTTTGGACTATCAATCCTGAACGGAACATGGGGGCACACCTCGCCCCTTACCCTCAAGAACTCGTGCGGCGAGCCGTGCTTTTGGGTGCTCCACCGCAGGTGTGCGCAACTTGCGGAACCGCTCGACGCCGAGTCATCGAGCGCACGCGCTACCTAGATCCGAGCCGTCCGCAAGCCAAACGAGCGATGGAGCTTGCAGACGCAGCGGGACTTTCTGATGCCCACATTCGGGCAATCCAGGCGACCGGGGTATCCGACGTTGGCAAGGCCACAAAATTCCAAAGCGGTACTGGCCGCAATACTGCTGAGGTTCAGCGGTTGGCATTGGAGGCAAAGGAAGTTCTTGGCGGATACTTCCGCGAATTTACGTTCTCAAAAAAGCAGACGGTTGGATGGACTGACTGCGGACACGAGACCCCCGCGCGGGGTGTTGTATTGGACCCCTTCATGGGCACAGGAACCACTTTGAAAACAGCGGCATCGATGGGACGTGACGCCGTAGGAGTGGACCTGGTTCCACTCATGGACGCGCCAGATTCGGCGAAATGGACTTCTAAGACTTGAGCCCAAGAAGCGCAGACACCTGAGTGGCGAAAAGCTCATCTTCGATGTCTAGGTCGTCGGCCGAAAGATCGTATCGATAGTCAAAAACAGACACGTCGCCGATGCGTCCGAGGAGCTGTAGTCCACCTAAATTATCGAGTCCTTTTGGATGCACTAGTAGTACAGCGGACGTCCCGTAGCGAACTGCGTAGGTTACGGCCTGTTCTACTTCTGAACGAGACGGTAAATCCTTCATCAGAGTGTTCTTCAGTTCGGCAATGAGGGCGATCGAACCATCCGGGCGTTGAAAGACAATGTCAGGCGTGACGCGCGGGGGATTGGAAACGCCTTCGATCAACGGCGTATAGGAAACGCCGCCCACTTCTGTCCGAGGAATCGGACTCGAATAAAGGGGCAAATGCCCGTCGACATTGCCGTCAAGCACCGCGACGGGCCACCCGGCATCGGCCGCCTTGGATTGCAAGGTTGTACGCACATAGGTTTCGAACAGCTCTCCCATGTTAAGCAACATTGACGACAGAGCCAGGTCTCCGCTCTCATCGTCTAGGGAAACACCCCGGTCGGAGATGATCGCGACGGCAAGGCGGAGTGGTGTGCGATAGTAACTGCGAGTCATGGGCGGCGCTGTCAGACCGGCAACGATCGGGTCAGATAAAAAGGCCCGAGAGGGGTCAACAGAAACGTCCGCGAATAGTTGGAGGAGGCTAGAAAGTTGGCGCACGCGCGTCCGACTTCCCAAGAGCCCTTTCTGCGGGTCAACGTAGCGCCGATACAGTTTCACCAGTGCAGCTTTCAAGCATCGATTCAACGCATTATCGATGGTTCGTTCGTACCAGGAAAACGCTGCCGTATTGTTGATACCTCGGGCAGCGAATCTTCGAATGGTCGCTGGAATCTCCAAATGACCGCGCGGTCGACTCCCAAAGTCAGTCTCGCGACGGTAGACCCTGTAAAGACCGCTGTTGACGACCTCAAAACAATGTCGAATTAAAGCGTCCGCGTAAATATCGAGGAGCCAGTCGCCAATCGAAGCTGATGTGGCGTACGTGCGAAGCGCATCGATTGGGAGAGCTTGATGTCCACTTCGTTCGACCATTCGAGTGAGGTTCGAAATTGGGGTTCGCGGCGTGACGCGCAGCACCAGCTGGTCGTTGATGGGAAGGACACCCACGAAACCGCCGGCCCGCAACCTCAGCTCAGTGCCCTTGAAATCGATCGAGAAGGCGTTGAGATTTTGCACCGCGGGACTCATTCGGAGCGTCCCATCCGAATTCATAATCTCGCCGCGGTCGACGCGTACATGACCATATTCGTGACATTCTCGAAACCGTACCGGGGGGCGGCCCGTCCAGCCAGTCATCAGTCAGCGTCTTTTTCGGGCGGGTCCGCAGCGGAAGCAGACTGCTTCCCGTCCCAGCCCCCTGGGACGTCTATGAAAAGGTTTTTCCAGCCCGTTTCAACAGACTGCCGGTTTTGAGGGTCCAAGCGGAATGCTCGATCCACAGCGAATTGGAGTTGGTGTTCCCAGACGTCCCGCATCGCATCAATACCATCGACATTAACAAAGTAAGCGTGGCCAATAGCCGCAGAAGGATTGTCTCGCGCGAACTTGTTGACCATCGAGAACCACCCCATGACTCGGTTCCGGACTTGCTCCTCCAACCCGCTGTTCTCGAGCACCCTACCGAGAACGTTGCGGTCTGGATCCATCTTGATTTTTGCAAAGCGGCGCTCGAACGCAGCATCAACTTCATCGACACCACGGTCGACCGGGTTCATTGTTGCCAATATCTCTAGATTGTTCGGCACAGTTAAGGGGTTGCCGGATGCAAGAGTGACTTCGAGACCGCGCTTGCTTCGCTCCACATATGTGAGGGCTTCCCCAAAAACGCGAGCAGCATCGGCGCGGCTCAATTCGTCCACTACGAGAACGTAGGTGTTATCAGGGTCGGCCTGCGCGCGTCGGCACATCTTCAAGAAAGCCCCATCGCGACGCACGAATCCACTCGCAGTGGGGACGAAGCCTTCCATAAACTCGTCGTATTGGTAGGACGCGTGGAACTGCACGTATTGCACTCGGCCTTGGTCCCCGGCAATCGCTTCGGCGATTTGCGCGGCCACGTATGTCTTACCGGTCCCGGGGGGCCCGCTAAAGATCACACCCCCGAAGCTTGAAAGTAGATGCTTAACTTTCGCCAACAAAGGGTCTGCCGAAGAGAGTCGTGGGGCATCGGGCGCGTTGGACGCGTGTGTCGCGTGCACCGTGGCTTCGAATCCAATGTCGAGATCTTCAGCCGTCAGGAGACGGCGTCCGGGGATCAGGCGCAGAGCCGAATCTGTCATCACTTGTTAGCCTCAACGACTTCTGGCCCAAACCACTGAAAGGCAACCGCCGGTTCGCCAAGCTCAAAGAGAAGTGCGAACTCGTCGTCGTCATCGAATCTGAACCACTGGCGGAAGCCAAGGATGATGTCCGCCGCGACAGGAACAGAATCTGTGCGGTTGAAGCCATAGTTACGAAGGAAATAGGCGCCCATAGCGATTGCTGGCACTGGACGCCCGTAAAGGAGCACTTCGAGCGCCTGACCTGCGTGATCCGCTGGCAACCGATATTCCTTCCCTTCCACTAAGAAGCCGGCAGTATTGCGGATTGAGCTCGGAGCGAAGCTTCCCGCGAGGTTCTCGTTGAACCAGTAAGTGGAGCGATCGCTGTTAACATTCCACCGCAGTGGCCGATAGTTGGGCTTCTTTGGGGGCCCACCTGGCAATTCGATAAGTGGCCGGAGCTCCGACCAGCGTGGATCGAGTTTTTCTCCTGGACCGATCGACGCTCGGCGGTGCAGTTGTAGGTATGCCAAGAAATGCGGATGAATACGACGGCTGCTAAGTGCGTCTATCGACCACTTCACCGCATCGGTTGTGAGAAGGTAGGTCCCCGAGGTGTCAACTGCGTCATCCATTAGGGCTTACTATGCCAGATCGGGCGCACCGTTGCTGCCTACCGAGACGTCAATCGTTTTTTCGACCGGCAGGGTGCCCAATAGGTTGAGAAGCCGACCACACCGGCTGATAGTCAAGCTTCCGCAGAGGGTCAAGGGAACACTTCAGCGAAGTGTTTCGGGTCACTCGGTTTAAGCGATCAGGATAACGATCTACTTGTAACTCATTCAGTACAGGCAGTGCAGCTCGTCCATATGGCCACCGAACCGATGCTCGATCTGCGCGCGCCAGAGGGAAAGCTTCGTCGGCTACGACGTCATCCAGTCCCCCGCCCGCTCACCCTCGCCTACGGGCTAAGCGACTCCCCCATCGGCCCCGTCGCCTGGCTGATCGACCACTTCGAGCGCTACTCCACCACCCGCAACCCACCCCATGACCTGCTCACCAATGTGATGCTCTACTGGCTGCGCAACAGCATCCGTTCGTCGATCCGCTACTACAACGAGAGCATGGGCGGCTGGTCAGCGGCGAAGCAATTGTGGGGCGATGAGACCTCCGACGATCAGGCGACGGATGCAGCGCCCAGCGAAGCTGAATGGTCAGCGGAAGCCGGTGGCTGGTCGATGAAGATCGAGGTTCTGACCGCGATTGCGGTGTTCCCGGACGACATCACCGACCCGCCGAAGGGCCACGCGGAGCGGTTCTTCGATGCGCGCCGGTTCAGGAAGATGCCGGCCGGAGGACGCTTCGCGGCGCTCGAGGTGCCGGACCTGGTCGCGGCGGACATTCGGGAGTTTGTTTCGGAGCTCACTGTGACGGGGCATCCGTCCAGCCCCCGTTAGCGTGATCGAGCGGTTAGAGACGACGTTTCGAGGAGACGCTGTAACCCACCGCGCCGTCCTCAGGCGACCGCCGGATCTCAGAGCGCCGCTCCTGCCCGGCGATCGCGGATCCAGTCCGACTTGCTGCGTGTGGGTGCATCGACGCCCGGTTCGAGCCCGTTGTCGGTCAGGTACTTCATCGCACGCTCGATGGCGTCGATCTTCCGTTTCAGCTCTTTGAGCGCTGGGGCCGATTCATCGGAAAATTCGTCTAGCCGTTCGTGTTCGCGCCGAACCTCGATCTCCGTCACGGCCAGGACTCCCCACACATCCGGGTCCGGGTCGAGGTGCTGCCGTTGACGCAGAATCTCCGCGGCAAGCCTCCGGCCGACGACCGATTCGAGGGTCTCTGCGGAGGTTCCGGGGCTGGCGAGGCTGAATGCGATACCGCCACCGCCCGCAGTTACGAGCGTCCCGGCGGTGAGCAACCCGCCAATCATGCCGCCGGGCCCGAAACTCGCAAGCGCGCTGGTGATCACCGCGGCGCCTGCAAGCCCGGCGCCGGCGGCGAGCGCCAGCCCGCCCGTCGCCACCACTATTGCAGCCGCGCCCGCGCCTAGAGCTCCCCACTTCATCCAATTGGCTCCGAGGCCGCCGCCGAGTGCATCCTGCGCGCGTTTGGCTGCAGCGAACACATCGGTGCCGAACTTGCTGCCCAATCCCATCTCAGCGGTGAGACCTTCCATCGCTCGCTGTCGTTTTTCCCGCGGAACAACGATCTCGAACGGGCGAATAACGTTCTCTGCCGCGAGGACCGTCAAGAGAACCACTGCCTCGTCCTTCGAGACATGGCTGCTCGGAAGCGGTTCCGGTGCAACCGCGTGTGGGTCGGAGTGGTCGAAAGCGAGGCGCGCGATTGGAGACGGCAACCCGCGGCCCTCCCGCTCGTTCCGCACCCGGATGCCTTCGACTGCGGCCGCTTGCACCTTGCGGAGTGCACCGGCCCACCGATCCTGGAGGTCGCCAGCCAACTGCATCTTGGTGAGGTACGCGTACCTCAGGGCCAGCAAAGCGAGCTGTTCGGCCGCGTCGAGGGGAATGTCCATGCCGTGCTCGACGCCCACCAACGCCGTGGATTTGGATCCGAACAGCGCGAAGCCAATTGCCTCAACTACCGCCGCATCACCGAGATAGTCCTCAGCGTCATGCGCATGGAGCAGGGTGGTTCCCGTGGTGATTCGGAAATCGATCATCCAGGGGAATGCGGACGACACACCCCTGTGGGCGGCCACTGGGTCCAGAGCATTCCAGTAGTTCACCCACCACGCCAAATTGGCGGGCGGCTCTTTCAGCGTCTCTCGCAGTTTGTCGACATCGAAGCTCCCATGGGCCAGAGGGCTTCCAATGGTCACCATCCCGACGACGTCAAGGCCGACGGGAAGGCGTCGCACAAGGTCGGCGGCGATCACCGAGCCGAGGCTATGGCCGACGATGACGATCCGACCTGCCTCTGGGAGTTTTGAGAGGATGCGCTTCAGCACTTGCGCGCGGACGCGTTCGTTCTCGAGGTAGTTGCGCGCCTGCAGAAATTTGGAATGCCGCAGGGACAGACCGGTGATTACATCACCTCCGGGGGAGCCATTGCCGCGATTGTGCCGACCCAGCCGGGACTCGATCGCTCCCATGCGCCGCTCGAAGTCTCGGCGGTTCTGTTTCGCCGACTCACGCGGGGGCTGCTTGATTTTCAGGGGCGGCAGCGACTCGGCCTCATCCCAGTCCTTCAACGCGTGCGCGTACTTCGGCGCAATAACCCGGATGGACGTCAAATCGGGATAGCCGAGTCGGTCCAGAGTGTCTTGGAGGCGAACCATCCACCGATCGTCTTTGTCGCCTTCGCCCACACCGTGCAGAAAGAGCAGGATCGGATCGTTAGACATGCAGACTCCGTTCGTGGCCGCCAGTGGCCCTGAGATCGAGCGCCCTAGAGTTCCGGGCAAGGGACGCTATTGATCCCGGACCTATTGTGGCGGACGCGACTGGCCCCGCGTGAGCGCGCCACCCGCGATTAATGTTGGGCTGCGACGATCACCGTTGGGCACCCAAAGTCGCTGGCGGCGCCCTATGACTCGGTTACGGCCCGCGGCACCACCCGGTCAAGGACCAGTGCCGCGGCTATTGCCACGACACCAGTCGACGCGAGGAACAGGAGGGAGAAGGTCCAGCCACCGGTTGCAGTAAACCCGATTCCCACGACGGACGGGCCGAGCGCGCCCACCGCGTATCCGATAGCCTGCGCGAAGCCGCCGAGACGACTCGCCTCACCCTCATCGCGAGATAGCCGCATAACCAGGGTGATACACAACGGGAACAACACGGGTCCGAGACCAGCGATGATCACCCAGATCATCGTTCCCGTGGTGGGCGAGATTGCGAGCATCGTATTTCCGATGACCAACGACACCCCCGCTATTGCGGCGATCAGAGCTGGGCGACGCATCTTCATCGTCAGGCCTGGGACCAAAAGAGCAAACGGAAGAGCAAGCGCCGCGTACAGCGCCAGTGCGGCACCCGCATCGGCTTCGGAGAAACCGGCTGTGTCGATGAGGATCGCGGGCAGCCAGCCAAAGAGCGCGTAGGCATTGAGCGTTGAGACACCAAACGCCGCCGCGAGCGCCCACCCGGCCGCTCGTTGCGCACGGGTTGGTGCACTCACCGCGCCGGTTCGCAGCCGGAGAGGCCGGCGCCCACCGGACAGGGCAAGTGCAATCCACGGGATGACGGCAACCGCGTTCAGGATCGCCCAGGCCGCGAGCGACCATCGCCACGACCCAAGATCGGCCAAAGGCACCGCGGCAAGCGGCGGCACAAAGGTACTCACCGCAAGCACGGTGATGTAAACGGTGGATATCTGTGCGATTCGGAGCGGGAAATACCGCTTGACGATCGGCGGCAGAATGACGTTCCCCACCCCCATCCCGATGAAGATCGCGATGCTCGCCGTCAGAAACACAGCAAAATCAGGCGCAAGGGAACGCGTGGTGTGCCCGATGAGCATGATCGCCAGACAGCCCAACGCCGTCCCACGGAGCCCGAAGTAGCGAGTTATCCGCGACGTGATGAGACCACCAAACGCGAAGCACAGGGGTGGGATGGTGCTCAAGACGCTGTAGTCGGCCGCGGAAAGGTGCAGGTCCTCAGATATTCGATCCAGAACCGGAGCGGTCGCGGCCACCGCGGTCCGCAGCGTCAGCGCAAAGAAGACAACCCCGACGAAAGCCAGGAGTGCCGTGCGGTTTGCATCTCCGCGCGAGCCGTCAGGATCCACGCGTCACCATGGTCGGAACCACGCCACCGTTCGCGAGGGGGACGCGTCCGGTGGCGTGGAGCCTGGCCGCGGCGGTCACTCCACGCCGTTTACCGCGAGGAAGTTGCGCATGCGGTGCGCGGAAAGCTCAGGATCCGGGAAGAGCCCGAGCGCGTCGGTGCCGACGAAAAGGTCGGTGAGGTGTTGCAGGGAGCGCATGCCCTCGCGACCAGTCACCATCCGGTAGTGGTCCTGGTGCCCCGACAACCATGCGATGAACACAACACCCACCTTGTAACTCGCGGCCGGCTTTTCGAACATCTTCACCGCGAGCGGGATGGTGGAGTCGAGTTCGGCTTTGAAGGTGGCGCGGTCGCCGGAGTCAAGAGCCGCGAATCCCACCGAGGCGATAGGAGCGATCGGGTCCAGAACACCCAGCAGGCCGTGGCTATGGTGAAAGCCGGGGCCTTCCCCATCGCCCAACAGGAGGTCGGTGTATCCGTAGTCATCGCCCGTGAACACACGGATGGACTGGGGTACCTGGCGGCGGAAGTGCTGTTCGAGTTCGTCATCGAGAAGGCTGAACTTGATGCCTCGCAGCTTTGACTCGTTGTCGCGAGCCATGCGAAGAACAACCTCCATCGCGGCCGGAATGTCGGTGTGGCCCCAGTATCCCTCGAGAGTTGGGTCAAAGACGGTTCCGAGCCAGTGCACGATGACCGGGTTCTTCGCCTGGCTCAGGACCTGTCCGTAAACCCAGAGGTAGTCGTCCTCGTTGGACGCAGCAGCCACGAGAGCGTGGCTCGCGCGGATCACCGCGGACCCGCCTTGCGACTCAACGTGATCGAGTTGCTCCAGGTACGCATCAACAACAGCCTGTAGCGATGGGTTCGGGTCGGTCAGCTGGTCTGTGCCCGCTCCACTGACAATTTGCGCCCCGGCATCCTTCGCCGCCTGGGAACCCAGGGTGATCAGCTGCTTCGCCTGCGACCAGTCAAGGCCACCGGGCCCCCGCTCAGAGGTGTCCATGGCCTCCGCGACGCCGATGCCGTAGCTGAACAGGTGCTGCCGGAACCGAATGGTCGCGTCCCAGTCAACCGGGGGCTGAGCGCCGGGGGTGTATTCCTTGCGAATGTCAGCCGTCACGTGCGGGGCTGCGAACACCGAACGGGAGGTAAAGGGGGCAGGATGCTTCGGAAAATCACGGGCTTCGTGCATCGAGTGGGACACCAGCGTTCCGTCGGCGCGCGGGATGGTCAGTTGCGTGGCAGTCATTGCAGTAGTCATTTCTCGTCCTTGAAATTGATGTGTGTAGAGGTCTGGGGCGCTGGTTCGCGAGTGGTCACCAGACTCGCGGAGTTCGGGTGGCTTCCGATCCGATCACCCCACCTGACCGCAGCTGCGCAATCGCCTCCGGTGACAGCCCGAGCTCGGCCAGAACTTCGTCGGTGTGCTCACCTAAGGAAGGGGGCGCCATCCGGAGAGCACCTGGCGTATCCGAAAGCTTGACCGGGATACCGACGAACTTCATGTCCCCGAGGCCCGGCACGGATTTGGTGAGAACCATTTCGTTGTGGAGCACCTGCGGGTCCGCGAACACGTCGTCGTAGTCGTTCACCGGAGCAGTCAGAACGTCTTCAGCCTCAAACCGGGCCATCAGGTCGTCGCGGTCGAATGTGAGCGCGGCAGTGCGAATGATCTCCGTGGTCTCCGCGGTGTGTTCGCGGAGGCCCTCCGTCGTCTGAAAACGTTCGTCGTTGACCACGTCGTCCGGCAGTCCGAGAGCACGAGCCGCTCGCTTCCACGGCTCCGAAATGTAGAACTCGCCGATCAAAACGAACCACGAGCCGTCTTTGGTCTCGTAATAGCCGTACAGGGCAGTGTTGTGTGCGTGGGCGATTCCTGCTTCGGGGCGCGGATACTCCTGGCCCGTGTTGAGGTAGGTCGTCCCCTCCTGCAAGTGGCTGGCGATCGCCGCGTTCAGCAGGCACGAATCGACCACCTGACCACGACCGGTACGCTCACGCGCCGCCAGCGCGACCATCATTCCCTGCGCAAACTGCATCGACGCCAGGTAATCGATCATGAACGTACCGGATGGGGTGGGCGGCCCATCCGCGCTGCCCGTGAGAGCCATAAGGCCGCTGATAGCCTGCGCGGCAAGATCTTGTCCGCGCCGGTGAGCGTATGGCCCGGTCTGGCCGTAGCCCGAAGCGTAAGCAACAATGATGCGCGGATTCACGGCGCTGAGGTCGTCGTAGCCCAGGCCAAGCCTGTCCATAACCCCTGGCCGAAAGTTGCTCGCAACAATGTCTGCATCTTTGACGAGGTCGAGAATTAATCGGATGCCCTCGGGGTTCTTGACGTCGACGGAGAGGGACCGCTTGTTTCGGTTCGTCGCGGACCAGTGGGGGCTATAGCCGTCAATCGTTGGGCACTGTCCCCGGCCGATCTCGCCGCTGTCGATGCGTTCAATCTTGATGACGTCGGCGCCGAAATCTGCGAGCACCTGGGTGCCACTCGGACCTTGCTCGAGCTGAGTGAAGTCGAGAATCCGGATGCCGTCAAAAGCGGAGGTCATATGCTCACCGTGTTTCTGTGTTGGAGCGAGAAGGGGTGTGAGGGAGACGGGATGGGGCGGGCCTGAGGCGAATCCCCATCGGCTCAGGCTGGAATATCCTCGGGTCCATCGACTTCAGATTCGCCGCAACGGGCATCCGAAAATCAAGGAGATCGAGAATGTCCCGATAGAGGGAGATACCGGGCGCGACCTCCGTGAGAACGAGCCCACCGTCGCGGAGTTCGAAGACGGCCCGCTCGGTCACATAGACAGCCCGGCGACCCTCACGGCGCGCCTTCTCGGCTGAGAACGCGACCTCGTCGACGGCGTCGACGAACTTCACGTATCGGCCTTCACGCTCGATGACGACCTTGCCATCGTCAATACGAACGAGAAGACCGCCGCCGGTGAAGGTGCCGCAAAAGACCACTGTGTCGGCCTTCTGGGAGATATCGATGAATCCGCCTGGCCCGATCGGGACCGGCCCTACTCGAGCGACATTGACGTCGCCGGAGCGCCCGACCTCTGCGAAACCGAGCCCGGCAATGTCGAGACCGCCTCCGTCGTAGAAGTCGAACTGTGCAGACATGTCGATCAGTGCGGAAGGGTTCGTCGCAGTGCCACTGTCGAAGCCGATCCCCGGGAGCCCGCCGAAGAGCCCCTGCTCAACGGTCAGGGTGACCTCGTCAAGCACGCCTTCTTCCAGGGCGACATACGAGATCCCGTTTGCCGCGCCGACCCCGAGATTCACGACCGCGCCCGGGTGAAGTTCAGCGACGGCTCGCCGCGCGATGGTCTTGAGGTGGGTCAGCGGAAGCGGCTCCACGACAACGTCTGTGGCCGGCCCGGCGCCGGTGCGCGCAGGATCGAAAACGGTGACGGGCGTTTGCATCGGGTACGTGGTCTCGACGACATGATCGACGAGGACGCCTGGAACCCGTACGCGTGCGGCCGGGATTTCTCCGCGAGGCACGACGCGTTTGACTTCGGCGATGACGATGCCACCGGTGTTGCGGGCAGCCTGGGCGATGGCGAGGTTGTCACTCAGGGCTGCCTCTTCATCCATGCTGAGGTTGCCGTCCTCATCCGCAACCGAGGCCCGGATAATTGCAACGTCGATGGGGAAGGTCGGGTAGAAGAGCCATTCGCGGCCTCCGACGGTGACGAGTTCGCTCATCCCCTCCGTCGTGCACGCGTTCATTCGTCCCCACGAAAGGCGAGGGTCCACGAAAGTTTCCAGCCCGATGTCGGTGAAGAGTCCGGGGCGGCCCGCAGCAATTTCGCGGTACAACAGTGAAATCGTGCCGGCGGGAAGACCAATCGCTTCGACCTCGTTCGCCGCAATCATCCTTTGCTCAGCCGGGCTGAGAACGAAGTGCGAGCCAATGAACCGACGGGTGAGTCCCGGTTTCGCGAGATGGTCGATTCCGCGCCCCTGACGGTCGCCAAGTCCCATCACGTGGACAACGTCCAGCGCCAACGGAGATCCGGATTTCGCGAAACGCGCGCCGATTGCCTCGAGGATGCTTTCGGGCACCTGGAGCAGCGACCCGCTTCCGCCCACCGCGATCGTGCCGGCGGACGGAACGAGTTCGGCCGCTTGCTCAGGGCTCAGCCGGAGGGATTCCCGCCTGGAAGGCTGCGATGACGCGGCAATCATGCGCCGCTGAATTCGGGTCGTCGCTTCTCAAAGAAAGAGGCTGTTCCCTCACGCAGATCGCTGCTGCGAAATACTAGCTCCTGTGCGCGCACTCCCTGCGACAGGGCGGCATCGAGAGGGAGATCCACTGCCGCGTTGACCAGCTGCTTCGCAAGACGGTTCGACAACGGACCGCGTGCGGCGATCTCAGCGGCCAGCACACGTGCGGTCTCAAGCGCTGTCGCGGTTTCGCTCACCTGGTTGACCACTCCCCACCGTTCAGCGTCACGCGCGGAAAGGACGCGCCCCGTGACCAGAAGCTCCAGGGCCCGGGAAGGACCGATGAGCGTGGTGAGTCGCACCGCGCCCGAAGCCGCGAGGCCACCAATTCTCGTTTCCGTCAGCCCAAGCGTCGCCGTCGAATGAGCGACCCGGATGTCACAGGCAAGCGCCAGTTCCAGACCTCCGCCGAGGGCGGGGCCATCGATCGCCGCGATGGTGGGCATCGGCAGTGACGCCAGCAGCCGGAGGGCATGGTCTTCAGGAAGAATCTTCCGCTCGGCCGCGCGCTCGGCCACCGATGCGAACTCGGTCATGTCGCTTCCGGCGCAGAACGCCCTGCCGTCACCCCCGTGCACGATCAAGGCCAGGATGTCGTGACGTTGCGTGATCGTTGAGACCACGTCGAGCAGCTCTCCCAGCATCTCAGTTGTGACGAGGTTCAGTGGTGGGTTCGCGAGTTCGAGCTCCGCTACCGGTCCGTCGCATGTGAAGCGGAGAAACTTTGTCACAGCATCACATCCCCTCCACTGACGTGGATGCACTCCCCTGTGATGTACGAGGCGTCGGACGACGCGAGGAAGGACGTGGATGCGGCAACGTCCTCTGGCGTCCCCATCCGGCCCAGGGGCACCGCAGCGATTCGTGATTCGCGCGCACTGCCGGGCGCCACTCCCTTTAATGCAGAGATCTTCTCATCGGCAACAGCCCACAACGGCGTATCGATGACGCCGGGCGCGACGGCGTTCACGCGGATTCCGCGCGGAGCCAGCGTCACCGCGAAGGATCGAACGAGGCTCAGCACCGCGGCCTTTGACGCTGAATAGTGGGGGTAGTACGGAGAGCCAAGTCGCGCCTGGATCGATGCCATAGCGACGATCGCCGGGAACGAGGTCGGATCTGTGTTGATAGCCCTGGCGGCCATTTGCATGGAAAACAGCGTTCCCCGAGCGTTGACATCCAGCACCCTGTCCCACTCTTCCGCGCTGACATCAACCGCGTGTTGGAACGTCTGCACTCCTGCGTTACACACAAGGAGGTCAAACGGTGCACCGAATGCGTCCTCAACCTGAGACGGTATTTCGTCGACGCTCGACTTGTCCGCGACGTCTACCCGGGCAGCTGCCGCGCTCGCCCCTGCCGCATTCAGCTCATCGGCCAACGCTGCCGCACGGTCGTACTGCAGGTCAGCGATCAGCACCCGCGCGCCGTCGGCAACAAGTCGACGCACGATGCCTTCACCGATCCCCTGTGCGCCACCTGTCACTACGGCGATTCTGTCCTGGAGACGACGATCGGTCACGCCGCACCGTTTGTTGTCGGCAATGTGATGCCGTGCAGAACGCCCATGCGCTCGAAGTGCGCGTAAATGCGATCCACATACGCACCGAACTCTGGCGCGTCGCCAAGCACGATCGGCCGTGGTCGGGGGAGGTCAACCTTGATTTCCTCGACGACCTCGCCGGGGCTGGGGCTCATCACGAAGATCCTGTCCGACAACCCGACGGCTTCTTCGACGCTGTGGGTAATGAAAACAACGGTCGGTCGGCGGGCCAGCCACAACTGCTCAAGATCCGTTCGGACCTGAAGTCGGGTAAGAGCATCGAGCGCACCGAAAGGCTCGTCCATCAAAATGAGCGACGGGTCGTGCACGAGGGTGCGGATCAGTGAGACGCGCTGCCGCATTCCTCCGGAAAGCTGCCGCGGGTATTTACCCATCGCGTGCTCCAAACGAAGCTGAGCGAAGAGTTCCTTTGCGCGACCCTCGACCTTCTTCTTCGGCAACCCCCGGATGTCGGCCTGGAGCATGACATTCTGAAGCGCGGTCCGGAAGTCGAGCAGGAGATGATCCTGAAAAGCGATGCCGACGTCCGTGATCGGCTTCTCGACAGCCTTACCGCCGATTCGGATTTCTCCTGCGGACTTGTCGAGGAGTCCGGCAATCAGCAACATGAGTGTGCTCTTGCCGCACCCCGAAGGACCAACGATAGAGACAAACTCTCCTGCCTCGATTGATATGTCGATCTGCTTCAGAGCCTGAAACGGTTTCGCCGTCTCTGCACCAAAAATCTTCGTCACCCCGTCGATCTCTACCGGGGATCCAGCGTGCTGATTCATTGTTGCAGTTGTCATGATGCGTCCTTTCCGGATGCCGCCAAGGACGGCGCAGCCGCGACAGCGGCGAGGGGAGTTTTAGAAACTAAGAGAGCCTTCGTGCCCTGCTGGACAACCTCGCCGGCCTGGTTGACGACCTTCACTTCAAACGTCGCGATGGCCTGATCGGGCTTCGACCTGCTATCCCGGATCTCCTTGATCACGTAGTCAACGAAGATGGTGTCGCCGACGAAGATCGGTGCGACGAAACGCCAATCCCCAATACCAAGGAAGGCGATGGCAGTCTGCCTGAGCTCACCTGTGCGCGCCCACATGAGGCCGTGCGCATAGGCGAGCCCAAGCATCCCGTGGGCTACGCGCCGACCGAACTGGCTCGCCTCCGCATAAACATCGCTGGTGTGCAGCTCGGAGAAATCACCCGTGAGGCCGGCGAATCCAACCAGGTCGGCGTCGGTTATTGTGCGACCCGGACTCCGGAACGCCAGTCCCTCGTGCAAGTCGTCGTAGGTGTAGCCCTGCAGGTGTGCCATCGTCTTCCTTTAGTTATGTGTCGTCGTCAGTCGGCTGGCCGAAGGGTCAGCACGACCTCATGTCGGACTCGTCAGGCAGGTACTCATTGGTGTAGTACGTGGTCGGGTCGGTGCCGGCCGGCAACAGTTCAACCTCGCTGAGCATCTCCTGCGTCAGTTCCCACTGCGCGGCCTCGGCGCGCCCAACGACAACCGCGTCGCCGCTGCAGAAGAGGGGCGTGATGTTCTCGAGTTCCTGCGTCGCGAGGTCAGTGTCGACGGTCGAGAAGATCTCCTTCAGAGCCGCGACAGCAGTCTCGGGCTCATCCAGCGCCACGTCCCAGCCCTCAAGGCTTGCAGCGATGAAGGCCTTGACGATGTCCGGGTTCTCCTCCATGTAGTCGTTGCTCGCGAAGATCGAGGTGCTGACTGTGGGCACCCCGTTGTCGGCGAAGGTGAACGTGTCGAGTTCAGCCCCCTGCGCTTCCAGCTGGATTCGGTACGAGTCAATCGAACCAAGAATCGCGTCGACCTCGCCCTGCAGCAGCGCAGGAACCATCGACGTGTTAGGCATGTTGACCAGGTTGACGTCCGATTCGCTCAGACCGTTTGCCTTCAGGAACAAAGGGAGCATCGTGGTCTGTGAGGAGCCGGACGGCACTCCAACCTTGAGGCCCTTGAGGTCCTCAAGCGAGTCGACGCCTGTCTCCTTCAACGCTTCGACTTCGTTCGGGTTCGACTGATAGATCGTGGAGAGCACCTTCATCGGCGCACCTTGCGCAATGAGCTGGCTCACGGCGACAGCGTCGGCATACGCAATGTCAGCCTGGCCGCTTGAGACGAGCTGCGCAGTGTTTCCTGAACCGTTGCCTTCGACAAGAGTGACGTCGAGGCCGTATTCCTCGTAGATGCCTTCCGAAACGGCAGCGGCGAAGCCGGCGTTGGCGCCGCCTGCCGTCCAGTTCATTTGGAAAGTCACCGGGGTGAGTTCGGCGGGAGCTTTGCCGCCCCCTTCACCTTCGCTGGAGCCAGAAGCTGAACAACCGGTGAGCGCGAGGGTTATGACGGCGAGGGAGCCGACCCACGCGACGTTGCGTGATGAACGGAACATGATTTCCTTTCTTGTGCCCGGAGGGCGAGGTTGGGTGCTGCGGGTGTAGTTGGTGATCAGCCGAGCTTGGTGCGCTGCCATGGAGTCATGAGCCACTCAGCGAACTCGACGATGTAGTTGATGGCCACGCCGATGACAGTGAGTACGACGAGGACGGCGAAAATGAGTTCGGTGTCGAGGGTGCTGGTCCCGCGGAGCAGGACATACCCGAGCCCGTTGTTCGATCCGACGAATTCCGCGACGATGGCCGCGGTCGCTGCGATTGTCGCGGATGTCTTGATTCCCGAGAAGATGATCGGCAGTGCGGCCGGGAACCTGAGGTATCGGAACGTCTGGAAGGTGCTCGCTCCCATGGACTTCGTGAGGTACAGCAGCCGCTCATCGAGAATTTGGAAACCGCTGATGCTGGCGAGCAGCAGTGGGAAGAACGTCATCAGGACGGTGAGCAGAATCTTCGACTCGATGCCAAATCCCAGCCACACCAGGAACAGCGGAGCGACAGCGATCTTCGGCACCAGCTGAAGGAGCATGATCGGTGGGTAAAGCGCCTGCTTCGCCCACTTGGACAGAGCAATAAGCAGGCCGAGCGGGATAGCGAGAACGACGGTCAACGCGAAGCCCACGATGATCTCTGTCAGGGTGACCTGCGCGTTTTCCCAGAGCAACGCGGCATCATCGACGATCCTGACGAAGACGTCAAGCGGGGCAGGCAACAGGTACGGCGGGATCTTGAAGATGGGGATGATGAGGGCCCAGATAAGGACGATTGCCACGAAGGTCAGGGGCGGAACGGCCACCCACGCGGCCCTGCGAATCTTCTTCGACAACGGCGCCTGGAACCCTGGTGGTGGAATCTCCTCTGAGGCACCGCTCTTCACGAGATCCGCCGGGGCAATCGCGCCGGCCTCGGCCGCTTGCTGAACCGCGTTCTTTTTCGATGCCATCAAAGCCATTCGTCTGCCCTCTTCATTGCGGGACGCACAACGGTCATCGTGCGTAATCTGATCAAAACATTTGCATATAGTGCGCAATTTGCCAACTTGGCCGTGATGCGACTACTCGATCTGGATGAAACGCGCATCATGCCCTCGCTCCTTCGTCGGCGCTGAGCACCTTTATAACCGAAGCCAGGGCGTCGTCGTCCCCGACGTTTCCAGCGAAGACGACGAAGGGGATGCCGTCCGCCGGCCCTCCCACTGGCCGCCAGGCCGAGATGATTCCGGGCAGTAATGGACCCAGAACAATCGCTCGGGCAATCTCAAGGCCGTGCGCCGCCACATCCGAAGACGTAATGCCGCCCTTAGCGATGACATATCGGGGACGCCCCGCCTTCATGATTCCTTGCACGATTGCCACGATGGCCGCGGACACAGACCGCGCAATAGCGAGGCTGTCCTGGCCGGATTCAGTTCGCACAAGAACCCTGCTGGTGTGGACGACCACTTCGTGTTCCCGGAGTGCCGATGTCGCCGAGGAAATCGCCGCTGCTATTTCATCGGATCGGCGTTCCGGGTCGAGCAGCGCGCCGACATCGATTTGTACAACGCTGGCGTGACCGTCCTGAAGGAGCCGCTCGAGCTGGGAAGTTGTCTGGGCGACGTGTGAGCCTACGACCACCAATCCGTGGCTGGCCGGGGCCTCATTCCCGCCATACAACTCTGACGAAGAGAGCGGCGCTCGCTCAGCCTGCCCGATCCGAGCTCGTACGAATGGCGGTCCAACCCGATAGAGGAAGCGCTTCCCGCGCTCCTCAGCCAGTGCGAGACCCAGCGAAAGCGCGCGCAGGTCGCTTTCCACAACCGCGTCGGCAACGATGAGTGCCCGTTCAGAGGCGTTTTCGAGTTGGCTGGCGATGGCCTCCGCACCTGACCGCATAAGGCCGAGATCGAGCACGATGACCGAGTCGGCTGGTATCTGGCCGAGGGACTTCTCTTCGATATAGCCGGGCAGGTCTGACCGACTGAACCCGAACGTTGCATCCGACGCGAACTCCGTCTGAGCTACGGGGGTGAGTTCGTCGCTTCCGCTGCTTACATAGTGGACACCGTTGATCGTGACGCGGCCGGCATCAGGAAATGCCGGCACGACAACAATGCCGTCGGTGTGGGAACCGGCCTTCTCAAGTTCGTCCGCAATGACCGACGGCTCAAGAGGAAAGTGACCGCGCAAAGTCGAATCGCTCCGACTTACGAACGCGATTTCGCGTTCCCCGCGCGCTGCCAGCGCGTTGGCAACCACTTCGCGGTTGCGCGCTGCCGCTTCCAAAGGTCCGAGGCTCCGTGTGTTCGTCAGCACATAGACCGCGCGCGACTCAAGCGCGAATGCCCACCTGAAGTCGGCTTCTTCCCAACGAGTCAGAACCGGGAGCTGGGATACCGACTGCGTACCGGTCGGGTCGTCGTCGAGGACGACCAATACGCGCTCAGGCCTCCACGACGCGGCCACGGCCGCGGCAGACACGTCCGTCTCCGCCGGGAACGCGGAAAGCGCCACCGATCGGGACACGACCTGGTCGCTGGGACGGGATGCTGACTCGATAGTCATGAGATCTGGAGGCCGCCGTTGATGTCATACGTTGCAGCGGTGATGTATGAGGCGTCATCGCTGACGAGGAAATCGATAAGGGCTGCGACGTCGTCACGTGTTCCTACGCGACCGATGAGCGTGTCCGCTGACATTGCCGCTTTCCGCTCTTCCGTCAGCGTGCCCCCCATGATGTCTGTGTCAATCGGCCCGGGCGCGACGGCGTTGACGGTGATGTTGTGCTCGCCCATCTCACGAGCCAATGCGCGGGTGAAGCCAATGACCGCAGCCTTGGAGGCACTGTAGGCGACCTTTGAATAGGTGCCGCCGCCTCGCTGTGCTGAGATGGACGACGCGCTTACGATGCGGCCGTATTTGCGCTCAATCATTCCGCGAAGCACTCGCTGGCTCACGATGAATGTGCCGCGCGTGTTCACGGCGAACACCTGGTCCCAGGCCTCCACTGTCTCCTCCATGAATGGAGTAGGAGAACTGATTCCGGCGAGATTCACGAGCGCGCCGATCGCGGGCAACTGCTGCTCAACCTCGTCGATGGCAGCTGCAACCGAAGCCTCATCCGAAATGTCGACACCCACACCGAGCGCTTCCGCGCCGGTTGTCTCCGCTACCCAGGCGGCACTGGCAATGGCGGCAGCTTTATCGATGTCGAGGAGAGCGACGGACCAACCGCTCTTGGCCAGACGGGCAGCTGTTGCACGTCCGATACCGCGCTCTGATCCCGCTCCCGTGATAACGGCGGTGCGAGCTGTGGGGAACTGAGATTCAGTCATTGAATTCCTTCGATCGTCTCCAAACGAGAGTCGATCGAGGGATCCACGGCGATCTCGTTCCAAGGGCCTGTGGCCCCGATTTAGTCTGACATCAGATGTCTGATTTGACTATCAAAACACACCGGTCTTTCGCTGTCAACCATGGCGGGCGCCCGAGGGCGTGTGAAGCTATGAGCCTTCTGCGACGTGTTCTCGAGAACCAATGAATCGCTCATAGTCCTCGAAGGTCTGGTTGATGTGCGCCTCCATCACCTGCCGGGCTGAGGACGGTTCGCCGGTTTGAATCGCTTCCAATACGTACTCGTGATACTCGATCGCGTGGCGTTGCACTTCGCCGAACGCCGACGTTGCGCGGCGCATTGAATACAGCAGATCTCCAAGTTGCCCCATGATTGCCGGAACGAACGGGTTCCTGGAGGCAGAGAAGATCGCGTCGTGGAAGTCCAGATCCCACCGGGTAAACGATTCGACATCGTCGGCATCGTAGGCTCGCTTCATCCCATCGATCGCAGAGCGCATCCGACTGAGGTCGCTATCGGTTCGATTGGAAGCTGCCAACTCGGCGGACCCCGTCTCGACCATTCGACGAACCTCGAGAAGGCGGAGAGCGATTTCGTCCTCCCCCACCCCCCTGGCGGCGGCCCGCAGGATCGCACTCAGGCCGGTCCATTGGTCGAGCGGGTTCACGAAGGTCCCAAGTCCGCGTTTCACGGTCACGATGTTCTGGGCCCTGAGAACGTTGATTGCTTCGCGAGCCGTAAGGCGACTCACGCTCGACCGCTCGGCGATGCCTGCCTCAGGGGGCAGAGTGCTGCCGGGTGCAACTTCCCCACTAAGAATTCGGTCAAGAATGTCGTCCACCACGACGTCAACAAGTGATTTGCGCTGCAATTTGATCTCCGTTCCACCGCAACGCCCGCGGCGCCGATCCGACACTACTAGAAACATCTGATGTCTCCCAGTGCCAGACCGCTCGCGGTAAGCATCGGGACCGGAGCCAACAAAACCATCTCAAATGCGCGGCCGCATCGAGGACACACCACTGACTTGAGTTCTTCACCTAAGAGATTTCCGGGCACGACACCGCTATCGCGTACCAACTCCAAGAGAGAGTTGCCCTGAAGAGACGCGGGCCTTCTGCCGCCCCAAACTGGTGCTGCCGCTCCGGGCGCAGCGCTGACAGGCTGAGGCGGGTGAGCATCCCGAACCCTGATCCCTCTGCCCAGCAGCAGGTCATCGACCAGCCCGTGATGACGGAACAAGCGAACAAACCAGCGGTAATCGCCCTCGTGCTTGGCATCGTGACGGTGATTCTTGGGATGTGGATCCCCCTCTCGCCCTACGGGTTGATCATGATTCCCGTCGCGTTCCTGCCCGCTGTACTCGCCATCGTTTTCGGCCACGTCGGAAGTCGGAAGGCAATGCGCGTCGGCGTCGGCCGAGGCGCTGCGCGGATCGGGCTCACCACCGGCTATCTCATCATCGCCGTGTCGATCGGAACCGTGATCTGGTGGATGAGCGCGCTCCAGAACATGTCTGGGACCGCAGGGGCCATCGGCGTCTGAGGCGCGGACGACAACACGACCATGCCCAAGCCCTCCCGCGACCGCGTCGCCGTCTACATCGATTTCGACAACATCGTCATCTCCCGCTACAACCAGCTGCACGGCGACGGCCAGTTCAACAAGGACAAGGTGCGGTCGTTTCCTCCCACCTACGGCAAGCCCGACCCGGCGATCGCAGCCCGCATTCGTGAAGCCACCGTCGACGTCGCCGCGATCCTCGACTACGCCTCGTCGTTCGGAGCGATCGTGGTCAGCCGCGCCTACTCGGACTGGTCCGCCCCCGCCAATGCCGGCTACCAGAAGCAGCTCATCGGCCGTGCGGTCGACCTGACCCAGCTGTTTCCGACAACCCAGGCACTCAAGAACGGCGCCGATATTCGCCTCGCCGTTGATGTGATGGAGGATGTGTTCCGTCTCAAGGGACTCACCCACGTGGTGATCGTCGCCGGTGACTCCGACTACATTCCCCTTGCGCAGCGCTGCAAACGCCTCGACCGCTACGTCATCGGGATCGGAGTGTCCGGATCGACGAGCCAGTCACTCGCGGCCGCGTGCGACGAGTTCGCCGACTACGACACACTCCCGGGAGTTCAACCGCCCGCGCCGGCGGAGCTCGCGCCAACCACCACGGTGCCGCCCGCCGCAGCGCGCAAGACCACCACACCTCCGGCCAGCGCCTCGGCCTCGGGCACCACCTCAGTTCCGGCCGATTCACCCGTCGGCGCACGAAATGTTCAGAAGGCGGCTAGCGCTGCGCTCCGGCGGGCGATGGAACTGCTCGAGAAGAACGACCTCGAGTGGCAGCACGCGTCCGCGGTGAAAACCCAGATGAAGCGAATCGACCCCTCATTCCAGGAGAAGCAGCTCGGTCACAACCAGTTCTCCGACTTTCTCCGCTCGCGGTTGAACATCATCGAGATCGACAAGAGCAGCGCAACACCGGTGCGATTGAGGCTCCGGCCGGAATTCGCCACCTCCATAACGGATGCCGACTAGCGGCACCACGCGAGGCACTCACGAACGCGCTACGCGGCATCCATTCGTGATCTTGGCTGCTTGCATGACGACATCCGGCGTAAGACGGCGACACATCGATTGCACGCTGCAGGTCATCTCCGTACCGTGGCTGACTACCGCGGCGTACCCAAGTGGTCAAAGGGAACGGTCTCATAGCCCGTCAATTCGCAAGTTCGAATCTTGCCGTCGCGTCTGAGAAGAAGCTCGCGCCCGGCGCGCCAAAGCATGTGCGATCCGCGCATCGATAGGCCTGTCGCAGCCCCACTACGATGACTTGGGCACCCACGTTCGATGATCCACCCGAGAGAATTTTGATGCCCCACACGATTCGCCTCGCCGCCGCCGCATTCACCACCCTCGCCATGAGTGTCCTCGTCGGGTGCGCAGCCGAACCTGCCGCCACAGAAACACCATCGGCAACGGCAACCCCGGCTCCAACCGCACCCTCGGCAGACGCAGAGTTCGACGAGCTCGAGCAGAAGTTCGACGCCCGCCTCGGCGTCTACGCGCTCGACACCGGAACCGGCCTGGCGCTGGAGTACCGAAGCGACGAGCGGTTCGCCTACGCCTCGACCATCAAGGTGGTCGCGTCGGCCGTGCTGCTCGACCAGACCAGCGACGACGAACTCGACACCCTCGTCACCTACGACGAGTCCGACCTGCTCGACTACGCGCCCATCACCGAGCAGCACGTCGACACCGGAATGACGCTCCGCGAACTGGGTGACGCCGCCGTAAGATACAGCGACAACACGGCAGCGAACCTCATCTTCGAGCAGATCGGCGGGCCGGCCGGACTCGCGGCCGCGCTCACAGCGATGGGCGACGACGTCACCCAGGTGGATCGCATCGAACCGGACCTCAACGAAGCCACGCCCGGCGACCCGCGTGACACGACCACCCCTGAAGCGTTCGCGACCACGCTCGAGGCGCTCGTCCTCGGCGACGCCCTCGAAGCATCCGATCGAGAGCTCCTGACCGAATGGCTCGTGGGCAACACCACCGGCGACAAGCTGATTCGAGCGGGCGTGCCGACGGAGTGGACAGTCGGCGACAAGACCGGCTCTGCGGGCTACGGAACCCGCAACGATGTCGCGGTGATCTGGCCCAGGGAGGGCGATCCGATCGTGCTCACCGTTCTGTCGAGCCGCTCAGAAGCCGACGCCGACTACGACGACGCGCTGATCGCCGAGGCGACCGCGGTTGCGATCGAGGCGCTGCAGCGCTGAGGTTTTCGTTCAGCAATGCTCGTCTCAACGGCCGAGATACGACAGACTGCGCAGCATGACAACCCCGAGCCCCTACCGGGCCGCCGACCAGGCACCGCAAGGTCCCCCGCCGCGCGCCGCGCAAGTTCGGCGCACCAACCGGCTCGGCATCGCCGCCCTCGCGCTCGGCATCGCGTCGATCCCGTTCGCGTTCCTCCCGGTCCGGGACGCACACGCCCTCGGTGCCATCGGCCTCATCGTGGGCCTGATCGGCCTTGCCCAGGTCAGCAACCCACGCCGCCACTCGCTGCTGGGAACGGTGCTGTCCAGCCTGTCACTTCTCATCGCCTTCTTGATGGGGTCCGCCTACTCGTCAGGGTTCACCTATGGCGCGCGCGGCACGCCCTGGATCGGCGGCCTCCCGGGCCAGCCGACTACTGAGTACGTACCGCCACCCGACGTGCCCGTCGGAGGTCCGCGGCCGCTCGGCAGCGAGGTGGAGTTGACGGATGCCGACGGATCGTCGCTCTTTACGGCATCCATTACCGAGTCGGTTCTGAACGCGGACGACCTGGTTCTCGCGGTCGATGGCAACTCGCCGGCGCCCGCCGGCATGCAGTGGGCACTCGTCACAATCGACCTCACGTTGCTCGCCGTCTCCACGCTCCCGCCGGACAGCATCAATATCTTCTATGTCTCGGGAGGGAACGAGGTCTATCCCGCGTCCGACCCAGCCGCGATCGCACCGGGAATCGACCTGACGACCACCCAGTACGGTCTCGGTCTGGGCGAGAGCGGCACCGCGCAGGTCGCAATCGCAATTCCCGCGGATAGCTCCGGCGATGGTTACTGGTCGCTTCAATACGGCCAGGGCACCACCGGAGGTAACCTGTTCTACTTCGAAACCGAGTGATGGTCTATGGCGCTGCCGCAAACTCCAGCGACGGCTCATCGTCGACCGAGAGCGACAGGAAGGCCGTCTCGATCACGTCGTGCTCCTCGATCGACCGCTCGATCCGACGCAACCGTCCGGCGACTGACGACTCCGCCGCATCACCGGTCAGGTCCACCGCCGCGACGAGGTAGAGCCGCTCCGGCCCGACAAACTCGAGGTGCAGGTAAGTCACCCGCTCGATATCCGGCGAGTCGAGGAGCGCACGACCAGCCGTATTGCGGAGCGCCAGCGACGAATTCGCACCGACCAGGAACCGTCGGTTCCGATCTATCAGGATGATCGCGACCACTCCGAGAAGCACACCGATCAGGATCGACCCGATCGCGTCGAAGATCGCGTCACCCGTCACCTGGTGAACAATGATGCTCACCGCGGCGATCACCAGTCCGGTCAGGGCGGCAAAGTCCTCGAGAAAAACCCCGCGCAACGTCGCATTCGAACTCGTCAGCACGAACCGCACCGTCGGCATCCCGTTCTTTCGGGCGTCTCGCCTCGACTGCATCACCGACTGCGTGAACGACACTCCCTCGAGCACAAACGAGACAGCCAGCACAATGTAGGCGATCTCCGGGCTGTCGACCGGTTCAGGGTTCGTCAGCTCCGAGATACCGTGTGTTACCGAGACGACAGCGCCGGCAGTGAAAATCCCGACGGCCGCGAACAGCGACCAGACCCACGCTTCGCGTCCATACCCAAGCGGATGCGTGGCGTCTTTCTTCCGAGCCGACCTCCGGTCCGCGATCAGCAGGAAGATCTCGTTGCCGGCGTCTGCCCAGGAGTGTGCGGCTTCCGCGACCATGGACGCAGACCCGGTCAGAACAGCAGCAACCGTCTTCGCGACAGCGACGAGGATGTTCATGAGGAACGCGATGATGACGGTCACGGAGGAACTCCCCTCGGATGGTTGACGGAAGACTACGCCCGGCGTTCATCAGCGGTAGAGCCTGACGACGGGGTTGCGACATGCTCGCGCCAGGGACCGGACTCGCCCAGTGAGGGGTCCGAGCCGAGGAACAACGCCCGGTGGGCACCTCTCCCCTCGCCGATCGCGCCCGCGGTGGGGCAGACTCTCGGTATGACGAACCTCCCGCCGAGTCCGTACCATCCCGCGGATTCCGCGCCGCAGAACGCACCGCAGAACCCGCCGGCGTACGGCGCTGCACCGGATGCCGGGCAGGGGCAAAGCCCGTACGGATACCCCGAACCAGCAACGGGAGCGCCAGCACCCAATCGGGGCAAACCGGGACTCGCCGCCCTGGTGCTCGGAATCGCCTCGGTGGTGACCGCGTTCATCCCGATCGTCAACTTCCTGTCGTTCCTGCTCGGCATCGCCGGCATCATCTGCGGAATCGTCGGGCTCCGGCGCGCCCAACCCGAACGGCGCCAGGCCGTGTGGGGGACGGTGCTCTCGGCCGTGTCGATCGCCCTCGCGGTTCTCATGATCGTTGTGTACACGTTCGGGTTCATCGCCTATGTCGGCAGCGAACTGGACAAGTCGTACAACAACGATTCGAGCTCGAGCAGCGAGCCAACACCGCCGCCGGCCGAGTCACTCGCGCTCGGCACCCCGATCGAACTCATCGACCTCGCGGGTCAGCCGGCCTACGAGGCGACGCTGTCGGCATCCGTTCTCAACGCGAACGACCAGGTGCTCGCGGTCGCGAGCAACACCGAACCGCCCGCGGGGATGAAGTGGGCGATGGTGACCGTCGATGTGACAGCGCTGTCGAGCGTGCACGTCTCCCCCGCGATGGATATCGCTGTCGGGTACGTCACGTCGAACGGTTACGAATTCAGCCCGCTTGACCTGTATGCGCTCGCCCCCGAGCCGAGGATCGAGCTGCTCACTGACCTCGCCGAGGGCGAGAGCGGAACCGGGAACGTCGTGATCGCCATCCCGGACGACAATTCTCTGGGCGGATACTGGACGCTGTCGTACACCTACGACGACGCCGAAACCGATCCGTTCTACTTCGCGGTCGAGTAGCCCGCCCGGGCTTCACGGTGCGCCGTTTACAGGCCGCCGAAATAAAACGATGGCGGATGCCGCCACCCGCTGCCTATGATCGACCGGATGAATAATCCTCAATCGCCATCGGCCGCTCCGGTGACCGAACAGGACATCGGCAACCTCGCACCACAGCTCGCCAACTACCGCTCGTACTGGCTCGGCTGGGGTGCCGAAAGCACGCGCGACGACTCCGTCACCTGGACCCGCAGCGGCATTGCGCACCCGCGGCTCAACGCCGTGCTTCGCGTTCAGGACAGCGACCCCGAGTCCACCCTCGCCGCGGCCACGGAACACTTCGCCGGCGTGCCCTGGCTCTGGGAGCTCGGCGACGACACCGACCCGGCGATCGAGAAGCACCTGCAGGAGCGTGGCATCCGACAGGTCGGTACAACCCCGGTGATGGCCTTGGGGCTCGGCCGCTTCGCCCTCGGCGACATCCCCGCCGACCTCACGATCGAACCGGTCAGCCCGAACGGCGACCTGGGCGCATGGGTCGACGGGTACGCCGCCTCCATGGGTGTCTCTGCCACCGCACGCGAGAGCGCGATTGAAGCGGAAGGACTGAGGCCGTCCGACGGTTCGCTCGAACGTTTCATCGGCATCATCGACGGACGCATCGTCGGCACCGCCGAACTCCTGGTCAGCGACGGCGTCGCCGGCATCTACCTCGTGGCAACGGATGCCGCCTTCCGCGGCCGCGGAATCGCCACGGCCCTCACCGGATGGGCGCTAAACGTCGCACAGGAGAAGGGACTCCGGGTCGCGACCCTGCAGGCGAGCACCCTCGGGCAGCCGGTCTACGAACGCATGGGCTTCACGGTTATCAGCCACCTGCGTTCGTTCAAGGTGTGATCAGGAATGGTTCTCTTCGCCCTGGCGATTCCGTAAGCGCCGGACGGTCCTGAAGCGACTGATCCGAGAATTCGCGAGAGCCTGTTCGACCCGCTGCCCGCGTGCGGGGCGCACACCGCGGCATCCGTTCGCTGAATTCTGTAAACGGATGCCACGGCGGCGACCTGCTCGCGCCTGAGACGGCGCTGGTTAAACCGCGAAGTTCAGCTTGGGAACCGCCCGACCGGCGATCATCTCGGCCCGCGGAACGATTCCACCGTCGATGGCTTCAGGCTGCGGAGTGACCCAGTACTGGCCGTCAGCGACCTGCTCGAAAACGCGACGCGCGTGCTCCACAGCGGTGATGCCCTGGGTTTCGGCACGCTGCTGCAGGCCGTCGTTGAATGCCTGTGCCTCGGGGAGGGTGCCGCCATCCTTGGCCGAGACGAAGATGTCGCTCTTCACCGAATCGGGCATCACGACCGAGACCTGGATCGGCGCTTTCATCATCTGGAGTTCGTAGTGCAGCGACTCGGTCAGCGCCAGCGTGCCGAACTTGGTCACTGAGTATGGCGACATCAGCGGGCTCGGGAACAGCCCACCGATCGAAGAGACCTGGAGGATCCACCCGGGGGTACCCTGCGCGAGCATCCGCGGCACGAACGCGCGGAGAGCGTTGACGTAACCTCCGATATTGATCCGCAGCATGGCGTCCCAGCGCTCGGCCGGGATCTCCCAGGTCCACCCCATCGCCATGATGCCGGCGTTGTTGATCAGCATGTCGACGTTGCCGAATCGCTCAACCGCGCGCACGGCGAGAGCCTCGACTGATTCGTCGCTCGACACATCGGTGACAACCGCTTCGACCTCAACCCCGGTGGCGGTCAGCTCGTCGGCCAGCGCCAGAAGGCCCTTCTCCGAGATATCCGCGAGAACGAGACGCATCCCCAGGCTGGCGGCATGGCGAGCGAAACCCTCGCCGATTCCCGCAGACGCGCCAGTGATGACGGCGACCTTGCCGTTGAACGATTCTGCTTCTGGTGTCGAACTCATGAGAAACCTCTTTCCGGCCACAGAACCCTGCGGCGACATTTGTGACGATTGGGCGCCTCCCGAAGGAACGTGGCCCAGATGGTTGCCTGAGGCAACCATTATTAGACTGAGTCTATGAGCACAGACGACGAAACCGAATTACTGTCGTCGTTGATCGCGTTCATCACCGCCTGGACGTCGGTGCGGACCCAGGGCCGGATCGCGGCAGAGGTGGGCGTGGCCATTCCTGAGAGCGATGTTCGGGCGCTCTTCACGCTCGGAATGTTCGGAAAGCCGGTTCGTCCGGCCCAGCTCGCTGACGAACTTCAGATCACCCGGCCGACGATGAGCAAGATGATCGGCCGGCTGGAAGAATCAGGTCTCGTCACACGGTCGGCCTCAACGGATGACGCGCGCGGCACGCTCGTTTCACTCACGCGGGCAGGCTCGGACGCATACGCCCGCATCGCCGAAGCCGCGGAGTCATACGTGCATGCTGCGCTCGACGGTGTTCCGCCGGGAACGGCACAGACGATCAGCGGCGTGATGCGGCACCTGATCGACGAGCTCCCCGGCCAGACGGACACCGCGCGCGGTCGCTAATCGCCCGCGGACGCCGCTCCTCGGCGGAGTAGCCGACGGCCCCGGGTCACCCCGTCGCGCGACGCTTCTCCAGCGCACCCGCGAACAGGATCGCGACGATGCCGGCGGCCGGGGCAATAAGCAGCCCTGCCCTGAGGCTCTCGTTCTCGGCGATGAATCCGACGAACGGCGGCGAGAGCAGGAAGCCGATCCGTAACAGCCACGACACGATCGTGAGGGCCATGCCCGCACGGATGCCGGGGAGTTCGTCAGCGGCGTGCATCGCCGCGGGGATCAACGTGGCGGTCCCGAACCCAGCGGCGGCGAAACCGAGGATGGTGCCGGGCACACTCGGGAACGCGAGAGCCAGGCCCATGCCGACCGCGGTGATCAGCCCGCCGGTGCGGGCGACGGCGCGCTGACCGAACCTGTCCACCATCCCGTCGCCGATGATCCGTCCGATGAACTGCGCACCGACGAGTGCGATGAAGCCGAGCGGGGCAACCGCCGCGGCCGCACCGAGGGAGTCGGCGAGGTACAGAGTCGCCCAGGTGTTGCCCGCATCTTCGGCGACGGCCCCGGCCATTGCGACAAGAGTCAGCATGGCGAGCATGGCGACGGTGCGGCCAGAGACACCTCGGCGCCCGGCGGCCGGCGCAGCCGGCCTTTCGGCGGACCCTGCCTCGTCCAGCTCGTCGAGTTCGTCGTCGCGACCGGGGAGGCAGAACCGGCGTGCGGTGAGTGCGACGGCCGCGAACAACGCCGTGGAGATGCTGAGGTGAACGCCCACGGGGATGCCGAACGCAATAGCCGCTGCGGCCATGCACCCACCGAGTACCGCGCCGATCGACCAGATCGCGTGGAACGCATTGATGATCGAGCGGCCGTACCGACGCTGGACACGCAGTCCGTGAGCGTTCTGCGCGACGTCGGTGATGGCATCCGATGCCCCACCGACGAACAGCGCCAGGCCGAACAGAATGACCGTCGGCGACAGCCCGGCCAGCAGCAGGGCGATGCCGGTGAGAACCGTGCCCGCCACGGCGATTTGGGCGGAGCCGAGCCGGCGGATGAGCACGCCCGCTGCGAGACCGGCAGCGATCGCCCCGGCGGGGTACGCCGCGACGGCGATCCCGTAGGCGGCATTGTCGAGCCCGAGGGCCGCCTTGATTTCGGGATACCGCGGCAGGATGTTGGCGAAGAGCGCGCCGTTGGTGAGAAAGAGCGCTGACACAGCCCGCCGTGCACGGCGCGCAGCGACGCCGGGGTCGCGGCGAGCGTCAGGGTTGGGGTCGGGGTCGCGGCTCGCGTCGGTCGTGGATGTCATCGGCACGGTCGCAGCCCGCGCAGCGCCGGGCAGGCCCGGTCAGTCAACGGTGGCGTCGAGGGTGACGGGGATGTTGCCGCGGGTCGCGTTGGAGTAGGGGCAGATGGCGTGCGCCGCCTCGACGAGGGAGTCTGCCGTGGCCTGATCGACACCGCCGAGCTCGATGTGAAGCGCGGCCGAGAGGCTGAACCCGCCGCCGTCCGTGGGCTGCAGTCCCACTTCGGCGATAACTGCCGAGTCGGTGAACGTGATCTTCCGGGCCGCCGCTGCGGACTTCAGCGCGGAGTGGAAGCACGACGCCCAACCGGCGGCGAAGAGCTGCTCGGGGTTCGTTGCCCCGCCAGGTCCACCCATTTCGGCGGGGATGGCCAGGGTCACGTCGAGGAGTCCGTCGCTCGAGACCGTGTGCCCTCCGGCGCGGCCGTCTCCGGTCGAGGTAGCGACTGCGGTGTAGATGGGGTCTGCCATAGGGATGCTCTCCTTCGGTGGTTCAAGAGTGTGACCAGTATTCCGTATCCACCCGAGCGACTGATGCGCTGAGGCCGCCGGCCGCGATGATCCGCGCCGCTGCGGTCGCAGAGCTGCGGCCATCGATAGGATCTTCAGCGTCTGCACCTGCTCGGTGAGCTTATTCCCGAGCAGCCCCCTGCCTTACTGCCCCGAAGGACAACGATGACCACCTCCACGTTCCAGTACGCGCCCCGTTTTTTCGTCAAGCAGCGCCTCACCATGATGGTGAACCGCTACGAGATAGTGGAGGCCAACCCCGACGGGTCCGAGGGCCGGATCTTCGCGATCGCACAGCAGAAGCGGATGGCGATGAAGGAGCAGGTCACGTTCTACGCCGATGAGGCCAAGACGATGCCGCTGTTCGGCTTCAAGGCACGCCAGGCGATCGACGTTGCCGCGTCGTACGACGTCACCGCCGCTGACGGCACGATCATCGGATCGTTCCAGAAGGACTTCGCCCAGAGCCTCCTGCGGACGTCGTTCCACCTGCGCGGAGCGGGCATTGAGGCATACGGCCAGGAACGCAACCAGACCCTCGCGATCCTTCGCCGGTTCATCAACCTCCCGCTCGCGCTGCACTTCGACTTCATCGACCGCGCCACCGGCGCACCGGTCATGACGAGTGAGCGCCAGTTCAGCATGCGCGACAAGTACACGGTCACCGTTCCCGACCAGCGGGTCGACTTCCGTCTGGCCGCGGCGATGGCCGTTGGTCTTGACGCCCTGATGCAGCGCTAGCTTTCGTGCCGCTCTGCCGCAGCATCCGTTTTCTCCACAGAATCCGGATGATGCGGCAGACTCGACGCATGACGAACCTCCCGCCGAGTTCTGACGGTCCTGCGGACTCCGGTCCGCCCAGCCCCTATCGCGCCGCCGATTCTGTGCCGACCGACCCGACCGCGCCGGTGCGGTCAGCCGTGCCCGAGGACCCAGCCGGGTACCGGCCGTACGCGGGCGGGAGCTCAAACCAGCCGGCTCAGCAACCCGTATATCCCTCGTCCCCGCAACTGCCGCCGTACCCTCAGACATTCCAGCCCCAGCAGCCGCAGTTCAACCAGGCGCCGCAGCAACAGCAGCCGCACAACCAGGCGCACTACAGCTACCCCCAGCAGCAACCGAACCCGTACGGCCCGGCCCAGCCCGCGGCGTACACCAGCAACGGACCCGGCCTCACCTCGTTCATCATCGGCATCGCCGCCATGCTCATCGCGATCCTGCCCGGGATGACCTTCGGCGCGACCCTGCCCGGCGTGATCGGCATCGTCTTCGGAATCATCGGGTTGGTGTTGCCCGGGCGTCCGAGGCGGCAGGCGCTGTGGGGCCTTGTGCTCTCGGGGACGTCGATCATCCTCGGCATCATTCTGGCCTTCGTCTACGCGTTCGGTTCCGTTCTCACGTTCAACGGCTCCCCCTTCTAGGTAGGTCTTAGTACCCTCACTGCGGCGCTCTGCGAGGGTCACACTCGCGGTATGACAAATCCACCGCCGAGTCCGTACGGTTCCGCGGGCGAAGGAAACAACCAGCAACCGCCGTACCCGCCGCAGCCGCCGTACAACGCGTCGCAGTTTTACCCCCAGGATCAGCCGCACTATGGGTACGTCCCGGTAGGGGGCCAGGGATCACCGAAACCCGGAAACGGCCCGGGGCTTGCCTCGCTGATCATCGGCATCGTGTCGATCGGAGTGGCGTTCATCCCGTTCGCGAACTTCCTGTCGTTCCTGCTCGGCGTGACGGGCATCGTGCTCGGCATCATTGGCCTCGTGCTTGCCGACCGGCCACGCGGACAGGCGATCTGGGGAACAGTGCTCTCCTTTGTGTCACTGGTCTTGGCGGCGGTGATGATCGTCGCGTACACCTTCGGCTTCATCTTCGCCATCGGTGAGGCCGTCGACGAAACACCGCGCGCCCGCCCCGGGATCACGGCAACGCCCGAACCGCGTGCCACCGTAGAGTCGCTCACCCTCGGCTCCCCCGTCGAGTTCGTGGACACCGACGGTGAGACCGTTTATCTGGCGACAGTCACGGCATACGACCTCGACGCCACCGACCTCGTGCTCGCCGTCGAAGGCAACCCGGTACCGCCAGAGGGTATGAACTGGGCCATGGTTTCCGTCGCAGCGGCACCGCGCGCGCAGGCTGGTACCGACCCCGGCGAGGAGATAACCGTCGAGTACCTTGCTGCCGACGGCAACGAGGTCTACAGCGCCACCGACGACCTCAATGCCGCACCCGACCCGGACTTCACGGATTTCACCGACGTCGCCCTCAACGAGACGGTCGTTGGCAACATCGTGATCCCGATTCCGAGCGACGATCCCGGCGGGGGTCTGATCGCGCTGAGTTACTCCGGCGCTGAGGGCACCGACGGGCCGTACTACTTCGTGGTCGACTGACGTCAACCGGCGGCTGGGCGAACCTTCACCGGCGAGCGGCGGCGGGTCAGCGCCACTCCGACGAGACACAGGATGCCGCCGACGATTGCAAGCGGCACCGGGAGTTCGCCGAGGAAGATGACCCCCATCAGAATGGCGAGCGGCGGCACGATGTACGTCGAGATCGTGAGCTGGCCAGCGGGCACCCGCGACAACGCGTACGCCCAGGTGCTGAACGCGATGGCGGTGGGCACGGCACCGAGGTAGACAACGCCGAGGATTGAGCTGGTCGGCGCCTGCTGCAGGTCGGCGAGAAGCTGGCCGCTGAACGGCAGACATGCGATCGTACCGATGGCGCAGCCGAGCCAGGTCACCTGGCCGGCGGGCAGTCGCTTGAGCGCGGGCTTTTGAAACAGCACACCCGCCGCGTAGGTGACGGCGGCGAGGAGCGCCCAGAGCACCGCGATGCCGTCGATCCCGCCGTTGGCATTGCCCGCACCGACCCCGATCAGGATCACGCCGATGAAGGCAACGCCCGCGCCGATGGCGAGCCACTTCTGCAACCCTTCGCGGAGAAAAAGGCCGGCGCCCAGAGCGACAAGGATTGGCGCAAGATTGACGATCATCGCTGTCGTGCCGGCGTCAAGAGTCTCCTCGGCCGTGTTGAGCGCAATGTTGTACGCGCCGAACCAGGCGACGCCGAAACCGAGGATGAGCAGCCACTCCCGACGGGTGGGCGCCACCCATCGGCGTCCGATCAGCAGGAAGCCGAGAAGCACTGTGCCGACCACCAGTCGCAGCAGCGACATCCCGCCCGGGGTGAAGTCCGGTCCAACGCCGCGGATGACGATGAACGCGCTCGCCCATGCGACAAGCGTCACCGAAATGGCGATGAGCACGAGCGGACTCAAGCGTGTCGGGCGAATGGCTGTGGGAGGCGTGGTCACGCCCCCAGCGTAGGTGCGGGGGTCGGGGCGCGCAGCCGCCACAGGAAGATCTGGCAGAGACCCGTCGGAGGTTGGCCGAGTCCGGGACCGAGCGATGCGTCACCCAAGGTCGACGCTGGCACGCCACCCCTGTCCGAGGCCGACCCTGTTGCGGGTCTACCCGAGCCGATGCCGTTCTGCCACGCTGACGCGATGACCTCGCTGTTCCCCGATGAATCCATCGCCCTTGGACCCGCAGCGCATCCTCGCATCACCGAGACGAAGCCAGAGGCGGCCGTAGGGCCGGCGGCGAGTACCCCGGACCTCCGGCACCGCGCACCTGCGCAGTCACTCATTCTCGAACTCGCGGAGCGACGTGCGACCGCAGCGACCACCGGTCCGCCCAAGCGAGGCCGGAAACGCCCGCCGATCACCGAGGACGAACGATCCTGGTTTCTTGGCGCCCTCGGCGAGCGCAAGGTAGCCGCTCTTCTCAGCGCGCTCGGCCCGGAGTTCACCGTGCTTCATTCCGTCCCCGTTGGCAAAGGCGACAGTGACATCGATCACGTCGTGATCGGGCCGAGTGGGGTCTTCACCATCAACACGAAGAACCACACAGGTAAGAAGGTCTGGGTCGGCGGGCGCGCCATGCTCATCAATGGCCATAAGGTCCCGCACATCCGAAACGCAGCGTTCGAAGCGCGCCGCGCTGGAAAGCTCCTCTCCGCCGCATCCGGTCTCACTGTTCCTGTCACCGCGGTTATCGTCGTGGTGAATGTTGCGTCGCTCACCATCCGCCACGAGCCCGAAGCGGACGGAGTCCGTCTGCTCGTGATTCGCGATTCTCAGCTGCTCGGTGCCGTTGCGACCCGTCCGGAGTTCAGTGCCGCGCAAGTCCAGCAAATCGTGGATGCGGCCATCCAGCCGAAGACGTGGCACAAGTCACCGGTCGATGATGGCGACATGTCTGAACACCTTGCTGCATTCGACGGCCTGGTGGAGGACTTCACGCGCCGTGAGAAATCCTTGAGTCGACGAAAACTGCTGTGGAGACTGGCCGCAGCTTTCATGCCCTTCGTGGCGATCTATGCGGGTCTCAACCTCCTGCTCAACGTCCTCGCGGGCTAGCCAGCCGCTGATCGGTCCGACAGTACGTCGACCTCACTCCGAGACGCCGGTCCCGGGCCTACCGCCGGCCCCACCCGGTGAGATCGAGCAGCCGAGTGGCAACCTCCGGAGCCGTAAGACCGTCCGTGTCGATTCGGTAGACATCAGCGGACGCTTCGGCATCGAGTCGCAGCGCGGCTGCGGCGCTCCGCTCGAGGTGTCGACTCAGCGAGTCGCCCTGCTCCCGCATCCCCAACCGGACCTCGACCGACCCGGTGCCCGCCCGCAACAGCACACCGGTGGCGTCAACGTCTCCCCCGAGCGCTGCGCTCAGCTGCGGCAGCTGGAGCACGGAGACCGTGTTCGTGTAGATCAGCCGCCGGTAACCGAGGGCACGGTAGTTGGCCCACATTGCGCCGAGGTTGGCCTCGGCGAGCTGGGCATCGGGATGGGTTCGCCACGCTTCGGGGTGCGCGAGGTCGAGGTTATCGCCCTCGATCAGCGCGTGCTGGATGTCACGCTCAACCAGCAGGTCGTGGAGCGCCAGGGCCACCGTCGACTTGCCGACACCCGAGCGACCGCCGAGAAAGAGAGCAAAGGTGGGTGACGTCATCCGTGAATGATGGCAGCAGTCGCGGTCAGCGCGCGAGCAACTCGCGCAATGCGGCGATGATCTCGGCCGGCGCCTCTTCGGGCATGAAGTGGCCCGCCGACAGGGTGCGGTGCTCGAGGTCCGGCGCCCATGCTTGCCACAGTCCGGCGGCGTCATAGCCCAGGGCAGTGCCCCAGTCCTGCTGGATGGCGGTCACCGGCATGGCGAGGGTGTGCCCGGATGCCCGGTCCGCTTGGTCGTGCAGCACGTCGATTCCAGCGGATGCCCGGTAGTCGGCGACGATCGACGGCACGGCCTCACGGGAGGCACGAAGGTACTCGGCGCGGTACTCGGCCGGGATTGCGTCGGGTGTGGAGACCCAGTCGTCGATGAACGACGCGAAGAAGGTGTCGGCAACCGCCGAGATCATCGGTTCGGCCACGCCTACCGGCTGCGCCATGAGGTAGAGGTGCCAGGCCACCTTTGCGTCGACTCCGTGCAGGATGTCCCACATATCGAGGGTCGGCAGCACATCGAGTGTCAGAAGGTGGGTCACGACCCCGGGGTGGTCGAGACCCGCTCGGATCGCGACGAGTGCTCCACGGTCATGCCCGGCGAGAGTGAACGTCGCGTGGCCGAGAACGCGCGCGACCTCGACGACATCCGCCGCCATCGTTCGCTTGGAGTAGGTGTCTTCGTCGACTTCGGCCGGCTTGTCGCTCGCGCCGTAGCCACGAAGGTCAGGGCAGATCACCGTGTGATCCATCGCGAGGTCAGCGGCGACGTGTCGCCACATCACGTGCGTCTGCGGAAAACCGTGGAGGAGCACAACGGCGGGGCCCGAACCGGCCACCGCGACGTTGAGTTCGACGCCGTCCGCGGTCGGGATCCGGTGGTAGTCAAAGCCGGGGAGTGAGAGTGTCATGGCACGTCCTTCTGATTGGTGACGGTTCTACGATGAGCCGTCCCGATCAGCGCTCGATCAGCCGCCGTCAGGGATGGCATAGAGTGACCGGGTGAGTGAGCCGCGCATCAGTGTCTTCGGACCGGTGGCGGCCGAGATCGACGGCACCCCGCTCCGACTGTCCAAGTCGCGGCACCGCGAGATTCTCGGCATCTTCATCACCGCACGCGGTCACAGCGTGTCGACGGCCGCGATCATCGACGACCTATGGGATGAGCCGGGCACGAACGCGGTGGGCGCCGTCCGCACCTTTATCGGTGAGCTGCGCCAGTTGCTCGAACCGCAGCGCCAGCCACGAACCGCGCCGCGTGTGCTCGTAACCGTCGGCGATGGTTACGCGCTCCGGTTGAGCCCCGAATCCGTCGACGTCTGGCGGGCAGAGCGTGCCATGGCCGAGGCGGCAACTGCCGAACCCCAGCGGGCCGACGCGCTGCTGACGCACGCGCTGCAGGAATGGCACGACGAACCGTTCGCGGAGTTCGCGTCCCGACCGTGGGCACAGGCCGAACGGGCACGGCTCTCCGCTCTCCGCGCCGACGCGGTCGAGCGGCTGGGCGACGCCCGCCTTGCTCTCGGTCGCGCTGAGGAGGTGGTCCGCCTCCTCGATTCGCATGTCGTCGCCTACCCCTGGCGTGAGGCCGGCTGGCGGATGCTTGCCCTCGCCCTCTATCGGACCGAGCGTCAGGCTGAAGCGCTGGCCACCATCCGGCGAGCGCGCGAGCATCTGGCCGATGGCCTGGGTCTCGACCCTGGAGCGTCGCTCGCCACCCTCGAGCGGCAGATCCTGCGCAACGATCCGGCCCTGGAACTGCCCGACCGCAACCGGTCCCTGCTGTTGCGCACGGCATCCGCCCACTCACGAACCGGCAGCCGCGCCCAGCTCGAGAGCGCGAGCACCCTGCTGCCAGGACTGGCGGTTTCGGGCGGGCTCGATGTCGCCGCGCAGGAGCGCATGGCGGCCATTGCGGCGGCGGAACAGTTCGGCGACTCCGACCTGACCGCCCGAATCGTGGGAGGGTACGACGTTCCGGGCAGCTGGACCCGGTCCGATGACCCTGCGCAATCGGCGCTGATCGTCGAGGCGGCATTGCGGATGCTTTCACAGCTGCCGGAAAGCGCGTCAGGTCGATCACGCGCGCGGCTGCTCGCAACCGTGGCGATGGAGTCGCGCGGAACCGCCGACCGGGGTGCCGAGGCGCGCGAAGCCGAACGACTCGCCCGGCGAATCGGTGACCCCTCCCTGCTGTGTTTTGCCCTCGCCGCCCGCTACATGCAGAGCTTCGAGACGGCCGGTCTCGCGGGTGTGCGCGAGCGCATCGGCGCGGAGATCATCGAGATCGCGCGCGACGCCGAGCTGCCGACGTTCGAGATCCACGGGCGCATCATCCGCATGCAGGCGCTGTGCGCCCTCAACGACCTGAGCGCCGCATCGGCGGAAGCTCGGGCGATCGACACCCTTGCCGCCCGTCATGAGCGCCCGCTGGCGAGGGTCTTTCCGGCGTGGTTCCGGTGGACCTTCGCCGCGGCATCCGAGTTGCCGCCCTCCGGCGAGGAGATGCCCGGTTTCTCCCGCGGGCTCCCGGCACTGGCCGCTGTGACCGCGGTGCTGCGGCGCGATCGGTCTGCCAGCGAGCTTCCCGACGGTGATTTCGGTCCGTACGAACCCTGGATTCGGCCCCTCCTGCTCGCGAGAGCTGGGCAGCAAGCCGAGGCCGCAACCGCTCTCGATGCCGTGCCGGACCCGCCACTCGATTTGATGCTCGAGGTGTCGTGGTCGCTGGTGGGGCTGGCCGCAATCGAGGTCGGGCATGCCCCCGCGGCCGAGCGCGCCCACAGCGCGCTGCTTCCGGCGGCGAACGAGCACGCCGCTGGCAGCGGAGTGGTCAGTCTCGGACCGGTCGCGGACATCCTCGGTGAGCTCTCGGCGATGCTCCGCTCCGCCTGAGGCGACAGGAATGAGCCTTGGACCTGACCTGCCTATTGCGCTTAGCTTAAAAGCTAAGTAGTTTAGCTACATGACACATCAACTCATAACGCGCTTCCTCCAGCGCGGCACTCAGGGGAGGATTGCCTACGACGTTCGGGGCAACGGGCCGCGGGTCATACTCGTACCCGGCATGGGCGAGCTTCGATCCACCTACCGGTTCCTAGCCCCCGCACTCACCGACGCGGGCTACACGGTTGTCACCACAGACCTGCGTGGGCACGGCGAGAGCGACGCGTCATTCTCGAGTTACGGTGACGTCGACACGGCCGGTGACATCGCCGCCCTGCTTCGCGAACTCGGTCCGGCAATCGTTGTCGGCAGCTCGATGGCGGCGGGTGCCGCGGTCATCGTGGCGGCGGAGCATCCTGAGCTCGTCAACGGCCTCGTGCTGATTGGCCCGTTCGTGCGGCAACCGGTCGCCAACCCGCTGCAGACTCTCCTCTTCCGGCTCCTGATGGCCCGCCCGTGGGCAGCGGCGGCATGGAAGGCATACATGCCCACCCTCTACGCCGGTGCCAAGCCGTCGGACTTCGCCGAATACCAGCGCACGGCAATCGCGAGCATCAAGCGCCCAGGCTACGCACGCGCGTTCAGCCTCACCACCCGCACCGACCACGTGCGCGCTGGCAAGAGTCTCGCGGCGGTGTCGACGCCAACCCTGGTTGTCATGGGCGAGAAGGACCCGGACTTTAAGAACCCACGGGTCGAAGCGGAGTGGATCGCGCACACGTTGAAGGGAACGTCCGTTATGGTTCCCGAAGCCGGTCACTACCCGCACTCGCAGCAGCCCGACCTGGTTTCGGCCAGCATCCTGGACTTCCTCCGGACGGTGACCACCCGTGCCTAGGGCTGGACTGGATGAGGCCACGGTCATCGACCGTGCCGCCCAGATCATCGATGACCCTGCAGCCGACGGCCTGAATCTCGCCGTCCTGGCCGAGAGTCTCGGCGTGCGGGCACCTTCCCTCTACAAACACGTCGACGGGATGCCCGGTCTCTACCGGGGCATCACGTTGCGCGCGAAGACGGATCTCGCGCGCGCGCTCGGGCAGGCTGCGATCGGACGCTCACGGGACGACGCCATCCGGGCGCTCTCCCTCGCCTACCGGAAATGGGCGGTTGAGCATCCCGGGCAGTACCCGCTGACGGTGCGATCGGCGCCAGCGTCCGAGGATCCGGAAGATTCGCGCGTGTCGTCGGTTCTCGTTGAGGTGATCTACGACGTCCTTGCCGGTTACGACCTCCAAGGAGACGATGCGGTGGATGCCACCCGGTTCCTTCGGTCGGCACTCCACGGTTTCGTCGACCTCGAAACGCGGGGCGGTTTCCAGCTGCCGGTAGACAAGGAGCGGAGTTTTGCTCGGCTCGTTGAGAGCGTCGTTACGGCGCTGGCCTCCTGGTCGGACGCGTAAGCGCCCGCCGAGTCGCGCCTTGCCGACGCGACCGGCGGCATCCGCTCGTCACATCGTAACCGGCGGCATCCGCTCGTCACATCGTGAGCAGGATCTTGCCCGTGTGCCGGCCCGAATCGAAGTGCTCGTGGGCCTCCGCGACCCGGTCGAGCGGGTAGCGCGCCTCGACGGCGGTGCGCACGGTGCCCGTCTCAACGAGCGGCCAGACGTGCGCGGCGACCTCGGCGACGACCCGCGCCTTCTCCTCGATCGGCCGGGAACGGAGGGTCGTGCCAGCGACGCTCGCGCGGCGTGACATCAGCAGGCCAAGGTCGAGTTCGGCCTTCGCTCCACCCTGCAACCCGATTACGACCAGGCGCCCGCCGAACGCGAGCGCGCGCACGTTGCGGTCGAGGTATTTCGCGCCAACGACGTCAAGAATAACGTCGGCTCCGTGCCCGCCGGAGATGTCCAGCATCCGCCGGGCGAAGTCCTCATCGCGGTAGTTGATGCCCGCTTCGGCACCGAAGGTACGGCAATAGGCGAGCTTTTCGGCGCTGCCGGCGGTGACCACCGGCCGGGCGCCGAACGCTGCGACCAACTGGGTCGCCATCGTCCCGATGCCACCGGCACCGCCGTGAATCAGCACCCAGTCACCCGCCGTGACGTGCGCAGTCATGAAGAGGTTCGACCAGACGGTGCACGCCACCTCGGGCAGTGCTGCAGCGTCGACGAGCGGGATCGCAGCGGGCACCGGCAGCACCTGGCCGGCGGGCACCGCCACATACTCGGCGTAGCCACCCCCGGCGAGTAGGGCACAGACCTCGGCGCCGACCCCGAACGCGTCAACGCCGTCACCGAGTTCGGCGATCGTTCCGCTGACCTCAAGGCCCGGGATAACGGATGCCCCTGGCGGCGGCGGATAGACGCCACGTCGCTGCTGCACGTCGGCACGATTGAGCCCGGCGGCTGCAACGCGAATGAGCACCTCACCCGGCCCGGCGACCGGGCGTGGACGGTCGACGACGCGGATCACCTCGGGTCCGCCTGCGCCCTGGTACTCGACGGCTTTCATCAGTTCCGGCATGGCTGCTCCCGTTCGTGTGTGCGCACGTTGGGCCCTCGCCACCCGGCGAGCGCTCTCTCCATCGTGTCACGCGGGCCGCCGGCATCGGACAGGCCAACCGCCTCTGTCGCGCGGCGATCGGAGCCGAGCACAGTTGGGTCGGGGCCGAAGCTGAGCCCCCGAGACCCGCCGTCAGTGCCGAGACGTTTGTCCCGGCATCCGCGACCGTCAACGCACCACCCCCACACGACCTGACCAACGCGAAAGCCGAGCATGACCCTCGACACACCGACAAGTGCTCCGGCACCAGCGGCGCATGCCCAGGAGTCGGACGCCGTCCTGGCGCAGCTCGGATCAACGCCGAACGGACTCTCGACCGCCGAAGCCGCCGCGCGGCTGAACCAGTACGGACCCAACCGTCTGGCCGAGGGCAAACCTCGACCCGCACTGCTTCGACTGCTCCGGCACTTCCGCAACATCCTCATCTACATCCTGCTCGGCGCCGCCGTCATCAAGGCGGTGTACCGGGACTGGCTCGACTTCTGGGTCATCGCCACCGTCGCCGTTGTCACAGCCCTGATCGGATTCATCCAGGAGGGGCAGGCGGAACGCGCGCTCGCCGGCATCCGGAACCTGCTCTCGCTCTCGGCACACGTCCGTCGCGACGGGAGCTGGATCGAGGTCGCCGCAGACACCCTCGTTCCCGGTGACATCGTGCGGATCCGGGCGGGCGACAAGATTCCCGCCGACCTCCGCCTGATCTCTGCGAACCAGCTCGAGGTCGACGAATCAGCGCTCACCGGTGAATCCGTCGCCGCCGCGAAGTCGACGGATTCATCTCCCCACGACGCCGGAGTCGGCGATCGAGAAGGCATGGCGTTCTCCGGCACGGCGGTCACGGGCGGTGCGGGGGTTGGAGTGGTCACGGCGACCGGTCCGAACACCGAGATCGGGCACATCCAGAGCCTCATCTCCGAGGCGCAGCCGCTCGCGACGCCGCTGACGCTGCAACTGGATGCCCTGAGCAAACGAATGGCGTTGGTCATCTTCGTGGCCGCGGCCGCGATGACGGTGGCGGGACGGCTCCTGCACGACGACTCGCCCCGTGACCTGCTGACAGCTGCCATTACCTTCGCCGTCGCCGCCGTGCCCGAGGGCCTTCCCGCGATTGTGACGATCACTCTCGCGCTCGGGGTGCAACAGATGGCCAAAGAGCAGGCGATCACCCGCAAGCTCACCGCGGTGGAGACGCTCGGCTCCGTCACCACGATCTGCTCGGACAAGACCGGCACGCTGACGCTCAACGAGATGACGGTGCGCGAGATCGTCACACCGGCTGAGCGTTTCGGCGTGACCGGTGAGGGCTATCGGCCGGTGGGTGAGGTTCATCGCGCATCGGACGGGTCGGCCGCGTCGCTGTCGGACTTCAGCCTCGCCGCACTGGTCGCGACGGTGGCGCGGTGCAACGATGCCGCGCTGGCACAGGATGGCGACGAGTGGTCGATCGTGGGCGCGCCGACCGAGGGCAGCCTGGTCGTGCTCGCCCGGAAGCTCGGCTTCGACCCCGCCGGGCACACCCGTCTCGCTGAGCTGCCGTTCGATTCGGCGACGAAGTTCATGGCGGTGCTCGACCGTGATCCGGCGGGTGTCATCCGCTTGATGGTGAAGGGCGCGCCCGACCGTCTCCTCGAGCGGTGCACCACCGAGCTCGCTCCTGACGGGTCGACGCAACCCCTCGATAGTACCCGGTGGCACGCCGCCGTCGACGAGCTCGGCGCGACCGGGCTCCGCGTCCTCGCTGCCGCCTGGACCCGGAGGGACACCCTCTCGGATGTCGCCGTCGAGTCGGTGCGCGACCTCACCTTTCTGGGACTCGTCGGTATCGCTGACCCGCCCCGCCCCGAGGCCATCGAGGCGGTCCGCCTGTGCCATAGCGCCGGCATCCGAGTCGCAATGATCACCGGCGATCATGCCGCCACCGCGGCCGCGATCAGCTCAGAGCTGGGCCTCGCCGACGACGACGCCACCCGGGTGGTGACCGGCGCTGAGCTGCAGCGGATGTCGGACAGCGAACTGTCGGCCATCGCTCCGGAGGTCACCGTGTTCGCGCGCACGAGTCCCGAGCACAAGATCCGGATCGTGCGGGCGCTTCAGTCGCGTGGGCAGGTCGTCGCGATGACCGGCGACGGAGTCAACGATGCACCGGCGTTGCGGCGGGCCGACATCGGCATCGCGATGGGCATCAACGGCACCGAGGTGACCAAGGAGGCTGCCGACATTGTGCTCGCCGATGACGACTTCGCCACTATCGAACGAGCTGTCGCTGAGGGTCGGCGAATCTTCGACAACATCCAGAAATCACTGATGTTCCTCCTGCCGACCACTTTTGCGCAGGCGCTCGTCGTGTTGACGGCCGTGCTCGGCGGGTTCGTGCCCCCGCTTCAGCCGACGCAGGTGCTGTGGGTCAACCTCGTGACCGGCGTCACGCTGTCGATTGCCCTCGCTTACGAGCGAGAGGAGCCGGGCGTGATGAATCGCCCGCCGCGAGACAGGAGCACACCGGTCATCGACCGAATCCTGCTGCCCCGCATCATCCTGGTGTCGATTCTGATTACCGCCGCGACGATCGGCATTTTCTTCTTTGTGCTGGGCACCGGCAGCGACTTCGCCGTGGCCCAGACGAGCGCGGTCACCATGCTCGTTCTTGGGCAGGCCACCTACCTGTTCAACTGTCGCTTCCTGCGGAGCACCAGCGTGACGCCGCGGGTGCTGGTCGGAAACCGTGTGGTCTGGTACTCCATCGGAATTCTCTTCGCGATACAACTGACCTTCATCTACGCGCCGTTCATGCAGGCCTGGTTCGACACCGTCCCGCTCGGCCCGAGGGAGTGGGGCATCGCACTCGGGTTCGGGGTGGCCATCTTCCTCATCGTCGAGGTCGAGAAGGCGATCGTCGGGGCGGTGGAACGGCGGCGGAGCGCGTGAATGCGTGACGGATGCCGCCGGTTGAGAGATTCCGGTTTCGCGGGCAGGGTTGCAGGGTCAGGACCGTGACGGTCAGTGTTGTGACGGCGAGTGTTGTGATGGCGGCCAGTGTGGCGGCGGCAGACCGGAGGAATCGATGTATCGCACGATGGAGATTGTCGGTTTCATCGCTGGCTTCGGCGGACTAATCGCGTGGCTGATCACCGAGCATTCGGTTCTTCTTCTCGTGACCATGCTCGGGTTCCTGACCCTCATCCTCGGAATTCAGCTGCGGTTACGAGCGCGCCGGGCGCTCAGACGGGATACAACCGCGCGCTGAGCGTCACACGCCGAGCTTCTGCCGCAGTGCCGCTGGGGAGTTCGCTGCTTTCTTCAGTCGCGAGCTTCCGTATTTCGCGCCGCCGAGCATCCGCGCACCGACAGCGAGCCAGGCGCAGACCGCCCGTTCGACCAGCCAGGCCGGTGCCCACAGCGCGCTCGTCGCCGGAAAGACGCGCGTGCCGCCGTGTCGGCGCCGGCCGAATTCCGCGAGTCCCATGGCGGCTGCGGTTATGCAGGCGAGGCGCACGGGGCGACGGGTGCTCCACACGAGCAGCGGGAGAAGGCCCAGCTCGAGCACGAGCCTGACGGGCTGCGCGGAACTGTCGTACGCCTGGCGCAGTCGCTGCCTGATGAAGTGAGCGGCACTCGGCGGGTTCCGGCCGACGAAGAGATCACCGACGCGGCGCTCCCGCCCGCCGCCCGCCGTGATCGTGCGGATGAGTTCGAGGTTCTCGAACAGGACATCGCCGTCGTACCCGCCGAGTTCGAGGAGCAGGTCGCGGTTCACGCCGAGGGTGCCCGGGTAATCGGATGCCGCGGCGCGGTTAATCAGGGTGCGAGCCGTGTCCCAGCGCGCGTGCCATGGCAGTGCCGTGAAGTGGTTCTGCGGGCGAATGACGTCTGCGCTCTCCAGCTCGGCGACCATCCGCTCGAGTCCACGCCGGTCGTAGCGCACGTCGTCGTCGGCGACGATCACCCTGCGGTGGCGCGCCAGGCGGATGCCGGTAAGCACGCCGGCCACCTTCCCGTTGCCCGTGGTCGGACCGGCGGGTGCCACATGGCGAACGACATCTCCCCAGAGCGCGTGGTGCGTGGCGAACACGGCGGCGGGCGATCCGTCGACGACCGTGACGTCGAGGTGTGCACTCAGGGTGCGCAGGTATTCGGTGAGTTCGCTGACATCGGCGGCGGCACGGCGGTCGGCCCAGCGGAGCGGCAGTACATATTCGGCGGCGAGGCGGGTCGACTGCGGGCCGGCAGGCGAAGTTGTGGCGGCGCTCGAACTCATCCGCCCACTCTCGGCGGGGGCTCAGCCGGGGTCAACCCCTTGTCAGTACAGGATGTCGGTGGCGCGCGCGACACTGTGCGCATGGAGAAGCCTCTTCCCACCATGGATGACGTTCTGCTGGCGCACTTCGGCACGGAGTACGACAACAGCACAGGAGTGCAGCGCAAACGGATCGTTCGCGTCGACAAGCTCCTTCGCCGGTATCTCGAGTCTGAACCGGAGACCTTCCTCGGCCCGTACGGCCGGGCCATTCTCGATGCCGAGCGCGAGTTCGCGCCCAAAGGTGCGGTGTGCCGAATCATGCGGGCCGACACTCTGCTGTTTGCGTTGCAGCGGTTCATTGAGCCGCCTCATCTCGACCCGGATCCGCTCGTTCAGCGGGTGCAGTTGCGCTGCGTCGAACGGCTCATCGCGCGACTGGTGAGAATCGAGCTCGCTGAGTACGACACAACCTGTGTGCAGTGGGATCTCAATGGCGCGCTCCGCCGCGCGAAGTGGGAGCTCAATCGCGATCGCCGTGAGGCAGCTCGCGCGCGCAGGCAGGCGCAGCGCGACGCCGAGCTGCGCGCGAGTGACGAACAGTATCCGGGAGTGTTTGGAGTGGGCCGTTCCCCCTGGGGACAGCCCCCATCTCCATGACTCCGACACCGCGTCCACTTCGGATGCCAGCACCCACTTTGCTCGGACGAATTCGGTTGTCTATCTCGCGAAAGTGGAGCCGAATCTGGCCGAGCAGCAACGCCAACAGCCTTTCCTGGCCGAGCAGTGGCGGGATACAGCAATTCCTGGCTAAGCAGCGCCCCGCAGCAGCAATGCATCCACCGCGACGAAGAACAGCGCGGCGGCGACGAGGATCCAGTTCGGCAGGACCGACACAAAGCGGCTCCACCCGGTCGCCACAACCGGTGCTTCCATCGGCGCGCGCACCGGATCGGACTCACCACGCTCGCGGATTGTCTCCCAGAGCGCTACCCCGAGGAGAACGCCACCGCCAACCAGCGCGACCGGCAGACCGGGCAGTTCGAACAGCACAATGTGCCGCAGGGTCAGGTCGAGCGCGACCTGCAGACCGAACAGCAGCATCCCGGCGACCACGAGCTTCCACGTTCCAACCCGTGCGATCAGCTGAAACAGACGCGGCGCGAGCGACAGCAGCACCAGCGCGAGCGCCACCAGGGTCAGCTGAGACAGCCGAACTTCAACCGCGTCTCCGGCGAGCGCGGCCGGTGCGGCGAAGACGACAGCGAAGAACCCGACCAGGCTCACGATGCCGGTCATGATCGCTCGGGTGATATCGGCCCGTGCCCCCGCGACGGGAGGCAGGTCCAGCGACCGCGCGTATTCGCGTGCCGGGCCGAAGGCATCCGTTGCGGTCTGATTCGAATCGGCGAGGAACTCCTGCGCGGTTGCAACCGCGTCGCCGATGTCGGCGCCACTGACATCGAGCAGCCGCAGTTCCAGCACGAACTGGTCGAGCCAGGCGTCGTTGTCGGTCTTCATCATGTGGCGCTGCCGCCCTGCAGGTGCTTGCGTGTGATCTCCGTGAAGCTCGCCCATTGTGCGGTCTGCCTTTCCAGTTCGTCGAGTCCCTCTGCGGTGAGTGAAAAGTACTTGCGTCCTGGGCCGCCGTCGCCGGCCGTCCATTCGACGGTGACCCAGCCTGCCGATTCGAATCGGGTGAGCAGCGGGTACAGCGTTCCGCCTTTGATGACGCCAAACCCTGCCTCATCAAGCATGCGGACGATCGCGTAGCCATAGGTCGGCCCGCCACCGAGCGCCTTTAAGACGCTGAGGCCGAGCACGGCGCGCATCCAGTCGCTGGGCCACTGAGTCGCTTCCATAGGTAGATGCTCTCACTAGTTAGACAAACTGTCTAGTACCGCGATCGAATTTAGGGGGTAACCGGGCGCGTCACTCCGGACGGACCGAGGGTCAGGCATCCGGTGGCCAGACAGCCGGCGGCCTGGCCAACGGCTCAGGGCAAAAGATACGACAGACCTAGAGCGGCCGACCGTAGGGGTAGTCGACCCAGAGTCCGGCACCCTCCGCCAGGAGCAGCCAGCGCGAACGCTGGCCGCCACCGCCCCGCAGGAATACGATTCACCCGGGCACAGTTGGCTCTCATCGATGCGTACGCATCGACTCTCACCGAACCTCGGACGGATATCTCCATGGCACAGCACCTCGAACTCGGCCTCGACACCTTTGGGGACGTGACCATCGACAGCAACGGCGAGCGCGAGACCGACGCGCAGGTGATCCGCAACGTGATCGCCCAGGCCGTTCTCGCTGACTCCGTCGGCATCGACTTCATCGGTATCGGCGAGCACCACCGCGACGACTTCTCGATCTCAGCGCCCGACATGGTCCTCGCCGCAATCGCCGGCCAGACCGAACGCATCCGCCTCGGCACCGCTGTCACCGTACTCTCGAGCGACGACCCGATTCGCGTGTTCGAGCGCTTCTCCACACTGGATGCCGCCAGCAACGGACGCGCGGAGGTCATCCTCGGTCGCGGCTCATTTACCGAATCCTTCCCGCTGTTCGGTTTCGACCTGGCCGACTACGAGACCCTCTTCACCGAGAAACTCGACCTCTTCGTGCAGCTGCTCAAGGAAAAGCCGGTCACCTGGTCGGGCAGCTACCGCGCGCCGCTCGTCGACGCCGACGTGCACCCCAAGACCGAGTCCGGTCGCCTCACCGCGTGGATCGGGGTTGGCGGATCACCGGAATCCGTCGTGCGCTCCGTGCGCAGCGGCATCCCGATGATGCTCGCCATCATCGGCGGCGACCCGGGCCGATTCCTGCCGTATGTCGAGCTGTACGGGCGCGCGTCCGACCAGCTCGGCCTGCCGCGGATGCCGCTCGGCGCGCACTCCCCCGGCCACATTGCCGAGACCGACGAGCTCGCGCGCGAGCAGCTCTGGCCGCACTTCCGCGTCAACCGCAACCGCATCGGTGCCGAGCGCGGCTGGCCGTCCGTGACCGAAGCCGAGTACGTGCAGGAAATCGAGCACGGTTCTCTCTACGCCGGATCACCCGAGACAGTTGCGCAGCGGATCGCGGCGACGGCACGCACCCTCGGGCTCAACCGCTTCGACCTCAAGTACGCGAACGGCACGATGCCGCACGACCAGCTCATGCGGAGCATCGAGCTCTACGGCACGCAGGTGATCCCGCGCGTGCGCGAGTTGCTCGCGTAGGGCGCGCTTCGGGTGCCGGTCGCGGATGCCTGCGCCCGGACGCCCACCGCTACACATCCATGCTCGCGCTACAGATACTTCTGCAGCGCGAGCGTGGGAACTGCAGCGCTCGACCTCACCCAGGCAGCGGGAGGCTGCCCCTCCTGCCGGGCCGGAGCCCTGCCGCGGATGCCCGCGCGTGCCCGCGTCATCCACCGCGGCACATCCACGCTCGCGCGGCAGATACTTCTGCAGCGCAGGGCATGGAACTGCAGCGCTCGACGGTCCGGCGGCGACGGCTACGTGTACCGGGTCAGGACGCGCGACGGTTGCGGCGGCGCGAGAACAGCCTTCGATCCGCAACCCCGCTGAGAACAGTCACACCGACTTCAATCAGCAACGCCCACATACCGTAATTCTGCAGAAGCCCAGAGCCACCCGCAAGGGTCAGATCCAGGCACACCCGGGTGCCTGCGGGCGGCGCCCCACGTTCAGATGAACCAGCGGATGCCGGTATCCGCCCGCCCTCATCACCCACCGTGTCACATCCGCTACTTCGCCGCCCATCCCGGATGCCGTCATCCGCCCGCCACATCACCGACCGCTACACATCCATTCCCGCGCTACAGATACTTCTGCAGCGCAAAGCATGGAACTGTAGCGCTCGATGGCGAGTGGGCTGGCCCAAGCCCCGCAGACCGCACCAACTCCGCACGAGTCCCCGCGGGCCGGACTAACGGCGCACGAGTCCTCGCGGCCCACAGGTCAGCTGCCGGCGCCCGGCTTGGGCCCGTCGCCCGGCGGCATCCCGCCCCCGCCCGGTATCCCACCGTCGGGCGACGTGTCGCCTGGGTCCTGCGGCTTTGGTTTCTTGTCCTTGCTCGCCGCGTCGAGCGCGACTCCGAGGGCGACGCCGATTGCGAGGCCCGTCCCCACGAACGCCCAGTTATCCAGCGCGACGCTGATGGCCACTCCAAACAGGAGGCCGAAAGAGATTCCCATCGACAGGTAGTAACCCTGACCGTGCTCCCCGTCGCCGGCTGGGTTCGACTTCTTCTCCGTGGCCATGTCGCAACCGTACAAGTCGTCGTGAGTGACGGCATCCGCCCCTCGGGGGATGTTCAGTGGAATTTCCAGCCAGTTTTCACACTCCGGAGATATACTGTCTCAAAGACAGTAAATAGGGAGTGGCGATGGCAGAGCAGAACGACCCACATCCGTACTCATCGGATTTTCTCGCCGCACTCACCGGGATCATTGCCCAGTGGACAGCGCCGAGCTTCCTCGTCGGGGTCACCGCTCGCGAGGGGATCGACCTCGATTCGACGTCGATCACGGCCATCAGCATCCTCGGTCGACGCGGCCCGCTGCGCCCCTCCGCTCTCGCTGAGCACCTCGCAACCGGTGCATCAAACGTGAGCAAGGTGCTTGGCCGGCTGGAGACATCCGGACTCGTCGAACGCCGCAAGGATGACGCCGACGCCCGCGCCTCGCTGGTCCAGCTCACGCCCGCTGGCGAAGACATGGCAACGGCCTTCGTGCGCGCCGGCGACGGCATGCTCGAAGAACTCCTCGACGGCTGGACCGAAAAGGAGCGCCACCTGCTCACCCAAATCACCCAGCGGCTCGATTCGTCCACCCGGGCGTTTGCGGCTCGCATCAGCACCAACCCATCAGGCCCACAAGGCTCAGAAGAAAGAACGGTCTCAGAATGACCCGCACCTACGTCGTCACCGGCTCCGCCTCAGGCATCGGCGAAGCCACAGCCAACCTCCTCCGCGAGCAGGGCCACCGCGTCATCGGTGTCGACCTCCGCAACGCCGACGTCGAGGCCGACCTCTCGACCGCGCTGGGACGCGACTCTGCGATCGCAGGCGTGCTTGAGGCATCCGACGGAAAGATCGACGGAATCATCGCTGCCGCCGGCATCTCGGCCCCGAAGGCACTCACCGTCGCCGTCAACTTCTTCGGCGTCACCGCCCTCCTCGACGGCCTCGCCGAGACACTCGCCAAGAGCGCCGCACCGCGCATCGCCGTCGTGAGCTCGATGGCCTCGCTGCAGCAGAACTCGCCCGAACTCGTCGACGCACTCCTGGCCGGCGACGAGCGCCGCGCGCTCGAAATCGGTGCCGCGCTCGAGGCTGAGGGACCGCGCGTCGGCTACCTCAACTACCCGTCGAGCAAGCGCGCGCTGTCGCGCTGGGTTCGCCGCGAGAGCATCGCGCCGCGCTACGCCGGTGCGGGCATCCCGGTCAACGCCGTCGCCCCCGGAACCGTCGTGACCAACATGACCCGCGACCTCCTCGCCACCGAAGAGGGCCGGGCACTGGCCGACGGCTCCGTCCCGATGCCGCTCAACGGTCACTCCGACGCGATTGTCATCGCCGAGCTGCTCGCCTGGCTGACCAGCGAACAGAACACGCACGTCACCGGCCAGACCATCTACATCGATGGTGGAGCGGATGCCACGCTCCGCGGCGACAACATCTGGGCCTAGTCCCACACACAGACCCGGTCGGTGTTGGCTGGCCCTAGCCCCGGCACCGACCGTGCCCACTCGTGGAGCGCGTCCGCCCCGACCGCGCTCCGTTCGCCACAAATGGCTCCCTCGACCGGCCCAAACCGGTCGCAGGGAGCCATTTTTGGTAAGTGGGCGGGGTGGGCGCGGGCGAGCGGGGCCGCGAGGTGCCGCGAGGTGCCGCGAGGTGCCGCGGGGCGCCGCGAGCACGCGCTACTTCACCGGGGCGGCCGCCTGCGCGGCCCGGTGCGCGAGCACCGCGTCACGCGTATCTTCGGCGACGAGGTCCACGTTGAGTGACACGACCGCACGCAAGCCCTCGTCCGCGCTGGTCACCACCTGCCCGGCCAGGTCGGCGACGTTTCCCGCCGCCCACACGCCGGGGACCGATGTGGCGCCCATGGCATCCGTTTCGATCTGCATTCCCATGCCCATGGGGTGCGGCGCGAGTCGCACGCCCAGCTGCGCCGGGAGATCGGTGCGCGCCGTGAACACCGGCGCGACTACGAGGGCGTCGACCTGGTGAGTCGAACCATCCTCGAGCCGCACCGAGGTGAGCTGGTCGCCCGGGCCTTCGAGCGATTCGACCCGGCCCTCGACGAGAGTGATACCGCGGGCCAGTAGCTGCTCAGTCTCCTCGTCGCTCGGCCGCGGCGCGCCGTGCAGGAAGAGTGTGATGTTCTCACTCCACTGCCGGAACATCAGCGCCTGGTGGACAGACTTGGGACTCGTCGCGAGCACGCCGATCGCACGGTCGCGCACTTCCCAGCCGTGGCAATACGGGCAATGCAGCACGCTCTTTCCCCAGCGCTCCCGCACGCCGGGCACGTCGGGCAGCTCGTCGACCAGCCCGGTGGCGATGAGGAGGCGCCGCCCGGTGAAGGTGTCGCCGGCCGCGGTCGTCACCGTGAACCCGTCCTTGACCTTCGAGGCCGACACCGCCGCACTGTCCCGGAGCCGGGCACCATACCTCTCAGCTTCCGCCCGGCCGAGCCTGAGCATTTCACTCGGTCGGATGCCATCCTGGCTGAGGTAGTTATGCACACCGGATGCCGGTGCGTTGCGTGGCTCACCGCCATCGAGCACGACGACGGAACGGCGAGCGCGCCCGAGGGCGACAGCGGCACTGAGCCCGGCGGCACCGCCGCCGATGATGACAACGTCGAAACTCAAAGGTGAGGAAATAGTCATGAAGCCATGCTGAGTGAGGAACCCGCTCGGATCAAGGAGCGGTGCGAAATTAGCGCCGGAAGTTCCACCGGACGACACTCAAGCTCCTACTGCCGTGCGCGGGGCGAACGGATGCACGCGCGCGCTCCTCACCGCCCCTCGCCTGCACCTCTGACCGGGCGACTACAACTCGAGCAGCTCCAGGTGCACAGTGACGGGGTCGCCCTCGTCGATCCCCTCGGCAACGCGCACTGACTTCTTCATCGGCAAGACGTACACGCCCTCTGCGGCGCCGGGAAACACCGAGGTGTCCCAGGTCGAGTTGCCCACCGTGGCCCGGACTTTGACCGCACCGAAGCCGGACGGCATCCGCGGGATTTCGCGAATGTCAACGCTCTCCTCCTCAGGCACCGAGACGAAGTACCACGAGGCCCTCGCGCTCCATTCCCAGAGCGGGGCGGTGAAGGTGAAGTGCATGCTCGATGCTAACCCGGGTCGGGGTCTCGCGCGCCGCTGCGCCCGCGCTGCCGCCCGGCTGGCGCCACCGCCCACTCACCGCTGCAGTTCCAGCGCTGCGCTGCAGAAGCTTCTGCAGCGCACAAACGGAATGTGCAGCGCTCGACGCTCGGCATGCGCGACGCTCGCCGCGCGGCACCCAAATGTGCAGCGCTCGAGCGCCCACCCCAGGCCCGCGCCAGCCGCAGCCCCGCTCCACCGGAACACCCAGCCCCCGCGATCTAGACTCGGTAAGTGCCACTCCGTATCCTCCTGGTCAGCCTCCACACGTCCCCCGACGACGATCCGGGCACCGGCGACGTCGGCGGCATGAACGTCGCCGTCCGGGCAACGGCACTCGAGCTCGGCGCTCTCGGCCACACCGTCGACGTTGCGACGCGGCGCACCTCACCGGATATGGCATCCGCTCACCCCATCGCCCCTCACGTGGTGCTGCACCACCTCGCCGCGGGCCCGCCCGAGCGCCGGGTGAAGGGCGACCACGAAGGCTACATCGACGAGTTTGCGCGGGCACTCGACGGATTCGGTGACATCGACGTCATCCACTCGCACCACTGGTTCTCGGGCATGGCCGCGCTCGACGTCGCGCGCCGCCGCGGCATCCCGCACGTGCAGAGCTTCCACAGCATCGCCGCCGACCCGGCGACCCCGCTCTCAGAGGGTGAACGCCCCGAATCCCCCGGTCGTATGCGCGGCGAGGAACGCCTCGCCCGTGAATCGGATGCCGTCATCGCGATCAGCGCCGCCGAACGCGACACCGTCGTGAACCGGCTGGGCGCGCCCGAGTCGCGCGTCGCGGTCGTGGCACCCGGCGTCGACGGTGAACTGTTCTCGCCGCTCGCGAACCCGTCGAACGAGCGGCCCGGCTACGTCGTGGTCGCCGCACGGATCGAACCACTCAAGGGACTCGACCTTGCGATGGAAGCCCTCGCCGCTCTGCCGGCGACCGGGCGCCCGGACCTTGTCGTCGCGGGCGGACCGACCACCGGACACGAGGCATACGCCGCCGAACTCCGCACCCTCGGTGACCGAATGGGCATTTCGGTGCGCTTCGTCGGCCCGCAGGCACGGCCGAAGCTGGCAGCACTGCTCCGCGGGGCGCGGATGCTGCTCGTGCCCTCGCACTCCGAGACCTTCGGCCTGGTGGCGCTCGAGGCCGCGGCGAGCGGCATCCCCGTCGTCGCCATGCGCTCGGGCGGTCTCGTCGAGGCGGTCGAACACGGTGTCACCGGCTTGCTCGTGGATTCCCGCGATCCTGCAGCGTGGACGGATGCCGTCGGCCACCTCCTCGCTGATGACGTGTTCGCGCACCAGCTCGGCAAGGCCGGACGCGAACGGGCCCTCACCTTCACCTGGCGCAAAGCCGCGACCGAAACCGCCGACGTCTATGCCCGGTTGATCGCGGCAAAGGGCGGGGCGAGGTCGTGACTCGGGAACCTGGCGCTAAGGATTCCACGCCCGGAATCGACCCGAGCGGAGACATATCGGCACCGGCATATAGGGCTGACGGCAGCGACCAGCGTGCAGCAAGCGTGCCCGAGCCGGGGCCCGTCGGAGCCGCCAATGGTACCGACAGCAGCCGAGTAGTCGAAGGACGCGCCGACGCAACCGCCATGCCTGCGAACGCACCCGACGGCATCCTGCACGGGATCACCTCGGTGCTGTTCGCGCACGCCCACCCCGACGACGAGACCATCTCCACCGGCGCCCTCATCGCCGAACTGTTTGCGCGCGGCATCCGGGTCACCCTGCTCACGGCCACCCGCGGGGAGCAGGGCGAGGTCGTCGCCGGCCCGCTGTCACCGCTGGCCGGGACCGATGCGCTCACCGCCGAACGTGAACGCGAACTCGCCGGTGCCCTCGCCGCGCTCGGCATCACCGACCACTACTGGCTCGGCACGCCGCCCGCGCGCGACGCCGGGCTGCCGCAGCACACCTATCGCGACTCGGGCATGACGTGGGTGGCCGAGGGAGTCGCGGGTCCTGCCGACGACGCGCCCGCCGACGCGCTCGCCCGCGCTGACCTCGCCGACGTGACCGCCGACGTCGCCGCCCTGATCGCGACGGTGCAACCCGACCTCGTGATCAGCTACGACGACCACGGCGGCTACGGGCACCCCGACCACGTGCGCATCCGGGAGGCCTCGCTGCAGGCATCCGTCGCCCTCAACGTCCCGTTCGCAGAGATTCGCGAGCAGCAGGCGCCGGGTGTGGAGTGGTTCGAACTCGAACACCGTCGCGCAACGATGACGGATGCCCTGAGGCACCACGCGAGCCAGCTCACCGTGTTCGGCGATGAGGTCGTGCACTCGGGCGGGCAGAGGGAGCCGATCCACCCGAGTGTGGGCCTCCGCGTCGTCGCCCCGACACGAGCGACCCTCGCCGCAGCGGACTAGCGCTCACCCCGACCACGGGTGGCGGCGAGCGCTGCAGATCCCGTTCGAGAGCTGCAGATGCTTCTGTAGCGCTCGAAAGTAGCTGCAGCGCTCGTTCTCGTTCGCAGGGGTGGGCAGCGCAGCGACACATGCGGGGAGTTCGGGGCCGCGTCTGCCATGATTTCCCCATGCGCCATACGCCCTCGTACATCGTCACCGATCCCGATGAAGTGAAGCGGCTCATCCGCGGAAACGCGTGGGCGACCATCGTCTCGAACACGGCGAAGGGCCTCGTCGCCTCGCACTACCCGGTGATCCTCGAGGAGGATCGCGAGGGCATCAGCATCGTCAGCCACGTCGGACGCCCCGACGACCGCGCACTCGAACTTGGCCAGCACGAGGTGATGGTCATCATCCAGGGTCCGCACGGCTACGTCTCGCCCAGCTGGTACGGCGATAAGCCCGCCGTGCCCACCTGGAACCACGTCACCGCGCACCTCTACGGCGTACCGGAGATCCTCAGCGACGAAGAGAACTGGCGCGTCCTCAGCGAGCTGGTAAGCCACTTCGAGCACAAGCTGCCCGAGCCCAAGCTGCTCGAAGACAACGAGGAATACGGGCGGCGCATCGTCTCGGGTACCGTCGGGTTCCGGATGCTGGTGACACGGTTCGAGGCGCGCTCGAAGCTCAGTCAGGACAAGCCAGCGGATGTCGTCGACAACGTCATGACCGAACTCGAGCACGGCGCAAACTACGCCCATCCCGACCTCGCGGCGGAGATGCACCGGGTCCACGGCGGCGCGGCCAATGGCGCCAACACCGGCAGCGGCAACAGCGGCAGCAACCCGGCCGAGGCCACCGACGCCACCGCCACCACCGACACCCCGCGAATCCCCGAGTCGTGAACGCGGAACCCGACAGCCTCGTCCTCCGCGAGGCCCGCATCGGCGAGCGCGTCACCGATGTTCTGATCACCGACGGCCACATCGCGAAGATCGCCGACAGCATCCGTTCGAGCGCTGAAGAAGTGGCGCTCGACGGCCGCTGGCTGATCCCCGGGCTGTGGGACGAGCACGTGCACTTCAACCAGTGGGCGCTCAAGACCCGGCGGCTCGACGTGTCGACGGCGACAAGCGCCCGCGAGGCCGCCCAGATGACGCAGGCCGCGATCTCGTCAAAGGGCCCGCAACCCGTCGACGCCACGGGTCGCCCACTGACCTTCGTCGCGAACGGCTTCCGCGACGGTGTCTGGCCCGACGCCCCCAACCTTGCCGACCTCGATGCAGCGGGCAACGGTGTTCCGATCGTGCTCATCAGCTTCGACCTGCACTCGGTCTGGCTCAACACCCTCGCTCTCGAGATCTTCGGCCACGCCGGCCACCCGACCGGCCTGCTCCGCGAGACGCCCGCGTTCGAGATCGAGAACCTCGTCAACGCGGTTCCCGATTCGATCCTCGATCCGATGGTGAACGATGCAGCAACGGATGCCGCCTCCCGCGGCGTCGTCGGAATCGTCGATCTCGAGATGGCCTGGAACCTTGAGAGCTGGGAGCGGCGCATGGCCGCCGGCGCCAATTCACTCCGCGTCGAGTTCGGCATCTACACGCAGCACATCGACCGCGCTATCGCGGAGGGGCTGTACACCGGGCAGCGGGTCAACGAACTGCTGACAGTCGGCAGGCACAAGATCATCACCGACGGGTCGCTCGGCACCCGCACGGCGTTCTGCTTCGACGAGTATCCCGGCATGGCCGGGCAGCCCGACGCGCACGGCATCCTCGTGGTCCCTCCCACCGAGCTCGCCGAGCTGCTTGCCCGCTCGGCAGAGGCGCGACTGCAGGCAACCGTGCACGCGATCGGCGACCGCGCCAACTCCCACGTGCTCGACGCCTTCGAGGCGCTCGGCGTCACCCACGGCAGGATCGAGCACGCCCAGCTCGTCACCGACGCGGATGTCGCGCGGTTCGCCGCCCTCGGCGTCGAAGCCAGCGTGCAGCCCGAACACGCGATGGACGACCGCGACATCGCCGACCGGTTCTGGCCGGATCGCACGGCGAACGCCTTCATGCTGCGCTCCTTCGGCGACGCCGGCGTGCGGCTCGTGATGGGCTCAGATGCGCCCGTTGCGCCCCTCGATCCGTGGATCACGATCGCCGCAGCGGTCGGCCGCGCCCGGGATGGTCGCGACCCGTGGCACGTCGAACAGGCACTGAGCGCGGAGCAGGCACTGGCGGCGAGCGCGCGAACGGATGTCGACACCGGGCAGGTCGCGGACCTCGCCATCGTCGAGGCCGACCCCCTCTCGTCGTCGCCCGAGCAGCTGCGCGGCCAGAGCGTCGCCGGCACCCTCCTCGGCGGACGCTGGACACACGACGCCCTGTAGCTGCGCCCCGGGGCCCACCCGCCGGTCGATTACGCGAATGTTTCAGGCTGATAAAACTTTCAATAGATTCTGAAACTTCATTGTGCCGCTGCGATGAAGCACCATACACTCGGGTCACCGCACTCTGCACAGCTCGCCCACCGTGACGCACCCAGCCATACCGGGCACTTCCACGCACGTTCCCCGACCACTGCCGGCCGGCCCCTCGGCCTGAGGAGTAGACATGAGTTTTTCGAAGAAAGCCGGGGTCGGTGCCGCGGCGCTCGTCCTCGCTGTGACCGGTTGTTCGACCGCCGCGACGGATGCCGGAACCGACGGGGACGACACGATTGTCGTCGCCATCGCCGAACCCGACCACCTGACCCCCGGAAACCACTACTCGTCTTACGAGGTTCTGGTGACGGTCTTCAGCCCCCTCATGTCGATCGAGGACGACGGCACGCTTGAGCCGCTCCAGGCCGAATCTGTCGAATCGGATGACGCCGTCACCTGGACGGTCACCCTTCGCGACGGTTGGACCTTCCATAACGGCGAGCCTGTCACGGCCCAGTCGTACGTCGACGCCTGGAACTACGCGGCGTACGAGCCGAACGCCTGGGTCAACGCCGGCCAGCTCCGTAACATCGTCGGCTACCCCGAACTGAGCCCTGGCGACGGCAGCGAGCCGACAGCCACCGAACTGAGCGGGCTGAACGTCGTCGACGAGACGACCTTCACCATCGAACTCAAGACCGCCGACCGCCAGTTCCCCTCCCAGCTCACCGCTGGCCAGACCGGTCTCTATCCGATGCCGGAGGAGGCCTTCGAGGACCTCGAGGCGTACGACCGCCACCCGATTGGCAACGGCCCGTTCCAGCTCACCGGAGCGTGGGAATCCAACAAGGACATCGTCGTCGAGGCGTTCGAGGAGTACGAAGGCCCCGAACCGACCATCGACGGCGTCACCTTCCGGCCGTACCTCGACACGGCAGTCGCATACACCGATGCCCTCGCGGGTGAGGTCGACATTGCCGCCGTCCCGGCAAACAAGGTCGCGGTCGCCGAGAGCGACTTCGGTGACAGGTTCCACGCCCTCGATGCACCTGGCGTCGATTTCCTCGCCTTCCCCGGCACCGACGCTCGCTTCGATGACGTCCGAGTGCGCCAGGCCATCTCGATGGCCATCGACCGCGACGCCGTCAACGAGGCCATCTACGGTGGAACCCAGATCCCGTCAACGTCACTGACCTCACCGACCATGCCGGGAGACCCCGAGGGGATCTGTGGCGAGTTCTGCGAGTTCGACCCGGATGCCGCGAAGGCACTCCTCGCTGAGGCTGGCGGTTTCGAGGGAACCATGGAGATCGCCTTCGTCGGCGGCTGGGGCCAGGAAGACCTTTTCGAGGCCTACGCCAACCAGATCCGCCAGAACCTTGGCATTGAAGACGTCGTCGCAGCACCGTCGACCGACTTCGCCGAGTTCACCGCTCGCGTCGAGTCCGGCGACATCAAGGGAATGGCCCGCGGACGCTGGGGGGCTCTCTACCCCAGCCAGCAGGACACCCTGCACGCGGTCTACACAGCGGCCGGCGACGGCAACTTCGCCACCGGCGGTTACTCCAACCCCGAGGTCGACGCGCTGCTCGCCGAAGCGGACTCCGCCGAGACGCTCGAGGAATCGTATGCAGGTTACGAGGAAGCACAGGCCCGTATCCTTGAGGACTTCCCGGTCATTCCGACCTTCGGAAACCGCTACATGTACGCGACGAGCGAGAAGATCGCCGACCTGCACTCCGTCGCAGGCAGCGTTCTGATGAGCCGCGTCGAACTCGCGGAATAGATTCACGACCCACCACCTGCACCGAAATCAAGGGAACACCAACCAGTGGAAACATCTGCGACCCTCGGTCGCGAGAACCAGGTCGGCTCGCCGGAGAACATCCTCCGGCGGGCCGGCTCGGTCCCCGAGTACACCACCTTTCCGCCCATGGACGAGCTCACCGCTCGGTTCGAGAAGCTCCGCGGCGAACACCCGCAGCTGATCTCTGTGCAACGGATCGGTGCCAGCCGGCTGGGCGACGCCCTCGAGATGTACTCGATCGGCGATGGGCCGCTGTCGCACCTCGTCGTTGGCGGTGTGCATCCGAACGAACCGATCGGGGCGTGGACCGCTCTTCACCTGCTCGAGCAACTCGCTACCGACGACGACCTCCGCACCGGACTCGGCGCCCGCTGGAACATCGTCCCGTGCATCGACCCCGACGGCACCCGTCTCAACGAGGGCTGGTTCGCCAACCCCGGCGACCGCGGCAGTTACGCCAGGGCGTTTTACCGCCCGGCCCCGAACGAGCAGGTTGAGTGGACCTTCCCGTTCAGCTACAAGAAGGCGTACTTCGACGCCATGATGCCCGAGACCCAGGCGCTGGCCAGGGCGATCGACCTCACCAAGCCCGACCTCTATGTCGCGCTGCACAACGCTGAGATGGGCGGCGTCTACTACTACCTCACCCGCGACGTTCCGGAGCTGTACGACCTGCTCGCCGCGGTGCCCGAGAGCCTCGGCCTTCCGCTCGACAAGGGTGAACCAGAGGGCGGCCACCTCAAGGAACTGGCCCAGGCGATCTTCATCACGGGCAGCCTCGAGGAGGTCTACGACTGGGTCGAATCCCTCGGCGGCGATCCCTTCCCGCCCGGCTCCGGCGGCAACGCGTCGAGCGACTACGCCCTCAGGTACGGCACCCTGTCGCTGATCGCCGAGCTTCCGTATTGGAAACACCCGGATGCCGACAACACGGCGCCCACCGACGAGAGCTACTCGGCGCTGCTCGCCCGCACCGGAGCAGTGTTCCTCGACTTCGGCACCGAGCTCATCGAGCTGCTCGCCGAGGCCGAGCCCCTGCTCACCATCGACACTCCTTTCCTCCGCGGCTCCCGGGCGTTCGTGCCGATGATGAAGGCCACCGGCGAGTCCAACATCGCGAGGTCGCGCCAGCCGGAGGCCCAGCGACCGGCGACGGTGGCCGAGCGGTTCGGCTGTGAAGACCTCGTCCACATGTTCCGGCTGCGTTTCGGTGGGATGCTGCTGCGCGCGTTTGAGGCGGAGGTGAACGCCGGCACCGCACCGGCGGAACTCCGTCGAATCACCGAACGGATGCTGTCGCTCTACACCGGATGGCAGCGTGAGGCCGCAGACGACGACAACGCGGAGGTCATCCCGATCTCGTCGCTCGTCGGCGTTCAGTACGGGGCTATTCTCGCCGGGGCCGCCTACTTCGCCGGCACCCTGACATGAGATTCGGGCTCTCGGCGCTGCAAAGGGTCGGTGGCCTCGCCATCGTCTTCTTTGGGGTGACGTTCATCATCTACTACTCGGTGTTCGCCCTGCCGGGAGATCCCATCCGCGCGCTGGCCGGCGACAAGGCGCTCTCCGACGGCATCATCCAGACGCTGCGCGCCAAGTACAACCTGGACGCATCGCTGTGGGAGCAGTACACGAGCTACATCGGCGGCCTGCTTCGCGGCGACTTCGGCATCGACTTCCGTGGTCGCCCCGTCGGCGAGCAGATGGCCGCACGCTGGCCGGTCACCATCACCCTCGCCCTCACCGCATGGGCACTCGAGGTTTTCATCGGACTCGGGATCGGCGTCGTCGCCGCCCTCAAGAAGGGCACCTGGATCGACAAGGGGCTCCTCGCCGGCACCGTGATCGCGAGCTGCATCCCGGTCTTCGTTCTCGGCGCTGTCGCCCAGCTGATCTTCGGTGTGCGGCTCGACCTCCTGCCCGTCGCCGGTGTCTCCGCGGGCTGGCCGGTGTCGTACATCCTGCCCGCCGCCGTCATCGCGATCTTCGGCCTCTCCGCCGTCTCGCGGCTCATGCGTGGTTCGATGCTCGAGAACCTGGGTGCAGACTACGTGCGCACCGCCCGCGCGAAGGGCCTCAGCGAGGGCCGGATCGTCGGCGTGCACGTCATGCGCAACTCGCTCATCCCGGCGTCGACCTACCTGGCCACCGACCTGGGCTTCCTCCTCGGAGGAACGGTCATCATCGAGGGCATCTTCAACCTCCCCGGTGTCGGAAACCTCTTGTTCTCAGCGATCCGCATCCACGAGGGCCCGACGATCGTCGGCATCTCGACGGCGCTCATCCTGATTTTCCTCGTCACATCGCTTCTCGTCGACGCGCTCCACGCCGTCCTGGATCCGAGGGTTCGCTATGGCCGATAATCTCCTCCAGCGCCCGGCTGCGGCCCCGTCCTCCCGATCGGCGGGCAAGCGGGTGCTCAGGCAACCCGGATTCTTCATCCCGGCCGGGGTGCTTCTCGTGCTCCTCGCCATGTCGCTGTTTCCTGCCCTCTTCGCCGGGCTCTTCGGAAACGGGGATCCCCGCGCGTGCAATCTCAGTAACAGCGCGCAGGCGCCCAGCGCCGGGCATCCGTTCGGTCTTGACCTCCAGGGCTGCGACATCTGGGCCAACGTCATCTACGGAACCCAGACCTCCATCTCGGTCGGTGTGCTCTCCACAGTGGCGTCTGTGCTCGTCGCCATCACCCTCGGAACGATCGCTGGGCTCTACGGCGGCTGGGCCGACTGGCTGATCTCGCGGCTCACCGAGGTCTTCCTTGGCTTCCCGTTCCTGCTCGCCGCGATCATCGTTCTCGCGGGGGTTGGCGAGCGCACCGTCCTCACGGTGAGCATGGTGCTCGCGGTCTTCGGCTGGCCGACCATGGCGAGGCTCGTACGCTCGAGCGTGAAGTCGATTCGATCGAGTGAGTACGTGCTCGCCGCACGCACGATGGGACTCAGCCAGGCCCGCATCATCCTGCGGTACATCCTGCCCAACGCGCTCTCCCCGGTCCTCATCCTGGCGACCATCGCGATCGGCGCCGTCATCGTCGCCGAAAGCTCGCTGACCTATCTTGGTATCGGCCTCGAACCGCCGGTGATCTCGTGGGGTCTGCAGATCGCGGCCGGCTCCCGCGCGTACCAGACGGCGACGCATATTCTCATCTTCCCGTCCGTCTTCCTCGCGGTCACCGTGCTCAGCGTTATCGTTCTCGGTGACACCCTGCGTTCCGCGTTCGATCCCAAGCGGCAGCAGTGACACCGGCGTCGACGAAAGGACACACTGTGACCGACACCCCGGATGCGGACAAGGCGGATGCCGCGACGGCGTCAGGCGCTGACGCTGACGAACGTGAGATGGCGCGTCGCCAGTTCGCCGAAGACCTCAGCATCATCTGGGAGGGCGCAGGCACCAACCGCATGGACGGGCGCGTTCTCGGGTACCTGATGATCATGGACCGGCCGTACATCTCATCAGCGGATCTCGCCGCCGCACTGCACGCCAGCGCAGGTGCCGTATCGATGGCGACCCGGCGGCTGCTCGATACCAACTTCATCCGGCGACACTCGGTGCCCGGCGATCGCAGCCACTACTTCCGTGCCGAAGAAGACCCGTGGGGCAGCTTCCTCGCGACGGAGAAGAATCACTTCGACCGTGAGATCGAGGTGATCGAAGACGCTCTCGAGCTGCTCGGCCCCGATGAATCCGCCGCGAGGGTTCGACTCACCAACGGCCGCGACTACCTTCACTGGATCCACGGCTACCACCACAAAATGCTCGCCGACTGGCAGGCCCACAAACACGAGCGTGACGCGCGCGCCTCGGCGAAGGAGTAACAGTGCCAGCTGAGGCCGGAGCATCCGTCGACACACCCACGCCCGCACCGCTGCTCGCGGTTCGCGACCTCACCGTGACGTTCGACGTCGATGGCCAGACGGGTGTCGGGGTGGACTCAGCGAGCTTCGACGTCGGCCATGGTGAGGTCGTCGCGATCGTCGGAGAGTCCGGCTCGGGCAAGAGCGTGACGGCGATGAGCGTGCTTGGACTGCTTCCGGGCAACGCGACAGTCAGCGGCTCGATCCGGTTCGACGGCCGTGAACTCCTTGGCCTCAGCAACACAGCGCTGCGCGGCGTGCGCGGCGCCCAGATCGCCATGATCTTCCAGGACCCCCTGGCTGCGCTCAACCCGGTCTTCACCATCGGGTTCCAGCTCAGCGAAGCCGTGCGCGCCCACGACAGGAAGCTGTCAGCGGCCGACGCGCGCGCCCGGGTGATCGAGCTGCTTACCCTCGTCGAGATCCCCGACCCCGAGTCACGCCTCAAGTATTACCCGCACCAGTTCTCCGGCGGGCAGTGCCAGCGCATCGTCATCGCGATGGCCCTCGCCCGCGACGCCCGGCTGCTCATCGCCGACGAACCGACGACGGCGCTCGATGTCACGGTGCAGGCCGAAATTCTCGACGTGCTCCGCCGCATGCGCGAACGACTCGACAGCAGCATCCTGATCATCACCCACGACATGGGCGTCGTGGCCGACCTCGCCGACCGCGTCGTGGTGATGAAGAGAGGTTCGGTGGTCGAGTCGAATACCGCGCGCGGGCTGTTTCATGCACCGAAGGCCGCGTACACGAGAGACCTTCTCGCGGCCGTGCCCCGGTTCGGCGAGCGTGGTGACACCGCGACACCGGATACCGCCTCGAACGCCGTTCTCGACATCCGGAACCTGGTTGTTCAGTACGGCGGCCGGCTCTCCGGGTACTCGCGCGCGGTCGATGACGTCACGCTCTGCGTTCGCAAGGGTGAGATCTTCGGGCTCGTCGGTGAGTCCGGAAGCGGCAAGACCACGATCGGCCGGGCATCGATCGGGATGGCGCCGATCACCAGCGGCACCATCGAGGTCGGCGGCATCCGTGTTGACACCCGCAACCGGGCCGATCGACTGCGCATGCGCCGCGGCGTGGGAGTGGTGTTCCAGAACTTGGCGACATCGCTCAACCCGCGTTACTCAGTTGCGGAGACAGTGTCCGAGCCGCTGCGCGTGCACGGCCGGCTGGCCGGGAGCGAGCTGCGCGACCGCACCGACGCGCTACTCGAGTCGGTCGGCCTCGACGGGCGCTGGCGCGACCGGTATCCACACGAGCTGTCGGGCGGGCAGCGGCAGCGCGTCGCGATCGCGCGGGCCGTATCGCTCGGACCAGACCTCCTCATCGCCGACGAACCGACGAGCGCGCTCGATGTGTCTGTGCAGGCACAGGTGCTCGACGTGTTTCGCGGACTGCAGGAGCGGCTCGGGTTCGCCTGCCTGTTCATCAGCCACGACCTGGCCGTCGTCGACACGCTGTGCGACCGGGTTGCCGTGATGAGCCGTGGCACGATCATCGAGCAGGGTGGCCGCGACGAGGTGCTGAATTTCCCGCAGCACGACTACACACGCACGCTCATCGCATCCGCGCCCGTCCCCGACCCCGACGAGCAGCAGCGGCGGCGGCTGGCGCGACTCGCGGTCTGAAACCGCCCGAGTTCCGCGTGATTCCGCGGTCCCCCAGGCAGGGGACCGCGCACGAGGGATGCTCATTTCCCTCTTCCCCTGCCCCCATTCGGGGGTCTAGTCTCTGGAACACTGTGCCGGGGCCACGAATCCCGGCGTGACTGTCACTCTCCAACGAAGGGGCAATACATGTTTCAGAAACGCAAGGTGGGATCCGTCCTCACGGCGGCCCTCGCGACCGGCGCACTCGTCGCCGTCAGTTTCGCGGGGCCAGCATACGCCGGCGGGGGCAAGGGCCCTGGGCACGGCAACGGCGGTGGTGGCCATGGCCACGGGCACGGCAACCCGGCGTCCAAGTCGGCCTCCGAAATCCTGAGGAAGGCTGTTTCAGCCGACGGCATCACGAAGCACCTCCAGGCGCTGCAGGACATCGCCGATGCGAATGGCGGCAACCGCGCCGCTGGAACACCGGGTCACGTCGCCTCGGCGGACTACATGGAGGCCAAGCTCAAGCGGGCCGGATACACCACCTGGCGCCAGCCGTTCAGCTACACCAAGAGCATCGTGGACACCGCGGCACTCGAGCAGGTCTCGCCCAACCCCCTGGCTTACGGCTACCTTGTCGACTTCGTTGAAGCCAGCAATGCTTCAGAGGGCGATGTCACCGCCCCGGTGCAGGCTGTCGATGTGAACCTCACCGGTGACCGCGCTTCGACAAGCGGCTGTGAGGCATCCGACTTCGCGGGATTCACCGCGGGCAACATCGCGCTGGTTCAGCGTGGCACCTGTGACTTCCGGGTCAAGTCCGACAACGCACTCGCCGCTGGCGCCGTCGGAGTGATCATCTTCAACCAGGGCAACGCGTCGGAGACGGAAGACCGGTCGGCGCTCTTCGCGGGCACGCTCGGCGACACGATCTTCTCGCTGCCCGTCGCAACGACCACGTTCGCGCTCGGCGAGCAGCTCGCGACGACCGCAGGCGCCGAAGTGCGGCTCGCGTTCGACGCGCACGAAGAGACGATCAACACGTTCAACCTCCTCGCTGACAGCCGGGGAAACGCCAATGAGACCGTCGTCGTCGGCGGACACCTCGACGGCGTTCTTGAAGGACCGGGCATCAATGACAACGGTTCGGGAACCGCGTCGATCCTCGAGACCGCGCTGCAGATGTCGAAGAAGAACCTGACACCGAAGAACAAGGTGCGGTTCGCGTTCTGGAGTGGCGAGGAAGACGGACTGCTCGGCTCGAACTACTACGTTGAGCAGCTGACCGATGCTGAGATCCAGCAGCACGCACTCAACCTCAACTTCGACATGGTCGGATCGCCGAATGCGGTGCGCTTCGTCTATGACGGCGATGGGGACGCGTTCGGCACCGAGGGACCAGCCGGCTCTGACGTGATCGAGGACACCTTCAACGAGTACTTCGCCTCGCAGGGACTCGCGACTGCGCCCACCGAGTTCGACGGACGCAGCGACTACTTCGCGTTCATCGAGAATGGCATCCCGGCCGGTGGCCTGTTCACCGGCGCCGAGGGCATCAAGAGTGCTGAGCAGGCGGCTATCTTCGGCGGCACCGCCGGTGAGCCCTACGACCCGTGCTACCACGCGGCGTGCGACGACATCAACAACATCGACCCTGTTGTGATGGGGCAGATGGCGGATGCCATCGCGCACTCCACCGCGACCTTCGCCGAGGTCAAGACGAAGAAGCAGGGCGGTAAGGGCCACGGCAAGGGCCACCACTACACCGACCGCTGGGACCACAAGGGTCCACGCGGAAACCGCTAGCTACATCCCTTTCTGAGCCGGGGCCCGTCGCATTCGTGTGGCGGGCCCCGGTTTTGTGCGTGCGGCGCGGGATTGGGCGCGCGGGCCGGGGTTTGTGCATGCGGGCCCCACGGCATCCGTTCATCAGACATACAAGCCGACAAACCCATCTCACATCCGACATTCGCGACGGATGACGCCCCGCCGACCCCCGCTGCATCCGTTCATCCGAACCAAATGCCGACAAACCCACTGCAAACCCGGCATCCACGACGGATGAATGGCGCTCGCTGCTTCGCGGGCTATATCCCCGCTTCCGAGCTCGGCGCGAGCCGGCTCGGCGGCTCCTCCCCCTCGAACCAGCCGAGCCAGCCGTCCTCGACGGGCATGATCTCGTACTCGTCGCACACGGTGACCATGGCAGGGCGCTCCGCGGCGGCGGTCCACGTCGCGGTCAGGACGGGAGCGCCCTCCCGTGCCCGCTCGACGCAGTCCCCCTCGGGCGGGCTCGACGTCGTGATGCGGATAACCGAGAGCCGCCCATCTTTTGTTTCCAGCGAACGGATGTCAGTGGCATCCGTCGGAATCCATCCAGGCATATCGCCGGAGGCCCAGTGCTCGGCGGCGGTGTCATAGGTCGCGAACTGTGCCTCGCGTGAGTTGCTGAGCACGTCTTTTACAGAACACCCACTGAGCGTGAGGGCGACGAGGGTGGCCGCAGCGACGGGGGGGAGGGAACGGCGTGTGAGCATGACTCCAGTCCAGCTGGTGCGCGCGCACCGCGGATCGGTCCCGGGGTTGATGTGGGGTCCACCGGGAGGATGAACCTGGGTGAGCGCCCGCGACTATCGCGGGACCTGAGTGACCGCCCGCGCGACCACCGCCTGCGGGACGCGCGATGCGACATCCGTGCGCCGTCCCATAGCAGACGCGACGGCATCCGCCCCTTCTCGACAGGGGGACTTGCGCAACCGGGTTGAACCAGTCACGGTGAGACCGTGAGCACAGAAACCGCAGACAACTCAGGCACCGCAGACACCTCCGAGCAGCAGTTCGCCGCTGTCGTCTACAACCCGATCAAGGTCGACATCGACGCGATCAAGGAAGCCGCGGGCCGCGAGGCTGCGGAGGCGGGGTGGGCCGAGACGCGCTACTACGAGACGTCCGTCGAGGATCCGGGTGGCGAGGTCACGACGCAGGCACTCAAGGATGGTGCCGGCATGGTCATCGCGGCCGGTGGCGACGGAACCGTGCGTGCGGTCGCCGAAGCCATGTCGGGCGCGAAGGTGCCGATCGCGCTCCTCCCCTCCGGCACGGGCAACCTGCTCGCGCGCAACCTCAACCTCACGCTCGACGACCTCGACCACTCTCTGCACTCGGCGTTCAGCGGCAAGAACCGCCCGATCGACCTCGCGAAGATCGACATCGAGCGCTCCGGTGGCGACATCGACCACCACGCCTACCTCGTGATGGCGGGTCTCGGCCTCGACGCGAAGATGCTCGCGAACACCGACGAGGAGCTCAAGGCCAAGGTCGGCTGGCTGGCGTACGTCGGCGCGATCGGCAAGGCCCTGACGGACAAGAACTACCTGCGGATGCGGTACCAGGTCGGCAGGGAGAAGCCGCGGGCCGTGCGCGCGCACACGATCATCATCGGCAACTGCGGCTCTCTCATGGCCAACGTCGTGTTGCTGCCGGATGCCGCCGTCGATGACGGTGAACTCGACATCATTGTGCTTCGGCCGGAGGGTTTCCTCGGCTGGGTGCAGATCTTCGTCAAGGTGATCTGGGAGAACGGCGTGCTCCGGCGCACGAAACTCGGCGAGAAGCTCGTGTCTCCCGACGTCAAGGCGCTCAACTACTTCCGTGGCGACAAGCTCACCGTGAGGCTGAGCCGTGCGGAGCCGATCGAGCTCGACGGCGACGAATTCGGCGAGGCAACAGCGCTGAAGACCTGGGTTGAGCCGGGCGGACTGCTCGTGCGGGTTCCCGCCGACTCCTGACCGCGGCTCGTGCCCGGCGCGCGGCTGCCGCTCAACGAGCGCTGCAGATCCATGTTCGAGCTGCAGAAGTAACTGCAGCGCAAGCATGGAAGTGCCGCGCTCGATCCAGCGCGGACAAGGAAGCGCAGCGCTCGTCGACGCTGTCGGCCCGCTCACACGTGCCGGGCCCGACACCCGCCCACGGGAGGCCAGTGCGCCCTGTCGGACCGCAGCATCCGCTCTACGGAGCACACCCGCCGAGCGCTACAGATCCATCCTCAAGCTGCAGAAGCATCTGCAGCGCGGGCACGGGAAGTACAGCGCTCGATAAAGCGCGGGCAGGGAAGTGCCGCGCTCGACGACGCGCCGGGTGCGCGGGCGCGGCGTGCAGCGCCCGATGACCGCGCCCGTCGAGCGCACCAACGTCGCCGACACCCGAGGTCCGATTGGTGACCTCCGCCCCTGTGACATACCGTGGAGGGATGATCCGTCCACGCCGCCTCCCCGCCGCGGCGGCGCTCGTCGTCGGAATCCTCGCCGTCACCGCGTGCACCCCATCGGGGGCGTCCGAAAAGGCGGGAACCACGACTGTAACGATGAGTCCGGATGCCGGGCTCACGGTTCTCGCGGACACCGACGAAACTGCGGCGTCGGTTGCCACCAGCCGCGCGCTGTTCGAGACCGCACCGCTCGTGGTCGTCGCTCCGGCCGGGGCCGCTGAGGCGCAGAATGTTGCCGCGCGGACCGCGGTTGCGCTCGGCGTGCCGCTCCTGATCGACGGCCCGGCCGCGGTGCCGACCGCCGGCGATGCCCAAACCGAGCCGACACCCCCGGCCGACTCAACCGACGCCCCAACCCCGCTCGGCGACGAGCTCACTCGACTCGACACGACCACCGCGGTCGTGGTCGGTGACGCGGCCGGAACATCCCTCGACGAGTCGCTCACCGTCGTCCAGGTCGAGGCGACCGTTACGGCCGCGAGCGCGACCATCGGCCACACGCTCACCGAACCCGCCTCCGCCGACCCCGCGACGTTCGCCGCCGAAATCGCGGCCCTCGAAGCAACCACGGCGACCGAAGCGACCGACACGACCGACGCAGGCGGCACCAGCACTCCGAGCGACGACATCCCCGCCCTCGATCGCCCCGCCCCCATCGACGACACGGTCGCCATCGCCATCGACGGCGCCGCCCAGCTCGCGTCCATCGCGACCGCCCGCTCCGCCGGCATCCCGGTGCACCTGCTCACCGGGGGTTCCGCAAATCCGCAGGCGAACGCATCCGTCATCGACGCCCTTCACGCCTCGAAGACCGACAAAACCCTCGCGATCGGTGCCGCATTCGGTGCAGAACCCGCGCTCGACTGGAAGGTGCGCACGGCACACAGCGGCACACAGCTTCCCGGCGGAGGTCAGCTCCTCTTCGAGAACCACCAGTTCGTCGCCATCTACGGAACACCGACCACCTCGGTCCTCGGGGTTTTGGGCGAGCAGGATGCCGCTGGCTCGGTCGAGCGCGCCAGGCAGGTTGCGGCGCCATTCCAGGCGCTCACCCCGAAAACAGTTGTGCCCATGTTCGAGATCATCGCGTCGGTTGCCGCCGGTGGCCCCGGCGATGACGGCAACTTCTCGAACGAGCTCTCACCCGAGTCACTGAAGCCGTGGATCGACGCCGCGGCCGACGCGGGCATCTACGTCGTGATCGACCTGCAGCCGGGCAGGACGGACTTCCTCACCCAGGCCAAGCAGTACCAGTCACTGCTCGAACTGCCCAACGTCGGGCTCGCGCTCGACCCCGAGTGGCGCCTTGCCCCCGACCAGCGTCACCTCCATGACATCGGCTCGGTATCAGCGGAAGAGGTGAACTCGGTCACGCACTGGCTCGCCGACCTCACCAACGAGAAGGGTCTGCCCCAGAAGATGCTGGTGGTGCACCAGTTCCGCCCGAGCATGCTGACCGATCGCGAGGCTCTCGATCTCAGCAGACCCGAGATCGGGATGCTCCTTCACGTCGACGGCCAGGGCGGCCAGCCCGACAAGCAGGCGACCTGGGCGAACATCAAGAGGGATGCCCCCGCTGGCGTCGCGTGGGGCTGGAAGAACTTCTACGACGAAGACACTCCCATGCTCACTCCCGAGCAGACCATGTCGCGGGTGCACCCGACCCCGGAGCTCATCACCTACCAGTAGCGCGGCAACGCTGCAGCAACGCAACGCAACGCACCGGCGCCGTAACCTGCTGCCCTCGACCGATCCGCTGGCATACGCTCGAGGCATGACGACAACGACGACGCCACGTATCGGAGTGCGGTTCGAACCCGGGTGGCCCCCTGAAGACCTGCCCGAGTTCGCCCGCTGGGCCGAAGACGCCGGATTCGACGAACTCTGGTTCAGCGAGGACCTCCCCTGGGCCGGCGGAATCGCTATGGCCGCCACCGCCCTCGCGGTCACCTCACGCATCTCGGTCGGCATCGGGCTGCTGCCGGCCGTCACCCGCAACGTCGCGACCGCCGCCATGGACATCGCAGCGCTCGCCCGCCTCCCCCCCGGCCGGGTGATCATCGCGCTTGGCAACGGCATCCTGGCCTGGATGGGCGAGATCGGCGCGCGCGTGCCCCGTCCGCTCGTCGCGCTCGAGGAGACCACCGTCGCCCTGCGCCGCCTCCTCGCCGGCGAGACAGTCTCCGTCGACGGCTCCTACGTACACCTCGAGCACGTCACACTCGGCTTCCCTCCCGTCGAATCACCGAAGATCTTCCTCGGCACGACCGGCCCTGTCGGCCTCAGGGTCACCGGGCGCAGCTCCGACGGCGTGCTTCTGCCCGAGCTGGCGACTCCGGATGCCGTCCGCTGGGCACGCGAACAGATGGCGTCAGCAGGCGGTCGCGGAGAAACCCTCCTCCTCGCGATGACGAGCATCGGCGACGATCGCGCCCAGGCTCTCGCCGAGCTGCGTCCGCGGGTGCAGGGACTCATCGACCTGCGCTTCTTCGACAAGCTCACCGAGATCGCCGGACTGGGTGCCGATGGCAGTGGGGAGCTCACGGACGACATACTGCAGTCGCTCGCCATCGGTGGAACTCCGGAAGACGCCGCTCGCACCGTCGCCGCCTGGACCGAGGCAGGCGCGACCCGCATCATCATCGTGTCTGGTGCCGACGACCCGAGGACGAGTTACCGCCGCTTTGCCGACGACGTGTTCCCTCTCCTCGGCCGCTGAGGTCCGGACATCCGCTCGCCGCGCGCTGAGGTGCGGCATCCGTGGGTCGCTGGCCACGGGCATCCGCTCGCCGCGCGCTGTTCCAGTCACGCGATTACGTCGAATGGGCCCGCATTCGACGTAATCGCGTCACTGGAACGGAAACTCACCCTCACGCGGGCCGTTCGCATGCCGCAAATGTGCGGAATAGCGTCCGCAAACCGCGGATTTGCGGCATTCGAACGCGGCCCGAGGCCGGTGCGCGGACTGGGCCGGTGCCCCGCTCAGAACGACATGAGGCGCAGCACCGCGCCGGTCGGGTCGGTAACCGAGGCGATGCGGCCGTACTCGGTGTCCACCGCGGGGTCCTTCACCGTCGCTCCGAGCTCGACCGCCTTCGCAACTGTGGCGTCGACGTCGTCCGCACCGAAGTACACCGCCCATGAGGCCGGCTCGCCCTCGGCGAGGTCGCCCTTCGCATCGTAGATCCCCGCGAACGCCTGCCCGTCGACCTCGAACGTCTTGTAGCGGAAGTCGTCGCTGGTGCCCTCGTCCTTCAGGCTCCAGCCGAACGCCTTCTCGTAGAACGTGACCGCCTTCTCGAAGTCCGACGCGAGCAGCTCGCACCACACGGGCGCTCCGTGTTCCCGCTCGACCTGGAACCCGGTGTGCTCAGCGGGTTTCCAGTAGCCGACCGTCGCGCCGGTGGCATCCGTCGCGAACCCCATCACGCCCATGTTCGGCACATCCATCGGCGCGAACATATTCTCGCCGCCGGCCTCCGCGACGGCGGCGGCTGTTGCCGCGGCATCCGTCGTCAGGAGGTAGACCGACCAGGAATCCGGGTAGTGCGCATCCCCCTGTTTTTTCATGGCGCCAGCGATGCGCCTGCCACTCAAATTGAAACTCACGTACCCGCCGTAGAGCACGTCATCGCCGATCTCGGCGTCCCAGCCAAAGAGTGCACCGTAGAACTCCTGCGAGCGGGCGGGGTCTGAGGTGGTGAGCTCGAGCCAGCATGGCGCGCCGGGCGTGGTCACCGTGATGTCAGGCATGGGAAGTCCCTTCGTCCGTGTGTGGGGGTCAGGGTACTCCGGTGATTTGGCCGCGGCTAGGGCACCACCGGCGTCCCTCAGCGAGAGCTCCGTGGCTCGTGGCAAGCTGGAACCATGAGCGAATGCAGCCGCGAATGCAGCCGAGAATGCTGAACGACGAGGCGGTCGAGTTCCTCCGCGGCACCACGGAGGGCACCCGCGTGGTCATCCGTTATTCACTCGACGACGGCCAGACGACGGATGCCCTCGGCTGGTTCATGCGCGGAGATGACACAGCCTGCGTCATCGCGGGCAAGCGCGGCATGGAGACCGTCCGGTTTGACCGGGTCATCGCGGCGAAGGAAGTGCCGCCGCCACCAGCGCCCCGCTCACCCCGGCGGAGAGACGGCTACTGAGTCAGGCGGTGGCGGGCGGCACTCCTCACGCGGATATTGACGTCGCGAGCAACTCATCGAGCTGCTCGTACCCCTCAGTGACGCCCTTGTCCATTCCGGATTCCACCATGCCGTCGCGGTTCTCCAGACGCGGGTACACGCTGTGCCCGGTTACGCGGGTACGACCGTTGCCCACATCCTCGAAGTTGAGGAACTCGAGGCTGATCGCGCCGGGGAACCCCTCGTACTCGAAGGTCTGCACGATGCCCTTCTCCGGCGACGCCGAATGCACGACGCCGTTGAACCAGTACGCATCGCCGTCGACGCGGTGTGCATAGCGGTAGCCGCCTCCGGCTTGGATATCCCAGCGCTCGATGTCCATGACATAGCCACGTGGGCCGAGCCACTGCATGACGAGTTCGCGCTCGATGTGCGCCCGGTAGACGGCCTCGAGCGGCGCATCGAATTCGCGGACGATCTCGATGAACGGCACTCCGTCCGGGACGGTGATGGTAGTTGGATTCGTCATCTCTCTTCCTCTCTCTCTTTGTCTGTTTCTTTCTGTGTGTTGGCGGTGACGGGCGTGCCGGCGAGGACCTCGTCGAGCCGGCGGAAGCGTGATTCGGCGGTAAGTCGATAGGCGTCGATCCAGGCGGTGAGTTCTTCGAGCACTTCGGGAACCAGCGCAGCAGGTCGGCGTTGCGCGTCGCGCGAACGGCTGACCAGTCCGGCCTGTTCCAGAACGGCGATGTGCTTCGATACGGCCTGTTTGGTGATCGCGAATGGCTCTGCGAGTTCGTTGACGGATGCCGGTCCCCGGCTTAATCGCGCGATGATCGCCCGGCGAACCGGGTCGGCGAGCGCCATGAAAGCCCGATCGAGCCGCTCGTCAGCGTCGACGGCGGCGTCCGGATCAACGGCGGGGACTGAAAGCATTGTCAACCTTTTTCTTTATCAACCGTTTGGTTGTTAACAAGGTACGACCGCCTGCTCCGTCCGTCAAGAGTCCCGCCCGGAATCCTCCGTTGGAACGCTCCCTGTGGTACCTCTGGACTATGTCCGAATCCGGTGACCGTGCAGCATCCGCTTTTCTCAACCAGGCCGTCGCACTCGCCGTCGAGAACGTCGCGTCTGGCGGCGGGCCGTTCGGTGCCGTCGTCGTCACGGCGGAGGGCAGCGTTTACACCGGCACGAACCAGGTGACGACCCTGAACGATCCAACGGCCCATGCCGAAGTGATGGCCATCAGGCGTGCGTGCGTCGAGCTCGGTACCTTCGACCTCACCGGCGCCACGCTCTATACGAGTTGCGAGCCGTGCCCGCTCTGCGTCGCCGCATCGCTCTGGGCCCACATCGACACTGTGGTCTTCGCTGCCGACCGGTTCGACGCCGACCGGGCCGGGTTCGCCGACAAGCGGTTCGACGACCACTTCGACAAGGTAGCGCCCGCTATCGCCGTCACGCCCGGCGTTGTTGAGCAGCCGCTCGCTCCGTTCGAAGCCTGGGCGGCGAAGGCCGACAGAACGGAATACTGATCGGCCACGGCAAGGGGGTTGTGCCACGACGACGCTGTCGCGTTTGCTTGATGAGCCGTGCTGCGCGGCCGACAGACCGCCAACGAACCGGGGATGCCCCGCGGGAAGGAGCCGAAATGGCAGTGAAACTCAACGAGAAGGCCTTCCGGCACGCGAAGAGCCTCGTCACGAAGGGCACTGTGGTCCGCGACGAGCGAGACGACTGGAGCGAGCATGCTCCGACGCCCGACGACGAGAACAAGTTCATCAAGAAGGAGTCCTGGGCGGAGTACTCGAAGTGGCACCTCGGCGTCGACGACGAACACCCCGACGACACCAAGGGACATTACAAGTTCCCGATCGGCGACTTCAAGAAAGTCCACCGCTGTGCGGTGATCTCGGGTGAGAGCCGCGCCGGCCAGTATGACTATGACGACATCCGGGATGCCCTCGGCACGCTCCTGAAGAAAATCGACGAGGACTGATCGCGCACCATGACATCCGCCACGACTCCCGCTCTGACCCCCGCAGAGGCGCTCGACGAGATCGCCTTCCTCCTCGAGCGTGACCTCGCGTCGCCATACAAAACGAAGGCGTTCCGCACGGCTCTCGCGACGATCGAGCCGCTCGGTGACGACAAGGTCGCCGCCGGGGTGGCCGACGGAAGCCTCAAGCGTCGCAAGGGCATCGGGTCGACCACCTGGACCGTCATCGAGCAGGCGGTTTCCGGCCAGGTGCCCGACTACCTGGTCGACCTTCGCGAGCGGATCGGCGGCCCGGTGACCGAAGACGGCACCGAATTGCGCGCGAAGCTCAAGGGCGACCTGCACAGCCACACCCTGTGGTCGGATGGCACGACCGACCTCGCATCGATGGCGCGCACCGCCCAGCGGCTCGGCCACGACTACCTCGTGGCGTCAGACCACTCGCCGTCGCTGCGCGTTGCCAACGGCCTGAGCACCGAGCGACTCGAGCAACAACTCACCGAGCTCGACGCCCTGAATGAGGGCTTCGACGACTTCCGGATGCTGTCGGGCATCGAAGTAGACATCCTCGAAGATGGAGCCATCGACCAGTCAGACGCGGTGCTCGACGGGCTCGACGTCGTCGTGGCGAGCGTGCACTCCAAACTGCGGATGCCGTCGGGCGAGATGACGAAGCGGATGCTCGCGGCCATCCGGCACCCGCACATCAACGTGCTCGGGCATTGCACCGGAAGGCTCGTGCAGGGCGGAAGGGGGACACGCCCGCAGTCGACGTTCGACGCCGCGGCTGTCTTCGCGGCGTGCGCCGAGAACGACGTCGCCGTCGAGATCAACTCGCGCCCCGAGCGACAGGATCCGCCGGACGACCTGATCCAGATCGCGCTCGACGCCGGGTGCCTGTTCAGCATCGACAGCGACGCTCACGCTCCCGGCCAGCTCGGACTGCTCGACCTCGGAGCGGCCCGCGCCGACGCGCTGGGTGTTCCGGTTGAGCGCATCGTCACGACCTGGCCGCTGGACCGGCTGCTCGAGTGGAGTGGCGCCTAAGCCAACGGGCGGGGAGCTTTTAACCCACCGAGGGCGTTTTGGCCACCCGTTGACCACGTCAGTCCGGAAGCGCACCGTTAACCCCAGCACGAGTTGAACCAGCACAATCCGGTGCCGGGTGTGAAGGAGAACGCAGATGTCGTCAAAGACCGTAGTCGTGATCACAGGCGCATCGAGTGGCATCGGCCGGGCGACAGCCCTGCGCTTTGCCGCCCGGGGTGCAACAGTCGTGCTTGCCAGCCGCAGCGCGGAGGGGCTCGCGTCCCTGGCTGGCCAGTGCCATGACGCCGGAGGCGAGGCACTCGCGGTGCCCACCGATGTCACGGATGCCGCGCAGGTCGCGTTGCTCGCCCGAACCGCGGTGACCCGGTTCGGCAGAATCGACGTCTGGGTCAACAACGCCGGGGTTTCGGCCTTCGCACCGTTCCTCGACATGCCGCTCGACGACTTCCGCCGCGTGCTCGACGTGGACATCATGGGTTGCGTCTACGGTGCCAGGGCCGCCCTGGCCGTGATGACAGAGCAGGGAAGCGGCGCCCTGATCAACGTGTCGTCGATCGTCGGCGAAGTCCCGCAGCCGTACACAGCGCCATACGGGATGTCGAAGGCCGCGGTGCGGGCCCTCGGGGTGAGCCTCAGGTCCGAGCTTGCACTGTCGAAGCAGAAGGGCATCTCGGTGTCGACGATCATGCCCGCCACGATGGATACCCCGTTCTTCCGCCACTCCGCGAATTACACGGGCCGCGAAGTGGTGGCCATGCCCCCGGTGTACAGTCCCGACCTCGTTGCCAGGGCAATCGTCAAGGCGTCGAAGAAACCACGTCGCGAAGTCGTCGTCGGTGGCCCGATCGCCAAGGCGATGGTCGCTCAACACCGCAAGACACCCGCGGCTGTTGAGACGCAGATGGCCCTGCAGACCGACAAGACCCACCTGTCGCGCACCAGAGATGCCCGGCCGACGCGGGGAACCCTGTACTCACCACCTCCGGCAACGGATGCCGCAATCACCGGCGGGTGGGGCGGGAGCGAGCGCGAAGACCGACGGAAGACGATCGGCACACTTCTGGCAGCGGCCCTCGGCGTGTGGCTCGCTCGTCGCTACGTCGAGAGCCGGTCGTCGGAGCGCGGCGACTGAGCCTGACCGATCCGCCGCGATCGATGAGCAACGGGTCAGACGGTAATCGGCATCGGACGGTAATTCCGGTAGCCGTGCAGGAAGTGGTACAGCACGCCCGCGAGCAGCACGATGACGGCGAGTAGTCCGTACATGCCGTGGAAGCCCGTCAACGGGAGCAGTGAGCCCAGCACGAGCGGACCGAAACCGATACCGGCATCGGTCATGAGGAAGAAGGTCGAGGTCGTCACACCGATGCGGTGCCGCGGAGACATCGTCACCGCAATCGCCTGCGCGCACGGCATGAGGGCGCCGAACCCGAAACCGATGAACACCGCCGAGAACGTGAGGACGACGCCGTTGGGCGAGTAGGCCAGCAGGGCGAGTCCGATGGCGAACGAGAGCAGGGTCGGATAGACGACGGCGTTGTCTCCGAAGCGGTCCTGGATCCGGCCCATGAAGAGCCGCGAAATCAGAACGACGACCGCGTAAACCAGGAAGAAGGCGCTGGCGGCGGCGACCATGTTCTCTGCCCGGGCGAAGGAGTTGAGGAACGAGATGATGCCGGAGTAGCCGACGGCCGCCACGAACATGACAGCACCGATCGACATCGCGGCAGGCTCGAAGAGGTCGCGCGGGCGCATGCTCCACCGCGTTGCGGCGTGTTCGGGTGTCGGCGGGTGCTCCGGCAGCTTGAGGAACAGGGCAAGAATGAGTCCGACGGCGGCGCACGCGCCGCAGAGGGCGAAGAGCGCCTCGTAGGTGGCGTATTCCACGAGAATCACGGCGAGGAACGGGCCAATCGCGGTCGCGAGCGTCATCGAAATGCCGAAGTATCCGGTGCCCTCACTGCGTCGGTGGGCCGGGATTAAGCTCATGACGGAGGCCGAGATCGCGGTGCTTGCCGCACCGAAAGCCATACCGTGGATGGTCCTGATAATCACCAGCAGCACGAGGCTGTCAGCGGGGATGTACAGGATGCCGGCAACCACGTACACGAGCAGCGCGATGACCAGCATCCGTCGCCGCCCGACGAAGTCGAGGAATTTACCGGCGAAGATCCTGGCGATGAGCGCACCGATGATGAAGGTGCTCGATGCGAGCCCGGACGCGGTGTCGGATGCGGAGAAGCGCTCGACGGCGTACAGCGCCATCGTCGTCATCAACAGATAGAACACCATCGAGAGGAAGAAGTTCACGAGCACCGCGAGAAGGAATCGGGGCGTCCACAGTTTTGAGTTGATGTCGGTCACAGGTAAATCACTTTCAGGTCCAGGGACTACGCACCACTGGAGATGACGAGCCGAAGGACGATTTTAGCGCTCAATCCTGAGGACGATGCTCAGGGAACGGCGGGATACCGCGGCGGGGCGGATGCGACGGCGCCGGGACGTCCTGAAACTGACAGGTCGCTGAGTAGGAGGAATCCACAGGCGTGACCGCGTGTTGTTTGAGGTAGCGCACAAAGTCCGCCTCATTCTGCGGCACGCGCGCCGAAGGAGATCATGAGCAAAGTATTTGAAGAGATTGAGTCCCGTGAGGGCGACGTCACGAAGTACCGTCGCCACGGCAACGGTCGCGGATTCGTCGCGTCAACGGCCAAAGTAGACCCGACCACATTCCTTGATTCGACCGCGTACGTCGAGCCCGGTGCCCAGATCGCCGGTCGCTGCTGGGTCGGTGCAGGCAGCTGGATCGACCGTGACGCAGTTCTGTCACCCGGTGTCTTTGTTGGCGCCAACGTGCACGTCGGTGCTGGTGCCGTGATCGGAGTGGGTGCCGAGGTCGGCAGCCACTGCCGCGTCGGAGCCAACGCGAAGATCGGCGCCGGTGCACACATCACCCGTGACAGCACGATTGCAGCGAACGCTGTCATCCCCAGCGGTCGTGGCGCAACACGTGTGCCCGACCACATCACGCGCGCCGCGTAGGCCGCACCCCTACCGCACCCCCAAGACCCCCAACACCCCATTCCCGAAACGGATGCCGCGAGCCGGCATCCGTTTTTTCGTGCCATCAGGAGAAACTCACGCACCTCCAAAAGGTTGATTCGGCAGAAGCGCTTCGTTGTTAGGGTCAGAAAGACGCTCGGCGCACGCCGGCGGCGCAACCGGGGGGATAGCCATGAAGCAGAACGACCGACTTCGTCAAATTATTGTTCTCGTCAGTGCGGTGATTGCGCTGACCGGGGGCTTCATCGGTTCGGGGGCCGCTGGCGGTACGCCTATCGCCGAAGCATCCGGCGGCGCCCTGTCGGCGGATGCGACGCCCGTGGCACCCGACGGACCCGCCTTCGGAATCTGGTCGGTGATCTACGCCGGCCTCCTGGCGTACGCGATCTGGCAGGCGCTCCCCGCGCAGAAGACCGCGGCGCGTCACCGGCGGCTCGGTTATCCGATCGCGTTGTCGCTCATTCTCAACGCGGCGTGGATCCTCAGCGTGCAGTTCGACGTGCTCTGGGCGAGTGTTCCGGTGATCGTGCTGCTGCTGATCGTGCTGATCGTGGCGTTCCGCATCACCCTCGCGAGCAGGCCGGCCAATATCGTCGACGCCATTGTGACCGACGGCACCGTCGGTCTCTACCTCGGCTGGGTGACCATCGCGACGGTCGCCAACACGGCGGCGGTGCTCGCTGCCATCGGATTCGACGGGTTCGGCCTCTCCCCCGACGTGTGGGGGGTCATTCTCATTGTCGTTGCCGGCATCATCGGCAGCGCACTTGCGCTGTACAGCAAGGGTCGTCTCGCACCGACCGCGGCGCTCGGCTGGGGAATCGCGTGGGTGGCCGTCGGGCGCCTCGCTGGGGACTTCATCTCGCAGCCGACGGGGATCGCCGCGATTGTCGTGGTCGTGGTGCTCGTTGTCGTCGTCGCCCGGGTGCGTGCGCCGCGGCCGCTGCCCGAGCGGGCGCGCGCCGCAGCCTGACCCAGCTGAGTGCCCCGCGGCATCCGCTTTCGCCACCGCTTTCGCGGGGGCGTCCTCCTTCAGCGGTCGCAAACGCACGTTATTCGCAGGTTTAACGTGAATATGTGACCACCGAGCACGGCAACCACGGCCACGCCATCCCCATTTCCCGGCCTGCGCCCTTCGGTGGTCGCAAACGCACGTTATCCGCCGCTTTGACGTGCACATGCGACAACCGAGCGCGGCTCCCGCAGCGCACGCATCCGCTCACGCGCGCCGACGTCCTTCGGTGGTCGCAAACGCACGTTATCCGCCGCTTTGACGTGCATATGTGACAACCGAACGCGGGATCCGCAGCGAAGCCGTCCACTTCACGAGCCCCACCACCCTTCGGTGGTCGCCAACGCACGTCATGCGCCCGACTTAACGTGCATATGTGACAACCGAGCGCGATGCTCAGGAGGCGCAGACTCAGTTGGCGGACGCCCGAGCCACCCGGATCGCGGCGACAACCCGATGCCTCAGCGCGTTCGAGCGATCGGCGAACGCGCGCTGCTGGCGCACGTACTCGGCCTTGCCCTCCGGCGTCTCGATCGCGACCGGATCGCCGGCCCACGGCGACACGTCGTACGGCGACGCCCGCATATCAAGCCAGCGGATGTCGCGGGCCAGGTCGAACGCGTCGAGCAGCACGTCGCCGGGCACGAGCGGGCCGAGCTTGGCCGCCCACTTGTAGACGTCCATGCCGGCGTGCAGGCACCCGGGCTGTTCGAGCTCCGGCTGGTTGTCACGGGTCGGGCTGAGGCGGTTGAGCGGCACGGCATCCGGTGTGAAGAAGCGAAACGCGTCGAAGTGCGAACACCCGATGCGATGCGATTCGACGACCTCGTCGGTTCCGTTCTGCCCGAGTCGCAGCGGCACGTCGTGCCTGTGCGCCCCCTGCCGGTAGACCATCGCCCACTCGTGCAGCCCGAAGCAGCCGAACTGGCTCACCCTGGCCGCGGTCCGGGAGAGAAGTCGCTCGATGAAGTCGACGGTGGCGGACTTCGCCGCAAGAAAAGCCGCGGCGTCGACGTCGACCGCGCCAACGGCATCCGTTCGATACCAGCGCCAGCCTGCTCGCTCGAACTCCCCCGCTGCCGCGAGCGCGACGCCAGCACCCGGATGCCAGCGCCGCAGGTGGGCAGGTTTCACCGGGTAATAGGTGAAGAGGAAGTCGTCGATCGGATGCTTCTCGCCACGTTGCACCCGCGCCCGCCAGTCGGCGGTGAGGGCATCAGCGCGCTCGACGTGCGCCAGCTCACGCGCCTGCCACTCGGCGCGCCCGAGCAGCGTGGCGGGGGCGGTGAGAGTATCGGGCACCCTTCGAGGGTAACTCCCCCGCGCACAACCCGCCCGCCCCTCAGACCACGCCGCTCCCGCTGCCGCCGGAAGCTGACGAAGCAGGAGCGCTACTCGTTCTTCGTGCTGAACGCGGCGTCGAAGGCGGCGTCCGGCGCGGGGAAGGCGAACTTGCGCACGAACTCGAGCGCCTCGGGTGCGCCAACCAGGCGATCCATCCCCGCGTCTTCCCACTCAACCGAGAGCGGGCCGTCGTAGCCGATCGCGTTCATCATGCGGAACGCGTCTTCCCAGGGCACGTCGCCGTGTCCGACCGAGATGAAGTCCCAGCCACGGCGCGGATCCGCCCACGGCAGGTGCGATGACAGGCGCCCGTTGCGACCGTTGCCGAGGCGCTTCTTCGTGTCTTTGCAGTGCACGTGGTAGATCCGGTCCTGGAAGTCCCAGAGGAACGCGACGGGGTCGATGTCCTGCCAGACCATGTGCGATGGGTCCCAGTTGAGGCCGAACGCTTCACGGTGACCGATGGCATCCAACGTCCGCACCGTCGTCCAGTAGTCGTACGCGATCTCCGACGGGTGCACCTCGTGCGCGAACCGCACGCCGACCTCGTCGAACACGTCGAGAATCGGGTTCCAGCGGTCGGCGAAGTCCTTGTACCCGGCCTCGATCATCTCCTCGGATGCCGGCGGGAACATCGCGACGTACTTCCAGATCGCGGACCCGGTGAACCCGGTCACGGTCTTCACGCCGAGCTTCGCCGCGAGCCGCGCGGTGTTCTTGAGCTCCTCGGCCGCACGCTGCCGCACGCCCTCGGGGTCACCGTCGCCCCAGACGGCATCCGACACGATGTCGCGGTGCCGCTGGTCGATCGGGTCATCGCACACGACCTGGCCCTTGAGGTGGTTCGAAATGGTCCAGACCTTGAGGTTGTGCTTCTCGAGCAGCGCGAGCTTGCCGGCGACATACTCCTCGTCATCCCAGCGCCACGGGTCGAGGTGATCGCCCCAACAGGCGATCTCGAGCCCGTCATAACCCCACTCAGAGGCGAGGCGAACAACCTCTTCGAACGGCAGGTCGGCCCACTGGCCGGTGAACAACGTGACTGGACGGGTCATGAATTTACTCCTTGGTCGATGTCGATCGAGAGAACGGATGCCGCTGGCTCAGTCGGTGCCGGAGGTCGCGACCCACGAGCTTCCGGACTCGGCGCTCTGCTCGACAGCCTCGAGGACCTGCTGCACCTGCAACCCGTCGGCGAACGACGGTGTCGGCTGGCTGCCCTCGACAACGCTCACCACGAAGTCGCGGGCCTGGTGGCTGAAGCCGTGCTCGTAGCCGAGCATGTGGCCGGTGGGCCACCACGCCTCCATGTACGGGTGCTGCGGCTCCGTGACGAGAATCCGCGTGAAGCCCTGGCGGTCGGCGGGCGCTGTTGCGTCGTAGAAGCCGAGTTCGTTGAGGCTCTCGAGGTCGAACGAGATCGCACCCTTCGATCCGGAGACCTCGATCCGAAACGCGTTCTTCCGCCCGGTCGACATGCGCGTCGCCTCGAACGAGCCGACGGCTCCCCCGTCGAACCGGCCGGTGAACAGCGCGAGGTCGTCCACGGTGACATCACCAAGTTCATCGGATGCTGTTCCGGACAGCCCCGAGACCTCGGCGAGAATCGGGCGCTGCTTGACGAACGTCTCGAGCATGCCGCTCACACTGGTGAGCTTCTGCCCGGTGATGAACTGCGCCAGGTCGATGGCGTGAGCTCCGATGTCGCCCAGTGCTCCCGACCCGGCGAGGTGCTTCTGCAACCGCCAGGCGAGCGGGACCTGGGGATCGACGAGCCAGTCCTGCAGGTAGTTCGCGCGAACCTGGCGGACCTCGCCGATCGCACCGGATGCCACGAGGTCGCGAGCGAACGTCGCTGCGGGAACGCGGCGGTAGGTGAAACCCACCATGGCGTAGACACCCTTGGCCGCGGCCTTCTCGGCGGCGTCGGCCATGGCTCTGGCCTCTTCGACGGTATTCGCGAGTGGCTTCTCGCAGAGAACGTGCTTGCCCGCCTCGAGCGCTGCGATCGCAATGTCGACGTGCGAGTCGCCGGGGGTGACGATGTCGATCACGTCAATATCGTCGCGCGCGACAGCATCCCGCCAGTCCGTTGCCGTTTCGGCCCAGCCGAACTTCTCCGCAGCGGCTTTGGCTGCTTCAGCGTTGCGACCGACGAGTAACGTCATCTCTGGCTCGGCCGGCAGGTCGAAGAACCGCGGTGCGACCCTCCAGCCCTGCGAGTGGGCGGCTCCCATGAAGCCGTAGCCGATCATGGCGATTCGAAGTGGTCGCTTGGCAGTGGTCACAGTGTCTCCGTCTGAGTGTTCCGATCGAGGATCGACGGGGCTGTGCTGGCCAGTGCGGTCCTCGTCGACGCTGCCACGATAACAGAATCCACCACCGTGAAACCGATTTCGTTGCGCTGCACGACATATGCGCTGGTCGCGGGGCGAAAGCACCAGTTGCGGTCGAAAGCATCAGTTGCGCCGGGTGTTCTCGACCGGAACTGATGCCCTCTCGGCCCTGTTCCCCTGCCGACTCGACCGATACGGTTGCCCCAGGCTCAAGCGACCGTCGAAAGGTCCTGAATGACACACCGCCTCCCGGACCCGAGGAGCACACGATGACGGCATCGAACCGGCTGGATCGATACGCGGAGATCGCCAGGGTGCTGAGCCGAAACGGCTTCGGCGCCCTTGCCGGTGGGCTCGGACTCGGGCGGTGGATCAGCCCTGCCGACTCGGCGAGGGCCGAGAAGCGCAACCCGAGCGCCGAGCGCCTGCGCATGGCGCTCGAGGAACTCGGGCCGACCTTCATCAAGGTGGGCCAGCTGCTGTCGACGCGTGCCGATCTCCTGCCACCGGACTACATCGCCGAGCTGTCCAAGCTGCAGTCGAGTGCACCGCCCGTGGCGAGTGCGGTCGTGATGACCGTGATCGAGTCCGAACTCGGCGCGCCGACCTCAGAACTGTTCGCGGAATTCACCGAGGAGCCGCTGGCCAGCGCGTCCATCGGCCAGGCGCACGCCGCCGTGCTGAAGGACGGCACACGCGTCGTCGTCAAAGTGCGGCGCCCAGGTGCCGTGGCGCAGGTCAACGAGGACCTCGAGATTCTGTCCAACCTGGCCAGCCAGGCCACGGCGCGCTGGGACCTCGCCGCCGACTACGACCTGGTCGGGCTCATCGACCAGTTCTCCGTGACCATTCGTGCCGAACTCGACTACCTGACCGAGGCCAGAAATGCCGAACGGTTCGCCGAGAATTTCCGGGACAGCCGGATTCACATCCCCCGGGTCTTCCGCGAAACCACAACATCGAGGGTGCTGACGCTCGAGCGGATCACCGGAGTTCGCGTCGACGACCTGCCCGCACTCGACGAGGCCGGCGTCGACCGCTCCGAGGTCATCGCCCTCGCCGTCGACGCGATCTGCCAGATGGTGTTCGTCGACGGCTTCTTCCACGCAGACCCTCACCCGGGAAACCTGTTCATCGAAACGGACGGCCGGATCGGGCTGATCGACTTCGGCATGGTCGGCTCCATCGACGAGAAGATGCGCGACCATCTCGTCTCCCTCTTCTCGGCGCTTCTCCAGGGCGATCCCGACCACATCGCCTCGGCGGTCCTCACCGTCGCGTCGTCGTCGGCCCATGTGAACCGCCCGCAACTGCGCCGGGACTTCGCCCACTTTATGACCCTCTATTCGGGCAAGGAACTCGCCGAACTCGAGATCGGTGCCATGGTCGCCGAGCTCCTGGGCGTGCTGCGCCGCCACCGGCTGCAGCTCGACCCCCAGCTCGTTCTGCTGCTGCGGATGCTCTCGATGATCGAGGGCATGGGCGTGCGCCTCGATCCCACCTTCCGGCTCAGCATTGCCCTCGAGCCGTATGCAACGCGATTCGCCGCCGAGCGGTTCTCGCCACGGGCGCTCGTCCACCGCGCCTCGGAAATCGGCCGTCAACTCGCGGCGCTCGGCGTCGAACTGCCCCAAAAGCTCCGGATGCTGTCGGATTCGATCGGACCAGACGGCATCGAGATCCAGGTGCGCGCGGAGGGACTCGACCCGATCATGGGCCGGGTCGAGAAGATCGGCAACCGGCTCGTCGTCGCGATGATCGCCTCCGCTCTGATTCGGGGCATCGGCGAGTTCACCGTCTCGGGTGATTCCCGCTGGCGCGCCTGGAGCGAACCGCTCATGCGGCTCGGGATCGGGTCGCTCGGCGCACTCAGTGCGTATCTAGCCGTGTCGGCACGCCACCGCCGCAACCAGCGTTAGGACTGCCTGCTTCCGCAGCGCACCGCACGTGGGCCGCCACCCGGGCACAAAGATGCAGTAACTGCACGATTCGCAGCCAACCCCAAGCATCCGGGCATACTCTCTGGCCATGAGCATCCGCGATATTCCCCTGACCACGATCTCCGGCGGCACCACCACCCTGGCTGAGCACAAGGACAAGGTGGTTGTTGTCGTCAACGTTGCGTCGAAGTGTGGCCTCGCGCCGCAGTACGACGTTCTCGAGGCCATGTACGAGAAGTACCGCGATCGCGGCTTCGTCGTTCTCGGCTTTCCGAGCAACCAGTTCTTCCAGGAGCCGGGCGAGGGTGAGGCCATCGAGGAGTCCTGCCGCATCAACCACGGCGTGACCTTCCCGATCATGCAGAAGATCAGGGTCAACGGCAAGGACGCCGCTCCGCTGTACCAGGAGCTGACCAAGACGCCGGATGCCCATGGCAAGGCCGGCAAGGTCAAGTGGAACTTCGAGAAGTTCGTCATCACGCCCGACGACACCGTGTACCGGTTCCGCCCGATGACGGCCCCCGATGCCCCCGAGATTATCTCGGTCATCGAGGGCGCACTCGCCCCAGCCGCCTGATACGAAAACGGATGCCGTCCCGCACTACGCCGGGACGGCATCCGTTTGTGTAATCAGCGCTATCAACGCTTTCCCCGGGCAATCTCGGTGCCGAGGGCGTCGAGGTGCTGGGTCCAGAACCCGCGGAAGTGCGCGAGCCACTCGTCGACGGCCTGTAGCGGCTCGGCGTCAACGGCGTAGATGCGGCGCCGACCATCGGCTCGCACGGTGGTGAAGCCGTTCTCACGCAGCACCTTGAGGTGTTGCGACACGGCGGGCTGACTGATGCCGAACTCCGCGCTGATGATGTCGACCAGCTCGCCCGCCGGCCGCTCTCCCTCGGCGAGGAGTTCGAGCAGTCGCCGCCTTACCGGGTCGCCGAGAATGTCGAAGGCATGCACTACCCGGTGACGTCCCCCGCGACGCCCTCCGCGGGATCCGGGCCGACCCCGGTGTACGCGGCGAGGCAGCGTGCCGCCGCAGCATCCGCATCCGCTTTCTTCTCCCCCGCCGCGATGTTCGCCTCACGCCACGCCTCGTTGCTCCGCGTCATAAAGCGGATGCCATCGGGCGATTCCATCCACGCCATGGCCTCGGCGGGGTCCATGCTTGCGCCACTCGTGAGGTGGAGGGCAAGGCCGAGGAGCATCGAGTCCCAGCCGATGCCGACGGCGCCAGGCCCGAACTGCTTCCAGTCGGCGTCGTCAACGAGGGCGGTGTGCTCGACCTCGAGGGTCGCGGAGTTCTCGTCGCCGGTCAGCCGCGCGGTGACCCAGCTCACGTCGCCGCCGTACTCCCAGGTCACGTCGAGGGTGTGCGGTTCGACGCACTCGAGAATCTCGCCGCCGGCGTTGCCCTCGAGCTGGTAGTGGCCGCCGACCTTCAGGTCACCGGTGATCGGCATGAGCCAGCGCGAGATGCGGTCGCCCGTCGTGACGGCGTTCCACAGGTCGGCCTGGCTCGTCGGGTAGGTCTGTGAGATGGTCACGACCCGTCCACTTTCACCGTCGACCTCGCGGCGGCTCAAGCGTCGTGTGACGGCGCCGATCTGGGCGCCCGTCTTCTCTGTGAGTTCCGAAGAGTTGATGTCCATGCCGTCAACATATCAAGCGAGACTTATATATGCAAGAGCGGGTGCTCCTCGCCGACCAAGCCGTCTACGCCCCCGCGAGGAAGGCGCCAGCGGCGGCCGACAGCCCGAAGAGGTCGTCGACATGGGCAAGTTCCCGCGAAGAGTGCATCGACAGCAGCGGCACGCCAACGTCCACGACGCGGATCCCGAGCCGGGTCGCCGTCAGCGGTCCGATCGTCGATCCGCACGGCACAGTGTTGTTCGACACGAATTCCTGGTGCGGCACCCGGGCTGCGGCGCACGCGCGTGTCCACAGTGACGCGCCGGCGGCATCCGTCGCGTAGCGCTGGTTGGCGTTAATTTTGAGCAGCGGACCCGAGCCCGCGACCGGGTGGTTGACCGGGTCGTGCTTCTCGGCGTAGTTCGGGTGCACCGAGTGGCCGGCGTCGGCCGAGAGGCACCATGACTCTGCGTAGGCACGCAGCCTGTCAGAAACGGATGCCCCGAGGCCGGCTCCGATCCGCGACAGAACGTCGTCGAGGAAGGGTCCGGCCGCCCCGGACCGCGTCTCGGAACCCAGCTCCTCGTGGTCGAACGCCGCGAGAACGCTGATGTGCTCCGACTTCTCTGGAGCACCAAGCAGAGCGACGAGCCCGGCGTACACCGACGAGAGGTTGTCCATGCGACCGGACGCGAACAGCGAGTCGTTGAGGCCGAACCGGCGTGGCTCCTGCGTGTCGGCGGTGAGGATGTCGTAACCGGCGACATCCCAGCTCTCCACTCCCGCGATGTGCGCGAGGTAACCGATGACATCCGCCGTGCTGACGTCGCCAACGCCGAAAACGGGGGTGGTGTGCCGCTGGCGGTCGAGGGTGAGTCCGGAGTTGGCGTCACGGTCGAGGTGGATGGCGAGCTGCGGGATGCGCAGGAACGGACCGGTTCGCACCAGGTATTCGCGGCCCTCGCGAGTGACGATGCGGCCGGCGAGCTCGAGTTCACGGTCGAGCCATGAGTTGAGCAGCGGCCCACCGTAGACCTCGACCCCGGCCTGAAGCCAGCCGTGTGCGCCGATCGTTGGCTTCGGCTTGAGCTTGAACCCGGGAGAGTCGGTGTGTGCCCCGAGGATCCGAAACGGCGTCGTGGCAACGGATGCCTCCGGCTGGCGCCACGCGATCACAGCACCATCGCGGATGACATACCGTTTTCCCGCTCCGGTCAACCATTCTTCCGATTCGTTCAGTCGCGAGAAACCCGCGACCTCGAGCCGCCGGGCCGTCTCGGCGGCCGCGTGATATGACGACGGGCTCGCGGCGATGAAGCGACCGAAGTCCTCGATATAGGCGGCGACGGAATCGTTATGGGCGTGCGCGTCAGTCATGGTCCCATCCAATCACGGGCTGCGCAGGGCGTATCGCCACTGGCGACCCTACTGCGCGGTGAATCCACCATCGACAACGTATTGGGATCCCGTGACGAACGAGGCGTCATCGGAGAGCAGGAAGAGTGCGACGGCGGCGACTTCTGCGGCGATGCCCAGTCGCCCGATCGGATGCCTGGCCACGAGGGTTGTGCGCACGGCTGGCGTCATTCCCTCCAGGAGAGGCGTGTCGATATAGCCGGGATGGATCGAGTTGATCCGGATGCCCTGGGCGGCACAGCCCAGCGCCGCCGCCCTGGTCATTCCGACGACACCGAGTTTCGCCGCGGCATCCGGGATCGCGTGGGGATCGCCCACCAACCCGAGGATCGAGGAGGTATTGACGATCGCTCCCCCGCCTGCTGCCACTATCGCCGGCACCTGGAAGTGCATTCCGTAGAAGACCGAGTCGAGGTTGATCCGCATCAGGCTGCGGTATGACGCTATGTCGATCTCGGCGACCGCCTCGGTCGGCCCCCAGATGCCGGCGTTGTTGACGGCCAGGTGAAGGGCGCCATAGGTGTCGACGGCTTTCTCGACTGCAGCCCGGACGTCATCGGGGTGCGATACGTCGCCGGCGATGGCCACCGCTGTTCCGCCCGCATGGGTGATTTCCTCAACGACCGACTGGGCAACCTCATGGCGGAGATCGTTGACCACGACGCTCGCCCCCTCGTCGGCGAGCGCCATTGCTATTGCCCTTCCTATTCCGGATCCGCCACCGGTGATGACGGCAATCTTGCCTGTGAATTTCTCGGCCACGATGTTTCTCCACCCCGCTGGGCACCCGAACGGCGAGCCCGTTCTATGGAGGGTTCAGACCACCACACGGCTCCGGATTTGCCACCGGTCATTGGTCCCGGGCGGGGGACGCCACGTGCTCAATCGGGAGGGTCTGGGCGAGCGAGCGGGGTCAGCTCTTCCGCAAGGAAACGAAATCCGGATGCCGATTGAGCGCAGCTTCGCCGGCACTCCCCCAGACAGCGAGCACGGCGATCGATTCGGCGTGCTCACAGATCACGAGCATCGGCGGGCGGTCTGCCAGGCGCAGCAGGACCGCACCCTGAACGAGGTGAACCGCGATAATGCTCGCGTACTGCACATCGGCGAGACCGGTCGAGTCCCGGAGGAGGAACCGCCTGTCCGTTGCCGCGAAGCTCACTTCCCGGGGAGTTTCCCACGCCCTGAGCGCGGCCCTCTCCCCCGGCACACCGTCGGAATCACGGGAGAGCACCAGCGTCCTCGCTGTCGTCATGAGTGTCCGCGTCGCCGGGGTGAGCTGTCGATGATTCGTGATGACTGCTGGCCTGGCGATGAAGACCGGCTCCGTGGCATCCGTCTGGATGTCGGCAGCTTTAGTGGTCTGCGGCAGCAGCCCTTTCGAGAGCGACCACAGCAGGTCGCCGGCCTGTTGGGCACCGGTCGCAGGCGGACGCGCCGCTTCGCGTGCCTCGTGGCGACGGGTGTGGATGGCGCGGATGACGAAGAACAGGCACACGGCAGGCACGAGAATCGCGAGGGCCAGCGACGACTCGGAGATGAACCAGCGGACTGTCGACGCTGGAGCGTCGGATGACTCGGTCGCGATCCAGATCCAGCCGAAGCCAACGAGCGCGGCGAGGCCAATCACCAGGGGCACAAGTGGGCCATGTCGCCGTGTCACAGTCCTAATCTACGGCCTCCACAACCGCTCGGACACCGTCGCTGGAGGTAACGGCGCCAAAACCGCAACCCCTTGCATCGGCACTCGGCTAAGGCCTTGACTTGACGGACATGTCCGAGAGAGGAACCCACCACCATGAGCACTCCAGAAGACAGGGACCGGGCGGCACGAGCCGCGGCGAATAACGACAACAGGTCGTCAGATAACGACACCAGGTCGTCCGAGCCGCTCGCCGCCGTACCCGCTGAGTCGCAGAAGTCCTACCGCGAAGACGTCGTCGCTCGCGAAAAGGAACGCTTCGGCGGAATGAAGTTCGGATCGGCATTCTTCGGCTGGCTGACCGCGACAGGCCTCACCGTGATTCTGACTGCCCTGGTCGCGGCGATCGCCCTCGCCATTGCGGGCGGGGTAGACGACGTCGCGGATGACGCTATGGACGCAGAGCTCGGAGGCGTTCTCATCTCCGCGATCATCGCGCTCGTCATCCTGTTCGTTGCGTACTACTGCGGCGGCTACGTTGCCGGCCGAATGGCGCGGTTTGAGGGCGCGAAGCAGGGAATTGCCGTGTGGCTCTGGGCGCTCATCATCGCGATCGTCGTCGCTATTCTCGGCGCCGTTGCCGGTAACGAGTTCAACATCCTGGCCAACCTCGACGCGTTCCCACGGATCCCGACGAGTGTGGAAGAACTGACCACCAGCGGAATCATCACGGCGCTCCTCGCGCTCGTTGTTTCCCTCGCGGGCGCTGTTCTCGGTGGACTCGCCGGTATGCGTTTCCACCGTCGCGTTGACCGGGCCGGCCTCGGCCGCTAACCACAGGGAGATCACATGCTTGATTCACGAGACGTCGGTGGCATTCAGGGGGCTCCCCTGTTCGGAGCCGACAACGAAAAGATCGGCAACGTCGCGCAGGTGTTTGTCGACCCGGCAACAGGGAGCCCGAACTGGGTCACCATCAAGACCGGGTTCCTCGGCCGCCACGAGTCATTTGTGCCGCTGGCAAACGCCACCTGGGACGGTGAAGTGCTGAGGACGGAACTCGACAAGGAAACCGTGCTTGAGGCTCCGCGCCTGAACGCCGAGGAGGGGTTGAGCCCGCACAACGAAGAAGCGCTCAATCGGTACTTCGGCCTCAGCGATGTCGACAGCGATGGTGGAACCGCGCGTCCGCCGGAAGAGTATCCCGAGCGTACCGAACTGATGGACCAGGCCGCCCAGCGTAAGCGGGAGGAAGAGGCTGCCGGACAGCCCACTGGGTCTCAGCACGGTGACGATCACGGCGTGAGCCACGATTCGTCGCACGGCACAGAGCATGAGCCTGTGCGTGAGGTCGCGTATGTACCGGTACAGGACAACGCGCCGGTCCAGGAGCGCGAGCCAGTGGAACACCGTGAGCCGGTTCAGGAGCACGAGCGGGTTCAGGAGCATGAGTCGGTTCAGGAGCATGAGCCGGTTCAGAACCATCCGGCACCGAACCAGCACCAGAACCAGGACCCGTTGCAGGGCACAACACCGGTTCGGGCGGACGTCCGGGCGGATGCCCTCAATTCAAACGGCGGCCTGGACGACACCATGGGCAACAACGCCGCCGATATTGCCGAACCCGGGGCGGCCGAGGGTGGAGACGCCCGCCGCAGCGGGCCGCGACACGCGGCCCAGCGCGACAGCTCCCGGTAGATATAACGGAAACGGAATGTTATGACTCAAGCAGAATATGAAACGAACCTTGACCAGAACTCCGACCAGAAACCCCATGAGGGTACGACAGAGCAGGCCGCGACAGGCACTGCCGCGACCGACGCCGAGGCGCTCGCGCTTGATCACAAGCGTGCTCTCGACGAAGAAGCCATTGAAGCCGAACACCTGGACTACTTCATGGAGCACGTGTCAGGCCAGGGCTGACGTGCGCACTCGCTGAAGGCACCAGCGAACAGCCAACCCGATGAAGGGCCGCTACCGATTCCCCGGGATCGATAGCGGCCCTTCATCGCGATCGGGATCAAGCCAGGAGCGGTGAAGGTGGCAGAATCGGCCTATGCCGACAAACCTCCTGTTCCTCGCGGACACCCACGTCCCTGCGAGGGCGAAGGAGCTGCCCGCCCAGGTGTGGGCTGCGGTCGATGATGCCGATGTCGTGTTCCACGCCGGCGACTGGATCACGGAGCCGCTTCTCGACCAACTCGAGGAGCGCGCGAGCCGTTTGATCGGCGTTTACGGCAACAACGACGGTGCAGGCCTCCGGCGGCGACTACCCCTCGTCGCGCGGACCGAGATCGACGGCATCCGTTTCGCCATGATTCACGAGACCGGTCAGGCCAGCGGCCGCGAAAAGCGCGCTGACCTGGAGTTTCCCGACGTCGACGTGCTGGTGTTCGGGCACAGTCACATCCCCTGGGACACCACAAGCCCGAACGGACTCCGACTGCTGAACCCCGGTTCACCGACCGACAGGCGTCGCCAGCCGGTCTGCACGTACCTCACCGCGGTCGCCGATGCCGGAGTCCTCAGAAATGTTGAGCTCATTCCCGTCGAACGGAACATCCAGCCGAGCCGGGGGTAAGTCGGGGGCAATTCGCAACCCCTTGAGTCGCCGCCGCAGACCGACCTAGCGTGGTTAGTCCCGACGATCGATTGGAGAATCATGAGCGACGCAACACAGGGCAACACAGGCCATGGCGACGAGGACACCGAGATCAGCGACGGGAGCCAGGCAACCGACGGCGTGACCTCGGAAGGTGGCGTGTGGGGAGTCGGCGACCCCAAGGACGAAGAGGCACTTGCCAAGCAGACCGTCACCAATGACGCGGTCGCCGGTGAGCCGGTCGAGCAGGACGCCGCATTCCTCGACGTTGACGAAGCAGACGTGGAGACCTCGACCTCTGACGTTGCAGGCGGCGAGGATGACTCCGAAAACGACCAGCACCTGTTCAGCAACACGCACGGTGAGGTCGAACCGGGCACAGACAACGAAGACACCACGGTTTCGCAGGTCACCGACGCTCTCGACAGCGACGCGCTGGCGTCGAGCGACTCTCCGGCCGCTGACGAGACCGGATCCGAGCGCTAGAAGCTCAGCTCCCGTCCGTTCGGTTCGACCCGTTCCCTCGCAGGGGACGGGTCGAACTGCGTCGAGCCCGGCGTCAGGAGCACACGCACGGATGCCGCACCTACAATAAGTCGGGAAGGCTGGAGGGCCATTGGACGTCATTGCATTCGGCTCGATAGCGCTCGACCTCGTTCTCGTCATCGCTCTCCTCGGAGCACTCATCCAGGGCTACAGGCGCGGGTTTTTCCGGATCCTCGGCGGAATAGCTGGCATGGTTGCCGGGGGAGTCGCAGCATTCTTCCTCTTCCCGCTCATCGCCACCTGGCTCCCCGAATGGCGGGTTCTCGCGTCGGTTCTCGCGGCGATCCTGCTCATCAGCGTTGGATACACCGTGGGGATCGCCCTCGGCAACGCAATCGGGCAGCCGCTGCACAAGACACCCCTCCGCCTCATCGAGAAGCTCGCGGGCGCACTCGCGAACACCTCGGTCGCGCTCATCGTCATCTCGCTGCTCGCGTTCAGCGCGCAGTCGCTCGGCGCCCCGATCCTCAGCCAGTCACTGGCATCGTCGACGGTGCTCCGGACCGTCGACTCGCTCATGCCGAAACCCGTCGAGTCCTTCCTGGCTCAGTTGCGCACCACGGTGATGAGCGACGGCCTCCCGCGTGTGCTCGAGGCCGTCGGGGTGCCGACAACCTCGCCCGACCTGCCGGCGGTCACACTGGACTCTCCGGCACTGACGACCGCCGCGGCATCCGTCGTTCGAATCACGGGAAATGCGCCGTCGTGCGGCACGGGCAGGGTCGGCAGCGGCTTTGTCGTCGCGGACGACCGGGTCGTGACCAATGCGCACGTTCTCGCTGGCGTGACGGAACTCGTCGTCGAGGCCCCTAATGAACTGCCGCGGTCGGGGCGCATCGTCTACTTCGACCCGGTGGATGATCTCGCGGTGATCGACGTTTCGGGCCTCGACGCCCCGCCGCTGGCGATGTCGGCGACCCTCCCGGCCGGTGCGGAGGCCGCGGTGATGGGGTATCCGTTCGGCGGACCGTTCACCGCCGGGGCCGCCAGCGTTATCGCGCAGGGCGCCACCCTGGTTCCCGACATCTATGGGGCAAATCCCACGTCGCGACAGGTGTACACGCTCGCTGCAGACGTGAAGCAGGGCAACTCGGGTGGACCGCTGCTGTCGACCGATGGCTCCGTTGCCGGCGTCATCTTTGCAAAGTCGGATGCCACGGCGAACGTCGGTTATGCCCTCACGATGGAAGAGGTGCTTCCCGTGATCGCGCAGGCACCGGCGCTCACGACCGCTGTCGGCTCGGGAGCCTGCACGACATAACCACGAGAACGCCCGCGGGAACAACGCTGTGCGTCGTTTCCGCGGGCGAACCGGGGGAGTGGATTAACCCAGGCGGCTAGAGGGCGCTGGCCGACTCGAACCACGGCGGGTGCGCGGCGACCTTGGCCTTGTAGTCGGTCGACTCGAGCATGCCCTTGACGGCTTCGCGCACGGACACCGTGGCGACACCGATGACGGAAATGGCATCGAACGGAACGCTGGTTTCGACGAGGACTTCTGCCTCGAGGATCGCTCCGGACTCTTCCTCTGTCCGAAGCTTGCGCAGCATCCGTTCAGCGCTGTCCTTCGTTGATTCCAGGCGCGTGACCGCACCGGAGGCGTCGCCGTCTGTGACGACGATGTTGGAGTATCCGGGTTCGCTCACGTCGCGGACCTTCTTGATCGAGCTCACGAGCACGACGAAGTCGTTGACGGCGGAACCACGGGCTTCGCTCGACAGACGAGGGTCGGCGGCATCCGATCGGAGGCTTTCCCAGAGGCTGGCGTTCGGGCTCAGGAAGAAGGGGACGTAATCGGCGACGGTCGCGGTGCCACCCCGCGATACCAGGGTCGCGCGGCGCTTCTCGCGGTTCTCGGGCGACGAGATGTCAACGCGGGGGTCCGCTGACACTGAGTCGGCGAGCAGCACGCCGGCGGCCAGCATCTTCTCGAGGTTGGAGATGTGCGTCACGTGATAGATGCGCAGCTCTTCGATGTCGATCGCGGAGACCGCTGCGGCCTTCGAGCCGGCTGTTGCTGCCGTACGCAGGCTGGTGGTGCGTGGTCGCGGTGCGCGCTTGGGAGGGGCGACGACCGTCGGTGTCGGTGGGGCTTTAGGGAAGCAGGTGGCACATGCTCCGTTTTCGAAACCGTGCTTACATTCGTTGCTCAAGGCAAACCTTTCAGGAAAACGTGGCCTGCGCAGAGCGCCAGAGCGGGGGACTCGGTGCCACCTCTCTACGTTACGGGGTTTAGCTGGGCAATCGGACCCGGCGGGGAACTCGGGGGCCGGTCGCGGCGGGTTCAGGCGGGCGAACGGATGCCATCACCACGCGAAAACACCCGTTACGGTCGAGATCACCCGGCATTACGGGTGTTTTCGTCCGGAACGGGTGTTCTCGGTGAAGAGCGCGGGACTTAGGCGCCGGCGAGCGCCGACTCGTCGAGGCGCGGGTAGTCGGTGTATCCGAGCGCGCCATCCCCGTAGAACGTTCCGGGGTTGGGCTGGTTCTCCGGGTGCTCTCCCTGCCAGCGAGCAACGAGGTCCGGGTTCGCGATGGCCATGCGGCCGATGGCGACGGCATCCGCGTGGGACGAATCGATGAGCGCAATCGCCTCGTCGCGTGTCGTCACCGTGCCGAAGCCGCTGTTTGCGATGAGCTTGCCGCCGAACCGGGTGCGGAGGCCCTGCACGAGGTCGCCCGTCGGCTCGTTGTGCAGCACGCTGAGGTACGCGAGTCCGAGCGGCTTGAGGCCGTCCATGAGCGCGCCGTAGGTCGCAGCGACGTCGGCCTGATCGGTCTCGAGCGCGTCCTGGATGTTGTGCGACGGAGAAACACGGATGCCTACGCGGCCTGCGCCGACGGCATCCGCTACCGCTGTGGTCACGTCGAGCACGAAGGCCGCGCGGTTCTCGGGGGATCCGCCGAATGCGTCGTCGCGCTGGTTCGAGGCGGGGGAGAGGAACTCGTGGAGGAGGTATCCGTTGGCGGAGTGCACCTCGACTCCGTCGAAGCCGGCCTCGATCGCGCGCACTGCGGCTGCGACGAACTCGTCGCGGACGGTGGTGAGCTCGTCGGCGGTGAGTGCGTGGGGGACAGGGAACGGGGCTTTGCCCTGTGGGGTGCGCACCTCGCCGTTGATCGCGATGGCGCTCGGCGCGACGATGCGGTCGGTGCGGGTGATCGCGGTGTGGCTGACGCGTCCACCGTGCATGAGCTGCATGACGATGCGTCCGCCCTCGGCGTGGACGGCGTCTGTGACCTTGCGCCAGGCGGTGACCTGGGCGTCGGTGACGATGCCCGGCTGGCCCCAGAATGCGCGTGACTCTTCGCTGATGTAGACGCCCTCGGAGATGATCAGGCCGAGGGTGGCTCTCTGCGCGTAGTGTTCGACGACCAGGTCACCAGGGACACCGTCTTCGCCGGATCGAACCCGGGTCAGTGGTGCCATCACAATGCGGTTGGCGAGGTGGAGATCTCCGAGCGAAACGGGCGAGAACAAGTCCATAGAGTGAGAGCCTTTCGTTGCGGCCCGCTGGTGCGAGGCCTCTTGGCCCAACGGGGTTCTGGCGGCGCGTATTCCTCCGGCGGGGGAGTCGGGCGTGTCGGTGCTGGGCGGCGGGCCGGGCGCACGACATCCGTTCAACTGTCACAAATGCACCCCTCGGCGGCGGTAACCGTGCATTTGCGACCGCCGAACCACGATGCCACGGGGCCGGAGTGACGGCATCCGTTCAACTGACGCAAATGCACTGTTCAGCGGCCGAAACCGTGCATTTGCGACCACCGAAGCGACGGATGCCGCAGGGTGGGCCGCCGGCATCCGTTCAACTGTCACAAAAGCGCTGTTCAGCGGCGAAAACGGTGCATTTGCGACCACCGAAGCCCCGACGGCGGCGGAAGCGGCGGGTCAGGCCACGCGGCATCCATTCAACTGACGCAAATGCACCCCTCTGCGGCGGTAACCGTGCATTTGCGACCACCGAACCGCGGATGCCGCAGGGTGGGCCGATGGCATCCGTTCAACTGACGCAAAAGCACCCCTCAACGGCCGAAACCGTGCATTTGCGACCAACGAACCTCCGGATGCTGCGGGGCCGGAGTGACGGCATCCGTTCAACTGACGCAAAAGCACCCCTCAACGGCCGAAACCGTGCATTTGCGACCACCGAACCACGGATGCCACGGGGGCGGGGGAGCCGGACGTGCGGGACCCACGGAGGCGGCAGACCCGCCCCACGAGCGCACTGCGCGCTACAGACCGCGTCCCGACTCCCACAGGTTGTCGGAGGTGCCACTAATGAGCGTCGCCACCGAGATTGCCTGGGCGTCGGTGAGCGACGCGACGTAGTCGATGACCGCGCGCGCCTGGCCGAGCCTGGCGACTTCCGCCACTCCCGTCACTACTCCTGCCGAGGTGAAGAATTCGGGTGAGTCATCCCGTAACTGGCGGTACTCCTCGGTCGCCGCTTCAACCGAGTCGAGCAGCCGGCGCGGGGCACGAGCGGCGTCGGCCGGGTCGTTGAGCCAGCCGTGGAAGCCGTCGACGAGGGCCTCGATCACGCGGGACTGGCCACGCTGGAATACGGCGAGGTCGGGCCGGTCGAGCACGAACCGGGTGTGGACGAACTTGAGCACGACGACGTCATGCCAGGCCTGCCGGCTCAATCGCACGTGTCCACTGCGGATGTTCGGCTCCCGCTCAACCCGAATCGAGCTCTTGAGCCGGTCGATCCAGCGCCGGGTGAAGGCGGAAACCGCGCGATCGGCCTCGAGTCCGCCATCGTAGGGAATGGTGAGGAGCCCCTCGACGAGATCGCTCGTGACCCGATCGACCGCGTTGCGGAAGGCATCCACGTCGGCGATCCAGGCATCCTTCGCCTGCACCTGTCGCCACGCAGCTTCGAGCGAGTGCCCGGGGATGCGGCGAACCGCGAGCTCCGAGGCATCCAGCGCGGCAAGTGCCGACTGGGAGGCCAGCCAGCCACTGAGCTCGGCGGACACTGACGTGTACTGGAGCACTCCCGCGCGATAGAAGTCATCGAGGTCGTGCACCGAGTACGCGATGTCGTCTGCGACATCCATCACCGAGCATTCGAGGGTCTGCTGGTGCTGGGCAATGGCGGGAAAGACGTCGAGAACCTCGGCCATTTCGCGGGCGTCGACCGAGTAGGCGGAGAACTTGAGGGCGCCGTTGGCCATGTCCGAGCCGACGCCGCGGGGAAGATCTTCGGCGGGGCGGGGGCGGATGCTGCGCCATTCGTTGCGTGTCCACGGATACTTGAGCACGGCCGCGCGTACGGCTTTGGTGAGGTTGAGGCCGCGTGGGGTGGCGTCGCAGCTGTCGAGCGCGGTGAGAATGCGGAAGGTTTGGGCGTTGCCCTCGAATCCGTCGGGCAGGCCGAGTTTCTTGCGGGCAATGCGGTCGAGGACCTGTTCGCCGAGGTGCCCGAAGGGTGGGTGACCCAGGTCGTGTGCTGCGGCTGCGGCCTGGACGACGACCGGGTCACAGCCACCGAGATCCTCGATGGTGTCGCGGACATGGTCGGGAACTTCCCGGAATCCCACGGCAATCGATCGCGCAACAGCCGACACCTTGAGCGAGTGCGTGAGTCGGTTGTGCACGACGGTGCCCGAGCCGGCCTGAGGAATCACCTGGGTCACTGCCGAGAGGCGTGAAAAGTAGGGAGAGAACCTGATGCGTTCGACGTCGACGCGGAACTCATCTTCGATGTCGGTGTGTGGCTCGGCGATCGTGCGGTCGCGGCCGCCACCGGTGTGGGACTTTGGGTAGCTCAGCATGGTGTCGCCAGCCTAGCTGCGCGCCGCTGGCCCGGTAGGCCGGTTGGTCCTGTGCTCGGGTTCGGTGTAGGGGCTGGGCCGTTGCAACGGGCACCGGCTGCCGACCGCGGGCACACCGGGCACAGCCATACTGAGGAGCATGCCCCAGCACTCTGATGTCGCACCCCCGAGCCTGGTTCCTGAGCTCCTGATCACAGACCTCACGACCAGCCTCCGTTTCTGGGTCGACCTCTGCGGGTTTGAGATTCTCTACGACCGGCCGGAGGAAGGGTTCGCTTATCTCCACCTGGGTTCCGCGCACGTCATGCTCGACCAGATCGGGCTGGGTCGGGACTGGGTCACGGGCACGCTCGAGCGCCCTCTCGGCCGGGGCGTGAACTTCGAGATCGCTGTTCCTTCCCTCGACGAGATACTGGCTCGCTGTGCCGCCGCCAAGTGGCCTCTCTTCCTGCAGCCCGAAACCCGGTGGTATCGAACAGCGGATGGCGACATCGGCGTGCAGCAGTTTCTCGTGCAGGATCCGGATGGCTATTTACTTCGGTTCACGTCGCGCGTAGCTTCAACGACGGCCTGACATCGACTCCTTGCCCTGGTTGGCGTTGGGTGCTTGATGCATTGGCACGGCTACCAACGGCTGCTCATCTGCGGTACGGAGGATAATGGCGAGATGCCCAAGATCAACGCCCCCACCGTCGCCGAGCACCGGTCTGCTCGTCGAACCGCGCTCCTGCGTGCGACGGAAACCCTGTTGCTCGAATCCGGCCTCGCGGGCGTGAACCCCCGGACCGTCTGCGAACGGGCCAACCTCACTCGCTCGAGTTTCTACGACTACTTCAACTCCAAGGACGATCTCCTCGTCGCCGTTGCAATCGATGCATTCGAGCAGTGGGATCGTGAAATCGAAGCGGAGCTCAGCGGCGTCGAACGCCCAATGGACAGACTGAAGATTCTCATCGAGGCGACCATGCGCATGACGGCCGATGGCAAGCACGACATTGCCGCTCCGCTCAGGCAGGCAGACCTTGCACCGACTCACATCGACGACCTCATGACGCTTCACGACACGCTCATGAGGCCACTCCAGCGGACCATTGCAGATCTGGGCGTCGAGCAGCCAGAGCGGTTCGCTGGACTCGCACAAGGGGTGATGAGCGCTGGCATCCAGCTCGTGCAACACGGACTCGAACCGCAGGCTGTTGCCGACGACGTCTTCCGGATGCTGACAGTCGGCCTGCCGCTGCCCGAGTAGCCGCACGCGAGCGTTTCGACGAACCAGAGACGACTTCGTTTGGAAATTTTGGATTTTAGTGACACAATGTCGGTAAAGATCCCGACACAGTGTCGGCATAATCTATCTTCCACATTGAGGAAAGAAATACATGTTTCTCGCGTTACGCGAATTGCGGTTCGCCCGCGGCCGCTTCACCCTGATGGGCATCGTCATTGCCCTGATTTCAGTACTAGTCGTACTTCTCTCCGGCCTGTCCTCCGGACTCGTCAATGACGGTGTGTCGGGAATGAAGTCCATGCCCGTCACCGCCTTTGCCTTCGACGAAGGCACCATGACGGACAACGCATTCAGCCGCTCCATTGTCGATGATGAGCAGTTGACGTCCTGGCAGAACGCCGATGGCGTCGATAAGGCTGAACCAATGGGCGTCAGCATCGTCAACACAGTCACGGATGATGACACTCAGCTGGACCTGACCCTCTTCGGTGTCGAACCGGACGGCTTCCTGGCACCCGAAGTGTCGTCGGGCGAAAAGCTCGGTGACGTCGCCGGCATCATCGTTTCTCAACCGCTCGAGGACGCCGGAGTCGAACTCGGCACCGTCGTGACCCTCGACCGAATCGACCTCGAACTCACCGTTGTCGGTTTCACCGAGGGGCAGTCGACCTTCGGCCACGTCGATGTCGCCTACCTCCCGATCGAGACCTGGCAGTTGATCGCGTCGAACACAGCTGAGGCGGGAGTCCCGACCGCGTCGGCCATCGACACTGTCGACTACCCGTACTCCAGCGTTGTCGCTATCCAGGCCGCTGATGGCGAAGAGCTCGACTACGCCGCGTCGGACGACGCAGCGGGCACGACGAGCATGACCCTGAACGAAGCGTTCAACGCTTCTCCCGGCTACGAGGCCGAGACGATGACACTCACCATGATCCAGGTCTTCCTGTACGTGATTTGCGCCCTCGTCGTCGGAGCATTCTTCACGGTCTGGACCATCCAGCGCTCGCACGACATCGCGGTCCTCCGCGCTGTCGGAGCGTCGAGCCGCTACCTGCTGCGCGACAGCCTGGCCCAGGCGGCGATCCTGCTCGTCGGCTTCACGATTGTCGGTGTCGCGGCGGGCGTCGGACTCGGCGCATTGATGCCGAGCGCAATGCCCTTCGCTCTCGAGGCAACTCCCATCGCCATAGCATCCGTCACCACCATCGTCCTCGGCCTTCTCGGTGCCGCCGTCGCCGTTGTTCGCATCTCTCGCATCGACCCGCTTGCCGCTCTTGGAGGACGGCGATAATGACTGCAAACACCCCAGCGCTCGATATCAGCGACGCAACCCTGGAGCTCGGCGACGGTGACGCTCGCGTCCTCGCGCTCGACTCCGTTTCCCTCCGCGTCATGCCCGGCGAGTTTGTCGCCATTGTCGGCCCATCAGGGTCGGGTAAGTCGTCCCTGCTGGCCGTGGCCGGCGCACTCTCACGACCGGATTCCGGCAGCGTGCGCGTGCACAACACCGACGTGACCACCCTGTCGAAGGGGGCGTCAGCTCAGTTCCGCCTGGAGAACATCGGTTTTGTGTTCCAGTCCGGCAACCTGCTGCCCGCCCTGAGTGCAGCGGATCAGCTTCGGCTTGTCGGCCGGCTGGCGGGCAACCCCAAGGTTGACGTGGATTCCCTGCTCGAGTCGGTGGGAATGGCTCACCGCGCCAAGCACCGCCCGGGAGAACTCTCCGGTGGCGAGCGCCAGCGCGTCGGAATCGCACGGGCCCTGGTCAACAGCCCGAGCCTTCTCCTGGTCGACGAGCCGACGGCCGCCCTCGACCGTCGACGCAGCCGCGAAGTCGTTGAGCTGCTGGCCAATCAGGCCCGCAACTCGAACGTGGCTGTCGTCATGGTCACACACGATCACGACACACTCGCGTACTGCGACCGCGTCCTTGAGATGACCGACGGCGCCCTCCTCCCGGCAGTTCCAGCCGCCGCCTGAGAACCAACATTGGTGCCATGCGCGCCAATGATCACGTAAAACCCGTGAATGGGCCGAGCAAAACCTGCTCGGCCCATTCACATTTAAGATCTCGCACTCAGAGCGCCGCCGCCTTCGCGAGCAGCACGTCACGCTGCCTCGAGTTCAGCGTCAGCGCCGCAGCCGTCGCGAACTCGGACCGCGCCTCCTCGAGGCGGCCGAGGCGCGCAAGCAACTCACCGCGCACACTCGGCAGCAGGTGGGAGCCGCGCAAGGCGCCTTCATCGGCGAGCTGATCAACAATCAGCAGAGCGGATGCCGGACCGGTCGCCATCGAGACCGCCGCAGCGCGATTCAATTCGACAACAGGATTGGGCGCGATCCGGCCCAGCGCCTCGTAGAGCAGCACGATCCGCTCCCAGTTCGTGCCGGTGACACTCGGCGCGGTCGCATGGCACTCAGCGATCGCCGCCTGCAGGGCATACGGGCCACGGCCGCGACCTGCCGCATCGGCCCGGTCGAGCGCGGCCTGCGCTCGACCGATCTGGGTGCGATCCCATCGGCTACGATCCTGCTCGGCGAGCAGGATCGGCGCTCCCTCACGATCGACCCGAGCCGCAAACCGCGACGCCTGGAACTCCATCAGGGCAACGAGCGCGTGGGCCTCTGGCTCACGTGGCACGAGTTCGGCGAGGATCCGCCCCAGCCGCAGTGCCTCATTGGCCAGGTCGTTTCGGATCCACCGGTCGCCCGAGGTTGCCGCATACCCCTCGGTGAAGATCAGGTAGATCGCACCGAGAACAGCGGACAGCCGTTCCCGCCACTCGCTCGGATCGGGTACCTCGAACGGCACGTTCGCCGCCGAGAGCGTCTTCTTCGCCCGCACGATCCTCTGCTGGACCGTCGCGACCGGAACAAGGAACATTCGCGCAATCTCCTCAGTGGTGAGACCACCGACGATGCGCAGCGTCAAGGCGATCTGCCCCTCACGGCTGAGTACGGGATGGCACGCGGTGAAGATCAGACGGAGGATGTCGTCATCGATCGGCTCCCAGGCATCCGCTGCCATGCCCTCACCTGCCGGGCCGCTCTCGAGCTCGTGACCCATCGCCCGGTAGCGCTCATCGAGGCGTTCACGCCGACGCCAGCCGTCAATGGCCTTCCGCTTCGCGACGGTGGTCAGCCAGGCCGCCCCGTTCCGCGGCACTCCGGATTCCGGCCACTGCACAAGGGCATCGGCAACGGCCTCCTGTGCGAGATCCTCAGCGAGACCGAGATCGCCAGTCACTCTCGCGAGCGTTGCAACGATCCTCGCACCCTCGATGCGCCAGAGTGCATCGAGGGTGCGCTTCACGTCAGTCATGTCGCACCGACTCAGGCCAGCTGCTCGCCGCGTTCGGCCCGCCAGGCAGCCTCCTGCTTCATGGCGGGGGTGTCTGCGTAGTCCGCGAAGTCGCTCATCTCGGTCACTCGACGGACCTCGATCTTCGAGCCAGGCCCGAGCGGAACACGGCTCGCCCACTCGGCTGCTTCTTCCTTCGAACCAACCTGGATGATCCAGAACCCGTTGAAGAGTTCATGGGTTTCGCCGTAGGGGCCGTCGGTGACGACGGGGGTGTCGGTCGAGAAGTCGACGACGAAGTTATCGGTCATGTCGTCGGCGAGTCCGTCACCGCCGAGCAGAACACCGGCCTTGATCAGCGACTCGTTGTATGCGCCCATCGCCTCAAGAATTTCCTCGAACGGCCGTGACTGGTATTCCTTCTTCGCCTCGTCGGTCGACCGCATGATCAGCATGTACTTCATCAGATTCTCCCTGTGCTTGTCGGCGCCGGTTGCGCCTCTACTCAAGACGTCGAACGAGGTGCCAGCGGATCGACATCGACCCGTAATATTTTCGCGAAAGGCCGCCATCGCCCTCGTCGATCATCTCGCTTACCCCTGCCGCGCGAAAGGCGTGTGCGGTGCTGCACTTCCACGATGGCTGAGAGCGCACTGAGCAGCGGGAACTACATTGTGCTGATGACTCCATTTTCTGTTTCGGATGTTCCAGACATGATTGGCCGCACGGTGGTCGTCACCGGTGCCAACAGTGGCCTCGGCCGCTCCACCGCTCGCACGTTCGCATCTCGCGGAGCGCGAGTGATTATTGCCGTTCGTGACGTTGCGAAGGGCAACGACGCTCGGGCCACCATGAGCGGAGACATCGAGGTTCGTCGCCTTGACCTCGCCGATCTCGCCTCGATACGCGCATTCGCCGACAGTCTTGACGAACCCATCGACCTCCTCATCAACAACGCAGGTCTGATGATTCCGCCCCTCGGCCGCACGGCCGATGGGTTTGAGCTGCAATTCGGCACCAACCACCTGGGCCATTTCGCGCTGACCAATCTGCTCCTGCCCCAGATTCGGGAGCGAGTGGTTACGGTGTCCTCCACCGCCCATCGGGCCGGATCGATCGACTTCAACGACCTCAACTGGGAGCGACGGCGCTACCGGGCCATGGCCGCATATGGACAATCGAAGCTCGCCAACCTGCTCTTCACCGCCGAGTTGCAACGACGACTCACGAAAGCTTCGTCGTCGGTGATCGCGACCGCCGCACACCCCGGCACAGCTGCGACCAATCTGGTGAGGCTGTCGGGCAAACGACCGACACTCGATGCGGTCACCCGAAAACTCACCGGGTTGCTCTTCCAGAGCGAGGACGACGGCGCGCTTCCCACTCTCTTCGCCGCAGTGTCAGACATTCCGGGCAACAGCTATGCCGGCCCGAGCGGCTTCCTTGAGGGGCGCGGTGCACCAGAACTGGTCGAGCGCTCACGACGCGCTCGAGATCACGCGGTCGCCCGTCGGTTGTGGACCGTCTCCGAAGAGCTCACCGGGGTGAATTTCCCGCTGTCCCGCGTCACAGGTTGACGTATCTCGCCCGTTGGCGACCACTTCACCCCATTGCGCGACGGCACCGACGGGTGCGCTAATGGACCAGTCCGGAAGGGATGCCCATGCGCGAGATCACCGCGAACGTCTATCAGCTCGAGAAGTCGAAGGGAGCAAACGGGTACGTGGTGCGGGGCGGCGGGCGTACGGCGCTCATCGACCCGGGGATGGCCTCGGGTCATGACCAGGTCGTTGCCGAATTGCGTGACGCACGGCTTCACACCGGCGAAGTCACCGACATCCTGCTCACTCACTACGACTTCGACCACTCACAGGTCGTGAAGCGCCTGCAGGCAACGCTGGATGTGCCGGTCTGGATGAGCGCGACGGATGCTGCGCTCATGCGGGGCGACAAAGCCGCACCCACCGCATTCCGGCGATTCATCAAGCGCGTCGTCTCGCTCGAGTACCCAACTGCTGTGACGGAGATCACCGGTGATCGCGACGTGTTCCCCGGATTGCATGCGTTCGCAACCCCGGGTCACACTCCCGGCCACACAGGTTTTCGCTGGGACAACGTGCTCTTCAGCGGGGATGCCGTCGCCGTCACGAAGACGGGTGACCTCAAGCAGTTCTTCTCCATCACGATCAGCGACAAACCGGCCGCGCTTCGGACGGAAAAGCTGTTGCGTGGGATGATCCGTGCCGAGAACATCGAGTGGATCTGCGCGGGGCACAACCCGCCGACGAAGGCTGCGGCGAACCTTTCCTGACCGCCGTTGCAGGTGGCGCTACCCCACTCCGGTCACTCGCCCAGCGCCGCGCGCAGCCGGCCGCCAGCATCCGTCAGCCGCTGTTCGGCCGCATCGCGGTCGACGCCGAGCCGCAGCATCACCGCAGCGATCTTGACGTTGAAGCCAGCGGATTCGAGGGTCGCCGCCGCGACAGCCCGGTCCACGCCGGCGATGTCCGCAACCATGCCGATCGCGCGTTCCCGCAGCTTGTGGTTGCTCGGGTTGAGGTCGACCATGAGGTTGCCGTAGGTCTTGCCCTGCTGCACCATCACGATGGTCGAGAACATGTTGAGGACGAGTTTCTGAGCGGTGCCCGCCTTGAGCCGGGTGGATCCCGCGAGCACCTCCGGTCCGACGGCAACCTCGATCGCGTGCTCTGCAACGGCGCTGAGCGGGGTATCGACGTTGCAGGACAGCCCCACGGTGAGCGCGCCACGCTCGCCAGCGCGACGAACCGCAGCGATGACGTAGGGCGTGCGGCCGCTCGACGCGATACCGATGACCGTGTCGTTCGGTGTGATTCCGGCCTCATCCATCGCAGCGGAACCGGCCAGCTCATCGTCCTCAGCACCCTCAGCGGGGTGAACGATCGCGGATGGCCCACCGGCGATGATTCCGACCACGAGTGAGGGCGGGGTGCCAAAGGTCGGCGGGCATTCAGACGCGTCGAGGATGCCGATGCGTCCTGGCGTGCCGGCGCCGACGTAGAGCAGGCGGCCGCCACGCGACATCCGTTCGCTTGCCGCTTCGATTGCTGGTGCGATCTGGGGGAGTGCACGGGCGACGGCGGCGGGGACCTCGGCGTCTGCGGCGTTCATCGTCGCCGCCAGTTCGGCCACGGACATCCGGTCGATGTCGCTGTACCGGGAGTCGACAGACTCGGTCGCGAGGCCGGCCAGGTGTTCGTTGAATATGCTCATCGTCGGGCAGCGTCTCCATGCGTAGGATGCCGTGCGCGCTGCGGCAGCTGGCCGCGCGCGGCAGCATCGCCGGTCTCGTGATAGCCAAAGTGTACGGGGCGGATGCGTCGGCGCGTCGTCGCGCTCACGCCGACCGAACCGGCTGCCGCAGTATCGTCTTGAGCTTCTCGGGTGCCGTCCGGCGCGGATCACTGAGGTAGATCTCGTGGTGATCACCGTTGAAGGTGAGGCCGTTGGCCGGGAGGTACTCGTGGTGGAGTCGGGCCAGAGTAGGCGCCTCGTCGTCATACGAACCGATGTGCAGGATCTGCACCGACGTGCCCTCGGTGAGGTCGAGTAGGCGAAGTTGGTCGACCGCAGGGATGCCTTTCTTCGTCTTCGTTGCCGTGATGGCGGCATCCGTCATTTCAGCAGTGATCCAGTCGGGCAGGCTGATCATCATGGTCCAGTCCCAGGCGTCTTTCTGCCGCTGGGTGAAAACCACCGGGTCGTCTGCGCGCCACAGCCCCTCCAACGGCGCGACGACGAAGTCACGGCCGAGCTCTTTCTTGCTCGCGAACTTCAGCGCGTACGCAACGGGGTAGAGCGCTTCGATCGCCGCGGCGTACTCCGGTGAGGTGTTCGGGTCGCCGTGCCCGTCGATCGCGAGGTACTGCATCCGCGGCACGTCGACGACCGAGAAGTCCTTCGGCGAGGGCGAATACAGCTCTTTGAGGGCCACCTTGACGTCGTATTTGTCCACGTTGCTCCTCCGCTCGTGTCAGCTGTAGCTGACCCACACCATCAGGGCGCCCGCCAGGATCTTGAGCACCCCGTCGATCGCCCAGAACACGCGCAGGTCGACGCTCGTCATCCGCAGGCCGATCAGGGCATTGATCATGCAGACGATCGCCAGCAGGGCGCAGATCGGGCCGTGACTGAAGCCCAGGATGAGGAAGTGGGCGCCGACGATGAACAGCATCCACATCCAGAACGGGCGGGAATCCAAGTCGGGGAACTTCCGCACGACAACACTGACCAGGTAACCCTCGACAAGAAAGGCAATGGCGAGCACAATCCACTGCCAGATCGGCGGCCGCACGCCCTCGTCGAAAATGATCCGGGTCGCTCCGCCGACGGCCATGATCAGGATGCCGAGGGCAGCGCCCGCGATCAGCGCGATGATGCGCCACTTGCGATCGCCGAACGCCCCGACGAGGATTCCGAGACCGATGGCGATGAGGAACGCGCCGCCGCCGCGCATGAGCGGGAAGAGCTCGGGCATGTTGGTGAAGATGTCCACGGGCCGAGTCTGACAGCGCGTTGCGCGTGCCGGAACCCACGGTTGTCTCTTTTTTCGACGCACAGGGCGGCCTAGGCTTCCGGTCATGACCGTGACGGACTGGTTGCTCGACTCCGACCCCGCGATCCGCTGGCAGGTGATGAGCGATCTGCTCGACGAGCCGGCCGAGGCGGTGGCCGCCGAGCGGTCCCGCGTCGCGACCGAGGGGTGGGGTGCGCGGCTGCTCGCGCTGCAGGCCCCCGACGGGCAATGGGATGGCGGCACCTACAACCCCGCCGAGGAGACCGACCCGGACGCGCCTGGCCAGCCCTGGACCGCCACCCACCACACCCTCGTTCTGCTCCGTGAGCTTGGGCTCGACCCGGCGAGCGCCGAAGCCCGGAGGGCGATCGGGTTGGTGCGGGAGAACAGCAGGTGGGAGCACGACGACGAGAAATACTTCGACGGCGAGGTCGAGCCGTGCATCAACGGTCTAGTGGTCGCGATCGGCGGCTACTTCGGTGAGGCCGTGCAGAGCATCGTCGACCGGCTCCTCGATGAGCAGCTGGATGACGGTGGCTGGAACTGTGAGGCCGAGTTCGGGTCGACGCGGTCGTCGTTTCACACGACCATCGCTGTGCTCGAGGGGCTGTTGCAGCACGAGCAGTCGACGGGTGCATCAGCCGAGGTCTCCGCATCACGACGGTGGGCAGAGGAATACCTCCTCGAACGACGGATGCTCTGGCGCCTGTCGACGGGAGAGGTCGCCGATCCCGATTTCACCCGTTTCTCGTTCCCGACCCGCTGGTTCTATGACGTGCTGCGGGGTCTCGACTACTTCCGGGGCGCCGGGGGTGCGCCGGACCCGCGACTGGACGAGGCGCTCACCCTGGTCGAGAGCGAGCGCGGTGCCGACGGTCGCTGGTCACTCGAGAACCCGCACCCGGGCAAGGCGCACTTCGAGCTAGAGGCGGAGGGCGAGCCGAGCCGCTCGGTGACGTTGCGTGCGCTGCGGGTGCTGGAGTGGGCGGGGGAGCGGAACTCGCTAAGCGCCTGCCTCGGTCTTATGGGCTCATATCTGCTCGAACCTCGAACAGGTGGACCCCGCACTGGGGCCTGCCCTGTTCTCCGCAGCGACCCTAGATTTGGGTGTCGCTGCCGGACGAGGGGGTCAGATGAGTCGGGAGACCCATTACGACGTTCTCGGCGCGACACGCACGTCAACTGCTGCTGAATTGAAGCTGGCCTACCGGCGAGCGCTGCGCACGAGCCATCCCGATGTGGGAGGTTCGGCCGATAGCTTCCGCCGGGTCCAGACCGCATGGGATGTGCTGAGCAACTCCGCTCGTCGCGCTGAGTATGACCGCATGCACATGCCGCAGCCTTCCGCTCCCCGAGCTTCTACATCCGCCCCGCCAGAAGGCTCGACACGTCGAGAGCGCACCTCATCGCGTCGTGCCGCTCGGCAGACATCCGCACCTCGCCCCAACGAGAACGCGACACCGACGTTTGCAACGACACATGGGCATCCGGGTGGGAGCTCGCGGGCAAGATATCTCGACCTCGCTCGCGACTGGATGCTCTCACCGCGACCGCCAGGGGCGCCTGCCAAGCCACCGCGGATCCGGCACACGCAAGACCGGTTCCTGCACATGTGGGGTGCCGTTTGTCTGCAGCTCTTCTTGCCGATCGCTGCTATCGTGGCGGCTTTCGCTGCGGTCGCGGCAGCCACGGGTAATCCGCCCATCATCCCGGCATATGCGGTGTTCCCGGTGCTGGGACAAGTCGCGCTCAACATACTCTCTGTGGCCTTTGTCTGTGGAGGCATTGTTGCGACGATGAGGCTGTTCACGAGCGAGAAACGTGCTGAAGTTCGACGGGTTCGGTCGAGCAACCGACACATCTATTCGGTCGCCAAGAATCAATTCGCAGTTGATCTGGCGAATCGTCCGGCCGACCCGGGGGTGTTCCTTCACTCGCCATTCGCCGCAGACTCGGTGAGAATCGCGCCGAGTCACGCGCGGGCTCATCTGGAGCGGGCGCTGGCGCAGGAGGCAATAGCAACCGCGTTGAAGACCCTCAGTGCTGAATTCACGGTCTGGCACGACGTTCAACTCGGGGAGGCGCAGGTGTATGCGTCGCACCTTGTCGTCGGCCCGCAGGGTCTTTTCCTCGTGGAACCGCTGACGGAGCGGCAGCGAATCGATGCCGATCACATCGGACGGATTGCAGCAGCCATCGGAGTGGCGGGAGTCTCAGGCGTGCTGTTCGTTGATGTGGATCCGGCCGCGATAAACGCACCACCGGCGAAGCTCGGTGAATGGCCTGCCCAGGCGTGGCGTGTCGGCGTCATCCGAGTCGCACCATTTCTCGGTGGCGGGGTCGATGGAGTCGAGCGTGGAGAACCGTGGGAGATGCGCCAATTGGTGGAGCGGGTCGTGCGGCGAACCGGGGCGGCGTAGCAGCGAGATCTCTTATCAAGGCGCACGTTGCCGTCGGTCGGCACGTGGATCATTCAACGCACGAGTCGCTGAATCAGAAGGCCCATACACGCGCTTCGACCCCCAACTCCCTCGGCGAGCCCTCGGTATTGTCCTCACGCTCACGATCCACCCGGAGCCTTGCTGTATAGCATGACGATATGACATCTCTTTTCCGCTCCTCAACGAAGGCGGCGAGGGTCAGCAAGGGTGTAACGGGCCTCTGCGACGAGATCGCAACAGCAACAAAATGGCGTCTCAAGGCCAACCTCATAACCGTATAATGCGATGACGATGAGAGGAAGGCCTAATTCGCAGGTACCTCTTTAGGGACTTCCCACAACTGATCACGCTTGTAACTGAGCGCATCCACGGACAGTGCATGTAGCTCCTCACGCAGCGCGCTCGGGCCCCTTGCCTGATAGGCGGACAAGGAGGTCTTGTCGAGCAGAATCACCTGAATTGAAGTTGTCTCCGCCGCCTGCTTCGCATACTCGCGAACTGTCTTCGAGAATGTGCTCGTAGTTACTATTGCTACAACTTGCGCGCGAAGCAGCGTTGCCATACCAATTTCTTTGGCAAGCACCGACACCCCCACAGGTGCGGTCTGGTTCTTGCATTGAAATAACCAGCGTGAAAAGTGAAGGTGTGCCGCCTCGGCCACGAGATCCACCTCGGCACCACCAGTTTGGCTGCTTCTGAGCCGTAGGTCCGCAGGAAGTAGACCAATGTCAGAAGCCAATCGAAGCGAGAGAAGCTCGAGCGCAATCCCTTTGGTTCCGGTGTCTGCTGAACCGAGGTCCCTCAAAATTTCCTGCGTGGGCAGGCCAATATGTTCCTGTAGCTCAGTCGGAATGTTTCCTAGCTGTAGGCCGTCGACGAGATCACCGTCCATTGCCAACGTCTTCGCCGTCGGCAACACACTTCCACCCTTTCCTCCGCGTCCCCCTTTTCCAACGACATGGGTAATCCAGCCTCCCGCTACCAGGGGATCGTAGATGGTCTTGCGAACTTGACCAGCCTCGAACTCGACGCCGCGCTGTCGCAGCATCTCAAGGAGCGTGCTCGAAGGCAGGGGTGTCCCGTTTCCGACAGCTCTAATCCGCAGGACCTCCAGGGCGGCGCGTTGAGGGAAAGTGAGAGAACGCCACGACGAGATTCCTTCGGAAGAGACACCGCTCAGTTCCACGAAGATGTCGTCGTTGACTACCCAGTTATTGTCAACCACCCCCGACGGCTCCAACCACTGTCGGAGCTTTCCCGAGTACGAACTGTTCGTCGACACACTGTAACCGCGCACGCGGAGTTCAAGATCAACGGCCTTTTTGCTTACGGCTCCATCGCGGTTACGAATACCTTTCGCAATTTCAAGCAACTCGATTCCATGGCGTTCACGCAATAAGAATGTTGTCAGCAGTTTAATCCCGTCATCGCTTGACCCCTTCTCGTTGAAGATCGCCCTACCCAGGTCGGTGAGTACCAACGGGTTTTTCGACTCCGTGATCAAGCCATATTGCCGCATCCCAGAGATGACGTTCGCAGCCCGTTTCGATTGTTGTTCCCTGCGCTCTTTGATGTCGTTCCGAGAACTCGCAGAATCGGAAAACCACTTCTGTCTAATTGTTTCAACGACTGCATCCCGGTCACCCATCTGGGCCTCGATGAGGTCAAGCAGGGTGAACAAGGACTGCACTCCCCCAAGTTGACCCGGTGTGAATTCATTTGCAGCGGGCAACTTCATGTCGGCCACCCGCAAGTCGTTGATCACGCGACAAGCCGATCATCTCGGGAACCGAGGCGAAGCAACGCAGCGACCTGGATGGCCAAAGACTCGGCGAGCAGTGGGGGGACCGCATTGCCAACCTGCCGCCACTGCTGGTCGAGCTTCCCCTCTAGATACCACTCGTCTGGAAAAGTCTGGAGACGCTTCACTTCCTCAATCCGCAAAATGCGGTTGCGCCAATGAAGTGGACCCATGTTGTTGGAGCGACGCGCCTGGATTGTCCAGGAGGGCATATCCGGGCTCAATTTCAGAAGGAAGGACCAATACCGCTTTCGCCATTCGAAGTGGGGGGTTGGATGCCCCCGTTTCGCAGTCAGAAAAAGGTAGTTATCACCCGGTGGAATCTGTTCGAGCAACTCGCGGTGCTTTCCGCCTGCTACGTGCCCCGCATCGTTGGCGTTTTCTTCTGTATCCAGATCCGAAATCGCTGAACCAGCTGTTCGCCAGGCAGGAAGCCCAGTCTTGTCGGCGATACTGGGATCGGCATGCGTCGCCTCAGGCCAGGTAAAATCTGATCCGTCAAGGGTCCCAACAATGAAGAAGCGTTGCCGGATTTGAGGGACGCCAAAGTCAGCGGCATTGAGCACTCGTGCCGTGCAGGTGTAACCCAAGTCAGCTGCTGTCTCGAGTATGTGATCCAACGTTTCTTTGTGCACCTTAAAGGCCATGCCCGCAACGTTCTCAAGCAGGAACGCTTTGGGTCTCAGCCATTTAAGGGTTTCGAGGTAGCCCGAAATCGTGACTTCGCCGACGGGGTCGCTCATAGCGCGGGGTTTGTCGGTCCGATAAAAGCGACTCTTCGAGAACGGCGGGCACGGTGGGCCGCCAATCAATAAGTCCACGTTATCCAGAGCACCCGGGCCAACGAGAGCCTCGGCGCGTTCGCGCGTAAAGTCTGCGATACTCCCCTCGAAAAAACCAGATGAAGGAAAATTGATCGCGTGGCTCTTCGCCGAGAATGGGTCGTTGTCGACCCCCATGACGATGTCGAAACCGGCGTTACGAAACCCCAAATCAAGGCCTCCGCACCCGGAGAAGAGGCTAACGGCCTTCAGATTATTCACTAGGCCGCCTTTCGCTGACAGGCGAGTGTACCCAACACGGACTTGACCATGTGCTCGGCCATCACTGAAGGCACAGCGTTACCAATCTGTCGGACTTTCTCGCGCCGCGGCCCCGCAAACTGGTAACCCGCGGGGAAAGCTTGTAGAGCCGCTAGCTCAGCAATTCGCAAGCGTCGACCCGTCCAATGGAACGGACCCGTCCAAGGTCCCGGGCTCGCGGGAATCGTCCAAGACGGCCTCTCCGGGGATAGTTTCAGAAGAAAGTTCCAATAGCGAGTCTCTGTCTCAAATGTCGGCTGGGGATGCCCCGCCCAGGCAGTGTGATGCTTGTAATTCATGCCCGGCGGGACCTCACGCAAGTGTTCAGCCCAGCGACCCTCAATAAACTCGCCCTCTTCGGCGAACTGTGGTCCGTCTAAATGCCCGATGGCATCACCCGCCGTCAACCATTTTTGTTCGCCGTCTGCGGGATCTTTCGCGTGCGTAGGCGGAGGAAGTTCTGGTTCCGAAGTCAGGGACCCAAGGAGAAAGACACGCTGACGAGATTGCGCAGCACCGTAGTCTGTTGCCGTCGCGACTACAGTGCGGGTCCTGTATCCCGCTGCCTCCGCATCGGCACGGAGCGCTTCAAACACATGCTTGTTGCGAGGGTGCAAAATACTGGGAACGTTCTCGAAAACGAACGCGGAAGCTGCAGTTTCTTCAACCAAACGCCAGAACTCGTGAACTAAGGTCCGGCGACTGTCAGGCCTTGCCACCGGCGTCTCGGTGGGCTTCAACGCCTCCTCCCCGCGGGAACGAGCGCGGCGATATGCTGCCTCGTCACCTTTGTCTATCCAATAAGCAGCCTTGCTGAAGGGCTGGCACGGCGCGCCACCGATTACTACGAGTTCGTCCCCGTGCGTTAGACCAGCCTTTACCAGAAGGTCGCTCCCTTTTAACTGTGTGACGTCCGCGTGGAGTACCGCGCCGGAGTGGAGCTCGGGATTCATGCGCATTGTCTCGCAGGAGAACGCGTCATTATCAACCGACAACCTCAGATCTGGGCCAGCTTTCTGTGCGCCAAGACCAAGCCCCCCAGCGCCCGCAAAGAGGTCTATTACCGGCAACGTGTTTTGCACAACGCACCTTTCCTGTCTTCCCATTTGATGTTACGAACCTATAGCCGGCCCCTGACACCGGAGCACGAGGTGCTTGGTCAAAGGTACCTGCACCACGGCTCACGGATTGCTTCCCACACCGCCGCTACCGCCGGATGTCCTGAGGGAAGCATTACGGTGGCGAGGAACCACTCCCTCCGGCGCAAGACGCCTTGAATGCTGGCAGGAACCAGCTCCCTGTCTGCCTCGACGAAGCGTGCCCCTACCGCCGCCCCATCCACCACTCCGGCGCCGCCGCCAGAGTCGCCGCAGCTGCCGCATCCAGGTCACTGAGGTCGCCCTCGTTCAACCAGGCCTGCACCGCACCAAAGGTACCCGACGCGGCAAAGGCCACAAACATCCGCTTCTCTGCTTCTGTGGCCGTTCGCCCATCGACGAGCGGCGCGATCTCCGGATGCCGCTCCAGGTGCGCCGTCAACGCCCGCGCACTCGACCGGATCAGCATGTCCCGAACCGGACTGCTCACCTGCGACGACAGGGCATTGCGGTAGATATCCGCGTGCGAGGCGACATGCTCGAACATGGAGACCTCGGGGCCGGCAAAGACACTCTCCCCGGTCTCGGACACCGCCGGGAGCTGCGAGGTGTGCTGCACCAGCTCCTCAACCTCTGCCTCGAGTGCCTGCACCAGGAGGGCAACAGCACTACCCGCGTGCCGATACACGGTGTCACGCTTCACACCGGCACGCCGGGCAATATCGGACATCGTGATGCTGTCGAACGGCGTCGACGCCGCGAGCTCATGAATGACCTCATGCAGCCGGGCGCGAGTACGACGCTGGCGTGGGTCAACAGCGTCATCGGTCACCCAGCGATTCTATGTCCCACGATCTATAGGGCATCTGCCCTATTGTGAAGGTGACGGCCAAAGACGGCCGCCAGTACAGAAGAGAAAGAGCAATATGCGCGCTTTGCAAATCGTGTCAGCCGGCGTCCTGGAAGTACGGGATGTGCCGGTTCCCCAGATCGGTCCGGACGAAGTCCTCGTGAAGGTGGCCGGAGCCGGCCTCTGCCACTCCGACGTCCACGTCCTCCATTCGCCCGAGTGGCCCCTGCCCAACATGACACTCGGCCACGAAACCGCTGGCCACGTTGCCAAACTGGGCAACGACGTCACCGGCCTCGCCGAGGGTGAAGCCGTGCTGGTCTACCTGGTCTGGGCCTGCGGCGTGTGCCGCCCCTGCATCGAAGGCCGCGACAACGTCTGCATCAACGCCGGCGGCCGCGACGCCATGCCTCCCTGCCCCGGCCTCGGCCCAGACGGCGGAATGGCTGAGTACATCAAGGTCAAGGCACGCTACCTCGAACCGCTCGGCGACCTCGACCCGGTCACTGCCGGACCCCTCGCCGACGCTGGCCTCACCCCGATGCACGCCATCAACGGCGCCCGCCACCGCCTCACCCCGGGCTCAACCGTCGCCGTCACCGGTGTCGGCGGACTCGGCCACATGGGCCTCCAGATCCTCAAGGCCACCACCGGCGCCCGCATCATCGCCATCGACTCCAGCGAACAGAAGCTCGAGATCGCCCGCGAGCACGGCGCAGACGAGACGTTCCTGAGCGACGCCGACACCGCCGCGAAGGTCCTCGCCCTCACCGACGGATACGGAGCGGATGCCGTCTTCGACTTCGTCGGCGTGCAGCCGACGGTCGACCTCGCAACGAAGATCATCGCCCCCGACGGCGCCCTCCGCTTCGTCGGTCTCGGTGGCGGCTCCTTCACCTACGCCGCAGACTCGCTCACGAGCACCATCCCGTGGGGCGTCGACGTCCGCCGCTCCTACGGCGGCACCCGCTCCGACCAGCGCCAGGTGATCGAGCTCGCCAAACTCGGCAAGATCTCCGTCGAAACCAAGCAGTACTCGCTCGAAGACGGCATCCAGGCCTTCGCCGACCTCGAGGCCGGCATCGTTCCCGGCCGGGCCATCCTGGTTCCGTAACCCGGCGGTCAGCGGCAGGCCTGTGGCGCAGGCCTACCGACGACACTGACAAAAACGGACGTGACGGTGCACTCTTACGAGAACGCCCCGCGGTCATTCAACGCCACAGTGCCGGTCAGAGTTCACCTCTGACCGGCACTTTTGTGTCCGGGCGACGCCCGTGCTGTTGACTCGATCTGCCGCCGTTGCCAAGCTGGACACTCGCCAACGAGAGGACAAACGTGGGTCCGCAGTTCGATTTCTTCCCGATCATCTTCGGCATCGTGGCCGCCATTATCGTGATCGCCGTGATCCTCATCGTCGTGATGAGTGTCAAAAATGCACGCAAGGTGAAGGATGCCGGTCACGACCCGTTGACACTGCACGCTGACCTCGCAAACCGCGTTCTGGACAGCGATGTCATGCGCCCGGCCCAGTCCACCGAGCAGCGGTTGGCGAAGCTCGATGAGCTGCACGCCCGAAACGTCATCAGCGCCGATGAGCATGCGTCAGCACGCGCGGAGATCATCCGCGGGAACTAGATGTACTGCGCCTGAGGTCAGGCGAGCATACGGGTGACCGCTTCGACCGCGGCGGCCCGCCTCGTCTCACTGCTGGCCCGCGCGTCGGCCGCCAGGAGGCCGATCGGCGCGAGCTGCCAGGCCTGGGCGACGGCGTAGATGATGACGAGGAGGTCGACGGCGCCAATGGCTGGCGACGCCTTTTGCTGCACCGATTCCACTTTGGCCAGATACGTCTCGAGCGGCTCGGAGGCAGCCTCGGGTCGTTCGAGCTGAGCCCAGAGGGAGATGCGCAGCACCTCGGGCCGACGCTGATGGAAATCGAAGAGGTCGCCGACCCAGGTCGGTAGATCGGACGGCTGAGGGGGTACTTCTTCCGCCATCCGCACGATGGCGTCGGTCAGCGCCGCGTCGAACAGGCCACTCTTATTGCCGAAGTAGGCGTAGATCATGCGCACATTGCTCTCGGCATCCTTCGCGATGCGGTCGACCCTGCCGCCCGAATAGCCGTGCACCGCGAACTCCGTCACTGCTGCCGCGAGAATCCGCGCCCGGGTCGCCTCCGCGTCTCGCTGCGCCATGCCCACTCCGCTCATTCAGTGCCGTCCTTGACACGCCCTCATCCCGCGTCTAGCTTATAAGTAAATGGATACTTACTTAGGAGCATGATGGAACCGAGAATCGAACGGGCACTGGCCATCACCCCTGCGTCGAGCGCTCGGGAGCGCACGATCGACATCACCACCACCGGCAGGCGCACCGGCAGGCCGCGGCGCATCGAGGTGTGGTTCTTCCGGGTCGACGGGCACATCTACCTCTCCACGACGCCGGCGACGCGCAGCTGGTACGTGAACATCGTGGCGAACCCGGAGTTCACCTTCCATCTCAAGCACGGAGTGCGGGCCGACCTGCGGGCCGTGGGCACACCGGTGCTCGACCGCGCTCAGCGGGAGGCCGTGTTCTCGTCCATCATTGCCGACCTCAATCAACCATGGAACCCGGCCCGCATCCCGCAGCCGGTCGCACCCCTCGACGAATGGATGAAGGGAAGTCCGCTCATCAGCGTGGAGTTCCTTGAAGGAGATACCAAATGATCGAGAACACCCCTCGAATTGCCGTCGTCACCGGAGGCAACCGGGGCCTGGGCCGAGCGACCGCCCTCGCCCTCTCCCAACGGGACTTCGCCGTGGTGCTCACCTATCGGGGTGACGCCGACGAGGCATCCCGCGTCGTGGAGGAGATCCGCGCCGCAGGCGGAGATGCCATCGCCACGCGACTCGACCTGGCGGATGTCGCCTCCTTCGCCGACTTCACGGCCTCGCTGCGGCGCGACATCGAGGAACGGTGGGGGCGTTCCGTCATCGACGTGCTGGTGAACAATGCCGGGATCGGGCTGTTCGGCGTACTCGAAGACGCCACGGTCGACCAGTTCGACGCCCTCTTCGGAACGAACGTGCGCGGCACCTTCTTCCTCATCCAGGCGCTGGCACCCCACGTCGCCGACGGCGGTCGCATCATCAACGTATCCACCTCGCTCACCCGCCACGTCAGCCCCGGAACCTCGCTCTACGCGGCGTCGAAGACGGCAGTGGAGGCCATCACCCGCAGCCTCGCCGTGGAACTCGGGCCCCGCGGCATCCGCATCAACAGCATTGCCCCCGGCCCGACGGCCACCGACTTCAACGGCGGTGCCATGCGCGACGACCACAACCTGCGCAGCCACCTGGCCGACAACACCGCGCTCGGCCGCGTCGGCCAGCCCGACGAGATCGCGGATGCCATCACCGCCCTCGCGTCGAGCGAACTGCGCTGGATGACGGCCGAACGCATCGAGGTTTCCGGCGGCGCCCTCCTCTAGAACTCTGCGGGCAGATAGCCAGAACACCGGGGTGCACAGGGACAGGGGTTGGGCACCGCGCGGCCTTCCGCCCACAGGACCAAAGATAATTGACATCGCCCGGCAGCTTCCTACGCTGAGGGCGTGACCACTCGACCGCCGGTGCAGCATGCCCACCGGGCACCCACTCAGGATGCCTGATGCGTGTCGAGCTGCGGGACGTGTCCAAGGGTCGCAAGGGCAGGGCGCTGCCTCTAACCTCCCTCTCCTTCGAGACCGGGGAGGCGATTCTCGCCGCCGCCGAGACCGAGCAGCGTCCAACGGTCCTCGGCTTGCTCGCTTCGGGACGAATGCGACCGGATGCCGGAACCGTCACGATCGACGGTGAAGCGAACCGCGCGCTCATGCGGCGACGCATCGCGCTCGTCGACGCACCCGACGTCTCCGACCCCGACTCCAACGTGCTGTTCGCCGGCGTCGTCGCGGAGCAACTGATGTTCGCGGGTCACCACTCGAACCCCATCGCGGCGAGGCGCTGGCTCGCCAGTTACGGCATGAAAGAGCTCGCCACCACCCCGATCTCGGACGTGCCACCCGAAGCCCGGCTCCGCGCGCTGTGTGAGCTGGCCGTGCTGCGGTCCGGGGTCACCGGCCTCGTCGTGGTGTCACCGGACCGCCACGGCGGCCACCCGCTCGTGTGGTGGCGCCTCGCGCAGGACTTCGCCTCGCGCGACTTCGCCGTCCTGATGATCGCTGGCCGGGCATCCGAGTGGACGATCCAGCACGAGCACGACATCAGACAGATCGGGAAGGCGGAGGGAGATCTCCGCGCCCTGGGCATGCTCGAGGAACGCGCGGGCGCCTGGGCGCAGAGCGGCGGTACGCCATTGCCGGAGGTGGAAGGGCACGACCGGCGATCACGAAAAGCGATTGAGGGGCAGTCATGAAGATCCCGCAGATGATTCTCGCCGAGCTGCGGCGACTGGTCTCGACGCCGATGCAAGCGCTCGCACTGATGGCCCTGCTGATCGTGCCCATCCTCTACGGCGGCCTGTACCTGTGGGCGAACCAGGACCCGTACGGCCGGCTCTCGGAGATTCCCGTCGCGCTCGTGGTCGAAGACACCGGTGCCGAGATCAATGGCACCGAACGCAACCTCGGCACGGAGGTCGCCGACGCGCTCGTGAAGGAGAAGACCTTCGACCTCTCGCAGGTCGAAGCGGATGCCGCCACATCCGGCCTCGAGAACGGCGACTACGACTTCGTCATCGAAATCCCGGCTGGGTTCTCCGAAGCTGTCGCGTCCATCAACTCGAGCGACCCGAAGAAGGCGGAGCTGATCCTGCGGACCGACGACGCCAACAACTACCTCGCCACCACCATCGGCAACCAGGCGATTGAGAAGATCCAAACCGAGGTGACCGCGAAGGTCGTCGCGGAGGCAGGACTCACCCTGCTCAATGCACTGAGCACCATCCGCAGCCAGTTGAGCGAGGCCGCCACCGGGGCGACGCAGCTCGCCAACGGGCTGGCGACGGCGCAATCGGGCGCCGGAGAGCTTGTGTCGGGTTCGACCGAACTGGCAACGGGACTGGAGACCCTGCGGAGCGGGTCGGCGACGCTTGCCGCTGGCGCGGCCGAGGTCGCCGGTGGCACGCAGGAGATCGACGACATCGCACGGCGCGTGGGGACGGCAGCGAACGACGTAGTTGCTGCACTCCCACAGGTTCGGACCGATATCTCCCAGGTCCTCGCCGCCGAAGGGCTCGACCAGGCGACGATCGACGCGGTTCTCGCTCGACTCCAGCCGATCGGCACGGGCCTGACCCGGGTCGACCAGCGCGTGCAAACCGCCGTATCGCAGATCAATCGCCTCAACTCGGGTGCGCAGGAGGTCGCTTCCGGAAGCGCGGAGCTCGCGGCGGGCGCGGCGACTGCAGCCAATGGCGCCGTTACCCTGCGGAATGGAACAGCCACGCTCAACAGTGGCCTGGCCGAACTCACCAACGGCGCCAACGAACTCAAGACGGGACTCGAGAACGGTGTTGCACAACTGCCCGACGACACCGAGGACACCCGGCAGGCGCAAGCGTCGACGCTCGGCACACCCGTGTCGATCGACACCAAGGCCATCGCACCGGCGCAGAACTATGGCGCCGGCCTCGCCCCGTTCTTCGCCGCACTCGCGGCGTGGATCGGCATCTACGCACTCTTCCTCATCGTCAAACCGATCTCGCGTCGTGCCGTCACCGCACTGCATTCCCCGTTCCGCGTGACCCTTGCCGGCTGGGCGACACCCGCGATGCTCGGTGCGCTGCAGATGCTCGGACTATTCGGGGTGCTCTCACTCGCGCTTCGCTTCCAATTTGCGAACCCGCTGGCGACCTTCGGGGTCCTGGTCGCGGCATCCCTCACCTATACGGCGATCATTCTGGCGCTCAACGTGTGGCTAAGCGCGGTGGGGCAATTCATCGGACTCGTCATGATGGTGCTGCAGCTCGTGACCGCGGGTGGCACGTTCCCGTGGCAGACCCTGCCTGCACCGCTCGCGTTCATCCACCATATATTCCCGATGAGCTATGTGGTGGATGCGCTCCGACAGCTGATGTACGGCGGTGATATCGGTCGTGTCGGCGCGGACCTGTCCGTGCTCGCGCTGTGGTTCTCGATCGGGATCGTGGCCACGGTGATCGGGGTCACGCGGCAGACGCACCACCGCACGCTGACCGACCTGCAGCCGAGCATCCTGCAGTGAGTGGTGCTGCGGCTGTGGCCGGGGCCGGTGGCGACTTGGGTTGCGGCGACCTGGATCGCGCCGGCAGAAGGACAACGGGCCGAGATAAGGACCGGATGCCGGCTTCCGTCCTTGTGTGGGCGCTATTTCCTTATCTCGGGGCGGTGACCGGCTCAGTTGCCGCGGTTCAGTCGCCGCGGTATGCGGCCTGCAACGCGGCGATGTCGAGCTTGGACATGCCGAGCATCGACTGCATCACCCGCCGGGCCTTCTCCACGTCGGGATCCTCGAGCATTTCGTTGAGCACGGGCGGCACGATCTGCCAGGAGAGCCCGTACTTGTCTTTGAGCCAGCCACACTGGCTGGGCTGGCCGCCGTCGGCGATGAGGGTGTCCCAGAGCCGGTCGATCTCGGCCTGGTCGTCGGCGTTGACGTAGAACGAGACGGCCTCGCTGAAGGTGAACGCCGGTCCGCCGTTGAGTGCCTGGAAGTCGACACCGTCGAGCCGGAACAGCACGACGAGCACCGTCCCTGCGGGCATCGGTGCGCCCTCGCCATAACGAGACACGTGCACGATCTCGGAGTTGGGAAACACCGACACGTAAAACCGTGCGGCTTCCTCGGCCTGGTCGTCGAACCACAGGCACGGTGTGATGCGTTGCATGGGGTACTCCTTCGTACGGGTGCCGCGTTGACTGTACGGATGCCGCGGGGACGTGGGACGGGCGGGGGCGTGCAGCGGCGGCATGCGGCGCCCATGCTACTCAGACCCGTCCCCGCCGTACACCCGCTTTGGGCGCGCAACCGTGCCAACGGCATCCGTCACCGACCGCGTCGACGGCTCGTCAGGAGATCGCACGATTATCAGGACGGGATCGCCAAAAGTCACCTGTCAATCGTGCGATTACCTGAAAACAGGATGCCAGTGGGCCTGTGCGCGCGGCTGAGCGACTCAGGCTGCGCGCACGCGGGAGGCCGGCAGCCCGACCACCAGGACCGCAACGACGATCGCCGCAACGAGCACTCCCGCTGAGGCGGCGAGGCCGGGGTACCCGACCAGCGCGAGAGCAGGACCGGCTGAGGCAGCGCCCGCTGCACCCGCCAGGTTCATGACGAGGTCGCTTCGGCCCTGAATAACGGGTCGGGCGGCGCCGGTCACGAGGTCACCGAGCAGAGCGGATGCCGCGACCGTCGATGCACTCCAGCCCAGGCCGAGGAAGATGAGGCCGACGGTGACCAGGGTCATGGACTCGTCACCGAACGCCACGGTGGCGAGCGCAACCACGAACAATGCCTGCCCGGTGAGGATGATCGGGAACCGGCCAACGCGGTCGCTGAGCCAGCCAAACACCGGCGACAGCGCGAACATGCCGCCGATGTGCAGGCTCAGCGTCAGGCCGACGCCGGCCAGCGAGGTTCCGTGGTGCACGAGGTGAACCGGCGTCATCGACATCACCGAGACCATGATCGCGTGGCTGAGGCCGAGGATGCCGATCGTCATGAAGACGAGTGAGCGGTTGCGTGTGACACCGCCCGAGGTGTTCTCGGCTACGGCGGTGTCGTGATCGGGCTGGGCAGCCGCGAGTTCCTGGCTGACGAGGTACGGGTCTGGCCGTAGTGCGAAGGCATAGACGCACACGGCGGCGAACTGGGCGACGACCGCGATGACGAAGGACCCGGTGAGGGGCGGCATCCCGAACCACTCGGCAATCACCTCGCCGGGGCCGAACAGGTTCGGTCCGATGACCGAGCCGATGGTCGCCGACCACACGACGATCGAGAGGTCGCGGCCACGGTGGCGCGGGTCGGCGACGTCGGTAGCGGCGAACCGCGACTGCAACCCGACAGCGGCGCCCGCGCCGAGCATGGCGAAGCCGAGCAGCATGAGCGGGAAGAAATCCATCGCGGCGGAGAGCACGGTGACCACCGCACCGAACAGGGCGGTGAGGGTGCCGAGCGAGAGGGAGATTCGCCTGCCGTAGCGGCGGGTGAGCCGGCCGAGGGGAATCGCCGCAGCGGCCGCACCGAGCGTGCTCAACGTCGCGGCAGTGCCGGCCCAGGCCTCCGACCCGCCGACCTCCGTCGCGAGCACCGACCCGATGGAGAGGGTCGCACCGATGCCGAGACCACCGAGGATCTGCCCGGCGACGAGCACCCACACAGTGCGTTTTTGCAGGGCGATGAGGTCGACGGTGGCTGTGGTCACGGCATCCATTCTCCCCACTTCGCCGCCGGAATGCACCGTGACAAACCGCCGCAAATGGGAACAATTCGGACAGCGCGCGCGTAACACTTCAGTAACGCACGAACGATTAACGGAAGCAGGACGCATGCCTCGATTTCTTCAGTACACAGAGTTCGGCGGGCCAGAGGTCCTGAAACTCATCACCGTCGACAAGCCGACCGCAGGGCCGGGCGAGATCGTTGTGCGGGTGAAGGCCGTCGGTCTCAACCCTGTCGACTTCAAGATTTTCCGGGGTCCCGCCGCCGAGACCTACGGGGCAACGCTGCCCTCCGGCGTCGCCAACGACTACTCAGGCGTCGTCGAACAGATCGGCGAGGGCGTCACCCGCTTCGCCGTCGGCGACGAGGTGCTCGGCGGCGCCCGTAACTACGCGATGGCCGACTTCCTGGTCACCACCGAAGACGCCACCATCGTGCACAAGCCGGCCGACCTCAGCTTCGAGCAGGCCGCCGGGCTCACCGTTGTCGGACGTACCGCGTGGGCCACCGTCGAGGCGTTCGGGCTGACGGATGCCGACACCGTACTGATCAGCGCCGCCGCGGGTGGTGTCGGTGTGCTTGCCGTTCAGCTCGCGAAGCGCAAGGGTGCGACGGTTGTCGGCACGGCGAGCGAGTCGAACCACGAGTTCGTGCGCTCACTCGGCGCGATCCCCGTTGCCTACGGCGACGGAGTCGTGGAGCGACTGCGCGAGGCAGCACCGCAGGGCTACACGGCGGCGCTCGACAACCACGGACCTGACACCATCGACGCGGCTCTCGAGCTCGGCATCCCGATCGAGCGCATCAACACCATCGCCGTGTGGGGGCCCGCCGACCGCGGCGCATCCCACATCGGCGGTGCCCAGGCCAGAACCGAGGACCTAGCCCGCGTGGCTGAACTGGTCGCGAATGGCGAACTCGAGTTCCCGGTGAGCGGCATCTACCCGCTCGAGCGTGCCGCCGAAGCCTACGAGGAGCTCGAGCGCGGCCACGTGCGCGGCAAGCTCATCGTCGTCACCGACTAGGGGCGCCGAGTAGGGGTCGCGGGCGCGAACGTTTAACAGGAGATCGCACGTTTATCAGGACCAGGGTCGCGAAAGCATCCTGATAACCGTGCGATCTCCTGCGCTACGGACTCGGCCGACGGCATCCGCTGGGCACAGCAGCACGCGCGAACGGATGCCGTGGGCCCGAGATAAGGAAACAATGCCCGGATAAGGACCAAACCGGCGGTTCTGTCCTTCTCTGGCGCCGTTGTCCTTATCTCGGCACCGAGAGCGGGCCGCCGCCCGACTACAGCACGTGGGCGAGTGACCCGCGAAGCTCCTCCGCCGACCGGTGCAGGAGATCGACCTCGACCTCGTCAATCGGCACATCGAGCGTGCGAATCACGCCCTGCGAACCCACGATCGACGGCACGCTGAGTGCCACGCCGCTGATGCCGCGGTAGTCGGTCAAGAGGCTCGACACCGGGAGGATCGCCCGCTCGTTCTGCAGCACTGCCTCAACGATGCGCGCACCCGAAAGGCCGATAGCGTAGTTGGTCGCACCCTTGCCCTCGATGATTTTGTACGCGGCGTGCACCACATCCGAGGTGAGCGACTCGAGCCGTTCGCGCGGGAACAGGCGCGTGCCGGACTCATCCGTCCAGTCGCGCAGCGGGGTCTGTCCGATCGTGGCATCCGACCAGATCGGGAACTCGCTGTCACCGTGCTCGCCCATGATGAGGGCGTGGACGCTCTGGGGCGCGACATCCGCGGCCTCGGCCAGGAGCCAGCGCAGTCGGGCAGAGTCGAGCACGGTGCCGGAGGAGAAGATGCGGCCGGCGGGCAGGTCGACTGCCCGCTCGGCGACAACAGTGAGCACGTCGCACGGGTTCGTCACGAGCACGAACACGGCGTGCGGCGCGAGCTCGACGAGCCGGGGCATGAGGTCCTCGAGAATACGGGCGTTCGTCGCCGCGAGGTCGAGCCTCGTCTGGCCCGGCTTCTGCTTGGCCCCGGCGGTGATCACCACGACGTCGGAATCGGCGACGAGTTCGATGTCGGCGCCACCAGTGATGCGGCTCGCACCGACGAACTGCCTGCCGTGTGCGAGGTCGAGCACCTCGGCGTCAACCCTCGACGCATTGAGGTCGTAGAGCACGACCTCCCTCGCCGAGCCGCGGATGAGCGCGGCAAAGGCGAGAGACGATCCCACACTCCCCGCACCGATGATCGAGAGTTTGGTGTTTCGCACTGGGCTCATAGCCCCATTATGGCGAGATCGCCGACGATAGATAGAGAACAGCGAACGGATGCCGTCGGCCGGTGAACGGCATCTGCACGGTGTTCAGGACCAACGTCGCGAAAGCCGTCGTCCGATGGACGGAAGGACGGCGACCGACCGCTAGCGTGTAACCGTGAGCCCGACGTCCCCTCAATCTTCCCTCGATTTTGACCCGACCCCGCTGATCGAACCGGTCGACCCGCAACGAGTTCTGGAGCACCACAAAGCGCAGGAAGCGAGCCGCAAACCCACCGCTGTCGCCGGGTTCGTGTGGATCGTGATCGTGTGGGCCGTTGTCGCCTTCGCTGCGGTGTGCTGCCTGATCACCGTCGTGCCGCTGTTCATCGACCTGGCCCTCCTTCCCGCAGGGCCGATCCTCGTCCCACTGGTGCTCGCGGCCATCGTCGGAGCCATCGTGCTCATGGTTCGGCGAGCCGTTGCGGCGGGGCGCCGCGAACAGGAGACTCGTTACCGGCTTGACCGATTCGCGGCCGCGAACGGCATGACGTACCAGCCCCGTGTCGCCGACCCCAAACATCCCGGAATGATCTTCTGGGTCGGCAGCGGCCGCGTCTCCACCGACGTCCTTCGCACCGTTGGGTCACCCCACGTCGAATACGGCCACCACACGTACGCGGTGCGCCGCGGCAAAAGGTCGACGACATATCGCTGGGGCTACATCGCGATCGAACTCGGCACGGCGCTCCCACACATCGTGCTCGACGCCGCCGCCAACAACTCCATTCTTGGCACGAACCTGCCGACCTCGTTTGGGGTCCAACAGCGACTTTCGCTCGAGGGAGATTTCGATCGTTACTTCGAGCTGTACTGCCCCGAGGGGTACGAGCGCGACGCGCTCTACCTCTTCTCACCAGACATCATGGCGCGCTTCGTCGACAACGCCGCTCTCTTTGACATCGAAATCGTCGACAACACCCTCTTTCTCTACACCGGTCCCGGAATCTCGACGCTGAACCCTGAGATGTGGGCCTGGCTCTTCGGCACAGTGTCGGCGCTGCAGACCAAGATCGATCAGTGGACGCACTGGCGCGACGAGCGGTTGCTCGAACCCGCTGCCGCTCCACCTGGCACCCCCGCGGCTGCGGCCGTGAGTGCACCCCCACCGTCGCGGCCGCCCGGTGTCGCCGTCGATGGCCGTCGGTTGCGTCGGGGTGGAGGCAACCTCTGGATCGGTCTCGGCATCATCGTCGTCGGCTTCGTGGTGCCCTGGCTCCTCGCGGACTGAACCACCTGCATCCGGCAGAGAAAGCGGATGCAGCGGCACACACCGCGCGGATGCCGTCACGGCGGCACAAGGAAAAAGGCCCCGGATAAGGACAAAAGTACTGATTCTGTCCTTGCCCGGGGCCCTTTTCCTTATCTCGGTGCGAGTGCGCCCCGCCTTGCTACTCGGCGGCGGCGGAAACCGGGGCAGCGTCCGGGGCTGCAGCGGAGGCAGAGGCGGGAGCAGCGGGCGCCTCGGCCGTGACGCCCTTCTTCGCTCCAGCGGCGGTAGACGCCGAGCGACCACCGACGTACCCGCCCAGCAGGCTCGCGAGGTCGATGCCCGTCGAGTCCTTGAGGAGCTGGGTGACCTCGGTGACGTTGCCGACGACCTGCTTCGACAGGTGCGAAGCACCGTCCGTCGAGATGACCGTGAGGTTGTCGATGGCACCGTACGGAGCGGCGAGCTGCTTGGCGATCTCGGGCAGGATCTCGATGGCGCGCTGCTGCAGAAGTGCCTCGGACTCGTCGCGGAGCGCGGCAACCCGCAATTCGGTGGCTCGCGCCTCGGCTTCACCCCTGGCGAAGATGGCGGCTGCTTCAGCCTCACCCTCCGCGCGGGTTGCTTCTGCCTCGGCGATACGGCGGTCGCGGTCTGCCTTCGCCTCTGCGACCACCTGGGCCGCGTGAGCTTCGGCGATCTGGCGGATGCGGTACGACTCGGCATCCGCTGTCTTACGCACGTCGGCGTTGAGCTGCTGCTCCCGCAGTGCGGTCTCGCGCTGGGCGGTGATCTCGCGCTGCTGCAGGATGCCCTGCTGCGCGAATGCCTCGGCGAGCGGTTTTGCTGCCTCCGCCTCGGCGAGCGCCTTATCGGTCTCGCTCTTGATCGACGCGTTCTTCAGCGACAGCTCGCGGTTGGCGTCGGCGATGGCCTCGGCTGCCTCGATGCGGGCCTGCTCGGATGCCCGGGCGGACACGGATTCAGCGATCTCTGCGGCCTGGCGAACACGGGCCTGCTCTGGGCGACCGAGGTCGGTGATGTAGCCCTTGTCGTCGGCGATTTCCTTGATCTGGAACGTGTCGACGTCGAGACCCTGGTTGAGGAGCGACGTGCGCGCGGCCTCGATGACCTGCTCAGCAAGGCCTGCCCGGTCACGGATGATCTCCTCGACGGTGAGGTTACCGATCGACGAGCGCAGCGAACCCGACAGCACTTCCTGGGTGAACGGTTCAATGTGCTGGTCCTGGCCCAGGAAACGCTGGGCGGCGGAACGGATAGCCCCATCACTGTCACCGACCTTCACCACGGCGACGGCTTCGATGCGGATGGTCACACCATTGCGGGTCTGCGCCACCACCTGGATGCCGATGGCACGCGAGCGCAGCGACATCGAGAACTGCTTCTGCAGGAAGGGGATGACGAAGACACCGCCACCCTGCACCACCTTCTGGCCGGTGAGGTCGGTGATGGTGCGTCCGTCGGCGCCCACCGACTTGCGGGCACGACGCCCGGTGACGATGATCGCCTCATCGGGCTGCGCGATCTTGTAGCGACTGTTGACGAAGCCGATGAGAATCAGCACCACCACGATCGCAGCCACAATGGCAAAGATGGCTGGGCTGAACAGTAGGGCGAACAAATCCATGATTCTCCTCGGCGCTCGGTCGGCGCCCCCAGCCTAGCGGCGCGTCAATTCGCGGCGATAGACACCAGTCAGGGGCTCCAGCGCTGCCCGCCGCCGGGCGGTCAGGGATTCAAATGGTGATCGTCATATCGCTGATCAGCCCATCCGCGACGGTGAAGCTCAAATACACCCGAGCGGATGCGCCGCCCCGGCCTACCGTCGCGGTTACCGTTGCGTGCTCACGCGTGGTGATCTCGGCGGTGACATCCACGGTCACCGCGGCTCCGCGGAGATGACCATCCGCCCATGCCCGGATTGCGTCGCGTCCGGTGACCACCCTGCCGCGGTCATTAACTGTGGCGTCGACGGCGAACGTCTCAATGAAGGCCTCGGAATCACCAGCGTTCGCGGCGGCAATCAGTCGCGCAACCGGTTCCGGCAGTGAGCTCGTCATGATCGGTCCTTTCGCTTTCGGCAACCGTAGCGCCGCAGTCTCACCGCTCATAAGAGCCGTTTGGCCCGGAGGTCACACAGTTTGCGGGCATTGCGCATCCCGGTTATGTTGAAAGCGGACCGCACAACGGGGGAAGTGCGGATTGCGTCCTCCGACAGTGTCGGATCCGGTCTCTTTCGGGGGAAAGAGAAGGTGGAGCGTTCGCGCCCACCGTAGCTGGTCGAGTGGGCACCTGCAGGGGGTAGGTGCCCCTCTAGCATCCGTCAGGTATCGCGGTTGAGACTCTGCTCGCTCGCTATTCGACGCCTATTCGACGAAGCGGATGCCGTTCTGCAGCTTCGTCCGGACGTCGAACAGTTCGTTTCCGCCGGCACGGTCCATGCCGGGCAGGCCGTTGCGCAGCAGCCCGGGCAGGAACGACGAACGCACAGCGAGGGTCGCGGCGCCTCGGCTCGAGCCGAGCTCGACCACGGAATCTTCGAGCGCATCGTCCGGCAGCACAATCACCAGAGCGGTGAAGCGGGCGCGGAGCGACCGGGACAGCACCTTGGCTCGAGCGGCCAGGTCGTGCATGGGACGTTCGCCGGCGACGGCCTCCCCGATGAGTTCGCCGCGCTTGACCTTCACCGGTCCACCGAAGTCCTCGGATAACAGAGCAAAGAGCCCGGTCGGGCCGAGAACTATATGGTCGATCTTCTCGTCAGGACCGCCGGTTGCGACGTCGTGCCAGACGGTGAAGCCGAGGCCGAGGTCGGCGAGGCTGCGGGCCGTGGCTTCCTCAGCGAGGGCATCGGCGAGGAGATGCCTGAGCTCACGCGGAGCGGTGCGTACGAGGGCCGGGTCGTACGGGTCCGCGTCCACGCCACGGCCGGTCCACTCCCGCATGAGCCGGAGGTAGCGCTCCCTGCGCCAGCCGCCGGGGTGCCCGTACGAACGTGCGCGGGGGCGTGAGTCTGGCTGGGGCTTCGCGGCCGATGCCGACCAGGTGGGGTGGGCATCCCCGGTCGAGGATCCACTGCCGCGTCCGCGGTCGTACGCCGCACGGCCCTCGACTGTTCCGATCCGCTCCCAGGCAACCTGTACCGCCGTGAACCGCGCGGCACTGCCACCGGTATCCGGGTGGGTCTCCCGCATCAGCCTGCGGTACGCGCGCCGAAGGTCGTCCTGGTCGGCGGTCGGACTCACGCCGAGCACCTCGTATGGCGTCGCCGAGATCGGGCTGTCTGGCATCCGCTCGCTTTCAATCGGGAAATCTGCTGACTCACGATATCGAGAAAAACTGTGAGCGAGCAGCGACGTCCGATTTGTGTGTTGTCGGCGCGTGCGCGCTTCAACGGAAAAGGCTGCGACAGAGGTGTTCCGTCGCAGCCTTTCTCACCGTTCGCTAGCTCGTCAGCCGGGCGGGTGCAACCTCACGGCGCCGGGGCTTCGCTCCTGCCAGCAGAACCAGGAGCGCTCCGGCGGCAATCACTCCACCCGCGAGGAGGAGCGGAGAGTCAGTCCCGGTCATCGGCAGGTAGTCGGAGTGCCCGCCGCCGTTCGACGGCGTCACCGGGGTCTCCGGGGTTTCTTCCTCCGTGACTGTATTGGTGATGGTCGCGTTCACGTCGAATCCGGGCAGAATTCCAACGGTCACGTCTTCGGTCGACTCCACCAGAACGGACTCGGTGGCACCGGTACTGGTCTCCGTGATCGTGCACTCGGTGCCCGCAGGGATCTCCGTGTACGTCGCGACGTACGAACCGGCATCCGCTCGCGCGGGAACCGTAAAGACTTCGGTCAGCGCTTCACCACAGTTCACCTCGAGAACGATCTCGTCCTGGAGACCGGCTGCCTCTCCGGTCACGATTTTGGTCACGGTGAGATCTCCGGGTCGGAGGGTTGCCGTATTCGTGATCGTCGCGTCAGCAACACCGCCGGGCTGAATGGTGACGGTCACATCGTCCGACGGTTCCACCAGTACCGTGTCCGTCGACCCGGAGCTGGTCTCCGTGATCGTGCACTCGGTGTCGGAGGGAAGGTCCGTGAAGGACTGGACATATGAACCCGCCACTGTGCCAGCGGGGAGCGTGAACGTCTCCGCGAGAGCCGTTCCGCAGTCGATGTCGAGAACGATGTCGCCCTGGAGGCCAGCGGCTGCACCGGTTACGACCTTCGTGACGGTGAGACCGCCTGGTCGCAGCGTGACCGTGTTCGCGATGGTGACCGTTTCGCCATCCTCATCGATGGTCGCGCTCTGTGGGGCGTCGGTGGTCACGTCAACAGCGGTTGTCGACCCTGTCGTCGGCTCGGTAACGGTGCAGGTATTTCCAATCGGGATCCCCGGGTACGTGAAGGTTTGCGGCTCTGTCGCAGTGGCGGCGATGTCACTCGTAAAGCTGAAACCTTCGCCGCAGTCCACCAGGAGCTGGATCGGGCCCTGCTGTCCAACCCCATCGCCAGCAAAGGTCTTGGTCACGGTCAAGCTTCCGGCTGCGAAGAAGCCGGGTGTCGCCTGCGCCACGGCCTCAAGTTCGGTGGTCCGCGCGAGAATCACACTCTGCGCGTCCGGCAGGTTGGGATCGTTGCCGTCATAGACATAGATCTGCCCGCCCTGCGCGGTCACCGCGGCGCGGGCGCTCAACGTCGTTTCATTCGGTGTCGTCGTTTCACTGGTCACCCAGATGGATGTGCCCGAGGCAACAGTGCTGGGGTTCGCCAGCGGGGTTGTCGCTGCCGCATCGGCGAACATCGAGTATCCGGTCGGCACCGATACCGTCAACTCGGCGGCACCCTCAGCGGCGACAACAAACGGCCCGGCAGCTGAACCCACAGGGGCTTCGCCCGCCGGTGGGGTAATCGACACATCGGGCGCGGGTGGCTGGGTGGCGGGCCCCGCGGCCTGCGCTGCTTCGACGATTGCCACCGTTGCCGCCCTCACGACCTGCTCGGACGTGTTTACGATGTAGCCATCGGTGAACCACCAAATCGCGGCCTGGACTGCGGCGGCCCTCTGGTTGTCTGTCAGCCCACTGGGCTCGGTGGTGCTCGGGTAGTAGTTATTGACGATGTAGGCCACGTATCCGATGTTGGCCACGTTGGCCTCGTCCCAGGTTGCACTCTCGTAGCCGACACCGACCTGTGTCTCCACCCCGAGCTCGATGCAGTACACCTCAGCCGTCAGGGCCGGGTTGTCGACCGAACTCGTGATGATCGTTCCCGCGTACCTGCCCACCGCTTGATACCCGGTGGGATTGGCGGTTGGATACGGCTCAGCCGGATCGGGCGGTGACGATGTTGGCGGCGCGAACGCCGCGACTCTCTGGGCAGCACCCAGGGCGGTGGCTCGGATTTCCGTGTTCGCACCCGGCTCGGCATCGGAGATGGGAAATGGGTCAGGCACTGACGCCCTCGCTGCACCGCCCAATGGCGTCAGGACCATCGCGAAGACGGCGACGACCGCGAGGAAGGACAACAAGACGCGATGCGCCTCGAGCTGGACTCGAAACCTGGATGCCGGTGTGGCGTTCATAAACGTTCCCCATCTGTCTTATGCGAAGCGGCCACGTTGGGTAGCACCGCGCCCCGCCACCAACGATGGACGGTGCGCGCTCAGGGGCCACTCGTGAACGAGCGCCAGCGACACTGACCGAGATTCTCCAGTGCGCTGCAGAACCGTCATAGAGGCGAATGTCCCGGCACGGGACCATCGCCCTCCTGACCGCGATTGAGGTCGCGCGGCGGGTGCGGAACTGCGGATGCCTGCAGCATCCGTTGGGCGCTCACGAGGATGTTCCAGCGGAAGCCGGAAACGGAGCTGTGGCGGGTGCCCCCGCCACAGCTCCGTTCGGTTAGTCGACGATGCCGGCTGACCCTCTAGTCGTTCCGTCGGACTGTAGCCGACTCACGCCGCCTGGCCGCCGCGCCGCCGATCAGAATCATCGCCAGTCCGCCCGTGATGACCCCACCCGCGATCAGCAGGGACATACCCGGGTTCGAGCCCGTCATCGGCAGGTAGCTTGAGCCACCACCCTCACCGCCGCCACTGGGGGTTTCTTCGCTGGTCACGGTGTTGGTGATCGTTGCGTCGACGAAAGCGCCGGTCGCGATGGTGACGGTCACAGCATCCGTCGCTTCAACCTGAACACCGCCCGTCGACCCGTTCGCTGATTCGGTGACGGTGCACTCGGTGCCCGACGGGATGCCCTGGAATATCTGGATGTATGAATCCGCCGTTGCACCAGCCGGTATCGAGAAGGTGTCGGTCAACGCCTCACCGCAGTCGATATCGATGACGATCTCACCCTGAAGCCCTGCAGCGCCTCCGGTGATTACCTTCGTCACCCGAAGGGCCCCCGGCTGGTAGTTGACCGTGTTGGTGATGGTTGCGTCGACAGTAGCTCCCGGCGCAACGGTCACGGTTACGTCCTCCGTCGGTTCGACCACGACGGTGTCGGTTGCACCGGTTTCGGTCTCCGTCACCGTGCATTCGGTGTTGGCCGGGAGGTTGTCGAAGGTCTCAACGTAGGAGTCCGCCGTCGCTCCCGCGGGGATCGTGACGGTATCGGTGAGCGCTTCGCCACAGTCGATCTCGAGAACGATCTCGCCCTGCAGGCCTGCCGCGTCTCCCGTGATGACCTTGGTCACGCTCAGGCTGCCCGGCTGGAACGTCACCGTGTTGGTGATGATCGCTTCGGCAGTCGCTCCCGGCTCGATGGTGACAGTCACGTCCTCCGTAGGATCGACCACAACGGCGGATGATTCGCCGGTTTCAGTTTCCGTGACGGTGCACTCCGTGCCCGACGGCAGGTCCGTGAACGTTCGCACGTAGGAACCCGCGGTCGACCCGGCAGGGATCGTGAAGGTCTCGGTCAGAGCCTCACCACAATCGACGTCGAGAACGATGTCCTCCTGGGATCCGGCACCTTCACCGGTGAGAACCTTCCTCACCTGGAGAGCACCCGGCTGGAACGTGACCGTGTTCGTGATTGTCGCTTCAGCAGTCGCACCTGGCTCGATCGTGACGGTCACGTCCTCGGTCGGGTCGACCACAACCGTGGACGACTCACCCGTTTCCGTTTCCGTGATCGTGCACTCTGCTCCCGACGGCAGGTCCTCGTAGGACTGGACGTAGGAATCCGCAGTGGACCCGGCAGGGATCGTGAAGGTCTCGCTCAGAGCCTCACCACAATCAATGCTCAGGACGATGTCCTCCTGCGAACCGGCAGCTTCACCCGTGATCACCTTCGTCACGTTCAGAACACCAGGCCGGAACGTCACAGTGTTCGTGATCTCCGCCGCGGCCCCTTCACCGGGCGGGATCGTGACGGTCACGTCCTCCGTGGGATCGACCACAACCGTGGACGACTCACCCGTTTCGGTCTCGGTGATCGTGCACTCTGCTCCCGACGGCAGGTCCTCGTAGGACTGGACGTAGGAATCCGCAGTGGACCCGGCAGGGATCGTGAAGGTCTCACTCAGAGCCTCACCACAATCAATGCTCAGGACGATGTCCTCCTGCGAACCGGCAGCCTCACCCGTGATCACCTTCGTCACGTTCAGAACACCAGGCCGGAACGTCACAGTGTTCGTGATCGTCGCTTCAGCGGTAGCGCCTGGCTCGATCGTGACGGTCACGTCCTCCGTCGGGTCGACCACAACCGTGGACGACTCACCAGTTTCCGTCTCCGTCACCGTGCACTCGGTACCGGCCGGCAGGTCCGTGTAGGACTGCACGTACGAATCCGCAGTAGAACCGGCAGGAATGGTGAATGTCTCCGACAGAGCCTCACCACAATCAATGGTCAGGACAATGTCCTCCTGCGAACCCGCAGCCTCACCCGTGACAACCTTCGTCACGTTCAGAACACCAGGCCGTAACGTCACGGTGTTCGTGATCGTCGCCTCAGCAGCCGCACCCGGCTCAATCGTCACGGTCACATCCTCGGTGGGATCAACCAGAACCGTGGACGACTCACCCGTTTCCGTCTCCGTCACCGTGCACTCGGTACCCGCTGGCAGATCCGCGTAGGACTGCACGTAAGAATCGGCGGAAGACCCGGCAGGGATCGTGAAGGTCTCACTCAGAGCCTCACCACAATCAATGGTCAGGACGATGTCCTCCTGAGAACCCGCAGCCTCACCCGTGACAACCTTCGTCACGTTCAAGCTGCCCGGCTGATTGGTTACCGTGTTGGTGATCGTCGCGTCGACGATCGTTCCCGGCGTCACGGTTACGGTGACATTCTCCGTCGGTACCACCAGGGCAGTTTGTGTCGTCCCGGTCTCGGTTTCCGTGACCGTGCACTCGGTGTTCGCCGGAATATTGTTGAACGTCTGAACATAGGAATCGGCCGTCGCGCCCGCCGGTATCGTGACGGTCTCGCTCAGCGCTTCGCCGCAGCTCACCTGGAGGACGATCGCACTTTGCTGGCCGGCGGCCTCACCCGTGACAACCTTCGTCACCCGGAGACCGCCCGGCTGGAAGGTAGCCGTGTTCGTGATCGTCGCGTCGGACGTCGCACCCGGTGCAATGGTGACTGTCACGTTCTCCGTGGGATCGACCACAACCGTGGACGATTCACCGGTTGCGGTTTCCGTGACGGTGCACGACGTCCCAGCGGGAAGGTCGGTGTAGGACTGGACGTAGGAGCCGGCAGCAGAGCCGGCAGGGATCGTGAAGGTCTCCGCAAGAGCGGCGCCGCAGTCAATGGCGAGGACGATGTCCTCTTGAGAGCCCGCTGCCTCACCGGTAACGACCTTCGTCACATTCAGCACACCCGGCCGGCTGGTGACCGTGTTCGCGATGGTGACTGTCTCGCCGTCCCCATCGATGGTTGCTTCCTGAGGTGCGTCGGTCGTCACCTCAACGGTCGTTGTCGACCCTGTCGTTGGCTCGGTGACCGTACAGGTGTTTCCTTCCGGAATTCCCGGGTAGGTGAAGGTCTGCGTTGCGGTCGTGTTGGCGGGGATCTCGGCTGTGTATCTGTAATCCTCGCCGCAGTCGATGAGAAGTTGAATCGGACCCTGTTGACCAACAGCATCGCCGGCGAAGGTCTTGTTGACCGTCAGGCTTCCGACAGTGAAGAAACTGTGTGTCGCCTGCGCTACTGCTTCGAGTTCGGTGGTCTGCGCCAGAATCAGGTGCTGGGCCTCGGTCAGGTCGGGGTCGTTGCCGTCATAGATATACACCTGGCCCCGCTGCACGGTCACAGCGGCCCGGGCGCTCAGCGTCGTGTCGTTGGCCGTCGTTGCGGTACTCGTGATCCAGAGGGAGGTGCCGGATGCCACTGTGCTGTTGTTGGGCACAGGGATGGTCGCCGCCTCGTCGGCGAAAAGCGCGTACCCGTCGGGCACCGAGACAGTCAACTCGGCGGCATTCTCTGCCTCGACGACGAAGGGACCACCCGTTCCACCGACGGGTGCCTCGGCTGTCGTCGGAGTGATCGTGACGTTGGGAGCGGGCGGTTCTACGACGGGCCCGTTTGTCTGCGCCTCCTGGACAATCGCCGCTACTGCGCTCCGCAAAGGTCCCGGCGCGGTGCTCAGCACGAAGCCATCAGTGAAGTACCAGATCGCGGCCTGGACCGCGGCGGCCTTCTGGGTGTTCGTCAGGCCGGTCGGTCGGTTCGTGGTCGGGTAGTAGTTGTTGAGGATGTAGGTCACGTAACCGATGTTGGGAATGGTTGATTCTTCCCAGGTGCCGCTTTCGTACCCGACCCCGTTCTGCGTCTGGACCCGGATGTTGATGCAGTACATCTCCGCCGTCAGGGTCGGGTCGGAGAGCGATGCCGTCCGGATGGTCCCCGCCCACGAGCTTTCTGGTGAATAGCCGGTGGTCGGATTAGTGGTGGGGTACCCCGCCGTGGGGTCCTGGGTGGTGGGTGTTGTCGGAAGGAACCCCTGGACTGTCTGGCCGGTACCACGGCCGAGGACCTGAATCTCTGTGTTTGACGCTCGCGGCGAGTTGCCACCGGGCTGGGGATCAGGTTCGGCGGCCCCGGCTGCGTTGCCGAAGGGCATGAGGAGCATCGCGAGCATCGCGAGAACGGCTGCGATCGAGAACACGAGTCGATATGGCGCGAACCGCCCGATCGAGCGAGCACTGAAACTGGGTGCGGCGTTCATTTGAATCCTCAACTTCATTACGTGAACGGGTCACATTGGGCAGAACGGCCTTATTACAACCGCCGATCGAGTCCGGGACCAGTGGAGCCAGCGAGCCGCCGAACACTAACGGCGATCATCCACGTCGCTACGGCACCGAGTAGAGGCGAATGTCCCGCGGGGGCCCGGCACCCGTGCGCTCGATTCGACCTGCGGATGCCGGCGGCATCCGTTTCACCTTCCTGAAATTTGCTTCAGGAGGCTTCCTGCACGCTTTTCCGGGGAAGGGTTCGGGCGCATGGCGCTCGGCCCCTCCCTTTGCAGGCTCGGCGAATTGTGCGGCGCAATGCGCGCCCGCAGCGGTCGCGCGTCGACCCGTGCGGAAGCGGGGCCTGATGGAAGCGGCGCCAGAGTGGAAGCGGAGCCAAAGCGCAAGGGGGTTCTGGGTATCGAGCAGCCCCCGTAACCTCGACGCATGAGTGACGAGACACTGAACCCAGGACAGGGCGTACCGAGCGGCGACCCTGTCGAAGAGACCCCGAGTGGTGACCTCAACGACGTCGAGCAGACCACGAAGGACCGGTCGTACAGTCCGTCGAGCGCGGTCGAGACCGAGGAACTGCAGAACGCGGGCGGCGATTCACCGGCCCTCGACGATCCCGACATCGATAATGACAACGTCACTCTGTTGCCTGGCACGGGTGGACCCGATGACGTCGGCGACATCGACGTGGACCCGGGTGAGATCGATATGAGCGGGAACGCCGGCAAGCCTCACACTGACTGACGGCGGTCGGAGTCGTTTCCTCCCCAGCCTGAGACCCGGTTCGGGTTCTCCACAGTTCGAAGTTGATCGAAGATATATTCGAAACTGAGGCGGTTTTGCGATAGAATCAGAGCATGCCTCAGATTCTCGATCGGTTGCCCGAGGTGGTCGCACAGCTGCGAGCCACCCTCGGGCTTCCGGTTCGTCCTGGCGACGATGAGAGCGTGGGGCGACTTGGTTTCGGGCTCCATTCCGGCCCTGGTTCTGGTTCTGGTTCTGGTTCTGGTTCTGGTTCTGGTTCTGGTTCTGGTTCTGGTGCTGGTGCTGGTGCTGGTGCTGGCGCAGAGCTCAGCGAAACCGATCTGCTCGGGCGCCTCAGCGCCGACGATGTTGAGCTGTTCACGCAGACCGCCGCCGAGGTGATGAAGCTCGGTGAGGCCTTGGTGACGATCGGTGCCGGGCAAATCGCCAAGCTCTCCGAGCGTGACCTCGGATACTCCGGCTTGGCGCAGCGCCGGGGGCTTCGAACTCCAGAACAACTCGTTCAGTCCATCACGGGGTCCACCCGTGGCGAAGCAGCAAAACAGGTGCGCGTAGGCACCGCGCTCGGCGAGGCCGAGGCGGCCGAGCGTTTGCGAGCTGCGGCGGAACGCGAGGCGGCGGCGCAGCCGAAGAGCGATGACGGTTCCGACGGGGGAGACCCCGAGATGGCGTTCTGCCTTCCAGTGGATGTGCCGTGGCACTCTCCCGTTTCTCTCGCGGTGGCCAATGGTGAGCTGTCCGCGACCGCCGCCGGTGCAATCACCCGGGGCCTTGGTGAGCCGACGGATACTGTTCCAGCAGAGCTCCTGCGCTCGGCGGCCGAGCGGCTCCTGCTCGTCGCCGCGACGACTGATGCCGACGAGCTTTCCCGGCTGGCACGTGAGGAACGCAATCAGATCGATGTCGCGGGCATTGCCCAGCGAGAGAATGCCCTGCATGAGATGCGCGGACTCCGGATGCTCCGGCGTGACGCCACAGGAATGCGCGGCGTTGCGATCAGGCTCGACCCCGAGAACGAAGCGCTCTTTTCCGGACTGATCGATACAGCCACCAGCCCACGCCGGGGCGGGCCGCGATTCGTGGATCCCAAGCACGTCGCGGCCGCAGAGCGGCTCGTGCGTGACCCCCGCAGCACCGAGCAAATTGCGCTCGACACACTGATCCACCTGATGGAGTTCGGGGCCAAGGCCGACCCGGATACCGTCTTCGACCGCATGGTGTCGGTCCGGTTCATCGTCCCCACCGAGGGCCACCAGCGGCCAGGGGCAACTCCGCCCTGCGGTCCGCGCGGCCCTGCGGAAGAGGATCACCACGGATCGTGGCTGGGGCGCTCCGGGGAACAGGTCCGTGGCGGGTGCAACGTGAACGGGTCCAGCCCGCAGGAGGACAATGGATCGGGCTTGAGCGAAACCGGTGACCAAGACGACCGCGGGTCGGGGCTGAACAGGGCCGGGGTGTCACAGCCGGAGCACGAGGGTGGATCGTGCTGTACGAGTCCAGGGATGCTCGAAGACTCACACGAGCAGGTATCGGCGGCGACCGTCGAGCGCGCCATGTGCGTTGCAGAACTCACAGCGATTCTGCTCGGAGGCGACAAGGTCCCATTCGAATCGTCCATCTCCATGCGCCTCTTCAACCGCAGGCAGCGTCGCGCTCTCGCCGCTCGCGATGGAGGGTGCATGTTCCCGGGCTGCGATCGCCCGGTCTCCTGGACGGAAGCGCACCATATCGTCCCGTGGAAAACGTCGAAGAAGACTCAGGTCATCGATGGAATCCTGTTGTGCAGGCACCACCACATGCTCGTCCATAACAACGGCTGGGTTATTGTGCGCCGTGTCGCCGAGTATTACCTCGTGCCTCCGGCGAGTATCGACCCCGAGCGGAACGAGATTCTGCTCGAGAGCAAGTCCGCCCTGATGAGGGCGCGGAAACCGGCTGGAGCACCATCAGAGCGAGGTGCGGCAACGATTCCGCCAGGGTAGGCCGATCGCACGCTTCTCCAGTTGGAACGGGTCGGTAACCGGCCATTCTGAGCCGATGGGCGGCCTGTCTGCCAAACGGTCGGTAGCTTCTCCGCACCCGAGTGGATTGACCAGCCGCCCACCTAGAAGCGGTCCGCGAGCTTCTCCACGTCGTCGATTGCTCCGGACGACTCGGCGAGCGCCGTGTCACCGTTCCGGTCGTTGATGCCAGCGAGGACTCCGTAGACGAAGGTCCTCTCCCCTTCCGCGTCGGCACGGTTCGCCGTGAGTACCAGGTGCTGACCGAACAACACACTGTCGTGATGTTCACCGAGCGTGTCCTGCACGAGCTCACCCGCTTTCGCGACGCGTTCGTACTTCGAGCCGAAGCCCTTCTTTCCTGCCACGGTCTCGGCGACATACCGCAACCTCCGTGCCGCCCGCCTCACCGCGTGCAGCTGCACCTCAAGGTCCGTTCCGGCATTGCCGATGGCATCCGCACGCTTCTTCACCCGACGGATCTCTCGACGGATCGTTTTCCGCACCACCTTTTTCGCTGGTTTCAGTGCGGCCTTGGTCAACGGAGGATCGGCGACGAACTCGTCGAGCGCATCGAGCAGCCGAAAGTACGCGGTTGACGTCATCAGTTGGCGAAGGCGATCGTGAGCCTCCCGGTAGTCAACTTTGGCACCGTCGATAAGTCGCGATCGGGCATCGTCATCATCCTCCTGCGGCGGCAACCCGTCGAGGTATGCGATCGCGCGCATCCCACGCACCTCAACATCTCGCACCTCGCCGAGGGCGGCACCGAACCGCTTAAGGCGGTCGCGCAGGTCATCGGTGACGGAACGGTCGAACAACTTTCGATACGCGGCGAGCACGCTTCGCAGCCGCCGTACGGTCGTCCTCATCCGATGGACGGCATCCGGTTCGTCGTCACGCGCCGCTGGGTCCGCCTGCTCGAGGGTCAGAACCAGCTCGGAGAGAGCCTCGACGACAACGGATGCCGCACTGCCGTCCGGCAGATCGGCATCCGTCGACTCCTCCTCGACCTGACCGATCTCGTGGGGCGGAACGACGTCGGTGAGCGAATCGCTCCCGAGCGTACGGGCCAGTTTCGAGACACTCGACGACGGGTGCGCACCGACGACTCCAAGCATCCGTTCGATCTGGTCCAACAGCACTGTCCTGCCCTCTTCGGTATCGGGAGCACCGCCGAGCAACTCGACTTCCCACTCACGCCACCTGCGCAGAGCTTCATGGCGGATGTCGGTCGCCTCGACCTCGTCATCGGCAAGCTCAACCACCCCGACACCAGCCGCGTCCTTGAGGTGGACCGCGGTACGCGTCGTCGAGATCCGTGCGAGCGGAGTTACCTCGCGGTCACGCACCCACACACGCACAGGTTCGAGCACAGCATCAGGAACCGCGCCGGTATCTTCCCCGAGGGGCCAGTGCAACTCGGTACGCCCCTCCGCCGCCGGCTTTTTGATGTGCCAGCCCGCGTCTGAACCGCCCTCGCGCCGGCGGATGATGATCCGACGCCTCGCCAGATCGAGATCCGCCGTGTCGTAGTAGACCGCCTCGAGGGTGACCGGGTCCTTCACGTCCATCGATGCAATGCCCGCTACCCCCACCAGCTCAGGGAGCTGCACATCACGGTCGACGTCATACTTGCGTTCGATCTCGACCTGCGAGCGTCCCGGTTCCGAAGAGTTGGTCATATGTCCTGTTTACCCTCTCGGGACCGATGCTTCCATTCGGGCCAGTGGAAACCGGCGGTGCCGCCCGAGCGCCGATGGCTCCGAGCGGGGCAGTGAACCGCCGGTTCAATGACGGATGCCATGACCGATCCCGTGAACGGATGCCATGACCGGATGCCATCGTCAACCCCTGTGACGCAGGGCTTTACCCGGCGTACGCTCACCACATGACGACCAACGACTCCGGTGAGTTCTCCCGCGAATCCAACCCCACATCCACCGATCCGCTCGACAGCGACGCAAACCCCTCGGATGACGCGGGTTTCGGATCCGACGACGGAATCGGCGATGGCACAGGAATGGGCGAGGGCAACGGTAACGCCGGACAGTCGTCGGAGGACACCCCCTCAGAATGAGCGGCAATCTCTCGCCGTCTGACCTCGACCTCGATCCGTCCAGCGGCTCGCCCCAGCAGCTCTACCGCTGGTTTCTGGCGAGCGTCCTGTTCGGGCGTCCAATCCAGCAGTCCGTGGCCGCCGAGACCTATCGGGTCCTGATCAAGCGGGACTTCACGAGCCCGCAGAAGTTCGGTGAGATCGGCAGGGAACCGCTCAGACGGCTCCTCGATCAGGGCGGGTACGTTCGCCTCGATTACCAAATGGCCGACACTCTGCACGCGGTGATGCGCTCCATCATCAGCGACCACGGGTCGGTGCATCGGCTTGTTGCCACCGCCGAGAACGAGGCCGAACTGACCAGGCGCCTCACTGCGCTCAAGGGAATCGGACCCGTCACCGCACGGATCTTCACCGACCAGATACCCGCAGCGCTCTACGGCTCGGCACGCGAGGACGCCCGCGACTAGTCCCGCCCCTTGGGCTGAAGAGTCACCGGATCAACGAGCGTCCCGACGAGAGTGCGCGACCACCACGCACCGGTCCTGCGCTTCTCTTCCGGCGTGGAATACCTGTAGCGGAATACGCGCGCGCGGATCCAGCGCGGTGGTGCCATCGGAAACGGATTGGCACCGAGCAACCGCACCATGCGGTAATCGCCGGCGAGCAGCCGCACGATCAGCATCTGGAACCAGCGGTTGTCTGGCGCCCCGAGCGCGAGAAACCACATCAGCCAGTCCAGCCTGAGGTGGTATGGCGCGATCTGCGGCGGCATCCGATTTACATCGCCCGGCTTGCCCTTGAATTCGTAGGCCAACCACTCCGAGTCGGGTCCGGGGTGCTCGTCAGTGCAGCCCTCGACAATCACCTCGAGCCGCACCTTCGTCACCGTCCCAAAAGCGCCATACGCGTTCACCAGGTGGTACCTGTTGAAACTCGCGTTCATGAGCTGGTGCCGCGCAAACAGGTTCGCAAGCGGCCGCCAACTGAGAACGACGAGGAACGCGGTCACGGCAATCACGACGACCACGAACCAGAGCGGCGTCTCCGGCTGCTCCGCATCGAGCACGAGGGCGGGGAACACCGCCTGCACCGCTTCATCACTCACCGCTGAAAAAGCGAGCACGATCGTGATCCAGTTGAGCCAGGCAAAGTTGCCGGTGAACACCAGCCAGAGCTGGGTCAGAATGATGATCAACGCAGCGACGGATGCCACCGGCTGCGGTGCAAACAGGAAGAACGGGACGACGAGCTGGGTGAAGTGACTGCCAAGCACCTCGCCCTTGTGGAACCACCGCGGCAGATGGTGTGCGTACCAGCTGACCGGGTTCGGCATCGGCTGGGTCTCGTGGTGATAGGTCAGTGCGGTGAGGTCGCGCCACTCGGATCCGCCACGCATCTTGATCATTCCTGCACCGAATTCGAGCCGGAAAACCAACCAGCGCAGGAAGATGATCACCAGGAGGGGCGGGGCGATCTCATCCGAGCCAAGGAAGGCGACGATGAACCCGGCCTCGCACAGCAGGCTCTCCCAGCCAAAACCGTAAAACGTCTGGCCGATGTTGACGATGGAGAGGTACCCGACCCAGAGCAGCAGGAAAGCCACCATGGGCAACCACGGTGGTCCCTGCTGCGGCAGACCGACCACCAGTGTCGCCGATAAGCCCGCCCCCGCCGAGGCAATACCGAGCAGAAACGAGTCGCTGTACTTCCAGTGGAACAGACTCGGGGACTGCCGGAACGTGACCCGACTCAGAAACCACGGCGCTGGCGCCAGGCCCCGCTCACCGAGCAGTGCAGGAAACTGGTTGGCCGCAGAAATGAAGGCGATCAGGTAGAGCGCTGCGATGCCGCGCTGAAGCACCTGGCGCGCCAGCTCGTAGTCCCCCGCTGCAAACCACTCCATGATGGTGCCGACGGTAGTCCCGGCATCCGGGGTGCTGTCAACCGGTTGATGAAGCGCACGTAAACGGGTCGGTTTGCCACCACACCCGGTGCTTGTGCAGCCCCGACGACCGCTGACCAGACGGTTGATCGCCCGACGGATGTCAACCGGGTAGAGAACAGCGGATGCGGCAGCGTAGCGTCGCAATGGATCGACCGGCGTGCGCATTCTGCGCGCCGCCTCGCACAACAAGGGAGACAGAGCGATGACGTTGAACAACCCATTCGATTCAACCCGTGCCGGACACTCGGCAACGCCGGGCTCCCCGGGCACAACGGGCCCGACCGGAGAACCCGTCGGCACCAGCCCTGACACCGTCAACACGGCATCCGGTCGAACCGATGCCGCCCACGGCGCCGACACGATCCCCGATCCCCACGACACGGCTGAGGTGACGACCACCACCGCCGAGGGACTCATTGACGCCGGCATCAGCGATGCGGTGACAGCACCGAGTACCGAGGAAGAGACGACCGACCCCTCGTCGCCCGAGTTCCACGCCGCTGAAGACGACGACATGGTCACGATCGCCAGGCTGGTCAAGGCGTCGAAAATTGCACTGCTCACCACTGTCACGCCGAGCGGCCAGCTGCACAGCCGCCCGCTTGCCACCCAGGAGAGCGACTTCGACGGTGACCTGTGGTTCTTCACCCAGGACCCGAGTTCGAAGGTGGATGACATCCGCTCGAACGACCAGGTCAACGCCGCTTTCGAGTCTGGCAAGGGCTACCTCTCCATCTCGGGCTCGGCAACGCTCGTGCACGACCGCGACAAGATCAACGAACTGTGGAGCCCCGCCCTCGAGGCCTGGTTCCCCGACGGCAAGGACGACCCGACGGTCGCCCTGATCAAGGTCAGCGCGCAGTCGGCCGAATACTGGGCGACGAACGAACCGGGCGTTGTAACCATGTTCAAGATCGCGAAAGCCGTGGTGACCGGAAGTCAGCCCGACATCGGCGACAACAAGTCGGTTGACCTCTAGGCGGCTGGTCAACCCAGGTAGTCGTCTGGCGCGATCCAGCGCACACCCCGCTTGTGGCTGAGCAGTTGCGCTCGAACCGGCACGCCAGCCGCGGCACATTCGGCACTCAGCTGCCGAGCCCACGCCCGGTCGAGCTGGCTGAGGTCGGCACCCGCGTATCGCTCCCAGACCAGAATCACGCGGACCGCCCCCGCGGACTCCATGATGGCCGCCACGCCGGTCGCCAGAGCATGGGCGTCCGCGGGGCGGGGCTGCACCGGAAAGTCGTCGATCGGGACGAGCATGGGCAGCTGAATATCGTCATCGTCGAGAAAGAGCAGCCAGAGCTGCCGTCGGGAGGCACGACCGATGAGGGCACTCACCCGCTGTTCAATGAGCTCGTCTGTGTCGAGCGGTTGCTGATTCGCCGTCGAGGCGCTGATCTCTGTCATGGTTCGATACTCGGCCGTGGTGCCGTCCCCGGCCCACGGCATCCCTGATCTGTGGAGAAATGGATGCCTGTGGACAAACGGATGCCTGTGGACAGCGCACGACGTAGCTTGGGAACATGACAGTAGAGATCCCTGAGCACCTCCGACACCTGCTGGTCGACGCAAACTTCGGCAGCCTCGCGACAGTGCGACCGGACAACACAGCGCAGGTCAACCCGATGTGGTTCGAGTTCGACGGTGAGAACCTGCTGTTCACACACACGACCAAGCGGGCGAAGTTCCGTAACCTGCAGAAGAACCCGTCGATGGCGTTCTCGATCTTCGATCCGGAGAACCCGCTGAGCTACGTCGAGCTGCGTGGAGAACTCGCCGAGGTACGCCCGGACCCCACGGGTGCGTTCTACGTACGGCTCGGCAAGCGCTACGGCAACGCCACGCAAGAGGCGCCGCCCGACAGTGCCGATCGCGTGATTCTGGTGATGAAGATCACGCGGGTGATCGGCCGCTGAACCGGCGGCGCCTCTGCTGAAGCTGCGAAACTAGGCGGTCTGCCCGGAGTGCTCGCCCTCGGCGATTTCCTCGACAAACTTGGCGTTGAACGCCGGCAGGTCATCGGGTGTCCTGCTCGAAACGAAGCCGCTGTCGACGACGACTTCCTCGTCGACCCAGTTCGCTCCGGCGTTGATCAGGTCGGTCTTGAGGCTCGGGTAGCTCGTGAGTTCGCGGCCACGGACGACGCCGGCCTCGATCAGGATCCACGCACCGTGGCAGATGACGCCAACCGGCTTGTGCTCCTCGAAGAAGCTGCGGGCGAACGCCACCGAAGCTTCGTCCATGCGCAGGTGATCAGCGTTGACAACGCCGCCTGGCAGCATGAGCGCGTCGAACTTGGATGCTGACGCGTCGGCTGAACGCACGTCGACGTCCTGCTCGTGCCCGTTCTTACCCTCGATCGTGCCGATTTCGGGTGAGACGAGAACGGCTTCGCCACCGGCATCCGTCACCGCCTGCCACGGGCTCGTCAGCTCGGAGTCTTCAAAACCATCGGTCAGCAGAAATGCGACCTTCTTGCCAGAGATATTCTCAGTCATCGTGCTCCTTTCGGGGTCTGCCACGTTACGCCCTGGCCCATGCGCGGGCACAGGCCTTGACGAGTGCTCCACCAGCCACTATCCACGGGGCGGATGCCGGACACGAGGCGCCGGGACCTGCTGCGCACGTTGGTTGGGGCCCGCTTTCACTTCGCCAGGGCATCCAGCACGAGGTCGATGGCCTCACTCACGATTTCGCTGGCGTACGGTTCGGCGAGAATCGCCCTGGCCTGGCGCGCAAACCGGTCGGGGTCGCCTGTCCCGGAACGTAACGCCCGGAGCGGGGCGAGGAGCGCCGCGCGACGGAGCCACACGTTGTTTTCTCCGAGCCAGCGGTCGAGGGCCGCACGCGCCCGGCTCTGGCCCACGTCGTCCAACCGCTCGATCATCGGCCCGACGACGTCGGTCGCGAGCGGGTCGACCAGCGAGCGAACCCGTCCGTCACGAAGGAACCCTTCGATTCTGGTCAGATCCGAGTTGTCGAGCATCACCACGTGTGACTGCAACACCACGACAGCCGCGAGACGCCGTTCGTAAACCGGAGCCATCCACAGTTCGGACGCCAGTGCGGTGATCTCGTCGTGCGACATCCCGCGGTATTTGCGCATGGCATCCCGTACGGTACCCCGCACGGCACCAACGGACGCACCGTACGACTCCAGTCCACTCGACTCCCGGTCGTCGGCGGGCGGCGTCCACGCGGCCTCCCGCTGCAGAGCCGCGTCGATGAACTCGCCGGCCTCAGTCATTACACAATTCTCGCTCAGCCCGTCCTTGGAGCTGAGCCCGAGCGCGCTGGCAACCTCAGCGTGCTGGCCTGGCGAACCGGTGGTCGGGGTCGAGGGTGTCGAGAATCCGCCCCATGATGCGGTCGAGGTCTGCGATGTCCGTGGCGTCCAGCGGGTCGATGACGTTGTCCCTCACTGTGTTCACGTGGCCGGGCGCCGTCGCCACGACTTTCGCCATCCCGGCCTCGGTCAGGTGCGCATTTGTTGCCCGCTTGTCTTCCGGGCAGGGCCGTCGTTCGATGTACCCCTTCTTCTCCAGCCGGGATGCCACGTGCGAGAGCCGGGGAAGCGTCGCGTTCGTCGCCGATGCCAGCGCCGTCATCCGAAGCACGTGCTGAGGCGACTCCGAGAGCATGGCGAGCACGAAATACTCGAAATGACTGAGTTCGGCGTCTCGCTGCAGTTGCGAGTCGAGCACGCCGGGCAACAGCTCGACCACCGCAACGAACTTCTTCCATGCGTTGAGTTGGTCGTCATCGAGCCAGCGTGGTTCAGTCATGCAGCCAGTCTACTAATGCTTGACGCTACAACCATCCATTATCCGCGGGTTCGCGCTGTGCCACGCGGTTTCGTACCCTGTATAGCAGTGCGCCCACAGGTGCTCACGAGTCACTCGGTGCGTTGTGTGCTTAGAATGAGCACGGCGACACCGGTCGACCCGACCGCTCCGTCGACCCAGCGCAGGCAGCGCCGCCACGCCCGCAGATGCGGAGCACACCACACGCCCACAAGGCGAACCCATCGAGAAGGGTGGCGATCATGACGACGTTTAACACACCGAAGAAGCACAAGACGGCGACCGAGAGCGCCGCCGACGCGTTCCGACGTGACAACCCCATCACGGCATCGATGCCCATCATCAGCGAGTCCCCGGAACTGGTGCTGCTGTCGAACGGCAACTGGCAGAACCGGTTCTCCCGCGATGACGTCGTTCTTCGCAAGGGCGAGTTCACGCTGATCAACGGGCACCTCACGCCGCGTGAGTCCATGATCACCGACCTTCTCAGCATCCGTCGGGTGCTCGAAGAGGCCGACATCCCGTACCTCCTCGTGCGGGGCAGCAACGGCAACCCGGTCATCGCCGTCGACCGCAAGTGCCGCAAACAGCTCTCTGCCGCGTTCGCCACCGCCTATGAGGACGAACCGTTCTACGCGAAGTCCATCGACCCGGCCACCCTTCGCGACGGCGGAAAGCCCGGTAAGTCGCCGGATGCCATTCCCTTCCTGCTCGCGGACGGCACGTTCGCCAGCGATAAGAAGGCCACGGTGTTCCGTCTGTATCGCCCGCGCATCGAGCCAATCGGGCGGTTGCGTTACGGACCGGATACCGCCGTGCAGCTCGAGCTGTGGCGTTTTGGCGAAGACGAAATCGTCGCGCCCGTCGAGAACGCGTTGATGCGTCGCTGGCTGCCGCGCTCTGAAGCACTCGAAGACACGGTCGAGATGTTCGGCCAGAGCTGGCCCACCCTTCAGAACATGTTCGCCGACCTGGCGAGTGATGTGACGTTCGACGTCGACATGGTCTTCTCCTGGGTTGACGGGTCAAGCGAAGAGTTCCAGCGCGCACGTGCGAAGCGGATGCAGAACTACGTCGTCGGCGACGGTGACGACTCGGACGCTCGGTTCCGGCAGATCAACGAACTCAAGTACGCGCTCAGGAGCGTCTACATGTTCGCGCCGTGGGTGCGCCGCATCTTCATCGTCACCGACTCGCCGCGTCCCGAGTGGCTGGCAGAGCACCCCGCCGTCACACTCGTGCGCAGTGAAGATCACTTCAAGGACACGAGCGTGCTCCCCACGCACAACTCGCACGCCGTCGAAGCCCAGTTGCACTACATCGACGGGCTCTCAGAGCACTTCCTGTACTCGAACGACGACATGTTCTTCGGTCGACCGATCAGCCCCGACATCTTCTTCTCGCCCGGCGGAATCACGAAGTTCGTCGAGGCATCCACGCGCATCGGGCTTGGCGACAGCGACCCGTCGCGCAGTGGTTACGAGAATGCGGCTCGCGTCAACAGAGGGCTGCTCCGCGAGCGCTTCGGCAAGGTCACGACGAGGCACCTCGAGCACTCTGCCGCTCCGATGCGCAAAAGCGTTCTGCACGAGCTGGAGGCCGAGTTCCCTGAAGAATTCGCGCGTACAGCTGCGAGCCGATTCCGCTCCGCGACCGACATCTCGGTGACCAACTCGCTCTACCACTACTACGGGCTCATGACCGGTCGGGCGGTCGTCCAGACCAATGCCCGCGTCAAGTACATCGAGACGACACTCAAGTCGTCGCTGCCATCGATGGAGCGGTTGCTCAAGCGCCGCGACCAGGACATGTTCTGCCTCAACGACGGTTCGAAGCCCGAGATCTCGGTCGAGAAGCGCACAGAGGCCGTGACTCGGTTCCTCGAGCACTACTTCCCGTTCGCAGCACCGTGGGAGACCGAAGTTGCGGTTCACGGAGCAGAGCCCGCGCACGTGCCTGAGACCATGACCGACTCGATCACCAGCTCAGTAACCGACGCGATCTAGCCGTTCGAGGCGACCACCAGCATCCGCGGCGCACAGCGACGTGAAGGCGGGCATCCGCTCGCGTCGATGACCAGCGGATGCCGTCACTCCAAACCGCGCGAGCGCCGAGCGAGATCACCCGTTGCGGTCGAGACCATCCGGCGGAACTGGTGCCCTCGACCGCAGCTGATGTCCTCGGTCGCTGCGCGCGAAAACATTCGTTCCGGACAAGATCACTCGTGATAGCGGGTGAACTCGTCCGCAGCGAGTGAACTCAGCGCGAGGGGTGGGTGCCGGCGAAGGGCATGCTCACGGTGTCGGGCGCGAACGGGAGAGTAGCGGTGCGAGCGCAGCGTGTGCGACGCTCAGCAGGTGCCGAAGACCCGACGCCCCTCCCTCGCAGAGATCGCCGCAGAGCTCCGCGCCGCACCGAAACGCGAAACCGCCCCTGATCCAGTGACTCCGGGCAGATTCGACCGCGGCGGTCACCTCATCGATCTGCAGGGAAATGTCCTGCGCCGGGAAGGGAAGCTCACCGCGCAGGAAGCAGTGGCCCTCATGCGCTCGGGCGCTGCGGTTGCCTACGAAGGATGCGGTTGTGGCGGAGGATGCGACCCAGCCTGGCTGGATGAGGCCGAGCTCGCTGCACTCGCAACCGCGGGAAATCCACGCACCGACACCCGCTCGTCCCAGCCGGCCTGGATCGACCTGTGGACGGGCGGATTCAACGACACCGTCTCGCTCGTCCTGCTGAACGGGGAGGCGACCTGGGGCAGGGTCATCCCACGCCGCCACCAAGGGTGAGAAACGGATGCCATCGCGCATTGTCCGCCGAAAGCATCACTTGCGGTCGAGAACATCCCGCGCAACTGATGCGCTCGGCCGGAATTGATGTTCTCGCGGGCACGCCGGGCGAGGGCGACCCCGGGGAGGGCTAGACGAGAACCGGGATCGACTCCGTTGGCGGAGCGCTCCGGTGAACGGGTGTCGGAGCCGTCTGCGTCGGAACCGGCTCGCCGGTAATCGGCGCGGCGATGTGAACACCGAGCACGTCGAGACGCTTTGCGCTCTCCTGCGGATCGATGTAATCGAGCGTTGGGAACGAGCCAAGCGGCACAACCGAGTGCAGCACAGTGTTGGGATACACGTGCACGAGGTTGAACGCCCGGGCACCGTCACGCCCGCGGGTTCCACCGACCGGGACGGTGAGGTCCTGGGTGTAACAGGTGGCGGATGCCACTGACACCGGGATACCTGCAAACGTCGCCATCGACGAGTAATGCAGGTGACCACCGAGGATGCTCCGGACGTCGGTGCCCTCGAGCACTTCAGCAAGACTGCCCTGGTCACGGAGTTCAACGCTGGCTGCGAGGTCGAGCACGCTCGGCACCGGTGGGTGATGCAACGCGAGGATCGTTCCGTCCGGCGCAGGCACCGAAAGCTCCTCGGCAAGCCAGTCGAGCTGGTCGCTCGATACTTCGCCGTAGTGGTGGCCAGGAACCGAGGTGTCGAGCGTGATGACGCGCAGCCCATTGACGTCGTAGACCCGGTCAACGGGCCTCGAGGTCGGCACCTCGTTGAACAGACCGGCGCGGAAAGCTTCTCGTTTGTCGTGGTTGCCCATGACCCAGATCACCTGCGAACCCAGCCGACTCGCCGCCGGATCCACAATGCGCCTGATGCGCTCGTAGGCGTCCGGCTCGCCCTTGTCGGCGAGGTCCCCGGTGAAGATGATGGCCTCCGGCCGACCCCCTGAGGCTTCGAGCTCGGTGAACACCTGCCTGAGGTGTTGCTCGCTGTCGACCGAGCCGTAAAGCCTGTTACCTCCGGCCAAAAGGTGAGTGTCGCTGATGTGCAGAAGGAAGTGGTCCGGCCTCGGATACTCGGCCGTGCGCTCTATCACAATCCGTCCAATCGGGTTTGGCGGTGGTGCTTCGTGGTGTCCACCCTAGGTGTTAACTGCCATTTGATCAGAACATTCCTAACGAAAGGTGAATGCGACACGCCCGGTGTCCGAACGAAAGGCGAATGTCAGACGGCATGCGGAGATCGAATCGTCTTCCGCGCAGCCACGTCAAGGGGTCGATCCTGAGGGTGGTCGCTGGCATACTGCGAGAGATGTCTGAGCCTGATGCAATCGTTGTCGGAGCGGGTCCGAACGGCCTCGCCGCCGCCGTCACACTGGCTCGAGCCGGTCTGTCCGTTCGCGTGTACGAGCGCGCCGACACCATCGGCGGCGGTTCACGCACCTCAGAGGCCACCCTTCCGGGATTCCGCCACGACACCTGCTCTGCCGTTCACCCGATGGCCCTGGCCTCCGAGTTCTTCTCCCGATTCGGGCTGACCGACCGCATCCCGTTCGCGCTTCCCGAGCTCTCCTACGCCCAGCCCCTCGACTCCGGGCGCGCCGGCCTCGCCTGGCACTCTCTCGACCGCACCGTCGAGGATCTCGGGCGTGACGGCGCCAGCTGGCGACAACTGTTCGAGCCGCTCGTCTCACACGGATCCTCGGTTGCGGGCTTCGTCGGAAGCAGCCTTCTTCGTGTGCCGAAGCATCCGATCACCATGGCCAGGTTCGGACTGCGGGCCCTGGAGCAGGGTAGTCCACTGTGGAATGTGCGCTGGCACGACGATGCCGCCCCCGCGCTGCTCACCGGCGTGCTCGCGCACGCGATCCGGCCGCTGCCGAGCCTCGCCCCGACCGCCGCCGGGCTCGTGCTCGCCACCCTCGCGCACGCTGAGGGCTGGCCGGTCCCGATCGGCGGCAGCCAGTCGATCGTCGACGCGATGGCGGCGGATGTCACGGCGCACGGTGGCGAGATCGTCACCGGTTCCGAGGTCACCCACCTCCGCGAGTTGCCCCCGGCCAGGGCTGTCCTGCTCGACACGAGCGCGCGCGGCCTCGTGAAGATCGCCGGGAACCGCCTACCCGCTGGTTACGCCAGGCGGCTGGGCAAATTCCGCTACGGCAACGCCGTTGCCAAGGTCGACTTCGCACTGTCAGGGCCTGTTCCCTGGGCCAACGAAACCCTGCGCGAGGCCGGCACGCTCCACCTCGGCGGTACCCGCGAGGAGATCGCAACCGCTGAGCACGACGTCGCCAGCGGACGGCATCCGTCGAATCCCTACGTCCTCGTGTCGCAGCCGAGCGTCTTCGATTCGACGCGAGCACCGGAGGGCCAGCACACACTGTGGGCGTACACACACGTTCCTGCGGGCTCCACCGAGGACAGGACCGAGGCGATTACCCGGCAGATCGAACGGTTCGCACCCGGTTTCCGCGACCTGATCCTCGCCAGCGCCCACAAGTCGGCCGTCGAGTACGAGTCGTACAACCCCAACTACGTCGGCGGCGACATCTCCGCCGGTGACGTTGACATGCTCCAGCTCGTCGCGCGCCCCACCCTCTCGCTGAACCCGTGGCGGACTCCGGTCGCCGGCCTGTACCTCTGCTCGTCATCGACCCCACCAGGGCCAGGCGTGCACGGAATGCCCGGCTGGAACGCGGCACTGCTCGCCCTCCGCGACAGATTCGGCATCACGACACCTCCCTCACTCTCGCCCACATCAGACCAGCTACTCGGAAGGCAGCAATGAGCGTCAACTATCGACTCATCCACACGAGCCCGGAACGCGTCTTCGAGGTACTGGCCAACGGATGGCTCTACCCGAGCTGGGTCGTCGGTGCGTCGCGAATGCGAGACGTCGATGACTCCTGGCCCACCGAAGGGGCCCAGCTGTTCCACTCGTTCGGCGTCTGGCCCTTCCTCATCAACGACTCGACCTCTGTGCTGGAGTGGGATCCGCCCCGGCACATGAAGGTCCGCGCCCGCGGCTGGCCGATCGGAGTGGCGCACGTCACCCTCGACGTGAAGCCTCGCGGGGAAAACTGTGTCGTGCGTATCACCGAAGACGCCGTCGAGGGTCCCGGTCGCCTCATCCCGGAGCCCATCCGCCGGCTGATGCTGCACGCGCGCAACACGGAAACGCTGCAGCGCCTCGCCTATCTCGCCGAGGGCGGCGCAACCGCCAACTGACGCGCGTCCGCGGAAAGCGTCTCGCGATGCAGAAAAGAGAAGCGAACCCGGAATCACGCGGATGCGCAAGCCCCTTGCTGGTCGTCAACCCCGTCGATAACTTCAGCTGAGCAGCAGTTTCGCTGATGATTTTTCGGCACGGTGGCCGACCGCGGATGGCCTCGTGACTCAACGAAGGGAATTCGATGGTTCAGAGGCAGAAGCGGCTGATTGCGGTGACTGTGGCGGCATCCGTGCTCGTCCTGACGGGATGCAGCGGGGGCGGCGGCGAAACGGCGGACGTGTCGTTCAGCGACAGCCCGTCCGGTGCTCTGGCCGCCTGGGGATTCGACAACGCCGACGACGTCGGAACGTCGCGGCTCGAGTACGCCGAGAAGCAGCTCTCGGACGTCGACATCGAGATCGACCAAACGGCATTCGACGCTCAGAAGTTCACGACGAGGGTCGCCAGCGGAAATGTCCCGGACGTGGTGCAGATGGATCGCCAGTTCGTCGGTACGTATGCGGCGCAAGGGCTCATCACCCCTCTCGACGAGTGCTTCGCCACGCACGGCGTCGACCCTGACGAGCAGTACTACGAGTCGGTCGTGGATGACGTTGAGTGGGACGACAAAGTGTGGGGAGTCCCGCAGTTCTACCAGCCACCGGCAATCATCCTGAACAAACGCGTCATGGACGCGGCAGGCGTTACGGCTGACCAGATCGACACCTCAAAGCCCGACGTGCTCCTCGCGGCCATCGGCAAGATGTACACCGCATCGGGCGGGAACCCCACAGTCCTCGGCTTCGACTCCGTCGGCGTCAACCAGGCCGGGTTGTGGCTCCTCGGCTTCGGCGGGGAGATTATGGATGACGAGGGTGTGCCGGCTCTCGATTCGCCCGAGAACGCCCGGGCGCTCGACTTCCTCAAGCAGCTGTTCGACGCCCAGGGCGGATACGCGAAGTACAGGAGCTTCACCGACTCCTTCGATGCATTCGGCGACAACAACCCCTACGTTGCTGACCAGGTCGCCGCGCAGGTGAACGCGCAGTGGTACGTGAACGTCCTGAGCCCGTACGTGGATGAGGTCCAGATCGAGGCTGTCCCATTCAAGAACATCGAGGGTGAGCCCTTCTCGGTCGCCAGCGGAACCGCGTTCGTAATCCCTGTTGGAGCGAAGAATGCGGATGCCGCCTGCGCCTGGGCGCTGGAACTCACCTCCCAGGACGCGTGGCTGGCTGCGGGAGAAGCGCGCGCGGCGACGATCTCCGACAGCCCGGGAGCGATCAACACCGGTCTGTTCACCGGATCTCCGGCCGCCGACGAGGCAATTCGCGACCAGTTCGTCAAGGAGAGCGGAAACGCTGGCTTCGACCAGACGATCGCCACTTTCTATGAGGTCGTCGGAGAGGGCGAGTCGTACGGCGCTTCCGCCGCGGGGCAGGAGATCCAGACCGAATTGAAGAACGCGGTCACATCGGCGCTGCTGGGTGACAAGTCGTCTGAGGATGCTCTCGCCGACGCTCAGGACGCGGCGATGCGGGCATACGACAAGGTCGTGAACTAACGTCCCACGTCACTCACAAAGAACGGGTAACCCTCCTGGGTTACCCGTTCTTTCTGGGTGAGGGAAAGCTCAGCCCTTTCGCCCCTGCGTGGCCACCCCTTCGATGAAGTAACGCTGGCCGAAGGCGAAGATCAACAGCATGGGCAGGGTGATGATGAGCGACGCCACCATCACGTACTGGTAATCGCCGTGGCCGCCAGCGGTGGGGCTGTACTTCGTCATCGCGTACGCGATCCCGAGCGGGGCGGTGAATCCCTCGACCGAACCCGCGTTGAGGTAGATGAGCGACGCCTGAAGGTTGTTCCAGCTGGCCTGGAACTCGAAAACGAAGACAATGATGAACGACGGGATCGACAGCGGCATCGCGATGCGTCGGAAGAGGCCCCAGTAGCTGCAGCCGTCGATGCGAGCGGCCTCAAACAGCTCGCGCGGGAGTCCGAGAAAGAACTGCCTCTGCAGGAAAATGTAGAACGCAGAGCCGAAGAGATTCGCTCCCCAGAGCGGCACCCACGTTCCGATCAGGCCCAGTTCCTTCCAGATGAGGTACTGGGGAATCATTGTGACGGCACCCGGCAACATCATCGTCGCGAGGACAAGCCCGAACAGCAGGTTGCGTGCCGGGAACTTGAAGTAGGCGAAGCCGAATGCCACGACCGAACTCGAGATGGCAACGGCCAGTGCCGCGAGCAAGGCAATCGAAAGGCTGTTGAACATCCAGCTGACCAGGGGTAACTGATCCCAGACCTCGACATAGTTCTCGGGAACCCAGGTGCGCGGGATCAGCGAGTTGTCGAACACCTGTCCACGTGGCTTGAGACTCGCTGCGAGTAGCCAGACGAACGGATACATGAACAACAGCGCGAAAACGATGAGTGCGATCCAGAGAATCACCTTGCCGAGGACACTCTTCGGTTTGTACCAACGGTCGACCTTCGGACCGTTTCGGGGCGTGCCGGCAACCGTCTGCTCCCCGATCACCTGACCCTTGAGCCTGACGGCGTCCGGCGATGACTCAGTCACGCTCATGTGTGGTCATCTCCCTCGTAGTACACAAACCGGTTGCCGAACTTCATCTGAATGAAGGTGATCAGCATGATGATCATGAACAACAGCCATGCCATCGCCGCTGCGAACCCGAAATCGAACTGCCGAAACGCCTGCTGGAACAGGTAAACCGCGTAAAACAAGGACGACTCCGGTGACGCGTTGGACTGGTCACGCCAGAACAGGAGATACGCCTGGTCGAACACCTGAAACGCCCCGATCGTCAACACGATCACGTTGAAAAAGATCGCGCTCGAAATCATCGGCACGGTGATCGAGAAGAACTTCCGCACCGGCCCGGCGCCGTCCAGCGACGCCACCTCGTACAGGTCACGGGGCACGCTTTTCAAGGCTGCGAGAAAGATCACCATTGTTCCGCTGACGGTCCACAGCGTCATCAACACAATCGACGGTTTCACCCACGCGGGGTCGACGAGCCATTGCGGGCCTTCGATGCCGAGAAGGCCAAGCCCCTGGTTGATGGCGCCCGAGTTGCCGTTGAGGAGAAGGAGAAAGACGGATGCCGTCGCGACCGTCGGGGTCATCTTGGGCAGGTAGTAGACGGTGCGGAAAAAGCCTGCACCCCTTCCGACGCGAGCGAGCAGCATCGCCAGAAACAACGCGAACGCAATCTCGAGTGGGACAGCCATGAGCGCGTATACGAGGGTATTGCCCAGAGCGAGACCGACCTTCGGGTCCTCGAAGAGCTGGGCGTAGTTTGCGAAACCAACGGGTGTCGAGGTGTTCGCTGCGAGGTTGTAATCGCTGAACGAGATAATGAGGCTGTAGACCATCGCACCGAGGGTGAAGATCAAAAACCCGATCACCCATGGAGCGATAAAGAGATAGCCGGCGATGGCTTCGCGACGGTTGTAGGTTCGCTTGGGCGCCCGGCGAGGGCGCACGCGCCCAGCGCTTGCCTTCGTATCACGGCCATCTGCGTGGCCGACGACGCTGGTCACGAACGGTCCCGTGTCCGAGACGCCCTGAAGATTCGTCTTTTCATGCTTCTTCCCTGTGTCAGGTTCGGGACAGTGCTGAAAACCACGCCGTTTTGCAGCGCCACTACAACGGGACTCTAGAAGCGAACGGAGAAGTCGGCAAGACATTCTCAGCAGAAATAATCCGGCTATCATGCCGTCGTCGCGGTACCGATGATCCGGCGACAGGGTTGACCATCCTCCCTACTGGCCACATCGGGACTGTGACATAGTGTGCTCGACCTTCGATCAGGTCTTTCGAGCAGGAGTACTCATGACCACGCAATCCTCGCAGCGGGTCGGCCTGCTGCACACAGTCCCCGCTCTCGCGGAGTCCTTCTCTTCAGCACTCCACGAGGCTCATCCCACTGTCGAATCAGTCCATATTGTGGACGCCGGGCTGCTCGACCCGGATCCCGACGGAGGAGTGACACAGGAAACCACCGACCGTGTCGCCGCCCACATCAGGCACCTCGAAGAATCCGGTGCCCTGGCCATTCTCGTCACCTGCGCATCGACCGCTGAGGTTGCGGAGCAGGTCGACTCAACGGTTCCCGTTGTTCGGGTCGACGAGGCGATGGCCGAACAGGCCGTGACGATCGCGACCGAAGCGGCCCGCCGCGAAGACCGCACGGGGCACGTCGAAGTACTCGTAACCCGTCCTTCCACCGTCGGGCCCACCGGACGCCTGCTCGAACGGTTCGCAGCCGCTCACCCCGACCTGACGGTCGATGTCACGGTCGTCGACGGCGCCGAGGATGCCAGGGAACGGGGTGACATCGCGGGCCATGACGCCCTGATCCGGGACGCAGCGATCGAATTCGCCGCCCGCGCAGATGTTCTCGTTCTCGCCCAGGCGTCGATGGCGGAGGCGCTTCACGGGGTTGAGCTTCCGACCCGCGTGCTCACCTCACCCAACGGGGGAGTGCGTGCGCTGCTCGCCGCACTCAGGATGCACGGTTCACCCACGCACGCGGCAGCACCGCCGGATGCGTAGAGAACCTGCGGAGCCGTCACGAGGATTCAGGCGGACTCGCGCGCCAGGAACGCAGCCTCGGTTCGGCTCGACGCGCCGAGCTTTCGCAAAATCGCTGAGACGTGCACGCTGGCGGTCTTCGCGCTGATGAAGAGGCGTTCGCCGATTTGGCGGTTGGTCAGGCCTTGTCCGAGCAGGTCGAGGACCTGCTGCTCGCGGAGCGTGAGCTCCGTCGCGTTCGTCGTCCGCCTGATCGGTACGTCGTCGAGGGTGAGCCCGGCACGCTCGGCAACACCCACCACGGTGCGCCTGACGAGGTCAGCGCCGAGCAATTCAGCCCCGCGAACCGCCTCTCGGAGAGCCGCGACAGCCTCGTGTCGTTCACCGGCCTCGACGAGCGCCTGCCCGAGTCGGAGGGCCGTGTACGACGGCAGGTGCGCCTGGGCAGCCGGATCGGCGGCGACGACGGCCGCCGCACGCTGCCACGCGCCGGGATCATCGCCTACCCCTCGTGACCCCGAAAGTTCGGCGTCAAAGATCGTGGACCAGAGTGATGCCGTCGGCCACCAGTCCACCCGCCGGATCAGCGCCCGGAGCCGGTCCTCTGCATCGTCATCCTCGGGGGCTCCACCGGCGCGCCTGAGGGCGGCGAGCGTGCGAGCGGCCGTTGCGAGCAACGGAAGTTCATACCCGGCGACGGGCGTGTGGCCGCCGTCGAGGAGCACATCCATCTCCGCCCACGCCTCGGTCACTGCACCGCGGGCAAGGTGAAGCTCGGCCGCGACACGCGGAAAACTGAGCCGGACCTGCATCTCGGACTCACCGAGTTCACGCGCGTGCCCACGTGCGCTGCGGTACAGCCGGTACGCGGCATCCGTCTCGCCCCGCCAGGTCAGCAGGAACATCCGTGCCCGGTTGAGGTAGGCGTTGAACGTGGGCGACGGCAACAGGCGAACGGCGCTGTCGATGTACTGGTCGGCCCGTTCCCACTGGCCGAGAGCGATGAGGGGGTCTACGGCGTTTGATTTGAGGATGATGCCCGAACTGCGTTCGACGCCCAGTTCGCGGGCGCGCTGGATGCCCAGTTCAGCGATACTCACGGCCTCCGCATAATGCCCGAGGAGGTATTCACTGTCGGAGGCATTGACCCGATAGCGCAACCGCGCACTTGTCTCGTTCTGCGAGAGCGCCAGCGCCTCGTCGAGATGCGCACGTCCCTCCTCGAATCGACCGACGTTGATCTCGGTCGTACCCAGGATGTTCGAGGCGATCGATGCGTGCCGGTCTGAACCGGCATCCGTTGCTTCGCGGAGCGCTTCACGGGCTGTTTCGATCGCTTCGTCCATGCGCGCCGCGAGCATCAGTCGACCGGCGAGCGCGGTGAGAAGTGCCGACCGTAATTCGCCGGCGCTCATCGGCGCACGCGCGAGTCCGGTTGTGCCCGCCATTCCCGTTGCGCCCGGCGGCACGAGTTCGAGGGCTTCCCTGAGCAACGGAATCGAGCCCGGTTTGCCGATATTGCCGAGGTACAGCGCCTTGTCCCTCAGCAACCGGGCGTAGCGGAGGGTCTCGCTGCGGGGACTCTCCTCGAGCGCAACATTGATCATCGCGAGGGAGCGCTCACCCTCCCCGGCATTACGGAGGGCGGATGCCGTCTGCGCGAGGAGATCGATCTTCTGCCGCCCGGCGACCTTCTCCGCATCGGGAACCTGGTCCCACAGCTCGAGAGCACGCTCGCCCATCTGTGCCGCGGTGCCATAGGCGTGGGTCACCCTGGCCTCGGTCATCGCGTCGAGCGTCGCGGGGAAGGCGCGCTGCGTGTCGTGGGCAGCCAGCCAGTGATAGGAAATCTCCGCCGCGACGCGACGGTCACCCGACAGCGACTCAAGGACCTCAGCAAACCTGGTGTGGAATCTGGTTCGCTCGCCAGGCAGCAGATCCGTATGAATGGCCTCCCGGACCAGTGCGTGCCTGAAGGCGTAACTGCGTTCATCCGCCACGAGGATGTTGGCAAGCACAGCCTCCCTCGCGGCGGCATCGAGCTGCTCGGGCTCGCCGGGGAACAATGCCGAAAGCAGGTCGTGATCGACGCGTACGCCCCCGGCGGAGATCAGGCGGAGCAGTTGTTGTGACTCGTCGCTGAGTCGTTCGTAACGGGCGAGCAGAAGCTCCCGCAGGGTCCAGGGCAACTCGCCCTCACTCGTCGACCCGAAGCCAATGAGTTCTTCGACGAAGAACGGCACTCCTTCACTGCGTGCGTAGACGCTGTCGAACGCCTCGTCATCCGGCTCGGACCCGAGAATCGCAGCCACCTGCCTGCGCACTTCCTCCTTCGTGAGCCGAACCAGTTCGACCCTGGTCACGCTCCGGCTTCGGTCGAGTTCGCTGAGTAGCGATCTGAGCGGATGCCCTCGCGCCACGTCTTCGGAGCGGAAACTGAGGACAACGAGAATGCGGCCACGGCCGAGCACGCGGAGCAGGAAACGAAGGAGGTCGAGGGTGCCCTCATCCGCCCAGTGCAGGTCTTCGATGGCGATAACGAGGGGAGTCCGCCGTGACACGCTCTCGAAGAGGGTGGTGACGGTGTCGTGCAGTCGATTGAGCGCCGCGCCCGCCGGGTCAGCACCCTGGGCGCCGAGTTCGGGCAGGAGGGCGGTGAGGGCCTCTGCCCCGGGCCCACTCGCCTCGAGCACGGCCTCCGGGCCGAGCTCGGCGACAAGGCCGCGAAGAACACTCTGGATGGGAGAGTACGGCGCCCCAACCGCACCGAGGTCGACGCTCTGCCCGGTCAGCACAAGCGCGTCGGCGGATGCCAGACCGAGAAACTCCTCGATCAGGCGGGTTTTGCCGATTCCGGCCTCACCCGAAATCACGACACCCTGCGGGCGACCGGTGAGGACCTGGTCAAAGACCGCGTGCAGTTGCGCAAGTTCGGACTCACGCCCGATCATGGCTGGACTCGACGCCGGTGACCTCACCTCTTCATCGTGCCACGGGGCACCGACACGCGTCGAGGTACCCGAACCCGTGGCCGGTGCTGACTCCCGGGCGAAGATATCGACCGGCACCGTCACTATCGCGCTACCGTCGGGAGCCGGCCATCACCGGCATCCGCTCATCATCGCGTTCCGCGGAACTCTCCGGCCCAACGCTCGTGACCGACGGGCCTGCCTCGACGCGAGCCGGCGGCAGCACGGGTTCGGGAGTCGCCGATGATCCTTGAACGGGGCGGATCCATTCGGGTCCACCCGCCGCGGTATTCTCGCGGAACAGGAACCGGGCGAAGCGGGTGAGCCTCGACGGCCGGACGACGCTGGCCAGTCCGGCGTCGCCGCGCGATTCACCCGCACGTTCCTCGGCCACCCGGCGGAACTCCAGTTGCCGCCTGAGCTCCTCTTCGGAATAGCGGAGCAGAAGTTCGGTTCCGTATTCGCCTGAGATCTGCATGGTGTCCTCCTGAGATTGATGACTCCATCGTGTTCTCTAAGGAGGGCACGCAGTATCGGGCGAATGCCCTATCTCTGCTGCCGGCGGCTACTCAGACTCGTCGACGGGGATCAGGAACCCGTCGTCGATCAGGCTCCGGACCCGGGGCATCAGCTCGGCGAGCAATTCGGCGACATCGACCTCGAGCAACTGCGCGATGGCCGCGATCACAGCGCCGATCGTCAGGTCACCGTCGCTCGCGCCGACGAGGGCGGACAGCGCGGTATCCATTCGGACCGTTCGCCCGAAACCACTGCCCTGTCGCAGCAGCATCGCGGTGGGGTCTTCGTCTCCCGGCCAGTAGTGGCGCTCCTCCGTGACGTCGGGTGCTGCGGTGACGCGCGACAATGCCAGCTCCTCGTCATCGCGGACCTTCTGCCAGTCGTGCGCGGCGAGCACCGATGAGAGGTGCACGCCAAGGCCGGACTCATTGGCGCCGAGCGCACCGTGCATCCGTTCGAGTCGCCGCAGCGATGGCTCGCCCGCCAGTGGCATCCGCAGTGTGATGTATCCGAACCCGACAGCGGTGACCCGTCGTGCATCGAAGTCATCGAGCCAGGCGTTGTACAACCGGTCGAAGTCGGGTGTGCCCGATTTCGTTCCGCCGTCGCGGATCCAGGTCTCGGCGTACTGCGCCGGATCCTGGGTGTCGCGCTCGATGATCCAGGCGTCGAGGCCGGTGCCGTCGATCCAGCCACCGACGCGCCTGAACGCATCCTGCCCCACCCGGTACTCCCAGTTGCCGAGCAGCTGGGCAACACCACCGGGCGTGAGGTGTGCGGCGGCACCGCGCAGAACGGCCTCGACGAGCGCGTCGCCCTCCATGCCGCCATCGCGGTATTCATAGGCAGGAACACCGTCGGCCCTCGGAGTGATGACGAACGGCGGATTCGACACGATCTGGTCGAATCGCTCTCCGCGCACGGGTTCGAACAGGCTCCCCAGCCGGAACTCGATGTTGTGGATCGAGTTGAGTTCGGCGTTGAGCGCGGCGAGTTCGAGCGCCCGAGCCGAAATATCCGTCGCGACCACGTGGGTCGCGTGGCGGGCGGCGTGCATCGCCTGGATGCCGCAACCGGTACCGAGGTCGAGCACCCGTCCGACAGGGGTCTGCATCATCAGCCCGCTGAGCGTCGTGGATGCACCGCCGACACCGAGCACGTGTTCTTCGCCGAGCGGACGCCCGAGCACCAGCTCGCCGAGGTCGGATGCGATCCACCAGCTGCCCGCGCCGTGGGAGTCGACGAAGCTGTACGGCCTCAGGTCGATCAGAGGCCTTGCCTCGGCGCCCACCACGTCGACCATCCCGAGCTCAACAGCACCGTCGGCGCCGAGGTTCGGGAGTGCAGCGACCAGGTCATCGTGCGTGACGGGGAGTCCGAGCACGAACAGGGTCGCGAGCGTCGCGGATGCCTCGGGGTCTGCGTCCCTGCGCTTCGCCGCGAGCGCGCGGAGCGCAGGCACTCTCTCGTTGCGGTGAAGCGCGGCATCCGCTTCGGCACCCCACAGCTCGGTGAGCGTCGTCACCGTGAAGCGGGCGGATTCGAGGTCTAGCCGGAGGAGTTGCACGAGCGCTGAAGTCACGCTTACCAGTGTGTCACCGACGCTCAGGGTCGGCTGTCAGACTAAGGCCACTATGAAGACACTTCTGAACATCATCTGGGTGGTGCTGTCGGGATTCTGGTTGTTCCTCGGCTACATGCTCGCCGCAGCGATCATGTGCATTTTCATCGTCACCATCCCCTGGGGGATCGCCGCCGCCCGGATCGGCGTCTACGCACTCTGGCCGTTCGGCAAGGAAGTAGTCGAGAAACCGACGGCCGGCGTCGGCTCGACGATCGGCAATGTGGTCTGGGTGCTGCTCGCCGGCTGGTGGATCGCGCTCGAACACATCGTCAGCGGTGTTCTCTTGTGCGTGACCATCATCGGGATCCCGTTCGGCTGGGCCAACTTCAAGATGGTGCCCGTCGCGCTGCTGCCGCTCGGCAAGCAGATCGTCGACTCGTCAGAGCGGATGCCGCGGGGCTGATCAGTCCCGTCTTCGCCCGATCGAGCGCTGCACATCCAGCCTTGCCCACTCGAGCGCTGCACATCCAGCCTTGCGCTACAGAAACTTCTGCAGCGCACGACAAGTATCCGCAGCGCTCGACACGCCAGCGCACGCTGAGCGGATGCCGCGGGCCGACCCGCACGCGATGCCCGAGCATCCACGGCCAGCTGGCCTGCCTGCCCCAACACGGAAGGCGGCGCGAGCCAAAACCGGTCGCGCCCACTCGAGCGCTGCACATCCAGCCTTGCGCTGCAGATACTTCTGCCGCGCTCGACAAGTATCTGCAGCGCTCGGCGCGCGAGGGCACGGGAGCACGGGAGCACGAGCGCGGGCACGGGCACGGGCACGAGCACGAGCACGGTCCCAGGCACGACGCCGGCACGCACAGTGCTGTCAGCGGCACCTGCGAAGCTGGGGTCATGACGAATACCCGTACCGACGCCCTCGAAATCCTGCGAACGTTGGTCGGGTCACCCGACGCCGACTTCCACGAGGGCCAGTACGAGGCCATCGCCACTCTCGTCGATGAGCGCCGCCGTGCGCTCGTGGTGCAGCGCACCGGCTGGGGAAAGTCGGCCGTGTACTTCGTCGCAACCCTTCTGCTCCGCCGCCAGGGCGCGGGGCCGACCCTCCTCGTCTCGCCGCTGCTCGCCCTCATGCGCGACCAGGTCGAAGCGGCAGCGCGCGCCGGTGTCCGCGCCGTCGCCATCAACTCGGCCAACCCGCACGAGTGGGGCGATGTTCTGCAGAAGCTCGAGCGCGACGAGGTCGACGTGCTGCTCGTCTCGCCCGAGCGCCTCAACAACCCCCGTTTCCGCGAAGAGCAGCTGCCGAGCCTCGTGAAGCGCACCGGCCTCCTCGTCGTCGACGAAGCGCACTGCATCTCCGACTGGGGCCACGACTTCCGTCCCGACTACCGCCGGTTGCGCGACCTCATCGCCGAAATGCCGACGGGTGTTCCCGTGCTCGCCACCACCGCGACCGCCAACTCCCGCGTCGTCACCGATGTCGCCGAGCAGCTCGAGTCAGCCGGCCACACCGAGGTCGTGACGATCCGCGGGCCGCTCGCCAGGGCATCCCTCAGGCTCGGCGTCCTCCGTCTGCCCGACGCCGGCACGCGGCTGGCCTGGCTGCTCACCCACCTCGGTGACCTGCCAGGCTCAGGCATCATCTACGCACTCACCGTGTCCGCGGCCGACGACACCGCCCGCCTCCTCCGTGAGGCTGGCCACGAGGTGCAGGCATACACCGGGCGAACGGATGCCGGCGACCGCGAGGGCCTGGAACAAGCGCTCAAAAATAACCAGGTCAAGGCTCTCGTCGCGACGAGTGCGCTCGGAATGGGTTTCGACAAGCCCGACCTGGGGTTTGTGATCCACCTCGGCGCCCCGTCATCGCCCGTCGCGTACTACCAGCAGGTCGGTCGCGCTGGTCGCGCCGCGATGATCGACGGCAAACGGGCCAGCGCGGACGTTCTGCTGCTGCCAGGAACCGAAGACGAGGCAATCTGGCAGTACTTCGCCACCTCGTCGATGCCGGATGAGGCGAAAGCCACCGCGGTAATCGACGAGCTCGCGTTCAACGGTGCTCCGCTGTCGACCCCCGCGCTCGAGGCACGGGTCAACCTCAAACGCAGCCCGCTCGAGCTCCTGCTCAAGGTGCTCGACGTCGACGGCGCCGTGCAGCGGGTCACCGGCGGCTGGGTCGCAACCGGTCAACCGTGGGTCTACGACGCGGAACGGTACGCCCGGATCGCCGCAGCCCGCGTAGCCGAGCAGAACTCGATGATCGAGTACGAGCGCACGACCGGATGCCGGATGGAATTCCTCCAGCGCGCGCTCGATGACGATACGGCTGTGCCCTGCGGACGCTGCGACAACTGTGCGGCAGCAGCGGGGGAACCGGCCTGGTACCCCACCGACATCCGCGAGGACGCATCAGGTCAGGCCTCCCAGTCGCTCAACCGCGTCGGTGTTGTCATCGAGCCGCGCGCCCAGTGGCCGACGGGTGCCGATCAGCTCGGCGTACCCGTGAAGGGCAAGATCGCACCGTCCGACCGCGTCGAACCCGGCCGCGCACTCGCGCGCCTCACCGACCTGGGCTGGGGAGGCACCCTGCGCGATCTCTTCGCCGCCGGCGGCACCGACGCACCGGCGAGCCGTGCCATGGTCGACGCCTGCATTCGGGTGCTGAGCCAGTGGGGCTGGGACGAACGCCCCGCTGCGGTCGTCAGCATCCCGTCCCGCCGACGCCCGGTTCTGGTGGACTCGGTGGCGCGCGCGCTCTCCGATGTCGGCCGCCTGCCGTACCTCGGCGCGCTCGAACTGAAAAACGGCGGGCCATCGGGCGAACCCGGTGGCAACAGCGCCTATCGGTTGTCGAGCGTATGGGACCGGTTCGAACTCGGACCCGACCTTGTAACCGCGCTTGACGGTTACCGTGGTCAGCCGATTCTGCTCGTCGACGACCTCACCGACAGCCGGTGGACGATTACCGTCGCCGGCCGCGTGCTGAGGCAGGCGGGAGCATCCGCCGTTCTGCCGTTTACGCTCGCGATCCAGGCCTAGGGGCACCCGCCGGGAGCGGGTGGTCCGACTCGATCACCGTCGACAGATCGGCGCCAAACACGAACCTCCGCTCGATGACGTCGCCGGCGTCAGGTGAGGCGAGCACTCCGGGCAGCCAGTATTTGGCGTCATCCCACATCCGGTCGAACGGGATGGCGTCGACGCGGTGCCAGCGGAGGAGCAGCTCGTCTGACTCGATAATGTCGCCATGCCATGAGCGCGTGGCGAAGACCCACGACACCTGACTCCATGCCTCGCGCGTTGGGAACTCGTACCTGATCCGACCGAGCAGCACGAGGTCGTCCTCGATGACCCGAAGCCCGGACTCCTCGAAAACTTCCCGCACCGCCGCCTGCGCGGGGGTCTCACCCGGCTCGAGTTTGCCACCGGGGCCAACGAGCTTGCCGAGGCCAAGACCCTTCTTTTTCTCGCCGAGCAGGACGCGGTAACCGTCTTCGGGGGTTTCATCGAGGATGTAACAGACACAGACCTCGGGTACGTCAGCGGGGCTCTCGGTCATACGGCGAGGTTACGTGCCGCGAGCACAGACAGCCAACCCCGCCGAGCGTAACCCTATCGACCGGTTTCAGCGAGCCGAGCGCAGTCGATGCAGAGCTCGGCGACGGGTCGGGCGTCGAGTCTCGCCCGTGCGATCGGCTTGCCGCATCGCGTGCAGATTCCGTAACTGCGGTCGTCGATTCGCGCGAGTGCACGATCGATGTCCTTGAGTTGACGCACCGCGTCATCCTGCAGGCCCGTCAGCCGGGACCACTCGGCGGTGAGCGTCGGCCCTTCCGGGTCGTGTTCATCGTCCTGTTCGCCGTCACGAGCATCGCGGACCTCGGTCAGGGATGCTGCCACGTGCTCCTGCTGGGCGAGGAGTTCGGCGCGTTCAGATTCGAGGGTCTCGCGAAAGTGCCGCAACGTGCTGCTCGCGAGCGGTTTCTGGTCCATGCTCCATGGTCGCACGCCAGCGTCCGATTCCGCGGTGACCGGCGCGCGGCACCGACTATTTGGCGCTTGGGAAACCTCGCGTACCCTTTAACCGGACCCGGTCACACGCACGTGGAGACGAGCAAAGGAGGCGCGATGACAATGGCCAGAATGGACCTCGACGAGTTGCGCCGCTATGCAAGGTACGAACTCGACGTTCTCATCGAACATCGATGCCGGGCCGGCGAAGACCCGTACGACTTCATCCACGACCTCCCCACGGTCGACGAACTCGTGGTCTTCGAGTTGCGGGCCGACGCACTCGACGCTCGCGGTATGACCGCCCAGTACGCGATGGCGAAGCACGCCGCGAGAAGCGATCTCGCGGATGCCGGCATGCACCGCAAGAATATAGCTCAGCTGGAATATGACCTGTTGAGGAGCATTGCGCTCGAACACCCCGACCTGACGCGCACGGTCTGGACTCTGCTGGACTCGGTGGGCGAATAACCGCACAGGCCTCCTCCACAGACATCCCGGGCCAGCCGGTCACCGACAGCATCGGCGGATCCGCTCCGCGAACCCCTCGGTGGTCGCAGGGTTGGTCGATGCCGTTCGTGTACATTCTTCGCCGCGCCGACGGCGCCTTTGTCACCGGGAGCACCTGGAACCTGTCGCACCGTTTGAGGCAGCATGGCGTCGGACCCAGCCCTGCCGATGTGGCGGCTCCCGCTCTCGTGTACGCCGAGTGGCATGACCGGATCGACGAGGCCTACTACCGCGAACGAGAGATTCACGGTTGGACGCACGGCCAAAAACGCGCACTGGCTGAGGCGTGTTCCGAGGGTGAGCGAACCACAGATCCACGGCAGGGTCGGTGGTTCCCCGCGCGCTGAAAGCATCCCCCCAGCGTCCGCCTCTAGAATCGATCGATGCTGGAACGTGGAACCATCCGCGCCGGCGAACGCCTATGACACAGAAACGACCGCCGTTGACCATGCGTGTGCTTCTTGCCACCGTGGTCGGTTTGTTGTCCCTCGGCGCGACGCCACCAGCCCTTGCCTCAGAACCTCCGGCAACCGCTCGGGCGGTCACCGCCCCCTCCGCAGCGGCTGTCGAGGACGTGTCCGTGTCGATTCGCCAGTCCGCCAGCTTTATCGGCGCGGGCGGAACGATGGCCGTCACGGTGACCGTAGAGAACACAACGCCAGTCCCCGTCGCCGACGGCGCACTCACGCTGAGGTCGAGTACCGATTCGATCACCTCACGGGACACACTCACCGAGTGGCTTGACCCCTCTACGAAGGCCGACACCGACCGCACCCTCTCCGAAGTTCCGGTTCCAGCGCTCCAACCCGGCGCGACCCACACCATCACGCCGATCGAGGTTTCCGCCGAGTCACTCGGGCTCACGGTCGGCGGCGTCTACCCCATCGACGCCGTCTTCACGAGCGCAGAAACAGTGGTTGAGGCGCGGGACACCATTGTCTACAGCCCTGACCCGGCGGCGACGCCACTCGGCATCGCGGTCGTCATGCCCATCACCGCCCCACCGGGCACGACCGGGCTGCTGACCGCCGACGCCCTCGCTTTCTACACCTCGCCGAACGGCGTGCTCACCAGACAGCTCGACGGGGTCATTGACCGCCCGGTTGCGCTCGGGATAGACCCGATGATCATCGCGTCGATCCGTGCCCTCGGCGACGCGGCACCGGCGTCCGCTGTCGCGTGGCTTGATACGCTCTCACGCGCTACCAACGAGACCTTCCCCCTCCAGTCCGCGGATGCTGACCCCGCCGTGCAGGCTCAGGCCGGTATCCCGAACCTCCTGAGTCCGACATCCCTGCTCTTCGGCCTTGACCCCGCGAACTTCGCGGGCGAGCCAACCGACGACACTGCCACCGGCGAGCCCGTGCCCGGTGAGACAGAGACCCCGTCGCCAGATCCGGCCCCCGACGAGAATCCACTCCCGACCCTCGCCGAACTCACCGAATGGCCGTACACCACGACGGGCATCGTCTGGCCGGCCGATAACACCGTGGTGTCGACCGATCTGCCCGTCTTCGCGGCATCCGGGGCGACCTCGACACTCCTCTCCTCCGGCAACGTCGCCTCTACCGCCTCGTACACGCCCGGAGCGGCGTCGAGGGTGGGCGATGCGGCGCTTATTGTGTCGGATGCTGCAGCGTCAGAGGCGCTTCGGGGAGCGGTCACCGCCATCAGCACTGACGAGCAGCAGGATGCTCTCGCCGACCTCGCCGCGCAGATCATGGTCGTTGGCTCGGAACGTTCGGCACCTGATCGCTCATTGGTCCTCACCCTCGACCGAGGATGGCCACCGTCGTCCGCCCGGTTGAGTGAGGCGCTTTCAGCACTCGCCACACTGCCGCTGGTGGCGAGCACGTCACTGAGCGCGGCGGCTTCTGCCGAGCCGGCGACAGTGACCATGGTAGACACGCCGGAGGACGCGGGACGCACAGCGACCGCGGCACGGTTCAGCGCCCGCGAGGCCGAGATCGCGTCATTCGCCACGGTCCTCGACGACCCCACACTCCTCACGGGCGAAGAGCGGGCTGAGATTCTGGCCCTGCTCGCCGTCGCCTGGCGTGACAACGCCGCTGACTGGGACGCCGCCGTCCTGGAACATGACGAGCAGACCGCCGCCATCCTGGACTCGGTGTCGATTACGGCCACGACCCAGATCAACATGGTGAGCAACCAGACCTCGCTGCCGTTCTCGGTGCGCAACGACTTCGACCAGCCCGTCACCGTCGTGCTCCAGGCGTCCACCTCGAGCCTCAAGCTCAGTGTCGACGCTGCGGTGACACAGACCATTCCGGCGAACTCCCGTGAAACGGTTCGCGTGCCCGTCCAGGCGAGACTCGGCAACGGGGACGTCTCGGTCCGCGTGCAGCTCTATTCGCCACAGAACGCCGTCATCGGCGGGAGCGTCCAGGTCCCCGTGAGTGTCAGGGCCGACTGGGAGGGGATCGGTGCCGCCGTCATCGGCGGTCTCATCGTCGCTCTCTTCCTCGGTGGCCTTGTCCGAACCATCCGTAAACGGCGCCATGCAAAGGCCCAGCACATGTCCACCGAAAGCGGCAATGAGTAAATCAACAAACGACGACAGCATCGGCCGCGCGAGCTTATTCCTGGCTTCGGGGACCCTCGTGTCCCGACTCCTCGGGTTCGTGAAGGCGATGCTCCTTGCATCCACGATCGGCCTTGTCGGTTCGCGCAGCGCTGACGCGTTCGGCGTTGCCAACCAGTTGCCGAACACCCTCTACGTCATCATCGCCGGAGGTGTTCTCAGCGCGGTTCTCGTTCCGTCGATCGTGCGCTCCATCGTGCACGCCGACGGCGGCAAGGCGTACATGAACAAGCTGCTGACGATCACCTTCGTCGTGCTGCTCGGTGCGACGGTGGCTGCCGTGCTGCTCGCCCCGGCACTCGTGAGCCTCTACTCGCTCAACCTGAACGAGGAGACTCGCGCCCTCGCCATCGCGTTCGCCTACTGGTGCCTCCCGCAGATCTTCTTCTACGGCCTGTACTCGGTGCTCGGCGAGATCCTCAACGCGCACAAGGTATTCGGTCCGTTCACCTGGTCGCCGGTGATCAACAACATCGTGGCGATGGCCGGGCTCGTCGTCTTCATGATCGCGTTCGGGGCCGACCCCAACGGTGACAGGCTCGTCACCGACTGGACACCGACCATGATCGCCGTTCTCGCCGGAACAGCGACACTCGGAGTCGCCGCGCAGGCGATCGTCCTGTTCTTCTTCTGGAAGCGGATCGGACTCAGTTACCGACCCGATTTTGCCTGGCGGGGCGTCGGGCTCGGCGCCACCGGAAAGCTTGCGGGCTGGTCGTTTGCCATGCTCGGCCTCACCACGCTCGGCGGCCTGGTCCAGACCAACGTGGCCCTGATCGCAACGGGAGTCGGGGCAGGACCCGCGACCCTGCAAAACGCCTGGCTGATCTTCATGCTGCCCCACTCGGTCATCACGCTCTCGGTCGCGACCGCGTACTTCACCCGGCTCGCCGAACACGTGCGTGAAGACCGGATCGAAAACCTGAAAACGGATGTCTCGGCTGCGGTTCGCCAGATCACCCTGTTCATCGTGCTGGCCACCGCTGTGCTCCTCGTCGTCGCGTTCCCCTTCGCAAGCCTGTTCACCGACCAGTTCGCCGACACCGCAGCGATGGGCTTCGTGCTGATGGGGTACCTGATCAGCCTCGTCCCGTTCGCCGTGCTGTTCGTCTTCCAGCGCACCTTCTACGCCCTCGGTGACACTCGGACGCCCTTCTTCTTCACCCTGGTCCAGACGGCCGTCTACATCGGTCTCGCACTCGCCTGCGCGCAGTTGCCGCGGGAGTTCATCGGCATCGGGCTCGCGCTGTCGATGTCTGTGTCGATCGTCGTGCAGATGCTGACAGCCGGCATCCTGCTCGCGAAGCGGATTCACGGACTCGACATGTCCCGCATCATCCGGAGCCTCACCGTCTACACGGTCGCCGCCATCCCCTCCGTGCTCGCTGGTGTTCTCCTGATTTTCGTGCTTGGCGGTTACACCAGCGGCTGGGCACTGGCGTCGCCCCTCAACGCGGTGCTCACCATGGCACTCATCGGTGTCGTCATGCTGGCCCTCTACGTGGGCGCTCTCTCGCTGATGCGCTCAGAGGAACTCCGGGATGCCATCGCGCCGGTCAAGCGCCGCCTGCGTCGCCGCTAGGCGTCACGCCGAGAACACCACTTCCGGCCGAGAACACCCGTTCCGCCTGATGTTCTCGACCGCAACTGATGCGCTCGGTACCGGGCGCTGAACCCCTCGCTCACAGTCCTCTCACAGCCTCCACAGGGCCTCTGGAATAGCGCCCAACTAAGATGTGTTGGACTGGTCGAGCGAACTTTTGAGGAGCAATACCGTGCGCAATGTCATCATCATCGGGTCTGGGCCTGCCGGCTACACAGCGGCAATTTACGCGGCCCGAGCGAACCTGAACCCGCTGCTTCTCGCGTCGAGCGTTGAGGCCGGCGGTGAGCTGATGAACACGACAGAGGTCGAGAACTACCCGGGTTTCCCCGAGGGAATTCAGGGCCCCGAGCTCATGAGCAAGTTCCAGGAGCAGGCAGAACGCTTCGGCACCGAGATCATCCTCGATGACGTCACCGAGGTCTCCCTCGGTGGAGAAGTCAAAACCATCAAGACCGGTTACTCCGGCGACTTCGAGGCGTCGAGCGTCATCGTCGCAACAGGCAGCGCCTACCGCAAGCTCGGGCTTGCCGACGAAGAGCGCCTGTCAGGTCGCGGCATCTCGTGGTGCGCCACCTGCGATGGTTTCTTCTTCAAGGAGAAGACGATCGCCGTTGTCGGCGGCGGAGACTCGGCGATGGAAGAGGCCACGTTCCTCACCCGCTTCGCCTCGAAGGTCTACGTCATCCACCGCAAGGACACCCTCCGCGCGTCGAAGATCATGCAAGACCGCGCCTTCGCCAACGACAAGATCGAGTTCGTCTGGAACTCCGAAGTCGTGGGCATCTCCGGTGAGAACGCCGTCAACGGCGTGACGCTGCGCAACACAGTCGATGGCACCGAGAGCCACCTCGAGCTTGGCGGCCTGTTTATCGCGATCGGCAACGACCCGCGGACCCACCTGTTCCACGGCCAGCTCGAGCTCACCAGCGACGGCACCATCGCCGTCGACGGCCGCTCGTCCAGGACCAACCTCCCCGGTGTTTTCGCCGCCGGCGATGTCATCGACCCGAACTACCGGCAGGCCATCACCGCGGCCGCATCCGGAACCGTTGCCGCGCTTGACGCCGAGCACTACCTCGCGAGTCTCGAGCAGGAAGCGCACCACAACCCCGAGATCGCATCCGCCGTCGCGGCATCCGTTTAATTTCTACCTACCCACAAGGAGCAACAATGTCAGCACGTGCAGTATCTGAAGCCACTTTCGACGCCGAAGTTCTGAAGAGCGACAAGCCGATCCTGGTCGACTTCTGGGCTGAGTGGTGCGGCCCCTGCCGCATGGTCTCGCCGATCCTCGACCAGATCGCGTCTGAGCACAGCGACAAGATCGACATCGTCAAGGTCAACGTCGACGAGAACCCGCAGCTCGCCATGCAGTACCAGATCACCTCCATCCCCGCGATGAAGGTCTTCAAGGGTGGCGAGGTCGCACAGACCATCATCGGCGCCAAGCCGAAGGCAGCTCTCGAGAACGACCTGTCCGCCTTCCTGGCCTAGCCAGTCCGGCTCCACGATCGACCCGTCCGGCTCATGCCGGGCGGGTCGATGTCGTTAACTCCTGGTTCAAGCCACCCGTGGTCAATTGGCATCCCCACTGGGCGGCTAACATCGATGAAAGACCAGGAACGGAACAGACAGTGTCAGAACTCGGCTCTCGCCACTCATCCGGAAACAACCTCGACCCGTGGTACGGCTCATACGCCGCCCGTACGGCCGGGTTGGCCGCCAGTGAGGTCCGCGCCCTGTTCGCCGTTGCAAGCCGCCCAGAGGTCGTCTCTCTGGCCGGTGGGATGCCATTCGTCTCCGCTCTGCCCGAGGACCTGGTGACGGATGCCATGAATCGCGTCATGCGCGAACAGGGCCCAACAGCTCTCCAATACGGTTCGGGGCAGGGTGTCGAGAAGCTGCGGGAGCAGACCCTCGAGGTGATGGCGCTCGAGGGGATCCAGGGCAGCGCTTCCGACGTCGTGATCACGACGGGCAGCCAGCACGCGCTCGAGCTGTTCAGCAAGCTCTTCATCGATCCGGGCGACGTCGTCATCGCCGAAGGGCCGAGCTACGTCACCGCGATGGTGATCTTCAAGAGTTACCAGGCCGAGGTCGACCACGTCCCCATGGACGAGAACGGTCTCATCCCTGAGGCGCTCCGCGAGCACATCGCGAGCCTCAAAGCCGCTGGCAAGAAAATCAAGTTCCTCTACACGATCCCGACGTTCCACAACCCGGCCGGTGTCACGCTCTCCGAGGCCCGCCGCACCGAGATCCTCGAGATCGCGCGCGACAACGACATCCTCGTGCTCGAAGACAACCCGTACGGGCTGCTGTACTTCGACCAGAAGCCTCCCGCCGCCCTCCGTTCACTCGAATCGGACGGCGTCGTCTACCTCGGCACGTTCTCGAAGACGCTCGCACCGGGCTTCCGGGTCGGCTGGGCACTCGCACCACACGCCATCCGTGAAAAGCTCATCCTCGCCAATGAGGCCGCGATCCTGTGCCCGTCGTCGTTCAGCCAGCTGGTGATCTCGCAGTACCTCGATCAGGCCGACTGGAAGGGCCAGATCAATACGTTCCGCGGCGTCTACCAGGAGCGGAAGGAGACGATGCTCTCCGCTCTGGGGGAGTACCTGCCCGATCTCACCTGGACGAACCCCACCGGTGGGTTCTACGTCTGGCTGACCCTGCCCGAGCAGCTCGATTCAAAGGCGATGCTGCCGAGGGCCGTCAAGGAACTCGTCGCATACACACCCGGAACCGCGTTTTACGCCGACGGAGACGGCCGCCAGAACATCCGGCTCTCGTTCTGTTACCCGACGCCGGAGAGTATCCGCGTTGGCATTCGCAGGTTGGCGACCGTCATCAACGGCGAGCTTGATCTGCTCGACACTTTCGCCGGCACCGGGCGGCTGACCGGAGGCAAGTCGCGAGGCACATTCGCGGCGCCACCGCCCAACATGTCCTGAGCACCGCTGCGATGACCCGCTCACCCAGACCAACAGAAAAGGCCTGATCATGACAGATTTCAAGAAGCTCAACATCGTCGTGCTTTCGGGTGGGATCTCGCACGAGCGAGACGTGTCCCTACGGTCGGGGCGTCGAGTGGCCGAGGAACTGCAGGCCGCGGGCCACACGGTGACGGTCCGGGATCCGGATGCTTCCCTGCTGCCCGCGCTCACGGAACAAGCCCCGGACGTCGTCTGGCCTGCCCTCCACGGTGCCAGCGGCGAGGATGGAGCGCTCCAGGCGCTGCTCCGTGCCCGCGGCATCCGTTATGTCGGTTCGCACGCTGAGGGGGCCGGCCTCGCCTGGTTCAAGCCAACAGCGAAAGTTCTGGTTTCACGTGCGGGCATTGCGACACCTGACTGGCTGACCCTGCCCACCGAGACGTTCCGGGAGCTGGGCGCCAATGGCGTACTCGCGGAGATCGTCCACGGGATCGGCCCAGCAGCCGTCGTGAAGCCCGCGCAGGGTGGTTCAGCGCAGGGTGTGACGATCGTGACGGATGCCGGTGACCTGCCGCGAGCGATGGTCGACGCCTACACCTACTCGGACGTTGCCCTGATCGAGAAGAAGATCGAGGGCACCGAACTCGCGATCGCCGTGATCGACTCGGGTCACGGCCCTGTCGCGCTTCCCGCCGTCGAAATCCAGCCACGCTCCGGCGTCTACAGCTTCGAGGCGCGCTACAACGCGGGGGAGACGACGTTTTACGCACCGGCACGTGTGTCGGATGACATCGCCAGGCGCGCGGGCGAGACTGCTGTTGCGGTGCACGAGCTTCTTGGCCTCCGCCACATCTCGCGCATCGACCTCATCGTCGACGAGAACGGCGTTGTCTGGTTCCTCGAGGCCAATATGCTCCCGGGCCTCACCGAGACGTCACTGGTACCCCAGGCTATCGAGGCCGCCGGTTTGACGCTCGCGTCGACTTACAGTGCCCTGGCCATGGCGGCCGCCGGGGAGTAACCCCCGGCAGCGCAACGGTTACGCTCCATAGCTGGGTTCACCGATCTCGGCGAGGATGCGGTTGAGGTCGCCAATCGTTGCGAATTCGATCGTGACCTGGCCTTTTCTTGCTCCGAGGTTGACCTTGACCCTGGTGTTCAACCGGTCACCCAGTCGATCCGCGACCTCTTCGAGGTGAGCGTGGCGCGTTCCGCCGACCGGCTTCGGCTTCTTGGGAGCCTGCCCCTGAATCTGCGCTGCAGCAGCCTCCGCCGCGCGCACCGAGAGGTCCTCGTTGATGATCTTCTCCGCCAGCCGAAGCATCAGCTCTGGCTCGACCAGCGAGAGGATCGCCCGGGCGTGGCCCGCGCTCAGAACTCCTGCGGCGACGCGGGACTGAATCGATTCCGGGAGCTTGAGCAAGCGAATCGTGTTGGTGATTTGTGGCCGTGACCGGCCAATTCGCGTTGCGAGCTCGTCCTGGGTGATGCCGAAGTCAGCAAGCAACTGCTGGTAGGCGGATGCCTCTTCCAGCGGGTTCAGGTTGGAGCGGTGCAGGTTCTCGAGCAGCGCATCGCGCAGCATGTCCTCGTTCGCGGTCTCCTTGACCACGGCGGGGATAGTGGCGAGGCCTACTTCCTTTGTGGCCCTGAGGCGACGCTCGCCCATGATGAGTTCGAACTTGCCACGCTTCGACTGGTGCGGTCGCACAACTATCGGCTGGAGGACACCAACCTCCCGGATGCTGTGCACCAGTTCCGCGAGGTCGTCTGCATCAAAATTGGTGCGGGGCTGTGCCGCGTTCGGGATAATGTCCGCTGGGTCAAGATTGGCGAGCCTGGCGCCGGGAACCGTGACCAGATCCGGGTCTTCGGTGGTGCGTGCGGGGTTGGTCTGCGGGAAGAACACGTCGACCGGGCGACCGTTTTCGGTCATTTCCTGTGTCGTCGTGGGAATGAGGGATCCGATCCCGCGGCCGAGGCCAGTTCTTTTCACGGCCATTAGCGTGGTGCTCCTTCAGTAAGCAGTTCGTTTGTGTTCTCGTCCGCGGTCTCACGGGCCGCGCGCTCGCGCTCCGCCTCCCGCGTCGCAATTTCGGTGGCGGCCTCGAGGTACGAGATCGCACCGACGCCGCTGGGGTCGTGGCTGATCACGCTCTGGCCGAAGCTGGGAGCTTCAGAGATGCGGACCGCGCGCGGAATGATCGTCTTGAGAACCTCAGCGGGGAAGTGGGCGCGCACGTCGTCAGCGACCTGGTGTGCCAGGTTGGTTCGAGTGTCGAACATCGTCAGCAGAATTGTGCTGACCGTAAGAGGCGGGTTCAGGTGCTTCTGGATCATCCGGATGCTGTTCAGCAGCTGACTCAGGCCCTCAAGCGCGTAATACTCAGCCTGTATGGGGATGAGGACCTCTCGTGCCGCAACAAAAGCGTTGATCGTCAGCAGGCCGAGGGAGGGCGGGCAGTCGATGAAGACGTAGTGAAAAGTCTCCTCAGACTCCCGCACGAACTGCTCAAGCGCGGTGCGGAGCCTGTGCTCGCGGGCCACCTGGGATACGAGTTCGATCTCAGCGCCAGCGAGGTGGATCGTCGACGGTGCACAGAAAAGTGTGTCGAACTCGGGACTCTGCTGTACGACATCCGCCAGGGGGAAGTCGTCGATGAGCACGTCGTAGATGCTGGGGATGTCCGCGTGGTGGTCGACACCAAGGGCGGTCGACGCGTTGCCCTGTGGGTCGAGGTCGATGACAAGAACCCGTGCTCCCAGCTTGGCGAGGGATGCCGCGATGTTCACGGTCGTCGTGGTCTTACCCACGCCGCCTTTTTGGTTGGAAACCGTGAAGATCCGCGTATTTGCGGGCTTGGGGACGGTTATTTCTGCCAGATTCCTGCGTCGGTGAGTGAGATCGAGGATCTCTCTCATGAGTGGCGATGAGTCATCTGCGGTGGGCGAGTGCGTCACCGACTCTCCTTCTGTGTGGGGATGTTTCACGTGAAACGTGCTCCGTCCTGTCGTGATTTCCACCGTACCTGACCATGTCGTTTCGGCACGTTTGCTCGTGCGCCTGTCGCAGTTTCGGGACTGAAATGCGCGGGTCTCCGTTCCGCAGAGAGCTCGGCCTCCGGGATGTTTCACGTGAAACTTCACTGGCAAGGTCAACCGGACCGCGGGTTCCGTCCGCCACGCACGCCCGTCCCGGTGGCGATACTTACTCCGTTAACCGTTGGGGGCCTTTCGTCCCGGAGCGGCGGACCGTGTGATCTGGCGCACCAGCCCATGCTGGAAGGTTGGAGCCGCGTCGAGCCGAGGCCGCGGCCGCGGCCGCGGCCGTCGACACTGGGCACATGTTTCACGTGAAACAATCACGAGTGGCAGTCGCCAGGGGTGCTCGAGTCACTCCACGCGAAGTGGAGTCGCTCCAGGGAACGAACGGCAGGGGAGTCCCGGGAAGGGCGCCGACCACGTCACGTGGCCTTCCGTTTCAGCGTTCTCGAGAAGCCGGCTACCGCTGACCCGATCACGTTCACTGTTTCACGTGAAGCATGCCCAAGCTCACCCACGCCGTGGTCAGCCAGCCCGAGCGTGTATCTGGAGCACGCTTCCACCCATACGCTCGCCGCATTGCCACTTACCATCGCGAGCAGGTGCGCCGCCGCGCGCGACGGAAAGGCGGCGGCGCCTTAGTCGACCGACGCGAAAGGCCATCCCGGTCCGGGTTTCCCGACGAAAACCTTCAAAAAGGGCCTGGCCGCGGTCTGCGAATCGCGCTTAGGATGGCTCCCACAGCGCTGAAACACCCTCTTTCGCCACTGATTTCTTCGCAACGGCGGCGGAAGGAACTCTCGAGCACACCGTATCCCAGTGCTGATTCGCAAGGAACAGGCGAGATCGACCCTTTCGGCGCAGCCCAGGCACTCGTGGATCACTATGTGCGAGCTCTCAATACTGGTGGGACCGATGAGCCGACCGGGCGGGACGCGATATTCACCGCGACCGGAGTTTCGTGGGCCAGACCCCGCCACTGCCGCTCGATGTTTCACGTGAAACTGTTGCGTCGTGTGAGCCTGCAGCAGCGTCAGCGGACACCGGGACCGACAGGAGATACGGGCGTGAATCACAGAAGCCGGCGGGCAAAAAGCGAGAGAACAGTATGTCCACCATTTCCGCGCACGCGCCACGGCGCGCACGGCGGGGAATCCGGTACGCGGAATGAACCCGGCGCGGATACGAGCAGGCAAGCGGGGGGACAAGCTGACCCGGAGAGCAGGGGAGCCATGCAGCAATGGAGTGCACGAAGCGAGTCTCAGCAGCACCGCCGGAGGAGCAATCGCCCGGTTTCACGTGAAACATAACATCCCGCAGTGGAACAGTGCCGGACTGCTGCTACTTCGTGGGCCCCACGACAACCGACTCCTCTGCCAAGCCGATTCCGAGACCGGCGCTTCTCACCAGCACCGCGACAGGACAGGACCTGTTCATGCCAATTGCTGCCTGGCCTCAGCCTCACGCCTGCATCGCGCGGGAGCGGCACATAAGCCGACAACGAAACTACGACGATTCCGGATCTCGGAACAGCTCACGTTCTGGACCCGGCGCGTGAATTGGCTGGCCCGTACCCGAACCGACGAAGGGCCTGTGTTGTCTGAGTTCGATCCCCAACGATCGACGGCGGCGGTGTTTCACGTGAAACACGACCCGTTCCGGCCGGTTTCAGCCCGAAATCGGCTCAGAATACCGCGTCCGATCGCGCGGACAAGAGCTTAGGATCGCTCTGAGCGAGCTGAACAGACCTATTCGGCAACGCTCGGACTGGCCGTCAACCCAGGGATGCCGACGGATCGGCCGCGCGGGACCTAACCGCGAACGGTTCCGAGGATCACACGCGTGACATCCTCGGTGAGTCCTTCACCGAGGACCTCGACCCGGGCGTCGGTCACCTTGTACTTACGCATTTCCTTCTGCGCGGCAGCGATCTCCGCCTCAGCGTTCGCGCCCTTCATGAGCACGAGCTCACCACCGTCACGCAACAAGGGAGCGGTGAGTGGGAGCAGCTTGCGGAACGCACTGACGGCCCTGGCGGTCACCTGATCCAGTGGTGTCTCGAGGTCCACATCTTCAGCACGGGCACGCAGAACTGTCACATTGCTCAACTCAAGCTGGTCGACCTGATCATTCAGCCAAGCAACCCGACGTTCCATCGGCTCAATGAGAACAAACTGCACGTCGGGACGCGCAATCCCGAGGACGATTCCCGGCAAACCAGCTCCGGAACCCACGTCGCCTACCAGGCCCGGCCGCAGGAGAGGCGCCACCAGTGCACTATTGAGCACGTGGCGCGTCCACAGTCGTGGAAGCTCGAGCGGCCCGATCAGACCAAGCTCTTCACCATGCTGCGCGAGGTTCTGGGTAAATTGCCGGGCTACGTCGAGGCGGTCTCCGAGCACATCGGCAGCGAAAGCAGGTTCCTGCTCGAGCAGCGGTTCAGTCATCGGGTAATCCTCTTCGGCTTATCGGGGCGTTTCGGCACCCCCGCGGGTCGCACTGTCTCAATCCGGCAATGCATCGACGTTTACCGGCGGCGTCTACTGCAGCCGACAATTCGCAGCGCGAACCGACCTCGGTTCGCTCTCAGGCGCGGGTGATCACCGTGTGTCGGTCGCGGCCTTCACCCTGCGAGTTGGACGTGAAACCCCGCTCTGACACGACGTCGTGCACGAGCTTGCGCTCATAACTCGACATGGGGGGAAGTGCAGCGGAGCTCGCACCGGCCTCGATCTGAGCAATCGCGCTGTCCACCAGGACGGTGAGTTCCGCCTGCCGCGCGTCACGCGACCCACCGATGTCGAGGATGAGGCGAGAGAACTGGCCGGTCTTGCTCTGCACGGCGAGGCGCGTCAGCTCCTGAAGGGCATTGACCACGTCGGGCTTGGACAGCGAGCGGATGTTGCTGCCTTCGCTCGCAGTCACTGCAACGTACGCCCGACCGTTACGAACGTCGATGTCAATGTCGCCGTCGAGGTCGGCGATGTCGAGGAACTCCTCGATGTAGTCGGCCGCAACGTCGCCCTCTTCCTCGAGCTGCGATGCTGTGGGGGAGTCGTTCCGAATAACCTCGACATCTGCGGGGTCGTGAATTACGTCGCTCATCGAACTACTTTCCATTGTTCTTGGGGGACTGGCTTCCGGACGCCGGATCAGTGCTGCCGGCGGGTTTGGACGGTGAGGTTTGTGCCTTCGGCGGCATCTGACCCGTCGCGTTCGCCCCCGCTGCCTTGGCTGGGTTACCGGATTTGGCCGGATTCACCGGCTTGGCTCCGCCGGCATTCGGCTTCGCCGCGACCTTCTTCGCGCGGTTCTTGCCCATGGGTTGCTGGCGCTGCGCCGGACGCTTCTCTTCGATGACCAGGGTGTCGCCCTCACCGGACTCGGCGGGCTTCAGCTTTCCCTTGCGTGCAAGGCGCTCCTCGCGCTCCTTCGCTGCTTCGGTACCTGGCATCGGCATCTGCCTGATGATGATGAACTGCTGCACCATGGTCCAGATGTTCGAGACGAGCCAGTAGAACATGACACCGAGCGGGAACGCGAAGCCGGAGAACAGGAAGACGAAGGGCAGGATGTAGAGCAGAATGCGCTGCTGCTTGAACATCGGGCTCGCCTTGGTCTCTTCCGAGATGTTCTTCGAGACGATCTGCAGCTGAGTGATGAACTGGGATGCCGTCATCAGCACGACCATGATCGCGGCGACAATCATCACGCCGGTTTCTGGACCGCCCGGAGCGCTCATCGCCGAAGAGAAGCTCATGTGCAGGGGCGCGAAGTCGAACAGCGATGAGGAACCGAACTCCTCAGACAGGGCCTCGTTCAGGGGTCCGACTCCGGATTTACCGGTCTGCGAGTCGTTCAGCACCGAGAACAGTGCAAAGAAGATGGGCATCTGAACGAGCAGGGGGAGGCACGACCCGAGCGGGTTTGTGCCTGTCTTCTTGTACAGCTCCATCGTCTCGCGGCTCATGGCCTCGCGACTGAACTGGTCTTTCTTTCCCTTGTACTTGTCCTGGATCTTCTTCAGCTGGGGGGCGACTTCCATCATCCGTCGCTGGTTCTTGATCTGTTTCACGAACAGCGGGATCAACGCCGCGCGCACGACAACCGTCAGACCGACAATCGAAAGGACCCAGGTGAGGCCGTCTTCCGGCGCCATCCCCAGGAAGGCGAACAGCGAGTGCCAGCCCACGAGGATGAGTTCCACTACCCACTTCAGCGGCCAGAGGATGATCGACAGGAGATCCATGCGGGGTTAGCCCTTTCGGTGGCCGGCTGTTACAACGAAACCACGCGGGGTAACGGAGTATCGGAAGTTCTTTTTCAGTGGTGCATCATCGACGCCACCTGCGGCCCACGGATGGCACCGGGCGATCCGCAGAGCGGCAAGCCCCGAACCGACCGTCACACCGTGCTGCTGTATGGCGTGCATCGCGTAGGCCGAACAAGAGGGATAGTACCTGCAGACTTCCCCATAAAGCGGTGAAATGACTGTGCGATAAGCAATCAATGCAGCGACGGCGGCGTTACGCGGCATCAACAGGATGCCGTGGGCCAGGCCCGAAACGCCGGACTCGTTAACAGCGACGCCGGTCATGATCGCGCCACCAGCTTCGCCGTGCTGTGCTGGAGCTCCGCTTTCAAAGCGGAAAAGTCACTGACCGCGGCCGGCGGGAGCGCCCGAAAGACAAATTCCGCGCCCTCAGGAAGCTCAGGAGCAAGGTCGTGCGCGATCGCCTTCAACCTGCGACGAGTCCGATTGCGAACCACGGCATTTCCTACGGTTTTTGCAACAATGAACCCGAACCGCGGAGTGCCGCCGTTCGGGTTCATCAATTGGTACGTGACACAGCTCGTGCCCGCAGCCCGTCGACCCCTGCGTACTACCCGTTTGTAGTCATCCGCGCTCGTTATGCGTTGCGCTTGAGCGAGCACGATGACGACAGGGGAGAAGCGATTGGGACTAGGCGGAGAGTTCGGTACGGCCCTTGCGGCGACGAGCGCCGAGAATGGCGCGGCCGGCGCGGGTACGCATGCGCAGACGGAAACCGTGCACCTTGGCGCGACGACGGTTGTTCGGCTGGAAAGTTCTCTTGCTCATAATTTCTCACTCCACGTTTGGAATTTCCACTGCAGCTGATCGCACGCAGGGAGAATTGGGTGCCCGAGGGCAGAAGTCAACTGATTAAACCTACGTCCTGCGACTCCTGTGGTCAAACCGGCGAAGCGCAAAAGAACAATTATCCACAGTTTCCACAGGCAGGACTCTCTGACACGCGGGCCGTTTTCTGCGGTAAATTTGGGCCTTTCACGGTGATTGGTTACCGTGAGGGAATAGTTATCCCCAGCCCAACCGGTGCGGTTCCCCACAGATCCGCGCGTTTTGGCACGTCCGGTGGATAACTCTGTGAATAACTTCGTAAGGGAATC